>NZ_CP045644.1:2235000-2866635 GCF_009498455.1 Variovorax paradoxus | reverse complement strand
AGGCCGATGGGAAAGATGTTCGTGCTCGCGTCTGCCGCCGGCCAGTTGCGGTAGCCCCAGAAGTGGCCGATGCCGTTGACCACGCCGGCGGCCCAGAACGGAATCCACGCGATCTGCACCACCAGCACCAGCGCGCCCGGCAAAACGCCGAAGAGCGCCATGTCGATCAGGCCCATGCAGGTGATGCCCAGCGTCTGGTAGCGCGTGTAGAGCCGGCGCTCGAGCCAGTCGTCGGGCGTGCCGTGGCCGTAGCGGCTCAGCGTTTCGGGGTTGCGCGCCTCGGCCACGTACAGCAGCACGCCGCCCCAGAGCACGCGCTTCAGGCCCACCACCTGCGGGCTGTGCGGGTCCTCGGGCGTGTCGCACTTGGCGTGGTGCTTGCGGTGCACGGCCGCCCATTGCTTGGTGACCATGCCCGTCGTCATCCAGAGCCAGAAGCGGAAGAAGTGGCTGGCAATGGGGTGCAGGTCGAGCGCGCGGTGCGCCTGGTGGCGGTGCAGGAAGATGGTGACCGAGGCGATGGTGACGTGCGTCAGTGCCAGTGCGGCCAGCAGCACGCCCCACCACGGGAGGTCGAGCGCGCCCGAGAAAAGAAAAGATGCCATGCGTACGTACCCTTCAGACACGGTGGACAGTGGCCGCGATTCTCGGAAGCGCCCCGCCCGCAGGCCTTGCGCCAGATCAACGGCGCGCGCTGCGGCTGCCACAGCCGCAACTTGCGTGCTACGCTTCCCGGGCTCCCTGCGCCCTCCCCGTGGCGCCGGCGTTTTTTCTCCCAGCCCCCGCATGACTTCTGCCCCCCACATCGCGGTGCTCGACGACGAGGTCGACATCACGCTGCTGCTGGCCAACTACCTCCAGGGCCACGGCTTTCGCGTCACCCAGATCCACGACGGCGCGGCGCTGCGGGCGCTCATGGCCGCCGACCCGGCCGACCTCGTGCTGCTCGACCTCGGCCTGCCCGGCGAAGACGGTTTTTCCATTGCCCGCCACATCCGCGAGAACTGGCGCTGCGGCCTCGTGATCGTCACCGGCCGCGGCGACCCGGTCGACAAGGTGGTGGGCCTCGAAGTGGGCGCCGACGACTACGTGACCAAGCCCTTCGACCTGCGCGAGCTGGTCGCGCGCGTCAAGGCCGTGCTGCGGCGCCTGACGCCCGAAGCACCCGCTGCTGCTGTCGCCGCGCCCACGCCGCCCGAGCGCCTGCGCTTCGCCGGCTGGCGCCTGGACACCGCCGCGCGCAGCCTCAGCAACGCGCAGGGCGAGGCCGTGCCGCTGACCACCGGCGAGTTCGACCTGCTGTGCGCCTTCGCCCGCCACCCGGGCCGCGTGCTCTCGCGCGACTTCCTGCTCGAGCAGACGCGCGGTCGCGAGGCCGCGCCCTTCGACCGCACGATCGACGTGCAGGTCGGCCGGCTGCGCAAGAAGATCGAGGCCAACGCCGACGATCCGCAGCTCATCAAGTCGGTGCGCGGCGCGGGCTACATCCTCGTGCCGCCGGTCACCCATGGCTGACGACCAAGCGCCGCAGCAACCGTCCATCGCGGGCCTGCCCTCGGGCGTCGAGGAAGGCAGCGTGTTCCGCTCGCTGTTCGCCGCCTACCCCGATTCGCTGCTGGTGGTGGACCAGTCGGGCCGCATCGTGCTGGCCAACCCCTCGGCCGCCGCCATGCTCGGCTACGCGGCCGACGAGCTCGTGGGCCTGAGCGTCGAAGCGCTCGTGCCCGACAGCATCCGTCCGCGCCACGCCGCGTTCCGCGAAGCCTACGGCCGTGCGCCGCGTCCGCGCCCGATGGGCACCGACATGGAGCTCGTCGCCAAGCGCAAGGACGGCAGCGAGGTCATGGTCGAGATCGCGCTGAGCCCGCTGCAGAACCAGGGCCTGCCGTTCGTGGTGGCCGCGATCCGCGACATCGGCGCCTACCCGCGCGTGAAGCAGGCGCTGCAGCGCGCGCGCTACAGCGAACACCTCGCGCAACTGGGCCGCCTGGCCGTCGATACGCGCGACCTGCAGGTGGTGCTGGCGCAGGTGCCCGACATCGTCGCGACCGCGCTGCAGGTCGAGGTCGCGATGGTGTGGCTGCTCGACGGCACCCAGCGCGAGTTCCGCCTCGCGAGCGGCGTAGGGCTGCTCGCCGACGAAAGCGTCGGCCTGCGCATCGCCAACCGGCCCGACACGCAACCGGGCTACGTGTTCTCGCAGGGCTGCCCGGTCGTCGTGCCCGACTACCGCGAGGAGCGCCGCTTCGCCGTGCCACCCGCGTACCTCGAGGCCGGACTGGTGAGCGCGCTGGCCGTGCCGCTGTCCGACCGGGGCCGCGTGACCGGCATGCTGTCGGTGCGCGCCACGGCCGCGCGGCGTTTCGGCGACGAGGAGGTCCGCTTTCTCGAATCGGTGGCCAGCCTGCTGGCCACCAGCCTGCAGCGCGTGCAGACCGAAGAGGCACTGAACCACGCACAGCGCCTGGAGAGCGTGGGCCAGCTCACCGGCGGCATCGCGCACGACTTCAACAACCTGCTCACCATCATCCAGGGCAACCTGCAGGTGCTCGAGGAGCTGCCGCAGCTCGCGGCCGACGGCTACGCGCAGCAGCTCGTGGCCGCCGCCGCGCGCGCCAGCCGGCGCGGCGCCGAACTCACGGGCAAGCTGCTGGCCTTCTCGCGGCGCCAGATGCTGCAGCCCGACGCAGTCGACGTGCGGCAGATGCTGCACTCGCTCACCGACATGCTGCGCCGCACGCTCGACCAGCGCATCCAGATCGAGATCGACACGGCCGACGCCTGCCCCGCCGTGCGCGCCGACCCGGGCCAGCTCGAATCGGCGCTGCTGAACATCGCCATCAACGCGCGCGACGCCATGCCCGAGGGAGGGCGGCTGCACTTCCGCGCCGAGGCCTGCGACGCCCTGCCCGCCACCGTGCGCCAGGAACTCAGCGACGCCGACGCCGGCCGCCGCTTCGTCGCGCTCTCCATCGCCGACAGCGGCACCGGCATGACCGACGCGGTGATGGAGCACATCTTCGAGCCCTTCTTCACCACCAAGGAAGCGGGGCGTGGCACCGGCCTGGGCCTGAGCACGGTGTACGGTTTCGTGAAGCAATCGCGTGGCGCCATCGCCATCGACAGCAAGGTCAACGGCGGCACCACCGTGACGCTCTACCTGCCGCAGGTGGAGGCCGATGCGGCGAACACAGTGGCGCCCGCCGACGAAGACCTCACCGAAGTGGAAGCCGAGGCCACGCTGGCACCCGGCCTGCGCGTGATGCTCGTCGAAGACGACGCCGAAGTGCGCCAGGTCGTCCACACCTTCCTCACCACGCTGGGCTGCGAGGTGGTGACTGCTGCCAACGCCGAACAGGCCCTGCCCGCCATGGCCGCCGAGGCCACGCCCTTCGACCTGCTGCTGAGCGACATCGCGCTCGGCCCCGGCATGCGCGGCACGCGGCTGGCCGCCGAGGCGGTGCAACGCCAGCCGCGGCTCGCGGTGCTGCTGATGTCGGGGTTCTCGGCGGAGCTGCTCGACGCCGACCGCGAAGCGCCCCCGGGCTGGGAGCTGCTGCGCAAGCCTTATTCGCGCAGCGAGCTGGCGCGTGCGATGGCGCGGGCGCTGCTGGCTGCGCGCGAGTGAGCGGCGTCTCGTCTTACTGAAGCATGGCAGGCGCCGGCGCCAGGCAGCGCTGCACGAAGGCCGACAGCGCACCCACATCGGGAATCTGCACCTCACGCCGGCCCTTGGTGGCAAAGCCGATGACCTTGTCGCGCGCCAGCCGCGACAGCGCACGGCTCACGCTTTCGAGCGTCATGCCCAGGTAGTTGCCGATTTCGGCGCGCGTCATGCGCAGCGTGATCTCGTCGGTGCGCATACCGCGGTCGGCCAGCGACTCGGCCCAGTAGCGCAGGAAGTCGGCCACGCGCGCGTCGGCCGGCAAGGTGCACACCGACATCAGCGAATCGCGGTCGTGCGCGATCTCGCGGCTCATGGCGGCGTGCAGCATCTGCAGCAGCGCGGGGTGCGCGGTGCAGGCCGTCAGCAGCGATTCGTAGGGCACGACCCAGACCTCGCCCGTGTCCATCGCCACGGCGTCGCACACGTAGCGCTGGCCCGCGATGCCGTCGAAGCCCAGCCAGTCGCCGCGGAACTTGAGACCCACCACCTGCTCGCGGCCATCGGCCGAGAGGTTCACGATCTTGAAGAAGCCCGAGTTCAGGATGTAGAGGTTGCCGAAGCGTTCGCCGGCCTGGTAGATCACATCGCCCGTGTGCACCATGCGGCGCTGCGGTTGCAGCTGCTCGGCCAGCACGCGCAGGCGCTCGGCCGTGCGCCGGCCCGCGTCTTCCTTCTGCACCGTCGGAAGGGGCCGAAGCGGGAGGATGGGATGGGGGCGGGCACTCGTGAGCATGGGGATTCCTCGGCGTTCTGTCTTGTGTAGCTTTCGCCTGCGATCAGGCGATGTCTCGATGCTAGGAAGCGCGAGGCCCCGCAGTGACAACGGCCCGCATCGGTGCGTAACGTCGGGTGAACGCTCTGTGTCCGGCGTGTAACAGCGGCCCCGGCCTTGATGTGCGTCAAGGCGGGAAACACAAGGCTGGCTAGCCTCCGCGAGACACATGTCGAACCTTGCCATGCACTCCTTCGCCGCTGCGCTGTCGCCCCAGAAAGAAGCCAGCCTGCTCGGCCGCGCCCGGCTGCTCCAGCGCGCCGCGCTCGACGGCGCCGCGCCGCCGCGGCTGCTGCGCGGCAAGAACCTCGGCCTGCTCAGCGAGACCGGCGACAGCGACGCGCTCGCCCTGCTGCGCCAGGCCGCCGAAGAGCTGGGCGCGCAGGTCGCGACCATGCGCTCCAGCCTGTCACCCGCCACGCCGGTGCAGGAGCTGCAGCACACGGCGCGCATGCTCGGCCGGCTTTACGACGCCGTGGCCTGCGAGGGCATCGATGCGGCGCTGGTGCGGCAGATCGGCCAGCACGCGGGCATTCCGGTGCACGACGGTGCGGCAGCCGACAGCCACCCCACGGCCGCGCTCGCGGGGCTGCTCGGCGAGCGCACCGCACCGGCCGACAACCGGCGGTTCGTGCTGCAGGCGCTGCTGATCGAGAGCATCGGCTGAAGGCTTGTCCGACGCCCTGAAAAAAGGACTGGGCGCGCGACGGCGCCGTGGCACGCCTACAGAGCGATGAACGCCGCCCCCACCAGCGCCGCACCGCCAACGATCGAGGCGATCGCGCCGATCATGTTGCCGAGATAGACCACACGTTCGCATCCCTCGCCGGCCGACAACCCGCGACGGCCGGTCAACGCGGCCAGCGGCGTAGAGACACAGAATCCATAGGCCGACACGATCAGGGCGATGGCAATGGTCCACGCCAGAGGCGCCGGCGCAGACACCGATGGCAGCCATGCGGCAACCGCGAACATCAAGGTTGCACCGATCGGCAGGCTCAAGTGCGCGACGCGCCAGGAATTCACGACGTGAGCCGCGGCATTGCGCTTGATCGCTCGCGCATAGGGCGCGCCCAGCAGCAATCCGAACAACAAGACGAGGGAACCGTGAAAGGCGAGATGGCGGGCGGCAGAGAGCATGCGGTTCCAGAGGACATCAAAGCCGCGAGCTTAAATGCCGACCGACGCCATCCTTCGGCGACATCGGCGACGGATGAACGGGTCGTCAGCCGCACCAATCGGCAATGCGATGGCTCAAATCCATCCACAACGCCTGCAACGCCACCGCCGCCAGCAACACACCCGCCAGCCGCGCCCCCCAGGCCTGGCGCGTGCCGCTGTCACCCCACCCGCGCAGCCGCTGCCACAGCCACGGCGCTGCGAGCAGCGACACGCTGCTGCCGAGCGCGAACAGTGCCATCGTCGAGGCGCCCTGCCACGGCCCGTTGCCCAACGCGGCCAGCATCAGCGCGGAGTAAAGCAGGCCGCAAGGCATCGCGACCCACAGCGTGCCCGTGGCGAGCACGCCCAGCAGCGAGCTGCCGGCCCTCGGGCGCAGACGCGCTTCGAGCGCGCGCCCGGCGCGCTGCGCCCACAGCGGCTGGCGACCCGCGACAGCGAGCACCACGCCCCACGCGAGCACGAACACATGCAGCATCACCCACAGCGGCCGCCAGGCCGCGACCTGCGCGCTCGCTGCGCCCAGGCCGTGCAGGCTCGCGGCGGCGACGGCGCCGGCCGCTGCGTAGCTCGCCATGCGGCCGAGGTGGAAGGCGACCGGTGCGATGGCGTGCGTGGCCTGCGAGGGCCCACCCGCCGGCACGATGCGGATCACCGCGGACGACACCGCGCCGCACATCGCCACGCAATGCGGCCCGCCTGCGAGCCCCATCAGCAATGCGGCGCCGGCGAGTGCGGGTGAGTCCATACCGTCCTAGACCACGCGCGAGAAGCGCGTGCGCGTCGCGGCGCAGTAGCGGTCGAACACCATCGCCACCGCGCGCACGAGGAACCAGCCGGCCTCGGTGACCTCGATGGCGCGCGCCGACAGGCACACCAGCCCCTGTTCGGCCATGGGCGCCAGCGCGGCGCGTTCGGGCGCGAAGTAGTCCGCAAAAGCGATGCCGTGCGCGGCCTCGACGGCGTCGAAGTCCACGCGGCCGCGGCACATCAGCGCCATGATGACGTCGCGGCGCAGCACGTCGTCGTCCGACAGCGCGAGGCCCTTGACCACGGGCAGGTGGCCCTGGTCGAGCAGCGCGTAATAGTCTTCGAGCGTCTTCGCGTTCTGGCTGTAGGTCGCGCCCACGCGGCCGATGGCCGACACGCCGAGCGCGACGAGGTCGCCGTCGGGCTGCGTGCTGTAGCCCTGGAAGTCGCGGTGCAGCCGGCCCTCCCGCTTGGCCACGGCGAGCGGATCGTCCGGCAGTGCGAAGTGGTCCATGCCGATGTAGACGTAGCCGGCTTCGGTGAGCGCGGCAATCGCGCGACCGAGCATGCGCACGCGCGTGGGCGCATCGGGCAGTTCGTCGGCGGCGATGCGCCGCTGCGGCTTGAAGCGCTCCGGCAGGTGGGCGTAGGCATACAGCGCGATGCGGTCGGGCCGCAGGTCGCGGATCTGCGCGAGCGTGCGCTCGAACGAGGCGTCGTTCTGGCGCGGCAGGCCGTAGATCAGGTCGACATTGATCGAGCGAAAGCCCAGCGCGCGCGCCGTGTCCATCAGCGCGAAGACCTGTTCTGCCGGCTGGATGCGGTGCACGGCCTGCTGCACGGCGGGGTCGAAGTCCTGCACGCCGAAGCTCAGGCGGTTGAAGCCGAGCGCGGCCAGCGCCGCCAAGCGCTGTGCATCGACGGTGCGCGGATCGATCTCGATCGACTGCTCGCCGCCCGGCACGAAGGCGAACGCACGGCGCAGCATCGCGACCAGCTCGCCCAGTTCTTCGTCGTCGAGGAAGGTCGGCGTGCCGCCGCCCAGGTGCAGCTGGCCGACGGGCGCGTCGGGCCCGAGTTGCGCGACCTGCAGCGCCACTTCGCGCGCGAGGTAGTCGAGGTACGCGCGTCCGCGTTCGCGGTGCTTGGTGACGACCTTGTTGCAGGCGCAGTAGTAGCACAGCGATTCGCAGAACGGGATGTGCACGTACAGCGACAGCGGCTCGCCCGCCGTGTCCGCGTCGCGCCGTTGGTGCAGCGCCTGGGCGTAGTCGCCGGCGCCGAAGCTGTCGACAAAGCGGTCGGCCGTGGGGTACGAGGTGTAGCGCGGGCCGGGCACGTCGAAGCGGCGCAGCAGTTCGACGGGCAGCACGGAGGGCGTGTCGGGAATGGCAAGGGCGAGCGTCATTGCGCGGTCTCTTTCTCTGACGGCAGAGCCAGCAACGTGGTGCACGCGCTCGAGGCCGCTGCCATCAGCCAGAACACGAAGAAGGACACGGTGTAGATGCCTTGGCGCGACATGTGCAGCGCGTCCGCGCCGCAGTAGGAGTGGACCGGGTCGATCAGCGCGAACACCAGCACCTCCATGCCGCAGGCGACGAGGAACGACGGCCAGAGGATGCCGGCCACGCGGCGCATGGCACTCACTGCGCGCCCCGCTTGGGCACCGGCACGTCGCCCTCGGGCGTGGCCGCATGGTTGCGCCCGGCCTGCGCCGGCATCAGTTTCTTGTCGGCGAGCGTGCGGTTGATCTCGATGCCTTCGCGGTAGTAGTCCTCCGACACCAGCACCTCGGGCGTGCGCAGCGCCAGCCAGACGGTCGCGATGCTCACGAGCACCACGACGGCGGGCCCTGCGATCACCAGCCAGACCAGTGGATAGCGCCACCAGGGGCCGGAGGTTGCGGGCTCGTTCATCGGCAGGGCGTCGTTCATGGGAAGACCTTTCAGCGCGGCACCAGGAAGACCGCTTTTTCGGAAACCTGCGCCGCGCCATCCACCTGCCGGATGTCGAAGTGCACCGTGTGCGAACCGGCCGGCGCGGCGCCATAAGGCACCTGCAGCCGCACGGCGACCCAGCGCGCCTGCGCGGGCTCGACCTCGACGGCCTCGTCGGGCGACACGCTCATCCCGTCGATGCCGCGCGCGGCGATGCGGTAGTGCTGCGTGCGCTCGGTCGCGTTCATGATCTGCAGCCGGTAGACGTTCTCCAGCCGCCCGCCCTCGACGATGCGCGCCAGCGAGGCGCGGTCGCGCACCACGTCGACCTTCAGCGGCGTGCGCACGACCAGGCTGGCGAGCAGGCCCACCACCAACAGCGCGAGCAGCGCGGTGTAGATCAGTACGCGCGGTCGCAGCACGCGGCGCCAGAGCTGCCGGCGCGACCAGCCGGCCTCCATGCCGTTCTGCGTGTCGTAGCGGATGAGGCGCGGCGCGTAGCCCATCTTGTCCATCACGCTGTCGCAGGCGTCCACGCACAGGCCGCAGCCGATGCACTCGTACTGCAGGCCCTGGCGGATGTCGATGCCCGTGGGGCACACCTGCACGCACAGGCTGCAGTCGATGCAGTCGCCCAGGGCGGCGCTGCGCGGATCGACGGCCTTGCGGCGCGGTGCGCGCGGCTCGCCGCGCTGCGGGTCGTAGCTGACGATGAGCGTGTCGCGATCGAACATCGCGCTCTGGAAGCGCGCGTACGGGCACATGTACTTGCACACCTGCTCGCGCATGAAGCCGGCGTTGCCATACGTGGCAAAGCCGTAGAAGAACACCCAGAACACTTCCCACGAGCCCATCTGCGTCTGCAGGAAGGCCATGCCCAGCTCGCGAATCGGCGTGAAGTAGCCCACGAAGGTGAAGCCGGTCCACAGCGCGATGCCGATCCATACGAGGTGCTTGAAGGCCTTCTTCACCAGCTTCTCGAGCGAGAACGCACCGGCGTCGAGGCGGATGCGCGCGCTGCGGTTGCCTTCGATGCGCTGCTCGACCCACAGGAACATCTCGGTGTAGACGGTCTGCGGGCAGGCATAGCCGCACCACAGGCGGCCGGCCACGGCCGTGAACAGGAAGAGCGAGAGCGCGCTGATCACCAGCAGGCCCGACAGGTAGATCAGGTCTTGCGGGTACAGCACCAGCCCGAAGATGTAGAAGCGGCGCGCGGCCAGGTCGAACAGCACCATCTGCCGCTCGCCCCACTCCACCCAGGGCATGCCGTAGAACACCAGCTGGGTGAGGAAGACCATGGCCCAGCGCCAGCGCGCGAACAGGCCCTGCACGCTGCGCGGGTAGATTTTTTTCGTCGCCTCGTAGAGACCGACCTCCGGCGCAGCGGCGGGTGGTGCGCTGGCGATGGGAATGACGGTCCTTCGCGTCATGGCGTCCCGGCAGGCGGGTTGGACATGCCCCACACGTACGACGCCAGCAGCTTGATCTGCGCCTCGGTCAGGCGGCCCTCCTGGGCGGGCATGGCGCTGTGCTTGCCCTCGTTGATGATCTGCACGATGGCGGCCTCGCCGTAGCCGTGCAGCCAGATGCGATCGCTCAGGCGCGGGGCGCCCATCGCGGCGTTGCCCACGCCGCCGATGCCGTGGCAGGCCGCGCAGGCCGCGAACTTCGACTTGCCCAGGCCCGCACGCAGCGAGTCGTGCGGCTCGCCCGACAGGCTCAGCACGTAGTTGGCGACGTTCTTCACGTCGTCGGGCGAGCCGACCATGGCGGCGGCCGGCGGCATCACGCCGGTGCGGCCCTTGGTGATCGATTCGACGATCTTGTCGGGCGTGCCGCCGTGCAGCCAGTCGGCATCGGTGAGGTTCGGAAAGCCCTTGCTGCCGCGCGCGTCGGAACCGTGGCACTGCGCGCAGTTGTTCATGAACAGGCGCTCGCCGATGGCGTGGGCCTGCGGGTCGCGTGCGGCCTCTTCGATCGGCATGGGGGCGTAGCGCGCATACACGGGCTCCAGCGCCTGCGTGGCCTTGGCCATGTCTTCCTGGTACTCGCCGCGCGAGCTCCAGTCGTGCGTGCCGCGGAAGCTGCCCAGGCCGGGGAACACGGCCAGGTAGCCGATGCCGAAGACGATGGTCAGCACGAACAGGCCCACCCACCACATCGGCAGCGGGTTGTTGGATTCGCGCAGGTCTTCGTCCCACACATGGCCGGTGGTGTTGTCGGCGTCCGAGGCCACGCGCTTGCGCGCCGTGAGCCACAGCAGCAGCACGCAGCCCAGGATGCTCAGCAGCGAGGCCACGGCCACGTAGCTGGACCAGAAGTGACTGATGAAATCGCTCATGGTGGGCTCCCCGTCAGTCTTGCTCGAAGGGCAGGCGTGCCGCTTCGGCGAAGCGCTCCGTGTTGCGGCGCGAAGAAGCCCAGGCCACGATGCCGATGAAGACAACGAAGCAGGCGATGGTCGCGGCGATGCGCAGGGTGGTGATGTCGGTCATGGGGCGTTGCCTGTTCTTTCTTCTTACTTGAGCGCCAGGCCCAGCGATTGCAGGTAGGCCACGGTGGCGTCCATGTCGGTCTTGCCGGCCACCTCGTCGGCGGCCTTGGCGATCTCTTCGTCGGTGTAGGGCACGCCGACCTTGCGCAGCGCGCGCATGTGGGTGGCGATGCTGCCGCCGTCGACCAGCCCCTTCTCCAGCCACGGGTAGGCCGGCATGTTCGACTCGGGCACGAGGTCGCGCGGGTTGTTCAGGTGGATGCGGTGCCACTCGTCGCTGTAGCGCCCGCCCACGCGGTGCAGGTCGGGGCCGGTGCGCTTGCTGCCCCACTGAAAGGGGTGGTCGTACACGAACTCGCCGGCCACCGAGTAGTGGCCGTAGCGCAGCGTCTCCGAGCGGAACGGACGGATCATCTGCGAGTGGCAGTTGTAGCAGCCCTCGCGCAGGTACACGTCGCGCCCCGCGAGCTGCAGCGGCGTGAGCGGCTTCACGCCCTGCACCGCCTCGGTGGTCGACTTCTGGAAGAACAGCGGCACGATCTCCACGAGGCCGCCGATGGCCACCACCAGCAGGATCAGCACGATCATCAGCAGGTTGTTGGTCTCGACCTTCTCGTGCGTGAAGCCGGTGGCGGCGGGCGCGGGGGTCTTGGTGTCAGGTGCGTTCATCGTGCGTCCTCAAAGGCTTCGGGGCTTCAGGCGTGGGCGGCGGCAACGGCCGGGATCTCGGCGCGCACCGAGCGGCCGCTGATCACGGTCATCCAGACGTTCCAGGCCATGACCAGCATGCCGCCCAGGTACAGCACGCCGCCGATCACGCGCACCAGGTAGTAGGGGAAGGTGGCCTTCACGCTTTCGACGAAGGTGTAGGTCAGCGTGCCGTCGGTGTTGATCTCGCGCCACATGAGGCCCTGCATCACGCCGGCGATCCACATCGCGGCGATGTACAGCACGATGCCGATGGTGGCCATCCAGAAGTGCACATCGATGGCCTTCACGCTGTACATGGCCACGCGGCCGTACATGCGCGGGATCAGGTAGTACAGCGAGCCCATGGTGATGAAGCCCACCCAGCCCAGCGCGCCGGAATGCACGTGGCCCACGGTCCAGTCGGTGTAGTGGCTCAGCGCGTTGACGGTCTTGATCGACATCAGCGGGCCTTCGAAGGTCGACATGCCGTAGAACGACAGCGCGACGATCAAAAAGCGCAGGATCGGGTCGGTGCGCAGCTTGTGCCAGGCGCCCGACAGCGTCATCACGCCGTTGATCATGCCGCCCCAGCTGGGCGCCAGCAGGATGAGCGAGAACACCATGCCCAGCGACTGCGTCCAGTCGGGCAGCGCGGTGTAGTGCAGGTGGTGCGGGCCGGCCCACATGTAGGTGAAGATCAGCGCCCAGAAGTGCACGATCGACAGCCGGTAGGAGTACACCGGGCGCCCCGCCTGCTTGGGGATGTAGTAGTACATCATTCCGAGGAAGCCGGCCGTGAGGAAGAAGCCCACGGCGTTGTGGCCGTACCACCACTGCACCATCGCGTCCTGCACGCCGGCGTAGGCCGAGTAGCTCTTCATCCAGCCGGCCGGAATGGCCGCGCTGTTGACGATGTGCAGCAGCGCCACCGCGATGATGAAGGCGCCGTAGAACCAGTTGGCCACGTAGATGTGGCGCACCTTGCGCAGGCCGATGGTGCCGAAGAACACGATGGCGTAGGCCACCCAGACCACGGCGATCAGGATGTCGATGGGCCACTCGAGCTCGGCGTATTCCTTGCCGCTGGTGTAGCCCAGCGGCAGGCTGACGGCGGCGGCAACGATCACCAGCTGCCAGCCCCAGAACACAAACGAGGCCAGTGCCGGTGCGAACAAACGGACCTGGCAGGTGCGCTGCACCACGTGGAAGCTCGTGGCCATGAGCGCGCAGCCGCCGAACGCGAAGATCACCGCGTTGGTGTGCAGCGGACGCAGGCGACCGTAGCTGAGCCAGGGAATGCCGAGGTTGAGGTCGGGCCAGGTCAGCTGCGAGGCGATGATCACGCCGACCAGCATGCCGACCACCCCCCAGACCACCGACATGAGTGCGAACTGCCGCACGACGGTGTCGTCGTAGATGGCCGCTGGAGGGTGCGTGGTCTGCTGCATCGTGGTGCCCGTTGATGTGGTTGGCGGGCAGTGTCCTTTGGCTATTGCTGCCCAGGCTTGATGCAGATCAAGGTGTCAGTCGTTGTTCAAAATGCGGTCGCCTTCGACCTCGATGTCCTCGAACTGGCCACGCTCGATGGCCCACCAGAGCCCGCCCAGAATCGCGAGCACGAGCACCACCGACAGCGGCACGAGGAGGAACAGCACGTCCATCTCAGGCCCCCGCCGCCTTGCCGGGCGCTGCGAGCCGCGCCGCGTTGAGCACCACGAGCAGCGAACTCGCCGCCATGCCCAGCCCCGCGAGCCACGGCGGCAGCCAGCCGACCACGGCCAGCGGCACGCACACGGCGTTGTAGGCCGCGGCCCAGAACAGGTTCTGGCGCACCACGCGCAGCGTGCGGCGCGCCTGCGCCACGGCCGCGGGAATGGCCTGCAGCGCATCGCCGAGCACCACGAAGTCCGAACGTGCGCGCGACAGCGGCACGGCGTGGCCGAAGGCGAACGACGCATTGGCGCGCGCCAGGCTCGGGCCGTCGTTCAAACCGTCGCCGACCATCGCCACCTCGCGCCCGGCCGCCTGCAGCTGCCAGAGCACCTCGAGCTTGTCTTCGGGCGCGCAATCGCCCTGCACCGCCGCGATGCCGGCCTGCGCGCCGATGGCGCGCGCCGCGTTGTCGCGGTCGCCGGACAGCAGGCGCACCGACAAGCCCTGCGCCTGCAGCGCCGCGACGGCTTGCGTCGCATCGGGACGCAGCTCTTCTGCGAGCACGAAGCTGGCGATCCAGCCTTCGTTGTCGCTCAGGTGGATCTGCGCCGCATCCACGTCGAGCGGCTGCACCTCGCAGAACGACGCCGAGCCCAGGCGCACGGGGCGCGCGTCGCGGTCGTCCACAGCATCGCGCCGGTGCAGCGACGCGGCGACGCCCTGCCCCACCGTCTCGCGCAGCTGCGTCGCCGACCAGGCCGGCGGCGCGCGGAACTGCGCCTGCCAGGCGTTCACGAGCGCACGCGCGGCCGGGTGCAGCGACAGCGCCGCGAGCGCCGCGCCGATCTCAAGCGCATCGCCGGGGCGCAGGCCCTGGCGGCAGTACACGCGTTCCAGGCGCGGCGTGTCGCCCGTGAGCGTGCCGGTCTTGTCGAACACCACGGTGTCGACGCCGGCCAGCGCTTCCAGCGCCTGCAGGTTCGACGTGAGCACGCCGCCGCGCGCCAGGGCGCCCGCGCTCGCGAGCATCGCGGCCGGCGTGGCGAGCGACAACGCGCAGGGGCAGGTGACGATCAGCACCGCCACCGCGACCATCAGCGCCTTGCCGGGATCGACCGACCACCACAGCGCGCCCGCGCCGAAGGCACAGGCCAGCACGGCGATGAGAAAGGGGCGTGCGATGCGGTCGGCCAGCCGGGCCAGGCGCGGCTTGTCGAGCGCGGCGTTTTCCATGAGCCGCACGATCTGAGCGAAGCGCGTGCCCTCGCCCACCGAGGCGATGCGCACCTGCACCACGGCCGAGAGGTTGTGGCTGCCCGCGAGCACGCGGTCGCCGCAGGGGCGCGGCACGGGCCGCGACTCGCCGGTGAGCAGCGCCTCGTCCGCGGTGGTGTCGCCGTCGATCACCGTGCCGTCGGCCGGAAAGGCCTCGCCGGGGCGCACGCGCACCACGTCGCCCGCCGCGAGCCGGCGCACCGCCACGCGGGTCCATCCGCCGTCGGCCCCGAGCCGTTCGACGCCGTCGGGCAGCCGGTGCATCAGCGCCTCGAGCGCGCCGGCCGTGCGGTCGCGCAGCCGCGCCTCGAGCCAGCGACCGGTAAGCAGGAAGAAGACGAACATCGTCAGCGAATCGAAGTAGACCTCGTGCCCCAGCGGCCCCGTGGGGTCGAAGGTGGCGGCGGTGCTCACCACGAAGGTGATGACCACGCCGAAGGTCACGGGAAGGTCCATGCCGATGCGCCCGGTGCGCAGGTCGCGCCAGGCGCTGCGAAAGAACGGCCCGCACGAGAACAGCACCACGGGCAGGCTGAGCACCCACGAGGCCCAGCGCAGCAGCTGCGCCGCATCGGCCGTCATGTCGCCGGGGCGCGCGACGTAGGCCGGGTAGGCGTACATCATCACCTGCATCATGCAGAAGCCCGCGACCAGCCAGCGCCACAGCGCCATGCGCAGTTCGCGCGTGCGCGTTTCGCGCGCGCTGCGGCTGCCGGCCGGCAGCAAGGGGTAGCCCACGCGCGCGCTGGCCTCGAACCAGCGCGAAGGCCGCGTGGCCGCAGCCGACCACACGACGCGCGCGCGCCGGCTCGCGGCATTCACCTGCACCTCGAGCACGCCGGGCACCTGCGCCAGAGCGGCCTCGACGGTGAAAGCGCAGCCCGCGCAATGCATGCCCTCGACCGCCACATGCGATTCCCAGCGACCCGTGGCGGCATCCACTTGGCGGCCGAACGCGGCCCACTCGGCGGGGTCGTCGAGCAACTGCCAGGCGTCCGCGCGGGCATCGCCGCCAGCGGACGATGGCAGGGACGGAAACGGCGCGAGCGCGGCGGAAGCTTGCATCGGGGCAGGCTAAGGGCCCGGCCGATGCAAGCCTTTGATCTGCATCAAGGTTCGTTGCAGCGGCCGGGGCCGCGCAGGACCTTCAGTCAGTCCGTCAGGCTGGCGTCTTCGCGAGCTCCACCGGCGGCGTGCCGGCCTTGAACATGCTCGCCAGCTGCTGGCGCAGTTCGGGCGAATCGGTGTGGCCGTGCACGGCCACGGCATGCTGGACGGCGGCATCGAGCAGTTCGCCTTCGGAGTCGGCGCAGAGCGAGACACTGCAGTTCATCGTGCTCGGATACTCGCGGCAGTCGATGTATTGGCGTGACATGGCGGCTCCTTCATGTGTCCTTATGGACGTGCTTCGAAGATCAGGTTGAAGGGCGTTTCGCTGGCGCGGCGGAAGTGCGAGAAGCCGCCCTGCGAGACGACGTCGCGCAGCCGCGCTTCGCCGGCCTGCGCCCCCAGGCACAGGCCCACTTCCTGCGAGCGCGAGGCTGGTGTGCAGATGAAGCTCGAGGCCGAATAGAACACGCGCCCGACCGGGTTGATGTTGTCTTCCAGCCGGTCGTTGGCAAAGGGCTCGACGATCATCCACGTGCCCTGCGGCTTGAGGGCTTGCCGCACGTGCGCCGCCGCACCGACGGGGTCGCCCATGTCGTGCAGGCAGTCGAAGACCGCGACCAGGTCGTAGCCTTCACCGGGGAAATCCTTGGCGCTCGCGACCTCGAAGCGCAGGCGCTTTTCATCGTCGACGCCGGCCTTGCGTGCGGTTTCGCGCGCGCGTTCGATCGACGGCGCGTGGTAGTCGAAGCCCACGAAGCTGGACTCGGGGTAGGCCTGCGCCATCAGCAGCGTCGAGGCCCCGTGCCCGCAGCCCACGTCGGCCACGCGCGCGCCGCTTTTCAGCAGCGGATCGATGCCTTCGAGCGCCGGAATCCACTGGCTCACCAGGTTGGCCGCGTAGCCGGGCCGGAAGAAGCGTTCGGTGCCATGGAACAGGGCCGCGTCGTGCTCGTGCCAGCCGATGCCCAGGCCCGTGCGCATGGCCTGGACCATCTTGGGAATGACCTTGAACTGCGCCACGGCGATCTGGAAGGCGCCGGGCACGAAGGCCGGGCTGCCTTCCTCGGCCAGCGCAAAGGCCTGTTCTTCGGTCATCGAGAACAGCTCGCCTTTGGGGTCGTACTCGACGTAGCCGCTGGCGGCCTGGGCCGAGAGCCATTCGCGCAGGTAGCGCGGGTCGGTCTCGGTGCGGCGGGCCAGCGCCTCCACGGTACAGGGCCCTTCGGCCAGCGCCTTGTACAGGCCCAGCTGGTCGCCGACGACGACGGTGGCCGCGTGCATCACGGCCCCGAGGTCATGGACGAAGTTACCCATGAAGGCGTTAAGCCGTGTTTCGTCGATGGCCATGTGTATCCCCTTCGTCGGCAGGCGACTTGCGCGGCCCTTGCGTGCCTATACTGAATTCGCGGCAAAGGGCCTGCGCGCATCCTGTCTCTCGATGCGTGCGGGCGCCATACGCAGCAATGCGTATGCACCGCGAAAGGCATGCCATGACGCACCTGTCGCGCAACGATTGGGCGAACGCACTTCGCCTGCTGGACAAGCTGGAGTCCGGGGATTCGCCCATGCGGCATCGCGGCACCGACGCGCACCGATTGCGCACCCCCCGCCGCGTCGCCAAGGCGCCGGGCCGGCGCGAATTCCGCCGCGCCGCCCTGCAGGCCGACTACTGCCGGCGCGTGGGGCTGGAGCATGCGATGGCGGTGGCCTTCCTGTACCGGCTGGCCTGCCGCGCCCAGGCGCCATTGCTCGACACGTTGCCCGATGCCCTGCCCGCCGGCCTCACGCCGCGCGAGGGCGATGTGATGCACTGGCTCTCGCAAGGCAAGACCGACGCCGAAATCGCCGCCCTGCTCACCATCAGCCCGCGCACCGTGCACAAGCACCTGGAGCACGTCTACGTGAAGCTGGGCGTGGAGACGCGCACGGCCGCCGTGATGCGCGCGCTCGGCAGGGGCCGGCCTTCACCTTCATGAAGAGGCAAGCAAGGCCGGCTCCTGCGCGCTATTCGATGCGGAAGACGAACTCCTGCGTCGCCAGCACCTCGGCATCGCCCGTGGTCTGGCACTCGTAGCGCATCACCGCGGCGCGCACGGCCGAGTGGTACACGCGCGGCCCCGACAGGAAGCGCACCTCCTGCACGTGGCCGCCCTTGATGCGCACCTCGGCCTTGACCACGCCGCCAATGCCTTCGTCCATCGCCTTGCGCGGCATCTCGGGCTTGACCTGCCGCGGGCAGGCCACCGCGATGTCGGTGGTGGTCGCCTTCGGCGGGGCCGGCGGCGCGGGGGCGCCGGTGGTGCGGCCGGGGCGGTGGCACGGGCTCGGTGTTCTGTACGGCGGTGATCGCGGGCGCCGAGGTGACGGGCGGCGTCACGGCCGGTGGCGGCACGTAGGCCGGGCGCGGCGGTGGCGGCGGCTTGGGCGTTTCCTGCCGCACGATCTTCTTCGGCGGCGGAGGCGGCGGTGGAGGGGCGGCGGTGGCGGCTTGATCTCGCTGATGATGGTTGCCTCCATCGGCTTCTTGATCAGCTCGACCGTCTGTCGCGCGAGCCCCGACACGAGCGCATAGCCCACGCCGACGTGGAACAGCACCATCACGGCGATGCCCACGGGCCCGAAGCGGGACTTGGGATTGAAATCCTTGCGAGAGCGCTTCATGGGACGAACTGCTCCGCGCCGACGATGCCCAGCTTGCTCACGCCCGTGCGCTGCGCCGAGGCCATCACGCCCGCCACCACTTCGTACTTGGCGCGGCGGTCGGGTCGCAGGTGCACCTCGGGCTGCACGGCCTGCGCGGCGACCTGCTCGAAGCGCCGTTCCATCTCACTGCGGTCGGTCAGCGGCTCGCCGTTCCATTGCACGACGCTGAGCGCATCGATGTCGATGCGCAGCACCTCGGGCTTGAGGTCGCTGGGCGGCGGGTTGCCCGTGGGCATGTTCAGGTTCACCGAATGCAGCTGGATCGGGATGGTGATGATCAGCATGATCAGCAGCACCAGCATCACGTCGATGAGCGGCGTGGTGTTGATGTCCATCAAGGGCTCATCGGAGGGCGCGCTGCTGCGCCGCCCCTGCTTTTCTTTTCTTGGCATGGCGTGTCTCGCTGTCTGCTCGTCTCAGTTGCGCGCGGGCGGCTCGGTGATGAAGCCCACCTTGGCGATCCCGGCCGCCTGGCAGGCGTAGATGATCCGGCCCACCGGCTCGTAGTCGGAATGCCAGTCGCCGCGGATGTGCACCTCGGGCTGCGGGTTCAGGGCCGCCACCTTGGTGAGCCGCGCGACCAGCGCGGGCGTGCCCTGCACCGGCGTGTCGTACCAGTAGGTGCGGCCGCTGGCGTCCACCGAGATCACGACGGTCTCGGGCTTGCTCTCGCGCACCTCGTTGCGCTCTTTCGGCACCGCGACGGGCACCGAGTAATTGACCACCGGAATGGTGATGAGGAAGATGATCAGCAGCACCAGCATCACGTCGACCAGCGGCGTGGTGTTGATGGCCGCAATGGCCTGTTCCTCGTCTCCCCCGGAAGCCGGGATGTTCATCGCCATGGCGCCGTCCGCTTGCGTGTGCGCGCGGGCGTCAGGCCGCGGCGCTGCCGGCCAGGATCACGGAGTGCAGCTCGCCGCTGAACTCGCGCACGTCGTCCATCACGGTGATGTTGCGGCGCAGGAGCCAGTTGTAACCCAGCACCGCAGGCACGGCCACGGCCAGGCCGATGGCGGTCATGATGAGCGCCTCGCCCACCGGGCCCGCCACCTTGTCGATCGATGCCTGCCCCGCCACGCCGATGGCGGTGAGCGCGTGGTAGATGCCCCAGACCGTGCCGAACAGGCCGACGAACGGCGCCGTCGAACCCACGGTGGCCAGCAGCGACATGCCGTTGCTCAGGCGTCGCTGCACGCGCTCGGTGGCGCGGTGGATGCACAGATCGACGAAGTCGGCAAAGTCGACCTTGCCGCGCAGGCCGTCGTGCTTCTGCGTGGCCTGCATGCCGGCGTCGGCAATGAAGCGGAACGGGCTGCCCTCGGCCAGCCGCGAGGTGCCGGCCTGCACGGTGCCCGCGTTCCAGAACTCGTTGTCGACCGCGCGCGCCTGGCGGCCCATGCGCATCTGCTCGAGCAGCTTGGTGACGATCACGTACCAGCTGCCCATCGACATGATCGCCAGGATGGCGAGCACGGCCTTGGCGACGGCATCGCTCTGCGACCAGAGTGCGCCGACGCCGTAGGGGTTGTCGACCTTGGCCGTGGCGGCATGTGCGGCAGCGGGTGCGGCGGGCTTCTCGGGCACCGCCACGGGCGCCGGCGCGGCGGCAGCACTCGCTGCGGCCTGCGGTGCGGCCGGCGTCTGGGCGCCCGCCAGTTGCGGCGCGCTGCCCAGGCCGAAGGCCAGAACGAAAGGCGCGGCGACGGCTGCGAGCCGTGCAAGGAATGTCTTCGTCATCGTTGTCTTCTCCGAAAAAAATGGATTCGCTTCAGGCGCCGGCGTACCAGCCGCGCGCCTTGTCCCAGACCGCCTGCACGCCGCTGCCCGTGCCTTCGACCACGTGGTAGCGGTCGTAGGGCGCGGCCGTCATGCAGGCGTGGTGCGGCAGCACGCGCACGCGGGCACCGACGGGCAGCGCGCGGAACATGGCTTCTGCTTCTTCATCACCCGCGCAGGCGATGAGGCCGTGCTCCTGGTGCAGCTCGGCCACGCACAGGCCGGGCAGCGGCACGGTGCCGTCGACCTGGCACACCAGCCCGAAGCCCAGGCCGCTGCGGAACTCGGCCGCCGACTGGTCTTTCGACAGCGCGAGCGCGCCCGCGTCGATGAGCACGCGGCGCGAGCGCGGGTTGTGGCCGATCACGGTGGCCAGCACCGACAGCGCGATGTCTTCCACGCCGCAGATGCCGCGCGCCACCTGGTCGAGGTCGCAGAAGGTGTAGACACCGGGGCGCATCTCGGTGACGCCTTCGAGCGTCTGCGCGCACACGGCCGTGGGCGTGGAGCCCACGCTCACCACCTCGACCGGCATGCCGGCCGCGCGCAGCCGCTCGGCCGCATGCACGGCGCCGGCGCGCTCGGCTTCGGCGATGGCGCGGATCGCCGTGCCGCCCTGCACGTGGTAGCTGTGGCCCGCATGCGTGAGCACGCCGGCGAGCAGCAGCGATTCGCTGCGCTGCACTTCGCGCGCCAGCGAGAGCAGCTCGTCGTCGTGCGGGCCGACGCCGCCGCGACCGCCACCCGTGTCGATCTCGAGCAGCACGCGGAAGCTCGCGCCCAGCGTTCGCGCGCGCGCACCGGCGGCCTGCACGGCCTCGATGGAATCGGCCAGCAGCGTCACGCGCGCACCGTGCGCGCGCTGGATGTCGTGCAGCGCCTCGATCTTGTTCGCGTCGATGCCGACGGCGTAGGTCAGGTCGGTGAAGCCCTGGCGCGCGAAGTAAGCGACCTCGGCCACGGTCGACACCGTGAGGCCGCCGGCCTGCCCGCGTGTGGCGCGGCGCGCCACTTCCACCGACTTGGCGGTCTTCAGGTGCGGGCGCAGCGCCACGCCGTGGCGCGCCGCGCGCTGCGCCATCGCCTCGCAGTTGCGTTCGAGCACCCCGACGTCGAGCAGCAGCGCGGGCGTGGTGAGTTCGGCCAGCGGCGTCATCGGCCGGTTCCGGATGCGACCTGCGCCATCACGCCGTCGATTTCCTCGGCCACGCGCTGCACCAGCGGCGGCAGCAGCACCAGCGTCATGTGCGCGGCGCCTTCGATGCAGGCCAGCCGACGTTGCGTCGACAGCGCCGCATGCGCCTCCTGGAACGCGGGCCAGCGCGCCTGCACCGCGGCGATCGCCGGGTCGGCGTCGGCCGGCAGCGGCTGCTGCTTCGCCCACAGCACGGCGAGCGGACGCGCACCGAAGTCGGGCGAGGCAGCGGCCTGACGCGCGACGTGCGGCAGGCCGCGCACTTCGGCCAGCATGGCGTCGAGCGCTTCGGGCGTGTAGGTCGCCTTCATCTGGCGCAGCACCTGCGGCATGTCGGCGAACAGGGCCTCAATGGGCGCCTGCTCCGGCGGCGGCGGGCCGCCGGCCTGGAAGTTCGCGCGCTTCTCGCGCTCGGCGGCGAACTGCGCTTCGGGCGGCGCGTCGTACATCGTGAACTGGTTGGGATGGCTGGCGTCAAGCATCACCACACCGGCCACCTGCTGCGGATACAGGCCCGCGTAGACCCGGTTCAGCAGGCCGCCGAGCGAATGGCCGACGAGCACGATCGGGCCCGTCACGCCGGCGGCTTCGAGCAGCGCATGCAGGCGGTGCGCGTTGCGCTCGCCGTCGAAGGGCGCGTCGTCGGCCTCGCTCCAGCCCATGCCGGCGCGGTCGTAGCTGACGACCGGGTGCTTCGCCGCGAGCGCCTGCTGCAGCCGCGCGTAGGTCGGCGAGGCGCAGCCGCCGCCGGCTTCGATCACGAGCGTGGGCTGCGCGACGCTGGCCGGCACGGGCCCGCTGCGCTGCAGATGCATGCGCAGGCCGTCGATGGTGTAGAGCTCGCCGGGCGCGGCCATGTGGTACGGGCGGCCGGGCTGTTCCACGCGCGGCCAGTAGTCGAGGTCGCGCACGCGGTACGGCAGGTTGGCGAAGTCGGTGCTCAACGAGGCCGGCGTCGACACATACAGCACCGACTTGGCGAGCGGGCCGAACTCCGCATGGAAGTGCTGCGCCGACTTCACGATGACCAGCTTCTTGGCGGTCAGGTCGATGCCCAGGCCCGTGAACAGGTCGGCGCCGATGACCTGGTTGCGCTTGCTGATGAGCACGATGTCCACGCCGTCGGCTGCCTGCACCCACACGCATGGGCCCATGGGCGTTCGCACGCCCGAGAGGCCGCCCTGCGAGTGCGCTTCCACCACGCGCTTGACGGTCACGTGCAGGTCGATCGGGTCGCCCGAGGCCGGTCCGCACTTGCCGCCCAGGCGCAGCTCGAAGCTCGCGCCCTCGCCGGCGTCGCGGCACAGCTGCACCGCGCCCAGGTCCCACACGCCGCCGAAGGCGACGTCGCCGATGCCGCGATCGAGCACGGCGCGCAGCATGAAGGTGCTGTCGCTGGTGGCACCGCCGCCGGCGTTGTCGGCGGTGTCGGCAATGACCACGGGGCCGTCGGGCACGGCCATGGCGCGGGCGAGCGTCTCCTCGATCGAGAGCGAGGGCACGCCGGTTTCGTGGCGCAGGTCCCAGAAGGCGCGGCCCAGTTCTTCGGCGAGCCTGGCGGCCAGCGCCGGGTCGTTGTCGGTCACGACCCACATCTTGGCGCCCGACTCGGGCACGTCGGCCCACGGGAAGCCATGGCCCAGCGACACCGAGAGCACGCCCGGCAGTTGTTCGGCGGCCTGCATGCGGCGCACGAAGCCGGCCATCGGTTCGCGCGTGGTGTGCCACTTGCCGACCATGCGGCAGTCGTGCACGGCCGTCACGGGCCGCACGCGGCCCTGCGCGGTGTCGACCACGATGCGGATCAGCTCGCGCAGGCGATCGAACGCGTCGGTGTGCGGATATTCCTTGTAGCAAATGATCGTGTCGGCCGCGTCCAGCATCTTCTGCGTGAGGTGGCAGTGCAGGTCGAGCGAGACGCCGATGGGCACGTTGGGGCCGACGATGTCGCGCACGCGCGAGATCACGTCGCCTTCGCAGTCGTCATAGCCGTCGGCCACCATCGCGCCGTGCAGCACGAGGATCACGCCGTCGACCGGGCCGGCCTTGCGCAGGTCGTCCAGAATTTCGTCGCGCAGGCGCTCGTACACGCTGCGCACGGTGCGACCGAGCGGCTGCGCAAAGGCCAGCAGGCTCTCGACCGTTTCATGGCCCTCGGCAGCCAGTTGCTTGCGCACCTCGACCGCGTACATGCCGTAGCCGGCCGCATCGCGCGTGCTGGCGTCGCCGCGGAAGATGCCGTATTCCTCGTAGCTGCCCAGGCCGGTGGGGGCCGAGACAAAGGTGTTGGTCTCGGTGGCGAACAGGGTGGTGAAGAACTTCATGCGCGGGGCTCCTGGCGGGCGAGATGGATGTTGCGGGTGCGCATGGTGTCCAGCCGCAGTCCCACGACACGGCCGGCCTTGCGCTCCACGTTGAGGATCGATTTGCCCAGCTGCGCCAGCACCGGATCGGCCGAGGCCAGCACCATCACGTCGGCCGACAACGGCGTCAGTGCGCACACGTGCTGGCCGTGGCGGCCCTGCACCGTGAGCAGCAACTTGCCGTCGACCAGCGCCATCTGCGCGGTGGCGTCGAGGTCGGGGCTGGTGTAGTCGCCGCACAGTTGGTCGGCCAGCGACGCGGCATCGGGTGCGGTCTCGGGCAGGCGCTCGAAGCGGCGCGGCTGGCCGCCTTCGTGCAGCACCAGCGCATCGGGTGCGCGTTGCGGGTCGATGTCGCCCGCGTCGATCACGAGGTCGTTCACCGGAATGTCCTGCAGGCCCAGCCAGAACTTGCCCTCGCCCTGGTGCAGCGGCTGCGCGCCGCTGGCCTGCCACGACATGCCCAGCTTGCCGCCGACCTCCGCGAAGCCCACCAGGCTGCCCGTGGACGGTGCGTGGTAGCGCTGGCCAACGAGCGCGGGGAAGTCGCTGGCCAGGGGCCGCACTTCGGGCGGCGCGAGCGCGTCGCCCAGCAGCAGCTCGATCACCCGGAGCGCCAGCGACGCCGGCGACACGGGCGCGCCGTTCACCATGGCGATGATGTGCAGCCCGTGGCTGGGCACGCTGATCATCTGCGACTGCGCACCGAGCACGGCGCCCGCGTGGTGGACGATCTCGACGCCGCGGTACGGGTGGCGCGCCAGGCCGAAGCCGTAGGTCACCTTCGAGCCCGACGACAGCGTGGTGGGCTCCGACAGCAGGGCCCAGCTCTTCGCGCTGCCCACGATCTTTTCGCTGCCGTGCATGTGTTCAAGCCAGCGCAGCATGTCGTCCGCCGTCGACACCAGCGAGCCGCCGCCGTCGAGTTCGCACGGGTACATGCCGCGGCGCCAGCCGCCTCCGGGCGCAGGCATGTACAGGCCGGCCATGTGCGGTACCACGTCGAGGTCGGTCTGCACCGACGAGGTGTCGGCCATGCCCAGCGGGCCGAAGATGCGCGCCTTGAGAAAGTCGTTGAAGCTCTGGCCGCTCACGCGCTCGACGATCTTCGCCAGCAGGAAGTAGCCGCCGTTGCTGTAGACCATGTGCGTGCCGGGCTCGAAGTTGAGCTCGCTCTGGCGCGCCATGGCCGGCAGGCCCGGGCCGGGCAAGGTGAACGTGAGGCCGTGCGCAATGGCCCACAGCTCGTCGTGGCCGCGCCAGCCGCTGGTGTGCGTGAGCAGGTGGCGCAGCGTGGGGCCGTTGGCGCTCAGTTGCGGCAGCTCGGGCAGGTATTTCTGCACCGGGTCTTCCACGCTCAGCAGGCCGTCTTCGGCCAGCAGCAGCACGGCCATGGCCGTGAAATGCTTGCTGGTGGAGGCGATGCGCATGCGCGTGGTCGGCGTGAGCGCGACGCCCATCTCCAGGCTGGCCATGCCGACGGCGCGGCGGTACAGCAGGCGGCCATGCTGTGCGATGCCCAGCACCAGGCCGGGCGCGTCGCTGCGGTTCAGGGGCGCCACCAGCGCATCGATGGCGGCCAGTGCGGACGCGGTGTCAGGAAGAGAGGCTAAAGCTTGGGGTTGTGACATGGGGGAACAACGAACGATGAATTTGGGGGGAGCGGATGTCGGCGCAGAAGGCTCAGTTCGGCTTCGCCTCGCGCATCAGGCGCACGAACGGGCCTTCGGTGGCGCGCAGCACCATGGCGCCCAGGCAGCCGCCGACCAGCGTGGTCGCGACGATGGACACCGCCAACCCGTTGGGCATGGACTTGAGGGCGTCCGACAACATGCCGACCATCAGCGGCCCCACCACGCCGAAGGGCAGGCTGGCCAGCGTGAGCATCGCGATGGTGCGGGCGCGCAGGTGCGGCGGCGCTGCGTCCTGCAGCACGTTGGGCAGCAGCACCGCGCTGCCGATGAGCGGCACCACCAGGAGTCCCAGCAGCGCGAAGTTGTGGTTGGCCGAGCTCGTGAACAGCAGCAGCGTCGACAGCAGCGCGGCCGTGAGGTTGCCCAGCATGATCAGGCGCAGCGCCGCGGCCGGTCCCATGCGCGGCTGCGCGTAGCGCATGGCGCCCACGCCCAGCAGGCCGCCGGCCACCGTGCCGCAGAGGAATGCGAGGCCCATGCCCTGCCCCATCTGCACCGGCGTGACGCCGTAGGTGCGCGCCGTGACGATCGGCAGCCAGGTGCCCAGCGAGCTCAGGCCGACGCTGGTGAGGCCCACACCGACCACCAGGCCCGCGAAGGTGCGCCAGTGCAAGCGCAGGTGCTCGCGCAGCGTCGTGGCGCCCGAGGTTTCGGCGGCCGGTGCCCCGGGCTTCGCGGCCTGCGAGCCTTCGCGCGGCGTGCGCCGGATCGACAGCACGAGCAACGTCACCGGAATGCCGGCGGAGGCCAGCACGAAAAAGGTCAGGCGCCAGGCTTCGAGCTGCTGCATCGCGACGGGCAGCCAGGGCCGCAGGTCGTCGGTGAGGTGCACGATGGTGCCGCCCAGCAGCGCGCCGAGCGCACTGCCGAAGATGGCCGACAGCGCGAACACCGCATTCGCCAGCACCCGCTGCGCGCGCGGGAACAGGTCGGGGATCATGCTGTTGGTGATGGGCGTGAGGCCCGCCTCGCCCACGCCCAGGCCGACGGAGGCGACGAACAGCACGCCGTAGTCCATGGCCGTGCCGCGCATGGCGGTGGCCGCGCTCCACAGCACCACGCAGGCCGCGAGCACCACGCGCCGGTCGTAGCGGTCGCTGAGCCAGCCCAGCGGCAAGGTGGCGATGCCGGTGAACAGCACGATGCCCGCGCCCTGCAGCAGCCCGAGCTGCGTGTCGGACAGCGACAGCGTCTGGCGGATCGGCTCCGTCAGCAGCGTGAGGATGACCTTGTCGATCGAGCCCAGCACCGTCGCGATGATGAGCACCACCAGCGCATACCAGGCGCTGGTGGGCGCCTTGCGGGTCGTTTCCAGGGCCGCAGGGGCGGCCGCATCCAGCGGCATCGGTGCCGCGAACGGTGGGAGGCCCGACATGTCAGAACGGAACGTTGACGTTCACGCCGATGGTGCGCGCCGGCACGAGCGCCGCAGTCACCAGGTTCGGGTTCGCGTTGAGTCCGGTTTCGATCGACACGATGCCGCGCTTGTTCGTCAGGTTGCGCACGTAGGCCGAGACGCTGAAGGTCTTGAAGTCGATGCCCGCCTGCAGGTCGACCAGCGTGTAGGCCGGCATGGTGATGCTCGGCAGGGCCGCGCTGCCGCGGTAGCCCGCGTCACGCTTGCCTGTGTAGCGCGCGCTGATGCCGACATAGGCCGGGTGGTCGGCCAGGCTGAAGTTGCGCGTCACGCCCAGCGTGGTGGCAAAGCGCGGCGTGTGCGGCAGGCGCGTGCCGGCCTTGGCGCCGATGCCCTTGGCGTCCTCGGTCAGGCGCGCATCGATGGCGGCGGCGTTGGCGGTGAAACGCCATTCCTTGCTGGGCTTCCAGTTGAGCGTGAGCTCGCTGCCCTTGATACGGGCCGCACCCGCGTTGGTGATGAAAGTGAAGGCACCGTTGCGCGTGGGCTGCTGAACGCCGCTCCATTCGATGTCGTACAGCGCCGCTTCCAGCGACAGCGTGCGGTCGAGCAGGTCGGCCTTGTAGCCCAGCTCGTAGCTCCACAGCGAGTCGGAGTTGTACGACGGCTGCACGACGCGGCGGTCGGTGTCGGGCTTCAGCACGTTGGGACCGCCGGGGCGATAACCGCTGGCCGCGCGGAAATACATGGTGCTCGTGTCCGACAGCGTGTACTTGGCGGCGGCCAGGTAGGTGGTCGGGCTTTCCGACGAAGTGCCGGCGGCACTGGCGCCGGCCGCACCGACCAGCTGGCCGGTCTGGCGGCTGGTGTACGCCTGGTTGTTGCGCGCCAGGCGCAGGCCGCCGGTGAGCGAGAACCTGGGCGTCACGTTCCATGTGACGTCGCCGTAGAGCGCCTCTTCGCGGTAGCGCGAGGACTGCGTCGACGTCAACAGGCCGAGGCTGCGCCCCCCGATCAGGTTGGCGTCTATGCCGCCGTTGTTGCTGCCGCGCTCGCGGTTCAGGTACAGGCCCGCCAGCCACTCGATGGTGGTGCCCGAGCGCGAGGTCAGGCGGAACTCCTGGCTGACGCGGTGCTGCTCCACGGCACTGTTGAGCGGCACCGAGGCCACCGGCAAGCGCAGCGCGCTCAGCATCGGCCCATACAGGCCGGTGACGTCGACGGTGGTGTTGATCTTCACGTCCTGCGCGGAGGTGATCGAGTTCAGGCGGGCCCAGCCGAAGTCGTACTCCACGTCCAGGCCGAACAGCTGCGTGAGGTTGCTGTACGACTCATTGGCCGACATCTGGCGCGTGCGCTCCCGGCTCCAGGGGCGCAGCGTGCGCTTGTCCATCTCTTCGAAGCCCAGGCCCTTGCGATGCACGTCCTGCACGGTGCCCGTGAGGCGCACCGTGAGTTCGCGCGTGGGCGTGAGCAGCAGCGAGACGCGGCCGCCGTCGGTGTGGCCGCGGTCGTAGTTGCGGCCGCGCGCCAGGCCTGTGGCGTCGTAGCTGCCGCCGACCTGGTCGGTGAAGGCGGCGAAGCGGATGGCCGCCACGTCTTCCTTGAGCGGCACGTTGAGCACGGCGCCGGTCGTGAAGCCCGGGCCGCCGCCCTGCGTCCACGAGGTGCCCAGCCGCACCGAGCCCGCGAACTCCATGGTGTCGGGCTGGTTGGTCACGTACTTGAGCACGCCGCTCATGGCGCCGGCGCCGTACAGCGTGCCCTGCGGGCCGCGCAGCACTTCGATGTGGCTCAGGTCGAGCATGCCCATGTCCAGCGGCGTGTTGCCGCCGTTGGCACCGGCCGAGCTCAGGCCGGTGGCCACGTCGTCCACGTACACGCCCACGGTCGCGATGCCCTGCACCGGGCCCATGGTCAGCCCGCGCATGGTGAGCGTGCCGCCCACGGTGCCGCTGCTGGTGAGGTTCACGCCCGGTTGCTCGGCCACGTAGTCGGCCAGGTTTTTCGCGCCGGCGCGTTGCAGCGCCTCTGCCTTCATCACGTTGACCTGCATCGGGATCTCGCGCACCGGCTCGCGGCGGCGCGTGGCGGTGATGGTGACGCTGTCGAGCGACTGCGGTGCTTCGTCGGCCACCGGCTTCGCTGCCGCAGCGGCCGTGTAGATCACGATGGCGCCGTCGTCACCGCGGCGCGTGCGCAGCGGCGTGCCTTCGAGCAGCTGCGCCAGCGCGTCCTGCGGCGAGAGCGCACCCTTCACGCCGCGCGTGGCCACGCCCTTCACGTCGTCGACCTTGTAGAGCAGCTGCACGCCGCCTTGCGCGATGTAGGCGTCGAGTGCGGTCTTGAGATCGCCGCCGCTCACATCGAAACCTTGTGGCGGGGCCTGCGTCTGCGCGTGCGCGGCCAATGCGCCCGACAGCGCCCATGCGCCGCCGATGACCCATGGGCGCAAGGCCCCGTACGTTCGCTTCTTCTTGGATGGCAGACCGGTGCGAGGCGCAATGCGATTCATGGGGTGTCTTCTCCAGCGTGGTTATTTGTTTGGGTACCCACTGAGACGAATGCCCCGTCACATTCCGGTAATTTACTGACTCGAAATTCTTATTTCATTGCCTGCCTCGTGTGCTGCAAGGCCGAAGCCCTGCTTCAGAAGCACCACGAAGCCGCTCATGTTGTTCGCATCGAAGCTGCCGCCGATGCGCACCTGCGCGACGACCGGGTCGGCGATCACGAGCTTGCGCAGGTTGTAGCGGTTGAACTGGGCGGCCGCATCGCCCAGCGTGGTCTGGTCGAACACGAGCTTGCCTTCGCGCCAGCGCAGCTCGTCGTCGACCTGCTTGGGCGCCTTCGACATCACGAGCACGTTGTCGGCATGCGTGACCGCTGCCTGGTTGCGCGTGAGCACGGTGGGCTCGGCGCTTTTTGCATCGGGCCGGGCCGCGGCGATCTGCACGCGCCCCTCTTCCACCGTCACGTTCACCTGATCGCCCTGGCGCCGCACGAGAAAGCGCGTGCCCAGCACGGTGATGAGGCGGTCGCCGGCGACGACGACGAAGGGGTGTGACTTGTCGTGCGCGATGTCGAAGTAGGCCTCGCCCGCGTCGAGCCACACCTTGCGCCCGCTGTCGTTCACCACCGTGCGCAACTGCGTGGCGGTGTTCAGCGTGAGCTTCGATCCGTCGGACAGCGCGACCGACTGGCGCGCGCCCACGGCCGTGGCGTAGTGCTGGCCGCGTTCTTCCTGCGTGTACTGCCAGCCGAGCCAGGCGGTGCCGGCGGCGGCCACGAGCACGCCGGCGGCGATGCGTTGCAGCGAGAAGCGCGACAGGCGCTGGGGCGGATGTGACGCCTGCGGCTGTTGCGCAGGCGCCGGCGCGGGGATCGGGATCTCCGGTGTGCGCAGTGCGCCCAGCCGGTCGCCGCGCTCCCACGCGCTGGACAGCCGAAGCCAGGCCACGCGGTGGGCGATCGACGCGGCGATCCAGGCGTCCAGCTGCTGCTGGTCGGTGTCGGTCCAGGCGCCGCTGTCGCGGCGGGCCAGCCAGTCGGCGGCCACGGATTCAATGCGCTGGGCGTCGCTCATGTGGAAAGCCTCCGCTCGTTCTGCGCTCGCCCGAAGGCCTTGGTGTCCAGCTGCACGCCGCCCGACAGCAGGGCGTCGGCCAGGGCGCGCACGCCGCGCGACACCTGCCGCTCGACCGTGTCCTCGGTGATGCCCAGCTGCGTGGCGACCTCGCGCTGCGAGAGGCCGTCGATCTTGCGCATCTCGATCACGCGGCGGCACTTGGAGGGCAGCGCGTCGAGCGCGGTCTGCAGCAGCCGCAGCTCGCCGCGGCCGGCGGCGTGGCGTTCGGGCGTGAGCTCGTCGGCGGAAAAGTCGAGCGCGTCGAGGTCGGCAATGATCTCGATGGAAACGATCTGCGCGCGCCGGGCGCGGTCGATCAGCAGGTTGCGCGCGGTGGCAAAAACAAAGGGCTTGACCTGGTCGGGCATGGATCTGGAGGCGGACTCATAAATGCGCACGTAGACGTCCTGCCGCAGGTCGGGCACTTCGGCGTCGTCGCGCCAGTTGCGGCGAAGGAAACGCGTGAGCGCGGCTTCCATCGGCAGCACCTCGCTGACGAACCAGGCATCCAAGTCACTGAGAACCACGAAGCGCTCCTGGAAATTGAAGGGCCGAAAGGAGAACGGCAGGCCGCCGGGATTGGCGACAGACAGTGAGACGAACGGCCCGAAGATTTCCGGTAACGCGCGGGGGTCCGGCGGCGAAATTTCTTCCGATTTCCGTGCCCGGGGGCAGCTCCCGAAATTCTAGAAGGCCGGGTCCAAGGGCTTTTCCCCCTTGCCCCGTTACCGGAAAGTGGCCGCGAACTCGTCTCACCGGGGGCAGAAGAAAAACCAATTCGCGGAAACACAGACCGACATGATTCGAATCCGAGGCAGCCCCCACCCTCCTTGCCCTCTTCATCACCCGCCCCGCCTGGCCCTCGCCGCTGCAGCCGCCGGCCTGCTGGCGACGGGGCTGGCCTTCGCCCACGCGCGCGAGTTCGACGTGAAGAGCGGCGAGCTGCGGCCCGCGCTCGACGCCTACATCGCGCAATCGGGCGTGCAGCTCATCTACAAGATGGAAGACGTCAAGGACCTTTCCACCCGGGGCATCAAGGGAAAGGTCGCCGCCGACGCGGCGCTGGACCGCCTGCTCGACGGCACGCGCCTGCGCGTGCGGCGCGGGCAGGACGGCGCGATGGTGCTCATTGCGCCGGCCCGGTCACCGGCTGCCGCCCGATCGGAGCCGCCGCCGCGCGTCGAGTAATACGATTGGCTTCTGTCGTGCGCCTGCGCGACAGTCCGGCGCTGTACAGCCCTGCGAGGTGCACCGAATTGGCGCGCATTTCGCGCACTTTCTGACACACTACAGGCGCAACTCGCGAATGGTGTGAGCCGTGTCCCCACGGCCGGCCGGTGGTCCCGCCACTTCGCTGCGCTGCCTGCACGACGCCCATGAAAATTTTCGCGAACGGGAAATCCCGCATCAGCCTGAACACACGCCTGGGCGCAGGCGTCGCGGCCATCGTGCTGGCCACCACCTTCCTCATCGCCACGGTGGCGCTGCACCTGGTCAAGGACCGCATGCAGGCCTCGATCGCCAACGAGGAGTTCGCGCGCCTGTCGGCCATCGCGAGCGCGGTCGACCAGAAGTTCGCCAGCCGGCGCGTGCTGCTGAAGACACTGGCGGAGAGCGTGGCCACCCACGGCTTCACCAGCGACGCGCCGCTGCAGGCTTTTCTGACGCAGCACCCCTCGCTGCGCGCGGCCTTCGACAACGTCGCCATGCTCGACACCGACGGCGACCTGGTCGCCAACATGAACGGCCCCGACCAGCTGCACAAGCTGAACATCAAGGACCGCACGTACTTCAAGGACACGGTGTCCACCGGCACCGGCCTGATCTCCGAGCCCTACCGCAACCGGCTCAGCGGCCTGGCGCAGGTGGCCATCACCGAGCCCGTGCGCGACCGCGACGGCCGGGTGCGCTTCGTGATCTCGGGCTCCATCAACCTGAAGGACCGCAACATCCTGGGCGACCTGGCCGACGTGCGCTTCGGCCAGACCGGCTACGTGTTCATCACCACCGCCGACGGCATCGTGATCGACCACCCGCTGGCCGACCGCGTGCTCAAGCAGGCCAACGCGGCGATGGCCGACGACGCCCCCGATCTCGGCCGTGCGCTGGCGGGCTTCGAAGGCACCTTCGAAGGCATCAACCACGCGGGCGTGCCCGGCCTGTACGCCTTCAAGCGCATCCGCCAGGCCGACTGGATCATCGGCTCGATGTACCCGCGCCACGAGGCCTTCGCGCGCATCGACGCCATCGAGCGCACCGCGTGGATCGGCGCCATCGTGCTGGCGCTGCTGGCCGGTGCGCTGGCGCTGGCCGTGGCGCGGCGGCTGCTGCGCCCGGTCACCGAACTGCACCGCCACATGCTCGACGCCCACGCGGCCCCCGACCGCGCGGCCGTGGCGCGCACCTACCCGGACGACGAGATCGGCGACCTGTCGCGCACCTTCGACCGGCTCATGCAGCAGCGCCAGACGAGCGAGAAATTCCTGCGCGACATCACCGACAACCTGCCGGCCATGATCTCGCACGCCGACGCGCAGGGCCGCTACACCTTCGTGAACGCGCGGCTGTGCGAGGAACTGGGCTACACCGTCGAGGAACTCGTGGGCCAGCCCGTGCAGAGCATGAGCGGCCTGCACGACGACCCGACGCTGGAGAGCAACCTGCAGCGGGTGCTGGCGGGCGAAGCCGTGTCGTTCGAGCGGCGCGGCGCCGCGCACCGCGACGAGGAAGAGCACTTCTTCCAGACCGACTTCATTCCCGATGTCGCCCCGCAGGGGCAGGTGCGCGGCTACTACGCGATGACCTTCGACATCACCCAGCGCAAGCGCATCGAGCTCGAGCTGGCGCACAGCGAGGCGCAGATCCGCACCATTACCGACAACATTCCCGCGCTGGTCTCGCACGTCGATTCCGGGCTGTACTACACCTTCGTCAATGCCAAGGTGCGGGCGCTGCACAACGGCAATCCGCTGGTCGGCCGGTGGATGCCGGGCATCCGGGGCGAGGCCGATTTCGCGGTGGTCCGCCCGCACATCGAGCGCGCCCTGGCGGGCGAGACGGTGATCATCGAGAAGGTCGGCGACCCGGCGCTGGGCATCGGCGAGCGCACCTTCAAGGCCCACTACATCCCCGACCAGGACGCCGAGGGCATGGTGCACGGCGTGTTCGCGATGACCTTCGACATCACCGACGAAGTGAACATCCGCCGCGCCCTCACGCAGCAGGAAAAGCGCCTGCGCGACGTGACCGACAACATCCCGGCGCTGGTGGGCTACTTCGACCGCGACGAGAACTGCCTGTACGGCAACAGCCGCGCGCGGCAGATGGCCGGCCTGGGCGAACGCCAGCCCCTGGACGGCGTGACGATGCGCTCGGCCCTGGGCGAGGCCATGTATGTGCAACACCTGCCCCACCTGCCGACGGTGTTCGCCGGCAAGCCGACGCACTATCCGGTGCAGGCGCCGCTGCACGACCGCGAGGGGCACTTCCAGGCCAACCTGATTCCCGACAAGGACCTGAACGGCCAGGTGGTGGGTTTCTATCTCATGGCCTTCAACGTCACGGCGCTGAAGGAGGCCGAGCGCAAGCTCATCGAGCTGGCGCGCATGGACGTGCTGACCGGCCTGCCGAACCGGCTGGCCTTCAACGAGCAGTTGCCCGCGGCGATGTCGCGCGCACGCCGCGCCGACGGCGGCATGGCGCTGATGTTCCTGGACATCGACCATTTCAAATCGATCAACGACACGCTCGGCCACGCCATCGGCGACGGCGTGCTGGCCGAATACGCCCGGCGCCTGCGCTGCAGCGTGCGCGAGACCGACACCGTGGTGCGCCTGGCGGGCGACGAGTTCGTGATCGTGCTCGAGAACGTGCGCTCGAAGGACGCGGTGGCGGGCGTGGCGCAGAAGATCGTCGCGCACATCGAGGCGCCGGTGTTCCATGTGGACGGCCGGCGGCTGGACGTCACGACCAGCATCGGCGTCGTGTTCCTCGAGACGGTCGATGCCACCGTCGGCGCCGGCGAATTGCTCGCGCGCGCGGACACGGCGCTCTACGATGCGAAGTCGCAGGGCCGCAACCGGTTCGCGTTTTTCCGTTAGCGTCGAGACCTCGCCGCCCCCACACCCACCAGGAGATCCATCCATGGCCGCCACCGAAGTCGTCATGCCCGAACAGCTCGTGCAGGAGCTCGAACTGCAAAGCCGCATGCCGATCGCGCGCATCGGCCAGGCGCTGATGTCGCTGGGCATGGTCACGCAGACGCAGCTGGACGCCGCGCTCAAGCAGCAGCAGCGCGAGCCCACCGTGCCGCTGGGCGAGACGCTGGTGCGCATGGGCGTCGTGAGCCGCGGCCAGCTGCAGACCGCGCTGGTGCGCAAGATGGGCTACCCGCTCGTGAACCTGCATGTGTTTCCGGCCGCGACCGATGCGCTGCGCAAGGTGAGCCACGAAGCCGCGCGGCGCCTGCAGGTCATGCCGCTCATGCTGCACGGCGGGCGCCTGGTGCTGGCGCTCGACGATCCGACCAACCGGCACGCGGTGATCGACGAGGTGGAGTTCATCGCGCAGATGAAGGTGATCCCCGTGCTGGGCCAGTGCCTGGACCTGGACGGCGTGCTGCACAAGGCCTACGAGAAGGTCGGCCAGGTGGCGGCCGACCGCCCGGTGATCGACATGAACGACCCGATGCGACCGCTCGAGTTCGACATGACGGGCACCAGCACGCTGCTGAAGACGCTCGAGAAGGAAGAATCGGCCGCCGCGCCCGCCGCCGGCGAGCCGCCCGTGGAGCAGTCGGACAACTCGCTGGTGCGCATGATCAACAGCATGATCCTCGAAGCGCACCGCGAGGGCGCCTCCGACATCCACATCGAGAGCGACCCGGGCCAGGAAAAAACGCGCATCCGCTTTCGCCGCGACGGCCGGCTCTACACCTACCTGGAGCTGCCGCCCAGCTACCGCAACGCCGTGGTCGCGCGCGTGAAGATCATGTGCGACCTGGACATCAGCGAAAAGCGCAAGCCGCAGGACGGCAAGATCAACTTCTCGAAGTACTCGCCGCAGCACCGCATCGAGCTGCGCGTGGCCACCATTCCCACGAACAACGGCCTGGAAGACGTGGTGATGCGCATCCTGGCCTCGGCCAAGCCCATCGCGCTCGATGCGCTGGGCTTGTCGGAGCGCAACCTGGCGCAGCTGTCGCAGGCGGTCGACCGGCCCTACGGCATGGTGCTGTGCGTGGGCCCCACCGGCTCGGGCAAGACCACCACCTTGCACTCGGCGCTCATGCGCATCAACACGCCAGAGCGCAAGATCTGGACGGCCGAAGACCCCATCGAGATCACGCAGCCGGGCCTGCGCCAGGTGCAGGTCAACCCGCGCATCGACTGGACCTTTGCCAAGGCGTTGCGCGCCTTCGTGCGCGCCGACCCCGACGTGATCATGGTCGGCGAGATCCGCGACGCCGAAACCGCCAAGACCGCCATCGAGGCCTCGCTCACCGGCCACCTCGTGCTGTCGACGCTGCACACCAACAGCGCCCCCGAAACCGTGACGCGCCTGCTCGACATGGGCATGGACCCGTTCAACTTCGCCGACTCGCTGCTGGCCGTGCTGGCACAGCGGCTGGTGCGTTGCCTGTGCCCGCAGTGCGTGCAAAGCCGCCCCGCGAGCCCCGAGGCCGTCGAAGAACTGCTGGCCGACTACATGCATGCCTTCGGCGCGCAGGACACGCCGGCCGCGCGCGACGCGGTGCGCGCCGAGTGGCTGCAGCGCCACGGGCGCGACGGCCAGTTGCAGACCTACAGCAGCACCGGCTGCAAGCACTGCAACGACACCGGCTTCAAGGGCCGCGTGGGCATCCACGAACTCATGGTGATGTCGAAGGGGCTGCGCCGGTTGGTGCAGGGCGGCGCGCGCGCCGAGGAACTGCAGGACGCCGCCATGCGCGAAGGCATGCGCACGCTGCGTCAGGACGGCATCGAGAAAGTGCTGGCGGGCCGGACCACGCTCGAGGAAGTGCGCGCGACCAGCAATGTCTGACGCGGGGAGCAGGCTCAGCTCAGGCGGCGGCGTCCCACGCCACCGCCGGCAGCGTGGCGATGGCCGGCCGCGCGAACAGGTAGCCCTGGAACAGCTCCACGCCGAGCTCGCGCAGCGCGCGCACCTCTTCGGCCGCCTCCACGCCTTCGGCGATCACGCGGATCTGCAGCTCGTCGCAGGTGGCGACAAAGCCCCGCACGATGGTCAGCCGCACCGGGTCCGCATGGATGCCGCGGATCAGGCTCATGTCGAGCTTCACCACGTCGGGCTGGAACGCGGCCAGCAGTTCGAAGCCTGCGTAGGCCGCGCCGAAGTCGTCGATGGCCGAGGTGAATCCGTGGCGCTTGAAGACCCGGAAGGTGTCGGCCAGGCCGTGCAGGTCGCGCACGCGCTCGCCTTCGGTGACCTCGAACATCAGCTGGCGCACCGGAAACCTGCAGCGCCTGGCCGCGGCCATGGCGGTGCGGAAGCACTCGGCCTGTCCCGCGACGTCGTTGGGCATGACGTTGAGGCTGAGGCGGGATTTCATGCCCAGGCCCGAGGCGATCTCGATGGCCTTGACGCGGCAGGCTTCGTGGAAGGCGAAGCGGTCGACCGGATCGACGCGCCCCAGCACCTCGGCGGCGCCTTCGCCCGACAGGCCGCGCACCAGCGCCTCATGGGCATAGATCTCGTGCCGGCCCAGGTCGACGATGGGCTGGAACGCCATGGTGAACCCCGAGGCGAGGCCCGCAGGCGCGGCATCCGCATGAATTTCGGTGATCACGGTTGGTGGACCTCGCAGGCAAGATTGCAATGGCGTCGGGTGGCGCCGCCCAGGGCGTAAATGTAAACGGTTCTATACACAGCAGGTGCAACCATCGGCAGACAACAGACGCGTCGCATGCCGGCATGCGCCTGCACCCCGAGCGGGTTGTAGACCGAAATGACTCATGGGTTTTCCCGGTATCAGAAAAATCTGTAGCCGCCTTGGGACGGTGGTGCATGTCCCCTGTCCCGCCGGGGAGAGATTGGGTAGAAAGGTACCGCCCGCTACCGAAACCGGTGGGTGGATTTTCGTTGTCGTTCCTGGGTTTCCAGTCCACCGATGAAAGGTCCCGTCCGATGCGCCACCTGCCTCGCTCCCTCCTTCGCACCCTGGCCCGTACCGTGCTGCCCGTCGGCGCCTTGCTGACACTGGCACCGTCCGCGCTGGCGGTCACCACGACCACGACCTTCCAGGTCACGGCCACCGTGCTCAAGGCCTGCCTCATGACGACGCCGGCCACGCTGGCGTTCGGCAGCTACGACCCGTCGGCCGCCTCGCTGAACGGCACCACCAGCCTCAACGTCACCTGCACCTTCGGCACGCCCTACTCGATCGGCCTGAGCGCGGGCGGCGGGACGGTGGCGAACCGCCTGATGACCAGCGGCTCGTCGGCCGCCGGCAACAACACGCTGGGCTATGGCCTGTTCAAGGACAGCGGCCACCTGACCAACTGGGACGACAGCATCGCCGGCACCGGCTACACCGGCAGCGGATTGCCCCAGACGCAGACGATCTACGGCCAGATTCCCACAGGGCAGTACGCCGCGGCGCCGGCCACCGACTACACGGACACGATCACGGTCTCGCTGACCTACTGACCGGATTGACTGCACGCCTGACCGGCATGCGCCGCGCATTCCTGCTGGGGCTCGCCCTGTGGGCCGGCCTGCTGATGGCGCCCCTTCCCGCTGCCGCCACCAGCCTCAGCGTGGCGCCGCTGCGCATCGTGCTCACACCGCAGCGCCCGGTCGCCTCGCTCACGATGGGCAACGCCGAAGACACCGAAGTCGCGGTGCAGGCCGAGGTGGTGGCGTGGTCGCAGCAGGACGGGCGCGATGTCTATGAACCCACGCGCGACGTGCTGGTCAACCCGAGCATCTTCCGGCTGCCGCCGGGCGGGCGGCAGATCGTGCGCCTCGGATTGCAGGTGCCGGCCGAGGCCGCAGAGCGCAGCTACCGCATCTTCCTGCGCCAGCTGCCGCGCGACCAGGCCTTGCCGGCGGACGGCGAGGGCGCGAAGGTGCAGACGCTGGTGCGCATCGGCGTGCCCGTGTTCGTGCCGCCGCTGCAGCCGCGCCGCGCACTGCAATGGTCGCTGCAGGCCGACCGCGGCGGACGCTACAAGCTGATGTTCGACAACCAGGGCAGCGAGCACATCCAGGTCACGCAGCTCGTGGTGCGCCGCGAGGACGGCACCGAGCTGCTGCGCAAGAGCCTGTCGCAGTACGCGCTGGCCGGGCAGTCGGCCGGCATCGACATCGAGTTGCCCGCCCTGCCGCCCGACACCCGCCTGCAGATCGAGGCCGCCACCGATGCACCCGAGGCCTCGTCCGGCGCTACCGTGCGCGTGCCCCGTGCGCCTGCCACGCCACGCTAACCTGTGGGCCTGTTGCGGCTGGCTGGGCCTGCGCGTGGCCTGCGCGCAGACCGCCTCCATCGACGCGGCGGGCGAGGTGCAGCCGGCGATCCTCGACGTGCGCATCAACGGACTGAGCCAGCCGGCGCCGCGCCCGCTGCTGCGGCGCGGCACCCAGCTGCTGGCGGCCGAGGCCGACTTCGCAGCCTGGCGCCTGGTGCGGCCTCCCACCGCGGCGCTGCGCCGCGAGGGCACCGACTACTACGACCTGCGCACGCTGCCGGGCGCGCAGCTGCAGCTCGACGAAGGCGCGCAAAGCGTGGACCTGAGCGTGCCCGCCGAGGCGTTCACGCTGGGCACGGTGCACGCGCATGCGGGCGACCGCCCGCCGCTGTCGCCCTCGGCCTTCGGCGCCTTCCTCAACTACGACCTGGCCTTGCAGCACGACCGCGAAGGCACGCGTGCCTCGGGTTACTTCGATGCGGCGGCCTCGGGCGAATGGGGGCTGGCGGGCACGAGCTTCGTCGCAGGGCAGTCGGCGTTCGGCGGGCGCGGCACCAAGCGGCTGGACAGCTACTTCCGCCGCGACGACCCGGCCCGGCTCACGCGCCTCACCGTGGGCGACGCGGTCACCCAGGCGGCTGCGTGGTCCACGCCCTTTCGCTTCGGCGGCGTGCAGTTCGGCACCCGCTTCGGCTTGCAGCCCGGCTACATCAGCTACCCGATGCCGACCCTGCGCGGCGGCGCGGCCGTGCCGTCGGCGGTGGAGGTGTACGTGAACGACACGCTGCGCTACCAGCGCCGCGTCGACGCCGGCCCGTTCGCGATCAGCGACGTGCCCGTGCTCACAGGCGCGGGCGAGATGCGCTTCGCCGTCACCGACGCGCTCGGCGTGCAGCGCATGGTGACCACGCCCTATTACGTGAGTTCGAACCTGCTGCGCGCGGGGCTCTCCGACTACTCGCTCGAAGCCGGCTGGACGCGCCTGCGCTACGGCGAGCGCAGCTTCGACTACGGCCCGCCGTTCGTCGCCGGTACATGGCGCCATGGTGTGAACGACAGCGTGACCGTCGAGGCGCGCGGCGAAGCCAGCGCGCGCAGCCAGACCGCGGGCGGCGGCGTGACCTGGGTCTGGGGCACGCTGGGCGAGTTGTCCATGCACGGCGCCGCGAGCCGCAACCGCGACGGCGGCAGCGGCAGCCTCTGGCGCGCCGCCTACGCGCGCACCAGCGACGAGTGGAATTTCTCGGCCAGCCGGCAGGTGGCGAGCCGCGGCTTCACGCAGATCGCCTGGCAGAACAGCCCGGTGCACACCAACGCACAGACCCAGCTGTTCGCGGGCCGCTCGCTGGGCCGCTACGGCACGCTGGGCGCGAGCCACACGCGGCTGCGCTACAACACCGGCGAGCACATCGGCGTGACCACGGCCAGCTGGTCGATCGGCATCGGCGGCAATGCATGGCTCGGCACCTCGGTGGCCCACACGCGCCAGGACGGCAAGCCTTCCGTCACCTCGGTGAGCGTGAGCCTCACCTTCACGCCCGGCGAGCGCCAGCACGCCACGCTCTCGGTCCAGCAGCAGAAGCCGGGCGGCCATTCGTCCGTGGCCGAGTGGGTGCAGCAGCCGCCCGGGGACACGGGCTGGGGCTACCGGCTGCGCGCGGCCGACGGCGAGAACGCGCGCAGCGAAGCCAGTGTCGATTGGCGCGGTCGCTACGGCATGCTGACGGCCGAGGCCGCGCGCGCCCAGGGCCAGACCGCGGCACGCGTGCGCGCCAGCGGTGCCGTCGGCTTCGCGGGCGGGTTGGCCTTTGCCACGCGCCAATCGGACGACGCTTTTGCGCTCGTGACCGTGCCCGGCGCCGCGAACGTGCAGGTCTACCGCGAGAACCAGCCCTGGACCACCACCGACAGCGAAGGCCGCGCCGTCGTCTCGGGCCTGCGCGCCTACGAGCCCAACCACATCAGCATCGACAACGCCGACCTGCCGATCCAGGCACAGGTGCGCAGCGACGCACTGCGCGTGGTGCCGCGCCACAAGGGCGTGGCGCAGGCGAGCTTCGACATCGCACGCGACGTGGTGGCGAACGTGACGGTGCTGCTGCCCGACGGCAACCCGCTGCCGCCGGGCATCGATGTGATGCGGCCGGCGCGCGGCACGTCGTTGCTGTCGGGCTTCAACGGGCTGGTGTCGGTGGACGATCCGCAACCGCACGAGCGCTTCGAGGCGCGGTGGAAGAGCGGGCATTGCCGCTTCACGCTCGGTGCGCCCGACCGCGCTGCCGGCGCCCTGCCTTCAATGGGACCTTACCGATGCGAACCCGTGTCGTCGTCCCCGCGCTGACCGTTGCACTGGCGCTGGCGGGCCTGCTGGCCCCGGGCGCGTCGCTGGCCGCGTGCTCGGGCGTGGGCGTGTTCAGCTGCAGCGCCACCGTCAGTGCGACAGCGCTGGCCTTCGGCAACTACGACCCGGCCGTCGCGACGCCCAAGGACAACACCTCGACCGTGACCGTCGCCGGCACGGTCACGGGCCTGGGCATCCTGGTGACGCTGTCGTTCACGATCAGCCTGGACGCGGGCTCGGCCGGCAACATCACCAGCCGGCAGATGGTGGGCCCGGTCGGTGCCACACCGCTGGGCTACAACCTCTACACCACCAACGCGCGCAGCACCGTCTGGGGCCTCAACAGCATCAGCGACAGCTACAGCGCGCTGGCGACCCTCGGTGGCGTCACCACGCTGCGCCCCCACACCGTCTACGGCCGCATTCCGGCCGCTCAGTACGTGGCGCCGGGCGCCTACAACAGCACGATCACCGTGACAGTGACCTACTGAAAGCTCAACCGCGCAGCATGCCCGCCAGGCGCTTGGCGATGAGTTCATCCGCCTGCGCCATGATGCGGTCGATGAGCTCGGCGCAGCTGGGCACGTCGTGGATCAGGCCGGCCACCATGCCGCAGCTCCAGGCGCCGGCGTCCATGTGGCCCTCGGTCATCACCTTCGGGTAGATGCCGGCGACCTGGTCCATGATGTCTTCGATCTTCAGCGCGTCGCCCTTGATGCGTTCGATTTCGATGAGGCGCTCCACGCCCGCGTTGTTGATCACGCGCTCGGTGTTGCGCAGCGACCGCATGATCAGGCGCGTGTCGAGCTCCGAGGCGTTGACGATGGCCTGCTTCACGTTGGCGTGCACCGGCGCTTCCTTGGTTGCGATGAAGCGCGTGCCCATGTTCATGCCTTCGGCGCCCAGCGCGAGCGCGGCCACGAGGCTGCGGCCGTCGGCCATGCCGCCCGAGGCGACGAACGGGATCTTCAGTTCTTCGGCCGCGCGCGGCAGCAGGATCATGTTGGGCACGTCGTCTTCGCCGGGGTGGCCGCCGCACTCGAAGCCGTCGACGCTCACCGCGTCGCAACCGATGCGCTCGGCCTTGAGCGCGTGGCGCACCGACGTGCACTTGTGGATCACCTTGATGCCCGCGGCCTTCAGCGCAGGCATGTAGGCCTCGGGGCTGCGGCCCGCGGTTTCCACGGCCTTGATGCCGCCTTCGACGATGGCCGCGATGTACTCGGGGTACGGCGGCGAGGCGAAGGTCGGCAGGAAGGTGAGGTTCACGCCGAAGGGCTTGTCGGTCATCTCGTGGCAACGCGCGATCTCGCGGGCCAGCAACTCGGGCGTCTTCTGCGTGAGGCCCGTGATGATGCCCAGGCCACCGGCGTTGGAGACGGCCGCTGCCAGCTCGGCAAAGCCGACGTAGTGCATGCCGCCCTGGATGATCGGGTGGCGGATGCCGAAGAGTTCGGTGATGCGGGTTTTCAAGGGAACGTCCTTTGGTCGGGGTTGCTGGGAAACAGGGAAAGAAAAATCAGGGCGGCGAGATGACGCGCAACACATCGCGCGCCATCGCCTTCATCCAGGCCGCGTCGCTCTTCAGCGCGGGCTCGGCGAAGGTCTTCGCGAACGTGGGCCGCGCCATCTTTGCGTAGTTCAGCGTGCCGAAGATGAGCGTGAGCACCACCACGGCCGACAGATCGTCGCGCACGAGGCCGGCCTTCTGCGCCGCGGCCACCAGCGCCAGGCTGGCCTGCAGGAAGCCTTCGAGCGGACGCGTCTGCGCATGCTGGATGCGCTCGGCGTTGTCGAGCAGTTCGCGCGTGACGAGCTTGAAGCCCGTGGGCCGCGCGTGCATCCATTCGACCTGCAGCGCGACAAACGCCTGCAGCCGCGCGGGCAGGTCGGGGGCCGCTTCGACGCGCTTGCAGATGCGCGCCGTCAGGTCCTCGGCCTGCTTCTCGAGCACGGCGCGGTACAGCACTTCCTTGCTCGGAAAGTGATGCAGCAGCCCCGGGTTGCCGACCTCGCAGTCGCGCGCGATGGCCGACAGCGACGCGCCCTGGAAGCCGTGGTCGGCAAAGTGCTGCTCCGCGCGCGCGAGGATTATTTCTTTGCGGGAAAGGGCAAGGGTGGCCATCGGTCGGTGCTGGAGAGCGTCACGCTGAAGAGCGCATGCCGCGACAACGCGACCGGCGATCAGACGCGATGCGCGCCATTCTTTCTTGTGTCTTGTGGTCTGGTTGTTGCACGCGCGACACCGCCCCGCGTCAGCGTGCGGCGGGCATGGCCGCCACCTGCTGCGCCAGTTGCGCATGGAAGCGTGGCGCGGCGTACTCGAAGGTGCCGAAGCTCAGCGCGTCGTTCGCGCCCGATGCGAGCCCGGCCTGGATCGATTCGGCCAGCGCGTAGTCTTCGGCGAGCGTGCGCCGGTACAGCGCGACGTTGGCGTCCCAGTGCGCCGTCGCCTTCTCCGACGCCGGCGTTTCAGGAATCAACGTGAGCTCGTGCACCCGCGTGCGCGTGGCGCCCAGCGGCTCCAGCATGCTGAGCTGCGCGTGGTCGGGCTGCACGAGGATGGTCGTGTTGGGAAAGAAGAAGTAGGTCAGGTTGCCATAGCGGCGCGGATCGAAACCGGCGGCATCGGGGCGGTGTTCCTGGAACTTCGCCTTGAGCAGGTACAGGCGCCGGTTGAGGTCGAACTCATCGATCACCTGGAGGTTGTGCATGAACATGTGGGCGATGGTCTCGCGGTGCGCTACCTTGAAGTGGTACGCCTCGAAGGAACCGTCGACCAGCAGCTTCCAGTTGGCCTCGACCTCGTAAGTGCGCGGCGCGTAGGCCACGGGCGTGCGCAGCCCGGCCAGCGATTCGAGGTTGTCCATGAGCGCACCCAGGTGCGCGCCGGCGTCGCTGTCCGCCAGTGATGGATCGCACACGACCCAGACCACGCCCGCGCGCTCGACTGTGGCGAGCCGGCGCAGGCCCGACGCCTCCTGCTTCAGGCACGGAAAGCCGAACGATTCGGGCACGCCGCGCAAGGTGCCGTCGGGCTTGTAGGTCCATGCGTGGTACGGGCAGACAAAGGCACGCGCCTCGCTGCCGCTGCCCTCGGGCACCACGCGCGCGCCGCGGTGGCGGCACACGTTCAGGAAGGCCTGCACCTGCCCGCCCTCCTGGCGCACCAGCAGCAGCGGCACGCCGGTGTGCGTGAGCGACAGCCACGCGCCCGGCGACGCGAGCGATGCGCTGGAAGCCACCGGCTGCGGATGCCGCTGCATCAATCGCCGCTCGTCGCGCGCAATGGCCTCGTCGGTGTACTGGCCGACCGGCACGCGCTCGCCCTCCCCTTGCGCGTCGGCGCGCCCGGCCTGCAGGGCCGTGGTGGCGCGGCGATGGAGTTCGGCTGCGAAGTTCTCGCTCATCGGGAGGGCTTTCTGTGCGATGCGATGCGGCCCGGTGAGCCGCGCGATCGAACCAGTCTACCGACTGACCAGTCGGTACGTCAATCGCCGCCGAAGCCGGCCGTGCCACCACCGTATGGCACGATCCACGGATGCTTCAACCGTCCCGCCGCATCCCGTACCGCACCTGGCCGGGCGCGCTCGCGATCCTCCTGGCCATTGCCGCGTATGTCGGCGGCCTCACCTTCTGGAACAACCACACGCCCGGCAGCCGGCCGCTGCCCGCGGGCGAGACCGTGTCGGTCGGCCACGCGCGCTTCGAGCCCGCACCGGGCTGGCAGATGGACGTGTCGCGCTCGAAGGCGGGCCAGTCGCTCATGCTCTTCAAGGGCGGCCACAAGTTCCTCGTGACCACGCGCCTGTGGATGGGCGGGCCCGACGGCCCGATGGTGCGGCAGCAGCGGCTCATGGAGCGCGGCCAGGGCCTGACGGTCGAAGGCGACGTGTCCGACTTCGTCACCGGCTGGGGCCTGCAGGGCAAGACCTTCGCCTACTACGGCGCCAAGCTCGCCGGCCGCTTCTGGCAGGTGGTCGACACGCAGCGCCGCTCGCTGGTGCAGATCGACGTGTACGGCCCCGCCGACGGCTTCAACGAAGCGCTCGCCGACGCCCGCAGGATGCTCGACTCGATGGACCTGGAGGCACCGCTGTGAGCACCACCACCACCGAAGCCACCACCGACACCACCGACACCATCGCCACGCAGGAAGACGCCGACTGGCCCATCGGCACCGACTCGTTCTTCCAGCCGCAGCGCGCCGCGTTCTGGCTGCTCGCGGCGCTGATCCTCAATGGCCTGTTCTACACGGTCTCGATGTTCTCGCTGGGCTTTCGCGTGGTGCCCGTCACCGCGCTGCTCGGGCTCCTGGTGTGGGGCGGCTACACGGCAGCGTTCGTGCTGTTTTTTCGCACGCTCGATCTGCTGGAGCAGCACCCGCCCGAGGCCTACGTGCTGGCCTTTGCATGGGGCGGGCTGGGCGCGGTGTACTTCGCGGCGCCGGCCAACATCGCCATCCAGAGCCTGTGCGCCAAGCTGGTGTCGCCGGAGTTCGTGGCGGTCTGGGGGCCGGCCATCGCGGGGCCGATCACCGAAGAGTTCCTGAAGCTCGCCGGTGTGATCCTGCTGGTGCTGATTGCGCGCAACCAGTTCGAAACCTACCTGTCGGTGCTGATCGTCGGCGCGATGGCCGGGCTGGGTTTCCAGGTGATCGAGAACCTGAGCTACACGGTCAACAGCGCCGTGAACTTCCCGCTCGAGAACCAGGTGTACCCGGTGCTCTACCACCTGCTCATGCGCGGGCTCCTGAGCGGGCTGTGGAGCCATGCGGCCTACACGACGATCGCCTCGTTCGGCGTCGCGTGGTTCCTGCTGAACCCGCTGCGTTCGATGGCCGCGCGCATCGGCTGCGCGCTCTTCTACTTCGTGCTGGCGTGGGCCATGCACTTCATCTGGAACTCGCCGCTGCTCGAAGACCGCTTCGACGATGGCTTTGTCGGCATCGCGCTGCTGCTCATCGTCAAGGGCATTCCGGTGGTGATCGCCGCCGCCTTCGTGTGGCGCGCCGCCGCGCGCGAGAACGGCACCTACCTGCACGCGCTGGCCGCGTACTTCGTGCCGGAGCGCGAGCTGATCCGCGACGACGAATGGGTGCGCCTGGGCGCGCCGCTGCTGCGCTACCGCGTGCGCCGCGACATGGGCAAGGAATTCGGCCCGCGCGCCCGCCGCCTGAAGGCGCAGCTGCAGCGCGAGCAGCTGCGGCTCATCCTGAAGGCCGGCACGCATGGGCGCGGGCCGCAGACGCGGCGCCATGAGGTGGCGGTGCGCCGCCTGCGGGCCGAGCTCGACCTGCTGGCGCGGCCGCAGGGTTGACGCAGCGGCCTCCTGCGGCCCGTCGCCAGACATAAGACAATCCGCAGACGGGGCGCGCCTGCCACGGCACACCGCCCCGAAACGCCCCCCAAGAAGAATCAACGGAACCGCACGTGAAGACCGATGAACTCGTTGCGCTGCTGGCCGCGAACGTCGCGCCGGTGCGACCGCGCGCCGCCACGCGCCACCTGGGCCTGGCCCTGGGCGCGGGGCTGCTGGTGTCGCTGGCGATCGTCGTCTTCGGCTACGGCCTGCGAACCGACCTGGCGCTGGCCGTGTTCCGGCCTGCGTTCTGGATCAAGCTCGTCTTCCTCGTCGCGCTGGGCGGGTCCGGCTTCTTCATCACCCACAGGCTGGCCCGCCCGGGCGTGCGTGCCGGCGCCCCGACGCTGGGCCTCGCGCTGCCGCTGGCCGCGCTCTGGCTGGCGGCGATCGCCGTCTGGCTTCAGGCCGCGCCGCAAGAGCGCATGCCGCTGCTGCTGGGCGAGACGTGGAAAAGCTGCGTCTTCAACATCCTGCTGGTGTCGGCGCCGCTGGTGGCCGCGGGCCTGATGGCGCTGCGCACCTTGGCGCCCACGCGTCCGGCGCTGGCCGGGGCCGCGGTCGGCGCGATGGCCGGCGGCGCGGGCGCGGCGGTGTATGCCCTGCACTGCCCGGAACTGGCGCTGCCTTTTCTTGCCGTCTGGTACGTGGCCGGCGTGGGCGCGACCATCGCCGCGAGCGCGTGGCTCGGGGCCCGGCTGCTGCGCTGGTGAGCGCGTGAACGCGGCGCCGTTCAGGCGCTGACGAAAGACGCGCCGCGGCCCGTCGCGACGGGCCCGGCCTCGGCACGCGCGGGTGGCACCACCCGCAGCGCGCGGTGGTTGAAGACGAAATCGACCACCGTCTCGGGCGATGCATCGGACGACAGCATGAAGACCTTCCGGGAATAGTGCGCAATCGGCGTCTGCACGCGTCGCGCCTCGATGAACAGCAGCGCGGCCCGCGCCTGCAGGTCGCGCATGGCCGCCGCCAGATCGAGCAGCCGGCCGTCGTCGGCATCGGTCGAATCGACGAGGTAGACGACATCGTCCGCCGAACCGGCTGGCTTCAGCTCCTGGAGGTGGGCCGCGAACTGGCAGCTGATGTGCCGGGCCAGGAACTCGTCGTGGATCCGCAGAAAGAAAGGGATGTGCCGCGCACTGGACACCAGGATCACGACCCGTGGGATTTTCATGCGGTGACCGCCTTGTGAATGTTGGACAGGGAACGGCGCCGCGACAGGCTGCGCCCCTCTGCCCTGCAGAGGTCGCTGCCGTTTGCGTTCTCCTGTCGGGAGCGAGGCAGAAGCGCCTCCCTCATGGATTCGATCCGTACGCGCTTCGGGTTACATCCGGGCTTTCGAGGCCGGGGCACCGTGATTTTGTTGACAACACAGGCACCCACACGGCGCAAATGGCGGGCGCACACGCATGGGGGCTGCAGTCCTACTTCGTACTTGTGAACGTCAAAGGTACATTGGTTCACAGTTGTTCAAAATTCCTACCGCCTGTAACCCGGCGGCCCCCCAGAACGAATACGAGAGGGAAATCTGTGAAGAGCGATGCGGAGATCGCACTGCACGATCTGTTCACGCGGGGTCTCGCCGGAGATGCCGTGGCGTATCGCGCCTTCCTGCAGAAGCTGAGCGCGCACCTGCGCGCCTTTCTGGGCAAGCGCCTCTTCGGCTGGCCCGATGAAGTGGAAGACCTTGTTCAGGAATGCCTGCTCGCGATGCACAACCAGCGCCACACCTACCAGATCGACCAGCCGTTGACGGCCTGGGTGCATGCGATTGCGCGCTACAAGATGACCGACCTGCTGCGCGCCAAGTCGGTCCGCGAAGACCTGCATGACCCGCTGAACGACGACCTCGCGGTGTTTGCCGCCTCGGCCATCGACGCCAGCGATGCGCGCCGCGACCTGGCCGAGCTGCTGCAGAGCCTGCCCGACAACCAACGCCGGCCGATCGTGCACGTGAAGATCGACGGCCTTTCGGTGGCCGAGACGGCGCGCCTCACGGGCATGTCGGAGTCGGCCGTGAAGGTCGGCATCCACCGCGGCCTGAAGGCGCTGTCCGCACGGCTGAAAGACACCCCATGAAGACCGACGACCTCGTGGCCATGCTCGCCACCGGCATCGCGCCCGTGCCGCGCCACACCGCGCGCCGACGCATCGCACAGGCCCTGCTGATGAGCCTGCCGGTGTCCCTGGTGATCATGCTCGTCCGCGACGGCGTGCGCGACGACCTGCTTTCGGCAATCTTCCTGCCCATGTTCTGGGCCAAGCTGCTGTTTCCGCTGAGCATCGCCGCCGCGGCGCTCGTGGCGATCCATCGCCTGGGGCGGCCCGGCATCGGCACAGGACGCACATGGATGGGGCTGGTCCTGCCGGTCCTGGCGGTGTGGGCGCTGGCCCTCGCCCACAAGCTCGACATGCTCCCGCTGGCACACGCCGAGCCCGTGCCGGGCGTGTCGTGGGTCCGGTGCATGCTGAGCGTCGGCCTGATCTCGTTGCCGGTCCTCGCGGCGACGCTGCTGGCGCTGCGCGACCTCGCCCCCACCCGCCCGGCGTGGTCCGGCGCCGGCGCGGGCGCGCTGGCAGGCGGCGTTGCAACGGCCGTCTTCGCACTGCATTGCAAGGACCTCACCCCGGCCTCCCTGGCCCTCTGGCAGGTGGCCAGCATGCTGCTGCCGACCCTGGCGGGCGCGCTGCTCGGACGGCGGCTGTTGCGCTGGTAGCCGGCTGCGCATCGCGGGCCCGGCGCACTACCGCGCGCGCCGTCGTCAGTCCACCTTCACCTGGAACAGCACCGCGCCGGTGCCGCCCGGCGCGATGGTGCCGTTGAACTTCCACTCGATCGCGCCCGTGCCGCCCACGGCCTGCACGTCGGCGCAGGGCACCACGGCGGCCGGCGCCGCGTTCGCGGGCGTGCGCTTGGTGCAGGCCGTCAGCGTGGCGGGCGTGGTGCCCGCGGTCGCGCTCACGAAGCTCGTGTAGCCCGGCGTCAGGTCGTTCACCGTGAGGCTGCGGATCGGCGCATCGCCGTTGTTCGTGTAGGTGATGCGGTACTCCAGCGTCTCGCCCGACTTGGCCTGGTTGTTGATGCCGAAGCTGCCGCTTTGCGTGACGTTGCGCACTTCCTTTTTCAGCTCGAGCGCGACGTTCGACACGGTGGTGGTGTCGTCGAGCGTGAAGCTGCCGCTGAGCGCCGGGCCCGCGTTGGTGTACGTGAAGTCGGCCTGCACCTTCACCTTGTGGCTCGCGCCCTGCGGTGCGTTGGCGGGAATGAACGCCTGCACGATCACGCACACCTTGCCGGCGAACACCACGGGCGTGGCCGGTGCGCTCGGCGGGAACAGCTGCGCCGCGCCGGGTTGCAAGGCACCTGTGCAGCCCGTGTCCGCAAAGATCTTCGTCGTCCAGCCGGTGATGACGGGGGTCGGCACCTCGCTCGCGATGCTGAAGCGCACCTGCCCCGCCGTGCCCGCCGTGAAGGTGTGCGGGTAGGTCACGGTGCTGCCGGGCAGGCCGGTCTTCGCGCCATCGGCCGCGAAGCTGCTGTTGTCGACGTCGCCGAAGTTCAGGTTGGCATGGCCCGTGCCGTTCCAGCTGAAGGCGATGCGGTCGGGTGTGCCGGTGCGGGTGTACGTGTAGGTGCCGCCGGCCGCGGGCACCGCCGCGCCTGACGGCAATGCGACGTTGCCGACCGACGCGCCTGTGGAGATGCGCGTGCCGGGGTTGGTCTCTTCCACGCACATCGCAACGCCCGTGGCCGTGCCGGTGGGCACGCTCAGGCTGTAGCTGCCCGAGGCATCCGTGAGCGCGGTCGAGAACACGGTGGCCGCGCAGTTGGTCAGGCGCACGCTCACGCCCGCGAGCGGCCCTTCACCGCCGTTGAGGATGCCGTCGTTGGCCGTGCCGCTGCCGATGCCGTTGTCCAGGAACACGCGCCCCGTCACGGCCGGCGTGGCCGGCGTGTTGGTGATGACGCAGCTGATCACGTCGCCCACGGCCGGCGTGATGTTGATCGGCAGCGTGGTCAGCGCGCTCACGTCGGTGGGGCCGCCTGCATTGGTGCAGGTCACGCTCTGCGTGTAGTTCGCGAGCGCCGAGGCACTGCCGGCGGCCATTGCCTCGTTCAGCACATAAGCGCTGCCCGGCGTGGCCTGGAAGGTGTAGGCCGGCGAGGTCACGGCCGTGCCTGCACCGGTGGTGTTGACGGCCGCAGGCGCGCCGGTGCCGGTGGCCGACAGCGCGAACTGGTCGCTCGCGGCCACGCGGCCTGAGCCGCCGAGTGCCTTCTGCAGGGAGAGGCCGGCGCCCGCCGTGTTGGTGATCACGCACCGCAGGTTGGCACCGGCCAGCGGCGTGATCGCGCGCCCCGTGGCCGGGTTGAAGGCTTCGTTGGTCGGCAGGCTCGCGGCCGGCATCACGCCCGCGGCGTCGGTGCAGGTCAGCCGGCCGGTGTAGTTCGCGAGGTTGGTGCCTGCGGTGCCCGCTTCGGTGAGCGTGAAGACCTGGCCCGGCGTCGCCCGGAAATCGCCCGTGGTGCCGGTGCCGGCGGTCACTGTCGCGCCGCTGCCCGTGGTGGTCGATGCGGCGTTCGAACTCACGACCGTGCCGCCCACACCGCCGGTGCGGATGGCCACCGTGAACTGGTCCGCGGCGACCAGGCGGTTGCCGCCCAGCGCCTTGGTGAGGTTGATGATCGACGTGCTGTTGGTGACCGTGCAGGTCGCCACCGTGTCCAGCGGCACGCTGGCGATGGTGATCTTGTTCGTGGCCGCATCGAGCACCGGCGTCACGCCCGTGCAGCTCACGTTGCTCAGCACGAAGCCCGGCACCGGCGTCTCGGTGATCGTCACATTGGCCGTCGCGCCCGGGCTCTTGATGAGCAGCGGCTGGTTTTCGATGCGCGTGGCACTGGCGTCGTAGTAGAGGGGCGTGTTCACGGCCGACGTGGTGATGCCGGCCACAGTGCCACCACCGCCCATCGTGGTGTCCACGCCGGTGGTGGTGAAGTTGAAGGTGCCTGTGCCGCCGATGCTGTTCTTCACCAGGCAGATGCCGGTGTTCACCACCGAGATCGGTGTCAGGATGATCGGATCGTCCACGGGTGCTGCCGTGCCCGCAGGGACACTCACCAGGAATTCGAGCGTTCCGTTGATCGGAATGTTCGTCGGCAGCCTCAGCTCCACCTGGCGGGTGGTGTTGACAGGCAGACCGGCGCAACCGCTGACGCATGCCGCACCGTTCGACACAGTGGACGCGGGGCTGTTGGCGCTCCCGTTCGCCGACGTCGTGTTCGACCAGTACTCGATCCCGTTGTAGCGAACACCCACGCGGGCGGCATTTCCGGTGTGTCCTCCTGCAGCAACTCCGTTGCCGTAGCGCCAGCTGAACGTGAGCTTCGCGCCCGGCGACACACCGGCCAGCGACTGGCTCAGCGACGCACTGCCCGTGTCCGAGAAGAAGGTCATGGCCCCGGCGGCGGTCGAAAACCACGCGCCCGTCTTGGCCCAGGCGCTGTCGGTGAAATTGCCGCCCGCGATGACCGGGTCGCCGTTGCAGATCGCGCTGCCGGTGCCTCCGCCGGGCGGCCCGGTCGTCGGCTCCGGCATGTTCGTGAACGTGCAGCTGATGTCGTCGCCCGCTGCCGGTGTGACCGTGAAACTCGTGCCGCTGCCCGAAGGCAGCGTCGTCGCGCTGCCGGCGGTGGCGTTGGTACAGGCGAAGCTGGACTCGTAGTTCGCCAGGCTCGCCGTCCCGGCGGCGGTCTCGGACAGCGTGTAGGTGGTGCCCCCGCTCGCGGTGACGTCGGCGATCTCCGCCGGTGCGGTGCTGCTGCCCGTGGTGGTGACGCTCGACAGCGTGGTGGCGCCATTGTTCAGCGCCAGCGTGAACTGGTCACCGGCGGCGACACGCCCGCCCGGCAGGCTCTTGCTCAGCCGCAGGCGGGACGACAGGTTGTACTGGATCACCACCAGCCCGTTGCCCCCATTGGCCGTCGCCAGGTTGAGGGTGGCCGCGCCGCCGCCGCCGGTGCCGACGCCCGCGACGTACTGCGAATTGGTGCTCTGCGGCGGCTGCACCGTGCTGGCCGTGCTGTTGTCGCCGCCCTGCGTGGTGGTGGCGCCGCTGACGCCCGCGCCCCCGATGTAGCCGGAGCCGCCCCGCCCGGGCCGTTCTGGCCGGTCGGGCCGCCGGCCTGGCAGCGACCGCCTCCGCCGCCGTAGTAGCCGCCCCCACCGCCACCGCCACCTTCGCCGTTGTCGGCGCCCTTGCCGCCCTTCAATGCGCTGCCGGCCGTGGCGGCGGTCGCAGTGCCGGTGGTGGCGGTGGCACAACCGTCGCCGGTGTAGGTGGCCGCCGCGCCGCCCGAGGTCTGCGTGCCCGCCGCGCCACCCAGTTGGAGCGGGCCGCCCGGCAAACCCCGGTAGGCGATGGTGACGGTGTTCTGCCGACCCGTGGTGCCGCCGCCGCCAGGGCCGAACAGGCCCGAGCTCATGCCATTGGAGCTGCCGGCCGCGCCGCCGGCGATCAGCAAAGCCGCGCCCTGCGAGATGGTGGTGCTGTTGAACACCCCGGACAAGCCGCCACCGCTGGAGCCGCCGTTCAGGTTGACGGGAAGATGGGTCGCACCGCCGGCACCGCCGCCGCCATAGGTCGCCGCGGGGCTGTTGACCTTGCCGCCTTCACCCACCACCACGCCCAGTTGCGTGCCCGGGGTGACCGCGATGGTGCCCGTCGTGAAGCCGCCGCTGCCACCGCCCGCGCTCGGCGAGTAGGTGGAGTTGAAACCGCCACCGCCCCCGGCCCACGCCCTCACGTTGAGCGAGCTGACGCCTGCCGGCACGCTGAACGACTGGTCGCTGCCACTGAAGGTGAATCGCTTGCAGAAGCTGAACCCCGCGTCCGGCGTGCAGTCTTGCACTGCGGCGGATGCAGCCAGCGCCACCATCACACCGGCCAGGCCGATGCACCCTGCAGCGATGCGGCGCACTGTTGCACGCATGCGCATCCCACCCGCGTCGTTTCTCGTTCTGCTTTGCATCATGGCCTCGTTCAGCGGGTTTCTTGCGCGGCCGAGGCGATCACGACCCAGCGGTTGCCGGCGTTGCCTGCGACGGGCGGTGTGGCTTCAGGGGTGTCAGTGCGCAGCCGCAGCACATCCACACCGTGCCCGATCAGATAGCTGCGCACCGCGTTGGTCCGCTGCGCGATCAGCTGCAGGCGGTCGTCGGCATTGCCTTGCGCATCGGCATGGCTGATATGGATCACCACTTCAGCGTCGGTCGCCTTGATCTGCGCAGCCAGCGTGTTCAGCGCGTCATGCGACTGCGGCTTGATGAAGGACTTCGTGGGCTCGAAGAGCGCCTCGGCCTGCAGCACCGTGCGTGCCGGCAGCGGTGCGACTTCGATCGCTGCCACCTTCTCGGCCTTCTCCGCCTTGGCCGCTTTCACATCCGCGCCCGTCGAAGCGAACCCCAAGTGCGTCTCATCGAACTTGAAGCGCAGGCGCACATACGCACCCTTGCTCGTGTACTCGTTGGCGGTGAGATCGCGGTCGTTCAACCCCACGAAGTTGTAGCCCGCCGACACCCACATGTTCTTCTGCACCTGGTAGCCCAGCTCCACGCCCAGCGTCTTCTGCAGCCCGCCGCCCTTGCCGTACAGAACCCCGGCCTGCACGCCGAAGTCCCAGTCCTGGTTGATGTCCTGCGTATAGCGCGCCTGCACCAGGTGCGCCCAGTACTTGCTGGCCAGCATCCCGTCATCGGCGCGGCTGAGCTTGAAGGCGTAGCGCGCCATCACCGCCTTGCCCGGCTCGGGGTTGTAGTTCAGGTGCGCCGAGACGATGTCGGCACTGGTCTTCCCCGGCAGGCTCGCACCGTTGTCGGCCCCGAAGACGCTGCTGCCCTGCAGGGAGCCGGCCGCATTGCCTGCACCCACCACGTTCTCCGAACGACGCTCGTAGCGCGCCAGCGCGTTCCAGGTGTCGTTGTCCACCGGCCGGTAGGCGATGCCGATCTGGTGGCGCTGCAGATGACGCTCGTTGCCCGCGTTGGCGCCTTGGCCCTCGCTGTCGCTCACGATGCTGCGTGCCAGCAGGCTCCAGGAGGCATCGAGCTTGAAGCCGAAGCCGGCACTGAACAGGCGCGTGTTCGCGTCGTCGCCGCGGCGAGCCTCGTACACGCCACTGGCCTTGATCCGGTCGGTGATGTATTCGATGCCGCTGGTGATCGCGGTCGATTCGCCCAGGCCACCCGCGTAGCCCGTGCCGCTGTTCACGCTGTTGCTGTAGCCGCTCATGTCACGCGTGTGCTCGATGCCCCCGGTCACGCGGATCTGCTCGTTGATCTTGACGGTGTTGCGCACCCCGATGGCCGCCTGCACCCCGCGCCCCTCGGCGCCGTCGGCAATGCGGTACTCGTTGTAGACCCGCCCGCCTTCCATGTAGTTGCTCTCGATGCCGACGATGCCCGTGTTGTTGCGCTGCGTGCTGTCCAGCTCGTAGGGGCCGTTCAAGGTCGAGATCAGCTCGTAGCGGCCGTAGACACGCGTCTTGTCGGTGACGGCGTAGTTGCCGCCGATGGCCAGCACGTGGCGCTTGCCGTCCTGGATGTCCTGCTCGCCTTCGACGAAGACCTGCGCACCGGCCACGCCGGGCACCTCGGTCGACAGGCGCGCACGCACGGTCGTCTGGCTCTGGGTGTCGATGCTTCCTGCCGCAGCCGCTGCGCCCAGCGTGGTCACGCTGTTGGCGCCGATGCTGCTGCCCATCTGGCCGTTGTAGGTGGAGATCTGGCCGTAGTCGAAGCCCGAGCTCGAGCCCAGCGCGTTGTTGCTCTGGCCATGGCGAAGGCCCACTTCGGCGACGGTCTTGTCGCTGAGCTTCTTCTGCACGCTCACGGTGGCGCCCTTGCGCTCGTCCCCCTGCCCCGCTTGGGCCTGCAGCGCATCCTTGCTGTAGAGCACCTCGCCGCGCACGGCCAGGGTCGGGTCGATGCGGTACTCGGCGCGTGCCGAGGCTTCGGTGTGGCCGGCCGAGAAGCTCGCGCCAGGGTTGTCGAAGCCGGTGCTGGTCTTGGCCGCCAGGGCCACCACGGCGAGCTTATCGTCCTGGTAGCGCGCTTCCACGCGGGCGCCATGGCCGGTGCCCTTGTCGTCGGAGTCGGTCTTGACCAGCTCGGCCGCCACGCTGGTGTTCTCGCCGATGCGCGCCACGCCCGTGAGCGCCTGCAGCTTGCGCTTGTTCTGTGGGTTCTCGTCGGTGCTGGCCACCACGCCCAGCTGGAGGTTCTCGCTGACCTTGACCTGCACATCGGTGCCGGCCACGGTGAACTTGGGGCCGCCCGAGTCCACTTCGTACGTGACGCGAATCGACTGCGGGTTCAGGTTCGCATCGATGGACGCGATGGCGTGGGTGAAGAGAATCCGGCGCGTCAGCGGCTCCACCGTGTAGTCCACGAAGCGCGCCACGGCCGTGCGCTGCAGCACGATGTTGGGCTGGTTGCGGTCGCGCACCACGATCTCGATCTGTTCGCTGTTGTCCACGAACTCGCCGTTGCTGGCGCTCAGGTAGTACGGGCCCGAGGTGCCCAGCGCGCGGAACTCTTCGACCTGCTGGGTCTGCGCGGTGCGCGAGACATAGCTGGTGGCGCGCACGTTCTCGTCTTCGTACACGTGCTTCAGGCCCGTGAGCGAACGGTTGCTCTGGCTCAGGTTGCGCACCTCGGTGCTGCTGGCGGTGGTGAAGTCGCCGTACAGCAGGTAGGAGCGGTTCTTGTCGATGCGCACGTAGAGCTTTTGCGTGCTCTGGGCGTCGAAGCCCTTGACCGCCGAGTCGCCGTAGATGGGATAGAACTCGTCGGGACGGATGTCGCGGAACAGGCGGTCCTTGCGCGTCTTGTCGGAGTCGAAGGCGGCCGTGAGCAGGTACTCGCCCTTGACGGTGCCCTTGAAGAAGAAGGCAGCGCGGCCGGCGGCGCGGCTGTTGGTGCCCTCGTCCTTCAGCCCCGTGAGTTCTGCTTCGAAGGCCGCACCGGCGGGCATGGCGCCGATGGGCAGCTTGCCGCGCTTGGTGAAGTCCAGCACGCCTTCGACGATGCCCACGCCGATCATGGGGCGCATCTCGGGCAGCAGCGCCAGGCGCACTTCCTTGACGAAGGTGGCCGCGCTCACGCGCAGGCGTGCATCGCCGGGTTCGCCGGGGGGCATCAGCTGGAACTCTGCGGCGCCACCGTCCATGAAGACCTGCGTGCCCGGTTCGGTGGGGTTCAGGTCTTCGGCCATCCAGCGGCCGCGATCGCTCTCCAGCGTGAGCTGGGTGCGGGCGGTCACGGGCACGCCGGCCGCGTCGATCAGGCGCACCTTGACGACGACGGGCGTGCGCAGGTCGGCGCGGGCCACCTCGGGCAGGTCGACCTCGATGGCGCCGAGCTTGTCGGGGGCGATGACGGTGATCTCGTCGGCGCTGCCGCGCACGTTGCCGAAGCCGTCCACGGCTTCGAGCTTGAGGGTGTTGGGGCCGGGGCGCAGGGCCACGCCGATGTATTCCCAGGCGGCGATGTTCTTGGAGGCCAGCTGGGTCTTCTTGCCGACGCGGCGTTCTTCCAGGGAAGTACCGTTCACGCTCAGGCGCAGGGAGGTGCCGGCCGTGCCCTTGACGCGCACGTTGATCGACTGGCCGGCGACGGTGTCGCGGTCCTTCAGGCCGATGAAGGCCAGGGTGTTGTTCTCGAGTTGGGGCAGCAGGGTCTCGAGTTCGATCGGGCTGGGAGCTGCTTGAGGGAGCAGCGGGTTGGTGCGCGGTTCCAACATGGCACCGCCCATGCCGATGGGGCGCATGGCTTGCGAGCCGACACCGGTGGCCGAACTGCCTGTGGGCGAGGATGCCAAGCCCGACGTGGGCAGGCCGCTCAACGGCGAGAACAGGCTGCCGGTCGGGATCGCAGGCACGGTCCCATCCAGCGGCGCCGCAGGTTGCAAGCCCAGCGTGCCACCCATGCTGCCGCCACCACCGCTCACGAAGCTGCTGGCGTTGGCCGGCGCCACGGGCAGTGCGATCAGCGGTGCAGAGGTCGTCTGCACGGCGCCCGTGCTGCCGCTGGCCAGCGCTTGGCCCGTGGCCGGCAGGCCACGCACGTCGCCCACGGGAATCACCTTGCCTTCAGGGTCCAGGCGCAGGCGAACCTGCGCTTCGGCCTCGGTGTCGGGGCGTGCGGCGATGGCGGCGCGGCGCGCGGCCACTTCGGCGATCACGGCCTTGTCGTCGCAGTTGGTGATGACGAAGTTGGCCTTGTGGAACTCGCCCTTCTTGAGGTCGACGAAGCGGCTCTCGGGGGTGCCTGCGTTGCGGTTGTCGAGCACTTCGAGCTTGGCTCCGAGCGGCAGCGTGGTCTGGTCCAGGCGCAGCACGTGCGTGACGGGCTTCAAGCCGTACAGACTCCACTTGCCTTCGATGTCGGTGACGACGTGGGTGCCGTCTTCCATGTACAGGCGCACGCCGGGCACGCCGATCTCGTCGGCGCTTTCTTGCTTCCCGTCGCGCTTGCAATCGAGGTACACCTTGCCGAAGGCGAAGGCATCGTCGGAAAACACGCCGCCCGTCACACGCACGGTCCAGTTCGCCAGGTTCGACTGGATGGGGCCCGAGGTGGCGCGTGCGCGGTTGATGGCGTCGCCGTTGGTGGGCGCGCCCACGCCGATGCGCACGCGGTAGCGCACCATCGCCGACTGGTCCGGCGCAACGACCAGCGCGGGGTAGTTGAAGATCAATCCCGGGCCGGCGCCGCCCGCGGGGTTGGGCACCGCTTGCCCATTGAGGCGCACGCTGTTGGCCACGTACGCGAAGCCCGGGGGCAGCGTGTCGTTGAAGGTCACGCCGGTCACGGGGAAGCCGGTCTTGTTGGTGACCGTCAGGGCGTAGTCCATGAAGTCGCCGAATTCGACTTGCCGCTTGCTGCCGTCCTTGCGCAGCACCAGGCCTAGGATGTTGCCGGGGTCCAGAGGGATGTGGTTGTGCACGGCGTCGCACGGCGTGCCGTCGGGCTTCACGCCTGCCTGAACCTGGAAGTAATAGCTGGTTGGGTCGGCGTCCTTCGGGGGCACGGCGCTGGGCACGACGGCGCCGCAGCTGGTGAAGGAACCACCGGTGACGGGGATCAGCTGCGAGGGGTAGACGTAGCCGCTGCCTGCGGGGGGCGTGACCGAGATGTCGTACGTGCACAGCCCCGTCACCGGCGGCGTCTGCAGGTAGAACTGGTAGGCGCCGTCGGCGCCCGTGGTCATCGAGATGCTGCCGTTGGGGTTCAGCGTGTAGGTGCTCGAATCGGCACCGTAGATCTCTGCGGCGGTGATGGGGCCGGCCGTGCCGCTGCTGCAGGACTGGCGGGTGTAGGTGACCAGTGCGCCGGCCACGGGTTGGCGGGTCAATGCGTTGTAGACCGTGCCTTGCGGATCGACCAGCAGCGACTGCACCGAGGTGGCCGTGGCGGCCAGCAGCATGGTGGGCGTGACGTTGACAGTGTTCTGCTCGAAGGCAGCGGCCCAGGCCTTGTTGGTGAGTGAGACGCGCCCGCCGATGGCGGCTGCCTTCTCGGTGATGCGCACGCTCAGGAGGATCTGCTCGCTCTGGCCGGGGGCCAATGCACGACTGCCATCCGTCAGGCTCAGTGCCACTTCGGTGGGCAGCTGGAAGGGGTCGGCGCTGTCTTGGGTACTTCTGTTGCAGGTGGCCCGGCCGGTGAAGCCGGTGGCGGCATTGAGGTTGCCGTTGGCGCTCTTGGGCGGTCCCAGCAGTTCCCACGAAGCAATCTGACCGCTGGCCTTGTCCATGTCGAAGGTGCAGTTCAGGTTGTCGATCACGCGCACGTTGGGTGCGGCAACGGCGCCGGTGTTGGTGACCTTGAAGGTGTAGTCCAGCTCGTAGACGCCGGGCGATATACGACGCGCGATGGAGGCCTGCTTGGTCAGGGTGAGCGTGGGCAGCTGCGTGGAGACGGGCGTGGGCGAGGTGTCGTTGGTGGGGTTGCCGTCGCCGTCTGCGTCGGGGTTGTCGCCGTTGACGGAGTCGTCCAGGGCCACCGCTGGGCCGCCGGCATTCAATGCGCCCGAGGCCTTGACGGTGTTGAACAAGGTGCCCGCGCGGCCGGTGAAGTTGATGCGGGCATCGAACTGCACGGTCAGTTGTGCGCCCGCGGGCAGCACGGCGCCGTCGGCCAGCAGGTTCGAGGCAGCGGCGGTGCCCTTGAAGGCGGGGTTGGCCGCAGCAACCGTACCGCCGCTGGGTGCGGGCGCAATCACGATCGAGCCGGGCACGATGGTGTACTGGTTGGCGCTGCGTGCATCGCCCGCGCTGTAGGCGCCGAACTGCGTGGCGCCTGCACCTTCCATCACGTCGGCGGCCTGCACGCCGTACAGCCACGACGTGCCGTAGTTGCGCACGTTGACGCTGAAGCGCACGGTGGCCGTGCCGTCGGTCTTGCCGTCGGCGCTCTTGTTGATGCGCGGGGTCGACGCCGACTTGGCCACGCCGATGCGTGCCTGGCTGGAGCTGATGACGATGGTGTTCGACGGCACGGTGGCCGGGCCGGTGCCGTCGTTGTAAGCACTGTGGGCGGTGTTGCGGATCTCGCCGACCTGGTCGGCGTTGACCTTGACGGCGAACTGCATTGCCACTGACACGTTGCGTGCCACGGGCGTGGAGATGCCAATCGCCACTTCGACGGCCGAGGCGTCTTCTGCGGTGCGGTAGCTGAAGGCCGGGTCTGCGGCCAGGCGGTACAGCTTGACGGCGTTGGCGGCGGTGGTGCGCAAGGTGCCGGGCACGTACTGGGTGCCGGTGGGCACGGGGTCGCGCACGAGGACCAGTGCGGAAGGTGCGCCGTTCACGAGCAACGGCGTGTTGGTGGGGGCAACGACGTTCGACGGCTGTGCGTCCTGTGCGCCGATGTTGGTGCCCGAGACAGAGAAGTCGATGCGCGTCTGGCCGGGGATGACGTTGCCGGGATAGCTGGCGGACTTGACGAGCTGCAGCGCGGCGGCGTTGCCGACGGTGACGGTGTCGCGGTTCGTCGCCACCAGACCTTGCAGTGCGGTGGTGGCGGTCAGGCCCACGCAGGCCACGCCGGTCGCGGCGGTGGGGATCGTTCCCTGCACCAGCAGTGCCGCGGTCTCGCCGGGCTTCAGAGAGATCGCACCTGCCGCGTTCAGTTGCACCACCGGATCGGCCGGATCGACCACGCCGTTGTTGTTGGTGTCGCGCACCACGCGCAGTGCAGACAGATCGAGCGTGTCGGCCGCGCAACCCGCAGCATTGTTGGCCAGTGCCAGCGTGTAGGTGGATGCCACGTTGCCGGTGTTGGTGAGCAGATGGCTCAGCGTGACGATGCTGGCCGGCGGGCGCGACAGCGACTGGTCCTGCGTGAGCACCAGCGCTTCCACGGGCAGCACCGTGGCGATCACTTCGTTGGACGAGATGGTCTCGGTCTGCGCCAGGCCGTTGGGTACGTACGTGCCCGTGGCGATGCTGCGGATCACGATGCCGGCCGGGGCGGGTGCGGCGTTCGCCGACACCATGACGCCGAGAAGCAGCACGAACGCCATGCATGCGCACAGCACGACAGCGAACCCGCGCGGCGGTCGCAGGCCGGTGCCTCTGAGCTTGGACGTGAACTGCATGTAGCGAACCCTTGGTCGATCACCGCTGGGGAGATCAGAAGAAACGAAAGAACTTTTTCCTGTGCGCCCTCGCCCGCCCTACAGGCGAAGAGGGACGAAGACGCAGAGGAAAAAGGGGGCGAGCCCCCTGGGGGAACGGCTGCGGAAGGAAGCCACCGGCGGACACGAGGACCGCCGGCGCTTCGCCTTCACTCAGGCCGTCAGTTGTTCACCTTCACGGTGAACAGCAGCGTGGCGGTGCCGCCGGGCGCGACCGTGTTGGTCGTGCTGCCGCAGGCCACCGTCGTCGGGGTCGAGGTGTAGTTCGCCGCCACGAAGGCAGGCGTCACGCCCGTCGACGTGCAACGCGTTGCCACCGGCGGCTGCGTCGCACCCGTGAAGGTGGTGTAGGCCGGCACCGCGTCGTTGATCGACATGTTGGTGACCGGTGCCACGCCTTCGTTGGTGGCAACGACGCGGTACACGAGGCACTCACCGGGCTTGGCGACCAGCGGGGCCGACGCGGTCGGGACCTCGGTGCCATCGCAGTTCACGTCCAGTGCCTGCGTCTTCACGAGGCGCATCTGGCCGGTGATGACGGTGGTGATGTCGGTGGCCGAGGGCGAACCGCAGGCTGCGACGTCAGGGAAGGTCACCGTCACCGTGGCGGTGTCGGTGGCGCCTGCCGTGGCGCCGCCCGGTGCGAACACCTTGACGAGCAGCTTGTGCGTCCTGCCGCTGTCAAGGGCCGTGGCCGGCGCGGTTGGCGCCGGCGGCGTGACCGTGCCGTTCGTCACCAGCGTGTCGCCGCCGTCGATCTGGCCGTCGCCGTTCACGTCGACATACAGCGCGGTGGTCCAGCCCGCCGTCACGTCGGCTGCGGGCAGCGTGGCCGTCACGTTGTACTTGGTGCCGCAGCTTTGCGCGCCGGTGATGGTCACCGTGTGGGCATACACCACCGAACCGCCGGGAGCGACCTGGCCGTTGTTGTTCGGCGTGAGGGTCGCGCCGAAGGTGTTGGCCGTGGTCACGGTCACGGCGTCGGTCTTGGTGTCCATCGCCACAACGCCGGTGGAAGTCGTGAGGGTGGAGCGCAGCTGGAAGTACACCAGTTGGCCGGTGACGGGCGTCTGCGAAGCAGGCGGCGTCACGCAGGCATCGACCGGCGTCTGGGTGTTGGCTGCCACGTTCAGCGTGGTGAGCGCGGAACCCGCGCAGGTCGCACCCGCCGCCACGAACTTGACGGTCCAGCCCGCGGGCAGGCTGCCCGGGAAGCTGTTGGTCTGGCTCGCTGCGAGGTTGTAGGTGTTGGCCACCGAGTCGTTGTTCTTGACGAACAGCGTGAAGATCGTGCCGGTGCCGGCAGCGGTCGTGTGGGTGGTCGTCGGCTGCGGGCTCGGGCCCGTGCCCACGTCGCCGGTGCCGGTGTTGCCTGCAATGCCGTTGCCCGAGGCGGTGTTGGTCAGGTCGACCAGCACGCCCACCACGTTCGTCAGCGTGTCGCGCGTGGTTTCCGTCTTGGTGCTGTCGCCCGTCGAGGTACCGGTGACGATCGCACTGCCGCCCGCGCCCGGCGTTGCCGCGGCCGGCAGCGTGGCCGCCAGCACGAACTGCACGCTGCCGTTGGCCGCGACCGGACCGGTGTCGGGAACGCCGTCGCCGTTGTTGTCGATCAACGGCGTGAGCCCGTCGGCGGCGAAGAACTTGAAGGTCGTTCCGGCCGGGAAGGTGCCCAGGGCGGCCGTGAGGTTCACGACGTCCGTGGCATTGCCCGTGTTGAACACCGTCTGCGTGAACTTCACCGTGGTACCGGCCCCTGCACTGGCGACGGTCGTGGTGTCGGCCGCGGTGGTGTTGGGGTTGCCCACTGCCGTGTCCTTCGAGGCCGTCGGGCTGGCGCTGGCGTCGGCCGAGCCGAGGATGATGCCGAAGGTGCCGATGACGTTGTAGCTCGACGGGTTGGTCGGCGAGCCCGGCGTGCCCGGGTTGTCCGAGGTCGTCGTCGGGGGCACGGTCACGGGGTTGTACCTGGCCGTGTTGGTCGTGGTCGACGTGCCGATGGCCGCCGTGTCGTTGACCATCACGACGAAGCTCACCGTCTGCGTGACGTTCTGCGGCAGTGATGCCACCACGAAGGCCAGCGAGTTGCCGGTCGCGGTGAAGTCGATGCCGGCTGCGTCACCCTGCGGTGCGTCCGTGAGTGCCGTGCCCGGTGCGTTGCTCCAGACGGCCGAACCCGGCACGTACGTGAAGCCGGCGGGCACCGTGTCGGTCAGGACGAACCGACCGGCTGCACCGCCCGTGTTGTTGAACTTCAACGTGTAGGTGGTGTACACGCAGCCAGCAGCCGGCGTGGTCGCGCCTGCCACGGTGGCCGCGCAACCGGTCGCCGAGCGCGGACCGCTCACCGACGCCGCAGGCCAGGTGCCGCCGTTGGCGGACCAGGCGACGGCCGGAACGGCCAGGCTCTTGGTGGCGTTGAAGGCGGCCTGGTCCGTGAGGTTCACGTTGTCGACGTCGGCAGCCGTGAGGTTGCCGGCGGCGTACAGCGCCGGCGTGCCTGCCGTGGCCTTGATGGTCGCGGCGACCGGCGAAGTGAACGTGGCGGCCGTGGCCGTGCTCGGGATCGCGTACGCGACGACGAACGGGAAGGTGCCGTTGTTGCCCGCGACCGTCTGGGCCGGAACGTTACACACGGCACCCGGAACCACCGAGCACAGCGCGGTCGTGCTGTCGGGCACGCCGTCGGCGTTCGCGTCGGCGAACACTTCGACCTTGGTGAAGCCGTTCGGGCTGGCCGGCGCGGTCACGGTGAACGTGAAGGTGTCGGTGCCGTTGCCGGTGTTGGTCAGCACGTGCGGCGCGTACACGGTCGTGCCGGCCGCGCCGGTCTTGGTGTTGACCACCGTGGTGGTTTCGGTGGTGAAGGTGTCCAGGTTGAACGAGCCGACCTGCTGCACCGTCGTCTGCACGAGGTTGGAGGTGGCGAGCTGGCTGGCGCCGTTCGGGTCCAGGTAGGTGGCCGAAGCCTGGTTGCCGATGACGGTGTTGGCGGGTGGAGCCGCAGCGAAGGCACCGGAGCTTCCGAACAGGAAGCTCAGCGTCAAGGCTGCTGCGCCCGCCCAGAGCGCGCGCGGCACGGGGCCGGTGCGACGGGCTGACAAGGTGGGGGTCACGTGGTTTCTCCTCAGGGGTGGGTCAAGAAAGGTCAAAAAAAGAAGGACGAACTCACCCCGGCCGGGGATTTCCGCGAACGGAAACCGGCAATGGAAAAACCAACGGGGTTTAAGAAAGAGAACTCGCCGTCAGCGCGGGAGGCCGCCGACGGTGCTCGTCAACGCCGCGAACTCAGGGCGTCTTGCGCGCCACCTTGTCGGCGGCGGGTGCGGGGGTCGCTGTGGCGGCAGCAGGTGCGGGCGGCACCACCGTCTCGACCTTGGCGCGCGCGGTCACCGCGGTCACGCCGTTGGCGGGCAGCTGGCCCAGCGTCCAGCGCAGCGAGCGGTATTCGCTGTAGGGAACCGGCTCCGACTTGCCGTTGACGACACGCGCCAGCGGCTCGGCCGCAAACGCGCCGTCCTTGGTCGCGGCCTTGACCAGCGTCGCGCCCGGCTTGGCGGTCTTGGGCAGGTACTCCAGGCCTTCGGGAATCGGCAGGTTGGCCACCAAGCCGGTGACGGCCTTGCCCGTGTGGTTGGTGTACGTGGCCGTGTACTCGAGCACGTCGCCCGGCTTGACCGAATCGGCCGCCACCAGCTGTTCCTTGCCCTGTGCATCCTTGACCACCTTGGCCTGCGTCAGCACGACCGCCACGGTCTTCTTCTGTGCAGCCTCGGTGGGCGCCGCAGTGGCGGCCGGCTGGGCCACGGCGGCACCGGCGATGCCGAGCACCGCCAGCACGGCAGCGCCGCCGCCGAGACGGAAGGCCACCTGGAAGATGGGTATCGCAAAGAAGGTCGACGGGGATGATTTCAGACGGGACATGAATGACTCCAAATTGTGGGCAAGAGACGCATCGGGGACCGGATCTGCCGACCTTTGCGCGGTCTGATCGGCTCGCCTTTCGATTTCGAAACACGTTCGCGATTGGTTACGAAGCACACACCTTCTTTCGTGATTTTTGTCGCGCCCAAGCGGCTGAAATGTGATCAACACGCAGCTTTACGGTCCAGCGGCCGGCCGACGGGCTTCGCGGCCACACGCCCGACCGAAGCGCCACTTCGGCGTTGTGCCACCGGTCTGGGTCCGGCAGGCCGCCCCTTCCGGAGATGACTGTTGTTCACATTTGATGCGAGCGGACTCTAGGGCAATCGGCAATTCCCGGGGTGCTGTGGAAATGCAATACGTCGCAATTGATGATCTAGTTCACAAAAACAAAGAACCTTCGTACCCACGACTTTCTGGTCGTTGCACCGTTGCATCAATGAAATTGAAAACGATTTATTTCCAATTAAATCCAGCTCTTAAAAAAGATTGTTCGATGAAGAAATCAATGCCGTCAGAGGGAGAAATGGTGCTAACCGATGCGCACTCCCAAAGCCTGTGCAAAGCGCACCCCAAGAGAGAAAGCGAAGTTCAGGCGACAGGCAGGAACTTTTTCACGCAAATTAAAATAGATTTATTAACAATTAAATCCAAGACCGAACGCGACCTGCGGACTCTTTGAACTGGTGCATTCAGCCCAAAAAAAAACCAAAAAATGGGTCGTTCGCGTGGCTGGATTTGTTATTTCCAGCCGCCATCCTTCTTTGCATCTTTGGATGTGAAAAAAATCACACTCCTGGAAATCTCGCTCGTAACCATTCACAACTTTTGATCGAATAGAAAACACGAGACCCATCAATGAAGCGCGGCATTCGTCACGCGACATGTCTGTCCAGGGAGAAGCAAGTTGTCCACGTTCGAAAGTCGCAGAGCTTTCCCGGGCGCCGCCGCGGCGCTTGAGGAAAGGCCGCCCCGGTCCGACCCGGCAAGCGCGGCATCTTTCCCTTGCCTCCCGTGGGCCACGCCGCGCGACCGACACGCCGCCCGGATGCGGCGTCCGCGCTGAGGCCAGGCCCCCGTCATGTCCACCCTTCATCTACCGGCGCTGGCGCGCCGGCTGGGCGCAGCTTTGTCGGGCGCCATCGAACAGCAGGCGGTGCAGGGCCGCGCGCACTTCACCATCGACCGCGCGCTCGGTGGCGCCGACGACGCGCCGCCGACGGTGTCGACGGGCGTGCAGACGGTCCAGGTGCTGGCGACCAACGCAGCCGGCCGCACCGCCACCGTGATGGCGAACGTGTTCGTGCAACCTGCCGGCGCACGCGTCGCCGCCCGCTGATGCGCACCGTGATCCCCCTTCCCATGGGCCACCCGGCGTTTTCGCTCGCATTGCGCGGGGCCTGGGTGCACGAGGACGACGCCGATGCCGCGGCATCGGCGCGCAGGCCGCGGGCCGATCCAGCCCCGTGCCCTCCCGCCTTCCGCGCGCGGCCGGGCCAGCGAGAGCCCCTCGAGCGGCAGCCTCGAAGTCCCGGCCCATGGCAGCGGCAAGCCGGGCGCCGCCGTGCAGCGCATCGCGGTGCTGGAGCACTCCGACCCCGACCGGCACTTCGTGGCCAGCGCCGTGCGCGCAGCCGGCCACGAGGTCGTGGAGTTTTCGTTCCTGAGGAAGTTTGCGCAGGCGCTGTCGGCCGGAGAGAAGTTCGACCTGCTGCTGCTTGCGCTCGACGGCAGCCCCGATGTGGTCTGGTCGGCAGCCAAGTTCCTGCGGCGCCTGGCCGGCGAGTCCACGCCGCTGCTGCTGTTGATGCGGCCGGAGCAGCTGCTCGGCGACAAGGTCGTCACCTCGGCGGTCGCCGACGACTTCGTGCTGATGCCGTGCGAAGACTGCGAGCTGGTCGTGCGCGTCTTCCGCGTGCTCGCAATCCGGGCCGAGGCGGCGAAGGAGGTCTTCTGCTTTGGCCGCTTCGAGTTCGATCCGGTCGGCTGCATGGTCAGCATCGACGGACAAGGCACGCGCCTTCAGCCGCGACAGTTCGAGCTGGCGCTGTTCCTGTTCCGGCACGCGAACCGCGCGTTCTCGCGCGAGGAGCTCCTGCGCGCGGTCTGGGGCGACCCGGGGCCCCTGGGCCAGACCCGCACGATCGATGTCCACATGACCCGGCTGCGCAAGCTGCTGCAGATGACGGGCAACAAGGATGTGTCGCTGGTGTCCATCCGCGGTTTCGGCTATCGGCTCTTCGTGAACAGGTACCCGGACGGATGACCTGCGGCGGCCCCGGCCTACTTCGCCGGCAGGTACAGCCGCGGATCGACCGCCTTGCCGCGGTAGCGGATCTCGAAGTGCAGCCTGGCGCGGCCGCCCTCTGCCGGGCCGATCTCGGCGAGCTTCTGGCCGCGCTGCACGCGCTGGCCCTGCTTCACGCCCACGCTGCCCACGTTGGTGTAGATCGACATGTAGGAGCCGCCGTGGTCGACCATGATCACGCTGCCGTAGCCGCGCATGGTTTCGGTCGCGGCCACCGAGCCGGCGCCGATCGAATGCACGGGTTCGCCGCTGCTGCCGGCGATGTCGAGGCCCTTGTTGCTGTTGCCGTTGAAGCCGGCGATGACCGCGCCCTGCGACGGCCAGCCCCAGTCGCTGCGCCGCGACGCGGGCGGCACCACGGGGTCGCGCTCGCGAGGTGCGGGGGCGGGCTTGGCCTTTTCTGCATTGCCGCCGCCACTGCTGCTGCTGCGCGGCGGGGGCGTGGCACCCGCCGATGTGGCGCCGCCCGGCGGCACCACGCGCAGCACCTGGCCGGCTTCGAGCTGGTCGGGGTCCTTGATCTGGTTCCAGCGGGCGATCTCGGCCGTCGTGCGGCCGTGCCGCTGCGCGATGCGGTAGAGCGTGTCGCCCGTCTGCACGACGTATTCGCCGGGGCCCGCCACCGGCGTGCCCGGCGTGGTGGAGCATGCGCCCACCAGCAATGCCGCCATCAACGCGGCGCATGCGCCCCATCTTCTCCCTGTCACAACCACGCGCTGAGTCCTTTCTGAATCGTCCGGATCGCGCGACCTCGCAGGTCGAGGCGCGCCTGGACAATGCGGCAAGGCTACCAGCAGTCGTTGCGCGGACATTGCGTCCGCGGGCGCAGGCCCCTCGTTCCTATTTTTTCGGCTGCAGCAGCTGCTGCAGGTTCGCCATGTTCTCGTTCAACCGATCCTGCACCACCTTCCAGCTGTTGTTGCGCGCCTGCGCTTCGAGCTGCGCCAGTTCGCGGAAGTTGTCGACGGCCTGCTGCACGCCGCGCTGCGCGGCCTCGGTCTGCCTGGAGAGGGCGTCGGTGCCGGTGGCGTCCTTCAGTGCGTCCTGCCACTGGGCCAGCGTGTCGCGCAGGATTTCGCCGCGCCGCTGTGCGAGCGACTGGATGCCTTCGTAGGCCTGCCGGTTGGCCTCGGCCAGCGCTTCCATGTCCTTGCGCTGCCACTCCACGAGTGCGCCGACGTCCACGCCGGGCAGCTTGAGCTGCTCGATCAGCTTGCTGAAATCTCCCATCGACGGCAGCGCCGTGGGGAAGACAGAGGCGGTGTCGGTTGCGGTCTTGCGGGTTGCCATGAATCGAATCTCCTTGGGTGAATGAAAGAGCGGGAAAGAAAAATCAGGCCGTCGCGAGCTGCGAGCGGCGCGCGGCGGCGGGCCGCATGACGAGCAGCAGGACCACGCCGGACGACAGCCACAGCCCGATCGCCAGGAACATGCTGTTGTCCGAGCTGCCACTGGCAGTAGTGATCCACGCGGTGATCACCGGCATCACGGCGGGCCCGAGGTTGCCCAGACTGCTGATCAGCGCAATGCCGCCGGCCGCCGACTTGCGCGGCAGGTACTCGCTGATGGCCGCGAAGAAGATGGGCGTGTTGGCCGACTGGCCGATGCTCATGACCGCAAGCCCTGCCAGCGCCAGCACCAGGTTGCCGCCGCTGAAGACGGCCACCAGCAGGCCCGCCGAAGCCAGCGCCACGCAGAAGAAGAAGTGCTTGCGCCGCTCCAGGTGCTTGTCGGAGCTGCGCCCGACGAACACCATGCCGACGGCGCCGAAGACCGCCGGAATGGCCGACAACAGGCCGACCATGAACACGTCGCCCACGCCCCAGTTCTTGATGAGCGTCGGCACCAGGAACACCAGCGTGTAGTTGGCGCCCAGGAACAGGAAGTACACGAAGGCCATCGTGAACACCTTGGGGTCGCGCAGCAGCGCCCAGAACGAGCCGTGCGACGCGGTCTCCACCGCATGCGGCTCGTTGTCCAGGTGGTGGCGCAGCGCGAGCTTCTCGGAAGGCGAGAGCCAGTGGGCCTGCTCGGGCTTGTCCTTCAGGTAGAAGAACGCGACGATGCCCAGCACCGAGGCCGGCAGGCCCTGCACCACGAACAGCCATTGCCAGCCATGGTGGCCGCCCAGGCCGTTCATGTACTTCATGATCCAGCCCGACAGCGGGCCGGCCAGCAGGTAGCCGATGGCGGTGGCCGTCATGAAGATCGAGATCACCTTGCAGCGCCGCGCCGAGGGGTACCAGTAGGTGAGGTACAGGATGATCCCCGGGAAGAAGCCCGCCTCGAACGCACCGAGCAGGAAGCGCAGCACGTAGAACTGCGTGGTCGTCTCCACGAACATCATGGCCGAGGCCACGAGCCCCCAGCAGAACATGATGCGCAGCAGCGTCTTGCGCGCGCCGATCTTCTCGAGCATGAGGTTGCTCGGCACCTCGAACAGAAAGTAGCCAATGAAGAAGATGCCCGCGCCCAGCGCGTAGGCCTCGTTGCTGAAGGCCAGCGTCTGCTTCATCTGCAGCTGCGCGAAGCCGATGTTGATGCGGTCGATGAAGGCGACGATGTAGCAGAGGATCAACAGCGGCAGCAGGTGCCAGCTGACCTTCGAAAACAAAGCCTCGTCCGCCGCGTTGTACGGCGCGCGGGCGGGGGCCTGCGCAGAAGTGGGGGTCATGGTCTCGCTTCCTTTGGGGGTCGGTCGGTCGATGAAGGATCGTCGGGAAGGCTAGGCAGCAGCAGCGGCGGCGCGCTTTCCCTTGGCAGCGGCGGCCGGCTTGCGTGGCGCGCGGGGCTTCTTGCTGGCGGGCGCGACAGCCGCAGCGGCGGCACGTCGCTTGGCCGCCGCAGGCGCCTTCGCGCGGCGCGGGGCCTTGGCGGGCACGACCTCGGCCTGCACCTCTTTCGCGACCCCCGGCTGGGCCGCGGCCTCGATGCTCGGCAGCCGCTCGATCTGCCGCAGCGCCGCGCGCAGGTGGCCGATCAGCTCGTACGACTCTTCCTGCGACAGGATGCGGCGACAGGCCGTGAGACCGAAGTCGAGCGAGCCCGCGTAGCTCTGCACGGTGATGTTCAGCGCACTGCCGTGGTACGGAATGGAGACCGGGTAGAAGTGCATCATCCGCGCGCCCGCCACGTAGAGCGTGGCGCCCGGGCCCGGCACGTTCGAGATCAGCACGTTGGCCGCGGGCGGCACGCGGCGCGCGAGGTTGGAACGGCCGTACAGCGAGGCCAGGCTGGTCATGAGCCAGGGCGAACCGGTGATCGGCATGTCCACGCCAAGCACCGGCTTGAGCTCGCGCACCACGGCCTTGGCCGCTTCGGACGACGCATGGATCGCCTTGAAGCGCTCGGCCACGTCGCCGATGTCGGTCGCGAGGTCGACGCGCACCATCGACACCTGGTTGTTCATCGAGTCGTCGCCCTCCGCGCGCAGGCTCACGGGCACGCCGGCGATCAGCGCTTCTTTCGGCAGCAGGTTGCGCTCTTTCAGGAAGCGGGCCAGCGCCTCGCTGCACATCGCCATCACGATGGTGTTGACGGTGCCGCCCACGCGCTTGCCCAGCGCCTTCAGTTCGTCGAAGGGCAGCGACATCGTGCTGTACGAGCGCTGGTTGGTGATGGCGTCGTTGAACATGCTCTTGGGCGCCATGCCCAGGCTGAGGCGGCGCTGGCCCTTGCCGGTCTGCTGGCTCGCGAGCACGCTGCCGGCCGCCGTGAGCGCGCGCGCGGCGGCCGGAAGCAGCTCGGCGAGCTTGCGGTACTGGCGCGCCGAGTTGGACACCGCCGCCTGCAGCAGTTCGGCCACGCCGAGCTGGTAGTGGCTTCCGCCGCCGCGCTTGCGGCGCGCGGGCCGCACCTCGCGCATCTGCGCCGTGGTGTCGTAGAGCACCTTGGCCAGCTCGGTGCCGGCCTTGCCGTCGACGCCGCTGTGGTGGGCCTTGGTGTAGAAGGCCACCTGGCCGTTCTCCAGGCCTTCGATGACGTACATCTCCCACAGCGGGCGGCTGCGGTCGAGCAGGCTCGAATGCAGCCGCGCGACGAGGTGGTGCAGCTGCTCCATGGTGCCGGGACGGCGCAGCGTGAGGCTGCGCACGTGGTAGTCGAGGTCGATGTCGTCGTCGTCGATCCACACCGGCTCGGCCAGCTCGAAAGGCATCTGCGCGAGCTTGCGCGTGAGCACCGACGCCAGGTGCAGCCGCTTGCCCAGCATGCCTTTCACGTCTTCGTAGTAGTCGCCCCGGTAGCCCTCGGGCAGGTCCAGGAGCATGAGGCTGCCGACGTGCATCGGCGTCTCGGGGGTTTCAAGGTGCAGGAACGACGCGTCCATGCTGCTCAGGTGGTCCATGGCGTGGCCTCTTTCGTCGGTTGGAATGTGGGGATTGACGTGCTCAGGCCGTGGCTGCGGCGACGGCTTGCCGGCGCAGCTCTTCGTCCACGAGGTCCTTCTTCGAGAGCTTGCCGACCGCCGTCTTCGGCAGCGCGGTGCGGATCTCCAGGGCCTGCACCATCTCGTGCTTGCCCACGCGCTCCTTCAGAAAGGCCTGCAGCTGCGCCAGCGTGAAGGGCTCGGCGCCGGCCTTGAGCATCACGAAGGCCTTGGGCGACTGGCCGCGGTACTCGTCGGGCACGCCGATCACCGCCACCTCGTTCACCGCCGGGTGCTGGTAGATGGCTTCTTCGAGCACGCGCGGATAGACGTTGTAGCCGCTGCACAGCAGCATGTCCTTGCAGCGGTCGACGATGAAGACGAAGCCGTCGTCGTCCATGTAGCCCACGTCGCCGGTGCGAAAGAAGCCGTCGAAGGTGGTGCTGTCGGCCGTGGCTTCGGGCTTGTTCCAGTAGCCCTTCATCACGTTGGGGCCCTGGATGCACAGCTCGCCCTTCTCGCCCAGCGGCACGTAGCGCGATGGGTCTTCGAGGTCGAGCATCTTGATGACGACGCCCGGATGTGGAATGCCGCACGAGCCCGCCTTGCGCTGGCCGTGCGCGGGCGAGAAGGTGCCGGTGGGCGAGGTTTCGGTCATGCCCCAGCCTTCGGCCAGCCAGGTGCCGGTGATGGCGCGGAAACGCTCGCCGACTTCCATCGGCAGCGGCGCGCCGCCCGAGTTGCACAGCTTGAGCGAGTGCAGGTCGTACTGCGGCGTGTCGGGGTCGCCGATCACCGCGGTGAACATGGTGGGCACGCCGCAGAAGGTGGTGAGTTGTTTCTCGGCGATGTCGCGCAGCGCGGCCTTGGGATCGAAGCGCAGGTGCTGCACGATCTCGGCGGCCAGGCGCACACCGAGCAGCAGGTTGACCGTGAGCGCGTAGATGTGAAACGGCGGCAGCACCGCGAGCAGCCGCTCGGTGCCCCTCTGCAGCACGGGCGGCGTGCCCGACTGCGTGATCACCACCTGCTCGCAGGCCGACGACAGGTTGGCATGCGTGAGCATCGCGCCCTTGGGCAGGCCGGTGGTGCCGCCCGTGTACTGCAGGATGGCCAGCGCCTCGCGCGGATCGCCGAGCGGGTGCGGCGTGTAGCGGCCGTCGTTGTCGAGCAGCTCGGAAAAACGCAGGTGGTGCTCGTCGCCGGAGATCTCGACCGTTTCGTTCTTCGCCTTCATCTGCGCGGCCACCTGCTCGGGTGCACCCGTCATCTCGGCGAGGTTGCCGACGATGAGCTTCTTCAGCCGCGTGGTGCCGAGCATGGCGGCCATCTGCGGGTACAGCGACGCCAGGTCGAGCGTGATGAGGAAATCGGTCTGGCTGTCCTCGATCTTGTGCTCGAGCACTTTGGCCGCATCGAGCGGCGAGTAGTTGACCACCGTGCCGCCCGCCTGCAGCACGCCGAACAGCGCGACCAGGTAGTGCGGCGTGTTCGGCAAGAAGAGGCCGACGTGCACGCCGGGGCGCACGCCAAGCGCCTGCAGCCCCTTGGCGGCGCGATCGACCAGCGCGCCGAGCTCGCGGTAGTTCAGGCGCTTGCCCATGAAGTCGATGGCCGGCCGGTCGGGGAAGCCGGCCACGGCGTCGGTCAATATCTGCTGGACCGAGGTGGGCGTGATCTCGTGGTCCCACGCCACGCCTTCGGGGTAGGAAGCCAGCCAGGGCTTGCTGTTCATGTGCGTCTCCAGGAAGTGAGTGAGTGACTGAGTCAATTGGTGATGCGGCGCGTCAGGCGGCCTTGCGCACGTCGCGGTGCGGGTCGAGGTACAGCAGGCGGCGCAGGCCTTCGCGGCGGAAGGGCTTCCATTCGCCTTCGGGCTGTGCGAGCCGGTCGGCAATGGCGTAGAGCACCACGGGGTTGTGGCCGAGGCCGCAGTGGCTGCCTTCGACCTCGATGTTTTCCGAGGTCGCGGTCTCGCGTTCGCGGCAGCCCTGCCAGGCCACGATGCCGTCGCTGCGGCTGTAGATGGCGCTGGCCGGCACGGGCGGCGGCGTGCGCATGCGTTCGCGCTCGGGCCAGTCCTCGACCTTGCGCTCGCTCACCCTTTCGTACAGCCGCCACGCGTTGCTCGCGCGCGGCTCGCCCGCGAACGGACTGCCCAGCGTGATGACGCTGCGCACCTGCGAGGGCGCACGCCGTGCCAGCTCGCGTGCGAACACGCCGCCCAGGCTCCAGCCGACGATGCTCACCTTGCGCTGGTAGCGCTCGTTCAGCTCGGCCAGGCGCGCCTGCATCCGGTCTTCCACGCCGGGGCGCGGGCCGAGGTTGGGGCCGAGCTTCCATCCGTGCGCGCGGTAGCCGCGGTCGCGCAGGAAGGCGCGCAGCGGTTGTGTCGATGCATCGCTCGCCGAGAGGCCGGGCAGCACGAGCACGGGATGTCCGTCGCCTGAAGGCGCCATGCGCAGCATCGGGGCCATGGTGAAGAACGCGGACAGCTCCGCCACGGCGCGCCACTCGAGCATCAGCAGGCGACGGGACGGTGGGGCCATCGAAGAAGATTCGGTCATGGTCATCTCGGGAGTGGAGGAAAAGGGAAAAGGAGAAAAAGACAGAGGAAGAAAAAGCCCGACGTGCAGTCGCGATGCACACGGCTACCCGGTCGGGCGGTCGTTCGAGAGAGGATCGAGGTCGGGGAAAAAAGAGGAACAGGCGACGCGCAACGGCGGCGCCCTGCCTGTGAGTCGGCTCGCATGCATGGGGTGAACCCGCCGCGTACGTCCAGTCCGTGCCGGGCATGCCGGCACGCGCGAGGTGCATCCATGTGTGGTCTGTCTCCTGTCGGCCTCGTCCGCGCCTTCAGCGAGGCTCGGATCGGGCACTTTGTTCTGGTTGCTCCGGGCGCCATCTTTTCGCGGCGACGTCGACAAGAAAAGGTGCGATGCGACCACTTCGCGGTGATTTCGGGACGCGTGTGGAAACGACGCGCAGGCACGGCTCACACCTGCGCACAGAGGTGTGGATCGACAGCCACATGCGAGACATGCGAACGCGCTCGCGTGTGGATCAGCAGTGAAGTTCGCGATGCCCTATGCGGCATCGCTCGAAGAAGCTCAGGCCTTCGCCGCGCGGTAGTCCTGCGGGCTGCGGCCGGTCCATCGCACGAATGCGTGGCGGAAGTTCGAGGCGTCGCTGTAGCCCAGTCGCTCGGCGATTTCCTCGGTGGTCATGCGCGTGGTGCGCAGGTACTCGATGGCCAGCACGCGACGCACATCGGCCAGGATGCCTCGGTAGGTCGTGCCTTCGGTTTCGAGCCGGCGGCGCAAGGTGCGCGGATGGATCGACAGCTCCGAGGCCATCGGCTCGATGGTCGGAAAGCGCCACGGCATGTGGTCGATCAGCGTGCGCCGCACCACCGACGAAACACCGCCCGAGCGCGGCAGGTCGGCCAGCACCTGCTGGCACATCTCGCTCACCATCGCATGCGTGACCGAGTCGGGCAGCCGCGGCGGATGGTCGACCCACGGCGAGCCGATGCGCAGCTCGTCGCGCGGCTGGCCGAAGGCCACGGGGCAGCCGAACAGCGTGCGGTAGGCGCTCAGGTCTTCGGGCTCGGCAAAGCGCACGTGCAATGCACAGAGCCCGAACGAAGGACCGAAGAGATCGCGGCCCAGCCGCAGGTGCACCGCAAAGGCGAACTCGAGCGCGAAGCGGTACAGCGGGTCTTGCGGATCGGACGACAGCAGCACCTCGTAGGGCAGCACCGCGGTGCCACCGCTGCACGCGTACGACACCGGCCCGGCCACGGGGCCCATGACACGGTTGTACTTGATGCTGAAGTCCATCAGGTCGGCGTGCGTGGGACTGCTCAGCAACCCGTAGCCGTACATGCCGTAGGCCGTGAGGTGCATGCGGATGCCCGCGCGGAAGGCGATGGTCGGGCCGGGCGCAAGACGCACCGCGTTGCGGAAGACGATGGCCGCTTGCTCGTAGGAAATCCGCGTCGCGGGTGCGCGCAGTTGTTCTTCCGTCAGGCCGCTTCCGCTCAGGGTGTGTCCCGGTGTGATGCCTTCTTCGACCAGGGTGGCGACGATGGCTGCGACGCGCTGGGGTCCGTAGACGCGTGACGCGAAGTCGGGTGGCGAACGATGCACGGCGATTCAATCCCTTCAGAACACGTGCCTTCGATTGCGAGGCCGCCACTGGCTTCGCACTCCAAGGTCGTCGCAGGATATCGAAGCGTTCTGCGCGTGCAGACTCGGAGTTTCCCGATGGTGCGAAATTGTCCCGAAGTCACTCGCGGATGGTCTGAACGAACCTTTCTCGCTGCGGCACGCCACGGAAAGATCGTCGGCGAACCACCGGCCCGGCCACAGGGCGCAAAGCGCAACGCGCGACGGTTGCCTTTCGCTTCTCTTCCTTTCTCTCCCCTTCCTTTTCATCTCCACGCACCATGCACCGCGACCTCGCCTCCACCCTGTTCGCTTCGTCCAACGGCATCGAGCTGGCGTATGACTGCTTCGGCGATCCGGCCGCGCCGCCGCTGCTGTTGATCATGGGCCTGGGCACGCAGATGATTGCGTGGGACGAAGCCTTTTGCGAACGCCTGGCCGCGCGCGGCTACCGCGTCATCCGTTTTGACAACCGCGACATCGGGCTGTCCACGCGCCTGAGCTTTGCGGGTATTCCCGACGTGGCGAAGCTGCTGGGGCAGGCGCTGGCCGGCGTGCCCGTGAGTGCGTCGCAGGTGCCGTACACGCTGGCCGACATGGCCGACGATGCCGTCGGCCTGCTCGATGCGCTCGACATGGAAAGTGCCCACATCGTCGGCGCCTCGATGGGCGGCGCCATCGGCCAGGAGATCGCGCTGCGCCATCCGGCGCGCGTGCGCACGCTGGTGTCGATCATGGCAACGAGCGGCGCACCCGACCTGCCACCGCCGCAGCCCCAGGCGCTGCAGGTGCTGCTCACACCCACGCCGCTGGACCGCGCCGGCTACATCGCGCGCCAGCAGCAAGTGATGAAGGTGCTGCGCGCCGGCTCGCATCCGGACGAAGAAGCACTCGACGCCGCACGCGCGGAACGCACGTTCGAGCGCGGCCTGCACCCGGCCGGCTACGCGCGCCAGCTCGCGGCGATCATCGCGTCAGGCAGCCGCCGGGAGCGGCTCGCGTCGCTGAAGGTGCCGACGCTGGTGATCCATGGCGATGCCGATCCGCTGGTGCCGATCGAGTGCGGGAAGGACGTGGCGCGGCACGTGCCCGGTGCAAAGATGGTGACCATCGAGGGCATGGGGCACGCGCTGCCGAAGGTGACGTGGGGGCCGGTGATCGATGCGATTGCGGGGCACGCGGTCGCGGGCCGCTGATTGCAGCAGGCTCAGCGCTGCTGTCTGACCATGTGGGCTGCGCTGGCGCGCTCCACCAGGTCGAGATCGAACGCCGTCATCTCCACGATGCGCACGTCGGCCAGGCCGAGCACCTCATCGGTGAGCGGAAACTCAGGTCCCGGCGCCGCGATGATGCCCATGCCGGCCGCGCGCAGCGAACGGATGCCGTTGCCGGAGTCTTCAACGCCGACAGCGTGCTCGGGTTTCACGCCGATCTTCTTCAGAACATCGAGGTAGATGTCGGGGGCGGGCTTGCCGTGCGCCACATCGTCGCCATAGGTCGCGGCAAGAAACACCTTGTCCAGGCCCGTCACCTTCATCACATGTGCGGCCAACTCGTTCGGCGAGCCGGAGGCCAGCGCGACCTTGTACCGGGTCGCCGCCAGCCGCACCGCAGCGATCGCACCTTCACGCTCGGGCAGGTGCGTCTCGTACTTCGCCAGCAACCGGCCTTTGATTTCGCGGGCGATCGCGGCCTCGTCCATGCCGAGCCTGGCGCGCAGGTCGAGCCGCTCGACCATGAGGCGCGACCACATGCGGGTGTTGCAGCCCATGGTCGATTCCTGGTCCTCGGCGCTCCAGGTCATGCCGTGGTCGGCGGCGAACTCCTCGCGCGCTTGGCGCCAGAGCACTTCGGAGTCGATGAGGATGCCGTCCATGTCGAAGACGACGGCCTGGATGGAAGTCATGAGAAGGGTTTCCTCGTTGAAAGTGATCGGGGTTCAGCGGGCCAGTTGGCGCTGCAGCGACGCCGCCAGCGTCTGCAGGATCAGGCAGCACGAGGTGGCGCCCGCGTCGAGCACGCCGATCGAACGTGCGCCCAGCCGCGCCGAACGGCCGATGCGGGCCTGCAGGTCCTTGGTGGCGTCGCGTCCCTGCTGGGCCGCAGCGCTCATCACCGACAGGCAGGCCGCAAAGCCACCGCCCCCGGCGAGCACGGCGCGGTAGGCATCGCGCGCCGGCACCAGCGTGTCGATCAGGGTCTTGTCGCCGACCTGCGCGCTGCCCATGGCCTGCACGTTGGCGACGGCCACCGCCAGCGCATCGCCGAACAGCGCCGCATCGAGGCGGGCGTGCGGTGCCAACGTGTCGAAAAAGCCGAGGAAGAAATTGCCATACAGCGGCCCCATCGATCCGCCGATGTCGTCCATCAGCGCCTGCGAGAGCTGCTCGAACGCGAGCGGCAGCGAGTCTGCCATCGGTCCCAGCCCGTCGAGCCGTGTGCCGCAGCCTGTGAAGCCCTTGGCCATGTTGATGCCGTGGTCGCCGTCGCCGATCAGGCCGTCGATCTCGCTCAGGTACTGCCGGTTGGCGACGATGACGTCGATCAGGTCGCGCACCACGCCGCCTGCGTCCGCGAGGACCACCGTCGGGCCATGGACGGTCCGCGGAGCCGCGCCGGCACCTTCGGGGGCTGCTGCTGCCGCCGCCGCTGCGGCGGCGGGCGTGGCCGCGTGAACGCTCCCGCTGTAGGTGCGCGCGTTCGCCGCGTCGCCGGGGACGCTCAAGCCCACGCTGCGGCACGGGTGCTTCAGGCAGGTTTCGAGCTCGTCGTCGAGCTTCATGACGGTGAGCGTCACGCCCATCATCTCGAGCGAGGTGAAAAGGTTGCCGACCTGGTTGAACGCCACCGTGATGCCCTTGGCCCCAAGACGCTGCGCAATCTCTCCGTAGAGGATGTACAGCTCCATCACCGGCGTCGCGCCGAGCCCCGAGATCAGCACCGCCACCCGGTCGCCCGCGCCGAATGGCAGGTCGGGCAGCACGACGTCGAGCATGAGCTGCGCCATCTCGGCCGCGGTTGCCGTGGCGCGCACGTCGATGCCCGGTTCGCCGTGGTGGCCGATGCCGACTTCCATCGTGCCCGGCTCGATGTGGAAGTTGGCCTTGCCGACGGCCGGGATCACGCAGGCGGACAAACCCACACCGATGCTGCGCGTGTTGCCGATGGCCTTCTGCGCCGCGGCGATCACTTCGTCGAGCGAGCCGCCGAGCGCGGCCTTGGCGGCGCCGACCTTCCACATGAAGATTTCGCCCGCGACACCGCGGCGCCGCGCCTCGTCGCCCTTGGCGGCCGACGGCACGTCGTCGTTGGCGACCACGGTCTTGACCACGATGCCCTCACGCTCGGCCATCTGGCGGGCCATGCCGACGTTCATGTTGTCGCCGGCGTAATTGCCGTAGAGGCAGGCCACGCCCGCGCCGCCGTCCGCGGTGCGGATCGCATCGAGAAAGCTCTTGGCCGTGGGCGAGGAGAAGATTTCTCCGACCGCCACGGCATCGACCATGCCATCGCCCACATAGCCGAGGAAGGCCGGCTCATGCCCCGAGCCGCCGCCGGTGACGACGCCGACCTTGCCGCGCTCGGGCGCCCGGGCGCGCTTGACGACGCGCGGGTTGCCGGGCAGCACGGCGACGCTGTCGGTGTGGGCCAGCAACCAGCCCCCGAGCATGTCCTCGACGACGAGGTCGGGGTTGTTGATGACACGGTTCATGGGCATGGGACAGGTCTCCTGGGTAAGGTCGGGGCCGCAAGCGACCCGTGGGATTCGCGCGAATGGATGGCGCTACAAGGGCTCGGCGACGGGGACAGGCGCCACGGCCTGTGGTGCGGCGCCGCTGCGGTTCAGTGCCTCACGTTCCGCCACGATGAGTTCACCGTAGGCGGCGATCTGTCGGCGGGTTTCGTCGGTCGACCAGCCGAGGTACGGCGCGATGCACTCGGCGACGAAGGGGGCCAGGGCCAGCCCGCCATCGGCGAGTTCGATCGACAAATGCGTGCGCCGCGTCATCACATCGGTCAGCGACAGCGCGCCCTCGGCAACGACCGCATGCACGAGTTCGGCCACCAGGTACTGCGGCGCACCGGGCAAGGTCGCGCGCAGCGCGGGAGCGGATTCGGCCAACGCCATGAGGTCACGCACCCGGTCGCCATGACGTTGCAGCAGACGGCCCGCATCGGCAGCGCGCATGTCGAAGTGCCGCGCCAGGTCGCCCGCACTGTCGCGCACGGCCGACCAGTTCGTGGCCCCCACCAGCGGCAGTGCGGCTGTCGACGACGGGGTGCTCACGCCCAGCGGTTTCACGGCGGCATCGACCGCATCGGCCGCCATGCGGCGGTACGTCGTGTACTTGCCGCCGACGACGGTGGTCAGGCCGGGCGGCCCGTCGATCACCGCGTGGTCGCGCAGCAGCGCCGACGTCGAGTCGGTGGCGCCGACCGACTTCAGCAGCGGACGCAGGCCCGCGAAGGTGCCGAGCACATCGGCACGGCTCACCTTGCGTTCGAGGTAGGCGTTGAGGTTGTCGAGCAGATAGTCGACATCGGCCGCTTCGGCGACCGGCTGCGACTTGTCGCCGTTCCACGGGGTGTCGGTGGTGCCGACCAGCCAGTAGCCGTACCAGCGGCGGGCGATGATGACGGAGTCGGTGGCGCGGGCGAGGATGCCGGTGTCGGACTGCAGCGCTTCCGGTCGCAACAGGATGTGCACGCCCTTGGCGGGCTGCACCTTGAAGGTGTTGGCACCTGCCCGCTGCTGGATCTCGTCGGCCCAAATTCCGGTGGCGCTGACCACCGCGCGCGCAGCCAGGCGATGCCGTTCGCCGGTCAACCGGTCTTGCACGACAACGCCTGCGACACGTTCGCCGTCCTTGATGAATTCGGCCACGGGCGCCCGGGTGATGACCTTGGCACCACGGCCGGCCGCCGTGCGCACGACGGCGAGCGTGTGGCGCGCGTCGTCCATCAGCGCGTCGTGGAACTGGACGCCACCGACCACGCGCTGTTCGTCGATCGACGGAATGTGCCGCTTGAGCGCGGCCCGGCCGAAGTGGCGCTGGCGCGGGACCGCACCGCCCTTCATGCCGAAGAGGTCGTAGAGCAGAACGCCGGCGCCGACATAGGGACGTTCCCACCAGGCGCGGGTGAGCGGGTAGAGGAAGGACTCCGGACGGGCGATGTGCGGGCACAGGATCTTGACCATCAGGTCGCGCTCCTCGATGGCGTGGGCGACGAGCTTGAAGTTGAGCTGCTCGAGGTAACGCAATCCCCCGTGAAAGGTCTTGCCCGAGCGCGACGAAGTGCCGACGGCGATGTCGCCCGCATCGACCAACACCACCGAGAGTCCGCGCGCGGCGGCATCGAGCGCAGCGCCCGCGCCGGTCACGCCTGCACCGATCACGAGCACGTCGGCCACGCTGCGCGAGGCCTCGGCCAGGTCGCGCTGTCGCTGCGCGGGGTTCAGCCAAGTGGCGTCGGCCTGCATGAGGGCCCGCGCCGACGCAGCGGACGCGGTGAAGTCGCTGCTCATCGCATCTCCTGGGCCGTGGCGTCGAGGTGGGCGCGCCGGCTGTCGGCCAGTGCACCCCATGAGGCCCGCGTCCGTTGCGCAGTCTCGTGGTACTGCTGGTAGATCTGGTCGTAGAGCGTGGTCTCCTGCGGGTCGGGCACGGCGACGCCCTCGTCGAGGTAGGCATCGACCCATTGCGGCAGCATCTGGTGGATGCTGGCGTGGCTGTCGATCGAGAGGGCCGCCATGATGGCCGCGCCCGCGGCACCGCACTCCTCGCGGTGCGACACGCGCACCGGGCGCCCGGTGACCGACGCGACCATCTGCCGCAACGCCACGCTGCGCGCGGCGCCGCCGGACAGCCGGATCTCTTCCGGCAGTGGGCCGAGTGCGGCGTAGCAGTCGCGGGTGGCCAGTGCAATGCCTTCGAAGACCGACCGTGCGAGGCCGGCCACGCCGAGCGTGGCGCTGAAGCCGCTGAGTTGCGCACGCGCATTCGCGTCGACGAAAGGCCCGCGCTCGCCGCTCTCGGCAATGTAGGGGTGGTAGACGGCCTGTGCCGGCGCGGTGGACAGCACCAGCGCGTCGAGCCGCTCCAGCATCTGCGCACGCGGCAGCGCCGTGCCGCCAGCAAGTTCGGCAGCGCTGCCGAGCAGCCGGACCAGCCAGTCGATGTTCAGCGTCGCCGCCATGTGCGAGACCAGGCGCACGCGCAGGCCCGGCGAAGGCATCGCGATGGTGTAGCCGGCCTCGGCACTCGGCTCGATGGCCGCCACGTTGTCGGTCACCCAGCCGTGCATGCCGGTGCTGCCCAGCACCGAGCAACCGACATGCCTGAGCGCGCCCTGCGCATCGAACGCCACACCGCCGGCGCCGAGCACGCACAGCGGCACGTCCATCAGCGGCAGCACGACGGGCAGGCCTTCGCGCAGTCCGGTCTCGGCGGCGGCGCTGCGGGTCAGGAGTGCATGGCTTTGGGTGCCGTCGACGATCGACGGCAAGAGGTGCTTCATCGCCGTCAGGCCGAGCAGCGCCAAGGTCTCGTCGTCGTAGGCCAGGCTCTTGAAGTTGCCGAAGGTGTAGACGCCTTCGCAAGGGCTGGTCGCGCGGACGCCGGTGGCCTTGAAGAACAACCAATCCTTGCAGTGCATCGCCGATGCGGCCCGCGCCAGGCGCTCGGGTTGATGCGCCTGCAGCCACAGCAGCTGGCCGCTTTGCATCGACGGGTTGAGTGCATTGCCGGTGCGCGCGGCGATGAGCCGCGAGGCCGGCGTCTCGCGCAGCGCCTGCACGTGCCGGCTGGCGCGTGCGTCGAGCCACAGCATCGCGGGCCCGACCGGACGGCCCTCGGCATCGACGAGCCAGGTACCGTCGCCCTGGCCGGTGGCCGCCAGGGCCACCGTGCGTGCCGCCAGGTCGGGGACGCGCTCGCCCAGCACGCGCAGGGTGGCGGCCGTGTCGGCCCAGGTACCGTCGAGATCCTGTTCGGCCGCGCCTTCCGGGCCGACGAGCACGCGATTCGGCGTGCTGGCTACCGCCACCTGCCGCCCCTGCAGGTCGAAGGCCACCGCCTTGATGACCGACGTGCCAGCGTCCACGCCGATGATGAGATCACCTGCCATGCGCGTCAGTACCGGGCGTCGAACGAGTGGGCCGTAGTCATCGGCTTTTCACGTGGTATTTTTCGTCCAGCGCATCGATGGCCCGGACGTTGCGCGCCGACGTGCCTTGGGGGTCGAAGTGGGCCGCCAGGTAGGCCTCCGCCACCGCCTTGGCCAGTTCGGGGCCGATGACTCGCGCCCCCATGGTGATGACCTGCGCGTTGTTGGAGAGCGCGGCACGCTCGGCCGAGTAGGTGTCGTGCGTCTGCGCCGCGCGGATGCCGGGCACCTTGTTGGCCGAGAGGCACACGCCGATGCCGGTCCCGCACACGAGGATCGCCCGCTCGTAGAGGCCCGTGAGAATTCCCTGGCAGACCCGGTCCGAGAGGTCGGCGTAGAAAAAATCGGAGTTCTCCTCGGGCAGCCCGATGTGGGTCACTTCGAGGCCCTCCCGGCCTGCAAAGTGCTTGGCGAGAACCTCGGCAAGGGGCGCGCCCGCGGTGTCCGCGGCAATGGCGATCTTCATGTGCATTCCATTTCTTCGAACCGGCTGCGCAAACCGGCGGCGTCTCGTGGCGAGCGCTGCCGGAACCTCGCAACGCCAGCGTGGCGTGATGTTGCGTGGGCTTACTTGTCCAGGACGAACGGCGCCGAGTACTTGGCGGCGTTGGCCTTGGTGATCAGCATGCAGTCGAACAGCTGCTTCTCGGTCTTCGCACCGGTCTTGCCGGTCCGGATGAACGTGTCGGCTTGCTGCACGGCAGCGGCGGCGAACACCGCGACGGGCTGGAGCACCGTGTAGGCCAACTCGCCGGCCTTGACCGAGGCCACCGAATCCGGCGATCCATCGAACCCGCCCACGACGATCCCGTTGAACGTGCCCGCCTTCTTGAGCGCTGCGATTGCGCCGAGGGCCATTTCGTCGTTGCCGCTGATGACACCCTTGATGTCGGCGTTCGCCTGCATCAGCGACTGCATCTTGTTGTGGCCTTGCGTCCGGTTCCAGTTGGCGACCTCCGAACCCGCCTTGGCCAGGTCGGGGTACTGGCTCAGCACCGTCTTGAAGCCGTTGGAGCGGGTGGCGGCGTTGTTGTCCGACGGTGCCCCGACGAGCTCGACGTACTTGCCCTTGTTGCCCATCAGCTCGGCCCAATGCTGGGCGCCGAGCGCGGCACCCTGGGCGTTGTTCGACACCAGCTGCGCCTGTGCCAGGCCTTCCTTGTTGATCTCGGCGTTGACGAGGATCACGGGGATCTTGGCGGCCACCGCCTTCTGCACGGCCCCCACCGAGCCGCTCGCGTTCGCCGGGTCGAGGATGATGGCAACCGACTTGTTGGTGATGGCTGTGTCGATCAGCCGGCTCTCGGTGTTGGTGTCGCCGGTGTGCGCCGCGACGACCGCGGTATAGCCCAGCTTCTGCGCAGCGGCTTTCGCCACTTCGCCTTCGGTGAACCAGTAGGGATTGGCGGGGTCGTTCACGATGATCGTGATCAGCCCCTTGCTCTTGCTTTGGGCCCACGCGGGGGCAGCCAGCAGGGGCGTGAGCGAGACTGCGGCAAGCAGCTTGCGGCGGGTGGTTTTCAACATGACTTCATCTCCTTGATTGCTTCTTCTGGACAGATGCCGCGGCTGCGGCGGACGGGAATCTTTCAGGCCGTCGATCGCGGCTGGCCGGGTGCGCCGGGTGCGCCGGAGGAGGTCGGGGTCGGGGTCGGGGTCGCGACACGCGCAGGCCGACGGCCGTACCGGATGGAGTTCAGCAGCACCGCGAGCACGATCACGGCGCCCGTGAAGACGGTCTGCCAGTAGGAAGAGACGCCGATGATCACGAGCCCGTCCGACAGGAAGCCGATGACGAAGGCGCCGAGCAGCGTGCCCCGCACAGTGCCGCGTCCGCCAGTCAGCGCCGCGCCACCGACCACGACCGCGGCAATGGCCGTGAGTTCATAGGTGGTGCCCGCCGTCGGGCCGGCCGAGGTCAATTGCGACGACAAGACCAGTCCCGCAATGGCGGCACACACGCCCGACAGCACATAGACAGTGACGGTCGTGAATCGCACCGGCACGCCCGACAGTTCGGCGGCGCGCGCGTTGCCGCCGGTCGCATACACCCAGCGCCCGAAGGCCGTGCGGGTCAGCAGCACGGCGGCCACCAGGGCGACGATGGCGAAAATCAGAACGCCCATCGGCATGCCGAAGACCTGATCGAAGCCGAGCCAGTTGAAGCCCGTGTTGCCAAGCTCGGGGCGACCGCCCAGGTCGTTGAAGGTCAGGCCGTTGGTGATCAGCAGCGCCACGCCGCGTGCCACGTAGAGCACGCCCAGCGTGGCAACGAAAGCCGGCACCTTGAAGAAGGCGATCAGCACGCCGTTGACGGCCCCGACGAAAGCACCCAGCGCGCAGGTCAGCACCACCACGGCCCAGACCGGCAGGTAGAGCACCAAGCCGAGCGCGTCGATCGTCACGCCCTGCATCAGGTAGCCGGCGACGACCCCGCACAGGCCGAGGGTCGACCCGACCGACAGATCGATGCCGCCGGTGAGGATCACGATCAGCATGCCGACCGCCAGCAGCCCGAAGATGGCGACGTGCGACGACATGATCAGGAAGTTGCCGGTCGAGAAGTACACGGGCGACAGCAACGAGAACACGGCCACGATCGCGATCAGCGCGAAGAAGGCGCGCCCCTCGAGCAGCAGGCGGACGACGTCGATGCCGCCTCCTGCGTTGGCAGGACGGGAAAGCAGGGCTGTGGATGGGGCTTCGCTCATGGGGATGTCCGCTCGAGGGGCTTCAGGCAACCATGGCTTCGCCCGAGGCGGCCATGATCATTTCTTTGGTGGCGTCGGCATCGAACTGGGCCGCAATCCGGCCCCGCCGCATGACGATGATCCGGTGCGCGACGCTCAGGCATTCGCTCACCTCCGAGGTCGAGAAAACGACGGCCAGGCCTTGCCGCGCACGCTCGGCGAGCAGGCGGAACACCTCGGCCTTGGCGCCGATGTCGATGCCACGGCTGGGCTCGTCGAGAAGAAGGACCTTCGGGTGCGTGGCGAGCATCTTTCCGATGACCACCTTCTGCTGGTTGCCGCCGGACAGCGACCCGATGTCCGCCTGGCCGCCGCTGGTCTTGACCGTGACACGACGGATCGACGCGTCGACCAATGCGCGTTCGCGGGCCTGCGACGTGAACAGCCCGCGCACGAACGCGCCGATGCTGGCGAGCGACAGGTTCTGCCCGACGCTCATCGTCTGCACGAGGCCGTCGCGCTGGCGGTCTTCCGGCACCAGGGCAAGGCCTTTGGCGATGCGCTGCGCAATGCTCAGGTGCGACACGTCGTGTCCTTCGAGCAGCACGCGCCCGCCGTCGAGCGCGGACCGGCCGGCCGCAGCCTCCAGAAGTTCAGTGCGGCCCGCGCCCATCAAGCCGTAGATGCAGACGATTTCGCCCGCGCGCACATCGAGCGAGACGTGGTCGACCACGTCGACCCCGGCGCTTTCGGTGAGGACGGCGTTCTCGATCGCCAGCGCAACCTGGCCGAAGGCATAGCCTGTCGGCGGACGGCCGAGGTCGAAGTTCTCGCCGACCATGTGACGCACGATCCATTCGAGATCGATGTCGGCGCGCGGCGCTTTCGCCGTCATGGCGCCGTCGCGCAGCACCACCGCGTGGTCGGTGATCTGCAGCGCCTCCTCCAGGTGGTGCGAGATGTAGACGATGGACACGCCCCGCGCGGTGAGGTCGCGGATCACCTTGAACAGCACCTCGACCTCCACCGCCGAGAGCGCGGACGTGGGCTCGTCCATGATCAGGATGCGGCTGTTGACCGAGAGTGCGCGCGCGATCTCGACGATCTGCTGCTGTCCCAGGCGCAGGTCTTCGACGAGCGTCAGCGGGTCGATCACCTCCTCGAGTTCGGCCATCAGCGCCTGCGTGCGCCGCGCCTCTTCGGCAAAGTCGACGCCGGTGAGGGTGCGCAGTTCGCGACCCATGAACACGTTGTCGCGCACCGAGAGGTTCGGCGCCAGGCTCAGTTCCTGGTGGATGATCGAGATGCCACGCGCGCGAGCGTCGGCGGCCGAGGCCAGGACGACGGGTGCGCCGTCGAGCACGATTTCACCCGACGTGGGCGTGACCACGCCCGACAGAATTTTCATCAGCGTGGACTTGCCGGCACCGTTTTCGCCGAACAGCGTGGTGACCTGTCCACGATGGATGTCGAAGTTCACGCCCTTGAGCGCCTGCACGCTGCCGTACGACTTGGCGACGTTTCGCGCCGACAACACGATGCCGCTGTCCGGATGGCGGGCGACGACTGCGGCGCTCATTGCACGCTCAGCCGCACGGGCGTGACGAGCCAGCCCGACGGATTGATGAGTTGGAACACGCCGACCACCTCGATCTTCTTGCCAGCGAGGGCGTCGCGGTCGAGCTTGTCGAGCACCTGCGCCTTGAGCTCGTTATTCAGCGCCGAGCCCGCGTCCTGGTAGTCGATCTGGTTGGTGAAGTCACCGAAGGCGACGGTGCCTGTCGCGTCCCGCACTTCGGTGCCGTTGATGGCCGGCCCGGTTTGCACACGCAGCTGCAAGCCTTCGGGCAGGCCGTCGACCGCCACGTTGAAGATGCCGGCACGCCCCTCGCCCACCGTCCCGACGAAACGGACCGGAAAGATCGGTCCGACGCTCCCCGGCTTGCCGTACGTTTCGCCCGCGGCGGCCTTGTCCGACGCGAGAGCCTGCGCCAGCACCCGGGCGTCGACAGCCGCCTTCTCGATGAGGGACTGGATGGGCGCAAACGCCTTCTTGCCGTAGGCCTCGGCCGAAAACGCTTCGGCCCGTGCGTCCTCCTTGGAGCCGATGCGGACCGCCCTGGTGTCCAGCGTCATCGCCACGAGCAGCAGCAGGAGCACCGCCGTCCACACACAGGCCGACGTGCGCAAACGGAACGGTTTGCGCGCGGCAATATCGAGTTGAGCACCCATGCGAACCTCCTCCCTGTTGATCTTTGGACTGGTCTGTATTCCGGTCGACGTTGGCGCTCTACAGGCACCGACTCCGACGACCGGAAGCTGCTGGCGCGGTCACATGGCCGGCCCCGCCTGATGCCGCAGGCACAGTTGCGCGGCCGCCTCATCGATGATCAGTTCGGTGATCAGGCCGGTGTGAAGCACCGCGCAGATCGCCTCGGCCTTGTACGCTCCGCCGGCCACCGCGAGCACGTCGCGCCCGCGCAGGTCGTCCAGCGAGGCGCCGACCGCACGCTCGTTCATCTCGCACTTCACCGGTTTGCCGTTCGATGCCACGAAACAGCCGGCAAGTTCGCCGACCGCTCCCGCATCGCGCAAGGCCGCCAACTCGTCGGCCGTGACGGACTGGGTGCGCAGCAGATGGGTGTCCGGCCCCAGGTCACCGACACCGACGACGCAAAGTTCGCACTCGCGGACGAGTTCAAGCACGTGCTGCACGCCGCGCTGGGCGCGCAGCACCTGGGCGTCTGCGCGGCAGTCGGCCAGGAACGGCACCGGCATGAAATAGCACTCGCCGCCGGTACGTTCGGCCAGCTTGGCGATCAGGTCGAACGGGTTGGCTGCCGAGCGACGCGTGAGGCTGCCGAGCAGCGAGACAAAACGGGTGTCACGGCGAATCGCTGCGGGCATCCGCTCCACCATGGCCGCCAGCGTGCGGCCATGGCCGACACCGATGGTGCGCACCTCGCCGGCATCGAGCACGCGGGTCAATTGCCGGGCAGCGGCCACTGCCAGTGCCGGGATCGCGTCGGCCGAATCGTCCGGGTCGACCTGTGTGGTCGGAACCACCACGCAGCGCTTGAGGCCAAAGGCTTCCGTCAGCTGGTCTTCGAGCGCCATGCACTCGGCCGGCACCCCCTCGACGAAGAACTTGATCAATCCGCTTTGCATGGCCGAGGCGATCAACCGCTGCACCTTGACGCGGGACACACCCAGGCGCTCGGCGATCTGCTCCTGCGTGTGGCCGCCCACATAGGCCAGCCATGCGGCGCGGATGGAAAGGCTCAGTTCGGGGTCCATGTCGTGTATTTTGTGAACATTTGATCTTCTGTAGTTCAATTGAACAGTTGATCGAACTTTATGGATTGCCACGTGCGCAGTCAATGAACGCGCTCTCGGTGTTTTCCCGTGCCATCGCAAGCGCGGGACCTTGTTCAGGCGAGGCCTCTGCGGGGGCGCGCCTTGGCGCGAAGTGAATCGCGCCCGGGGTTTTCAGCTTCACGTTCGAGACGCAAGTCCGCCCGCAGGTCCTCGCTTGGTCAGCGCGGCAGGAATCCGCGTGTGCACATCGAGCGCGCGACTCGTTGCAGGTCGGAAAGTCGGATGCGTGAGCGCAAATGGTTTGCGCCGATCGCGAGCCCGCATGAACGGAGGGCTGGCGACGAAGAGGCGTGGCGACGAGGCGGATGCACAGCGCCGCCCAGTCCCCTCGCACGAGCCCTGATCGATGCTCTGGCCGAACGCCAACGTCGCGTTGTTGGATTCCGCCGATCTCTGACCCTAGCCGGGTCAAATGCCTCGATTACCGGTCGTGCCGCGGCATCCGGGACGCACGCAGTCGCATTGCCGACGGATAGGCGAACGGATGGGTAAGGATGTCGAACTGGCCGAGTCTCAATGCAGGGCATCGACGACTGGCGGAGAGTGTGAGATTCGAACTCACGGACGCTTTCACGTCGGCAGTTTTCAAGACTGCTGGTTTAAACCACTCACCCAACTCTCCGGAACCGTCGATTTTAAGCTGACGGCGCGGCCTTACTCGTCATCGGGCAGGAACAGCGTCTGCAGGTCGCTCAGGAAGTCGAGTCCGCGCTCGGTGGGCCACACGCGGAACAGGTCGCGGGCGACGAGCCCCTTGCGTTCGGCCTCTTCCATGCCGCGCTGGATCGACGTCATCGCCAGGCCGGTGCGCTCGCTGAACTGGGGCAGCGTGAAGCCCTGCTTCAGCCGCAGCGCGTTGAGCATGAACTCGAACGGCAGGTCGGCCAGCGCCACTTCGTCGCTCTGCGACACGGCGGCACCGGCGCGCGCGTTCTCCATGTACAGGCGCGGTTCGCGATAGCGCACCTGCCGCACGATGCGGTGCGCGAAGCTCAGCTTGCTGTGCGCGCCGGCGCCAATGCCGAGGTAGTCGCCGAACTGCCAGTAGTTGAGGTTGTGCGCGCACTGGTGCCCGTCGCGGGCATAGGCCGAGACTTCGTAGCGCGACATGCCGCTCGCGCCCGTGCGCTCGGTGATGCGGTCGAGCATGGCGTAGGCGATGTCGTCCTCGGGCAGCGTGGGCGGGAACTTCGCGAACCAGGTGTTGGGCTCGATGGTGAGGTGGTAGATCGAGATGTGCGGCGGCGCAAGGGCCAAAGCCTGGGTCAGGTCGGCGTCGAGGCCTTCCATGGTCTGGCCCGGCAGGGCGTACATCAGGTCGAGGTTGAAGGTGTCGAAGGCGCTCGCGGCTTCTTCGACCGCAGCGATGGCCTGGGCGCGGTCGTGCACGCGGCCCAACGCCGTCAGGTGCTCGTCGTTGAAGCTTTGCACGCCCACCGACAGGCGCGTGACGCCGGCCGAGCGATAAGCGCGGAAGCGGTTGCGCTCGAAGGTGCCGGGGTTGGCTTCGAGCGTGATCTCGCACTCGGGCGCGAGCTTGAGGCGCGCGCGCACGTCGCCGAGCAACCGGTCGATGGCTTGCGGCGAGAACAGGCTGGGCGTCCCGCCGCCGATGAAGATGGTGTGGACGGTGCGGCCCCAGATCAGCGGCAGCGCGGCGTCGAGGTCGGCGATCAGCGCGTCGATGTAGGCGGCTTCGGGGAGGCCGTCGATGTCGGCCTCGCTCGTGGCACGCCACTCGTGCGAGTTGAAGTCGCAATACGGGCACTTGCGCAGGCACCACGGCAGGTGGATGTACAGCGACAGCGGCGGCAGCGCGGCGAGTTGCAGCGGGCCGGGGCGCATCCAGTGCAGCACGTCATTGGCCTGGGGAGCGCCGCCGGGTTGGGCGGGCTGGATCGGGAAGACGGTGGCCATCGGTCAGAACCAGCGCTCGCGCATCAGGGCGAGCATGGCCTGCGCGGCGCGGCCGCGGTGGCTGTGGGCGTTCTTCACGTCGGGCGGCAGCTGGGCGAAGGTCTTGCCGAAGGTCGGCAGGTACATGACGGGGTCGAAGCCGAAGCCGTTGTCACCGATGGGCGCGGGCGCGATCTCGCCGACCACGCGGCCGACGGCAATGAGCGGCTCGGGGTCGTCGTGGCGGCGCAGTGCGACCAACGTGCTGACAAGCGCGGCGCGACGGTTGACCACGCCGTCGAGCTGTTCGAGCAGCGCCTTCACGTTGTTGGCATCGCCCTTGGCGTAGCCGAACTGCGTGGCGTAGTAGGCGGTGTCGACACCCGGCAGGCCGCCGAACGCGTCAACGCACAGGCCGGCGTCGTCGGCAATGGCCGGCAGGCCGGTGGCGGCGCTGGCGTGGCGCGCCTTGGTGAGTGCGTTTTCGACGAAGGTGCGGAAGGGTTCTTCAGCCTCGCCCACGCCCAACGCCGACTGCGGCACCAGGGTGACGGACAGCTCGGCAAACAGCTGCTGGAGTTCGGCGAGCTTGCCCGCGTTGTTGGAAGCCAGAACCAGTTTCATGAATCGATCAAAGTGGCTGTGATGCCCGGCTGGCAGGCGTCAGTAGCTGGGAGGATTTCAGTTGGAAAGCAGGGCTTGCTGTTGCAGCGTCACGAGTTCGCCGATGCCCTTTTCGGCCAGACCGAGCAGCAGGTTCATTTCGTCGCGCGTGAAGGCCACGCCTTCGGCCGTGCCCTGCACTTCGACGAAGTGGCCGGCGCCGGTCATGACGACGTTCATGTCGGTGTCGCAGGCCGAGTCTTCGGTGTATTCGAGGTCGAGCAGCGGCGTGCCGCCGACGATGCCCACCGAGATGGCGGCCACGTGGCCCTTGATGGGCGAGGTCTTGATCGCGCCGGAGGCCAGCAGCTTGTCGACGGCGTCCTGTGCGGCCACGAAGGCGCCGGTGATGGCCGCGGTGCGCGTGCCGCCGTCGGCCTGCAGCACGTCGCAGTCGAGGTGGATGGTGCGTTCGCCGAGCACGGCGAGGTCGAACACGGCGCGCATCGAACGGCCGATGAGACGCTGGATTTCCTGCGTGCGGCCGGTCTGCTTGCCCTTGGCGGCTTCGCGGCTGCTGCGGGTGTGGGTGGCGCGCGGCAGCATGCCGTATTCAGCCGTCACCCAGCCTTCGCCGCTGCCCTTCTTGTGCGGCGGCACCTTTTCTTCGACCGAGGCGGTGCACAGCACGCGGGTCTGGCCGAACTCGATGAGCACGGAGCCTTCGGCATGGATGGTGAAGCCGCGGGTGATGCGCACGGGGCGCAGCTGGTCGGCGGCACGGCCGCCGCTTCGTGTGAAAGCAGTCATTTTTTGAAAGAGAGACCGAAAGAAGAAAAGGGAAAACTGCGCGCTCAGGTTTTGCGCGCAGCGGAGCGGCGGATGGCTTCGTTGATCTCGGCGATGGAGCGCTCGATGGCGTCTTCGTCGAGGTCGTCGATCTCGCTGTCGGACGGCATGCCGGCCTGGATGGTCGAGGCGAACACGCCGTCGTCGATGGTTTCGGTGGACACGCCGCGGTCGTCGCCGGACGTCTCGGGCATTTCCCACTCGAGCGCAATGAGCGTGACGTTGTCGCTGTGGGCGCCGCCCTTGCGCAGCGCCATTTCGGCGAGGTCGGGCGCGGCGTCGGACACGGGCTTGCCGGACGACAGGGTGTGCACGATGACGGCGTCGTCGAGCACGCCCCAGACACCGTCGGAGCACAGCATGATGCGGTCGCCGCGCTGCAGCGGCAGCGGCGCCGACACGTCGAACAGCGGCGTGGTGGGCGAGCCGAGGCAGGTCAGCAGCAGGTTGCGGTTGACCGGCGCGTCGGTGGCGCCGTGGGGCTTGGGGCGCTCGGCGTGCGAGTGGTCCCGCGTGCGGGTCAGCAGGCGGCCGTCGCGCACGACGTACAGGCGCGAATCGCCGCAGTGCAGCCAGGTGGCGGTGGCGTTCTGCAGCACGGCCGCGACGACGGTGGTGCGCGGCGTGTCGAGCATCGCCTTGTGGCTCGCATACCGCATGATCTGCTGGTGCGCCGACATGGCCGATTCGGCCAGGAAGGCCTTCACGTCCTTCACGGTGGGGCGGGCCTCGCGCTGGTACAGCGCGGCGATGGTCTGCAGCGCCAGCTGGGCCGCCACTTCGCCTTCAGGGTGGCCGCCCATGCCGTCGGCGAGCACGAACAGGCCCGACTCCCGCGTGTAGCAGTAGCCCATGCGGTCTTCGTTCTTGACGCGGCCGCCCTTGCGGCTGACCTGGAACACGGAGAACTTCATGTCGATCAGGCCGGACGGGTGGTGGGCGCGGCGGCGCGCGGCAGGCTCTTCTTGTCGAAGGAGCGGATGTTGTCGAGCGACAGGCGCACCTTTTCGCCGACCGTGAGCTTGGTGTAGCGGCGCTCGCCTTCGCGGCTGAGTTCTTTCTGCAGCGCGAACACCGACTGCGGGCGCGAGAGCGGGTCGAGCGACATGCACCACTCGACCACCTCGATGAGGTTGTCGGAGTACACGCCGCGCAGGCGCGAGAGCGACAGGCTCAGGCGGTCTTTCTCGATGCGACGGGGTGCGTCGTTGGGCGGATAGCCCTGCATGCAGGCGTAGATGCAGGCGCCGATGGCGTAGATGTCGGTCCAGGGGCCCATCGACGAATCGCGCCGGTACATCTCGGGGGCGGCGAAGCCCGGCGTATACATGGGGCGGATGAAGATGCCCTCTTTGCTGAGCACTTCGCGCGCGGCGCCGAAATCGATCAGCACGGCGCGGTCGTCGTCGGTGACGAAGATGTTGGCGGGCTTGATGTCCAGGTGCAGCATCTTGTACTGGTGGACGATGCGCAGGCCGCGCAGGATTTCGTCGAACAGCGAACGGATGGTCGACTCGCGGAACACCTTCTGCCGTTTCAGGTCGCGCGCCGTGACCACGAAATCCTGCAGGGTCGCGCCCTCCAGGTAGTTCATGACCATGTAGACGGTTTCGTTCTCGCGAAAGAAATTGAGCACGCTGACCACCGACGCATGCGAGATTTGCGCGAGCGAGCGGCCTTCTTCGAAGAAGCTCTTGAGCCCCAGGCGATACAGCGACAGCTTCTCGGGCGGCACCTGCGGCGCGAGCTCGCCGGGCCCCCGCGTGGCGAGCGACGAAGGCAGGTATTCCTTGACGGCCACCTGCTGGCCGTTCGGGTCGATCGCGAGGTAGACCACGCCGAAACCACCCGCGGAAAGCCGGCGAACGACGCGATATCCGCCAATGACCGTATCGGGCAACAGGGGCGTAGGCTTGACCTTTGACATAATCCGGGAGTTTCGCCCGAAGGCGATGGTGCGGCAAGCGAACGCTGTACCGACGCCTCGGTGCTTGCAAGCAAAACCACAGTGAGGCGCAATGCCAGTTTACAGCATGACCGGCTATGCCAGCGGCCAGAACGGCCCCGCAGGCAGCCACTCCGAAGCCGATGCACGGCCCTCCGCCGCGGGCCGACTCGGGGTCGAAATCCGCTCGGTCAACAGCCGCTTTCTCGACCTCACCTTCAAGCTCCCCGAGGAGCTGCGCCAGCATGAGACCGCGCTGCGCGAGCTGCTCACGGCCAAGCTCAAGCGCGGCAAGGTCGAAGTGCGCGCGGCCATCGAGAACACGTCCCAGGCGGGCGTGGTCGAGCCCTCCGTCAAGCTGCTTCAGCGGCTGAACGGCGTGCAGGACGGCATCCGTGCCTGGCTGCCCGGCGCCCGCGAGCTCAGCGTGGCCGACGTGCTGCGGCTGGCCGGCGGCGACGGCGCCACGCGCGGCGACTGGGGCCCCGACCTGCTCGACGTGGCAGGCAAGGCGCTCGAGGCGCTGATGTCGGCCCGCCAGCGCGAAGGCGCCCGGCTGGCCAAGATGCTCGAAGACCACCTGGCCCAGCTGCGCACCCTGGTGCAGCAGGCCGGTCCGCTGGTGCCGCAGCTGGTCGAACAGCAGCGCAACCGCTTCCTGGAGCGCTGGCAGGAGGCCATGGGCCTGACCGCCGGCACGGGCGGCACGCTGCCCGAAGCCGCCCAGGACCGCGCGCTGACCGAAGCGACCGCCTTCGCGATCCGCATCGACGTGGCGGAAGAGCTCACGCGGCTGAATTCACACCTCGACGAGATCGAGCGGCTGCTCAAGAAGGGCGGCGACATCGGCAAGCGGCTGGATTTCCTAATCCAGGAACTGCACCGCGAAGCCAACACCCTGGGCTCCAAGTCGGCCGCCCTGGAACTCACGCGCATCGGCGTGGACATGAAGGTCCTCATCGAACAGATGCGCGAGCAGGTGCAGAACATCGAATGACGACGACGAGCCCCCCCATGGACTACCCCGGCAATATCTTCGTGGTCGCCGCGCCCAGCGGCGCCGGCAAATCGAGCCTGGTCAAGGCGCTCATGGAGCTCGACTCGGCCGTTCAGCCCTCGGTCTCCCACACCACGCGCCCGCCGCGCGGGCAGGAAAAGCACGGCCGGGAGTACTTTTTCGCCTCCCCGACCGAGTTCGACGCCCTGATTGCGGCCGACGGCTTCGTGGAATGGGCCCACGTGCACGGCCACCGCTACGGCACGTCGAAGAAGGCGGTCGAGGAGCGGGTGGCCCTGGGCACCGACGTGATCCTCGAAATCGACTTCCAGGGCGCGCTGCAGATCCGCAAGACCTTTGCCAACGCGGTCATGATCTTCATCCTCCCGCCCAGCTGGGAAGAGCTGCGCTCCCGCCTTGAGCGGCGCGGCGAAGACAGCGCGGCGGTCATCGAACTGCGCCTGAAGAACGCGGCCGAAGAGATGGCCCAGGCCGGAAAATTCGATTTCGTTATAATCAACGAGTTATTTGAGCGCGCACTTTTCGATCTCAAGGCGATCGTCCACGCGCAGCGGCTCCGGTATTCCGCACAGCGCAGAGCACGTGCCGATACGTTCGCCGCACTGAACATCCCTTGAAATCCCCGCTCACCGACCGAAAGAATTCATCATGGCCCGCATCACCGTCGAAGATTGTCTCGTTCAGATTCCGAACCGCTTCCAGCTCGTTCTCGCCGCGACCTACCGCGCGCGCATGCTGAGCCAAGGCCACGCGCCCAAGATCGAGAGCAAGAACAAGCCCGCCGTCACGGCCCTGCGCGAAATCGCCGAAGGCAAGATCGGCATCGAAATGCTCAAGAAAGTGCCGGGCTGATCTGACGCAGCCCTGCAACGAAAAGGCACCGCATTGCGGTGCTTTTTTTACGTCTGGACGCGTCCATAGAGCGGTCACGCTAAAGTGATAGCCATGAGCGCGGTCGCCAAACCCCCGTCCCCCACGCCGAAACCGAGTCCGGCGGCGCTGAACGCGGCCGCCGCGAGTTTTGCCGCGCTGACGGCCCGCCTCGACTACCTGAGCCCCGAAGACACGGAGCTGGTTCGCCGGGCCTACCGCTTCGCGGACGAAGCCCACCTCGGGCAGTTGCGCAACAGCGGCGAGCCGTACATCACCCACCCCATCGCCGTGGCGGCGCAGTGCGCCGAGTGGAAGCTCGACGCGCAGGCGCTCATGGCCGCGCTGCTGCACGACGCCATCGAGGATTGCGGGGTCACCAAGCCGGAACTCATCGAGCGCTTCGGCGCGCCGGTTGCCGAACTGGTCGACGGGCTCACCAAGCTCGACAAGCTGCAGTTCAACACGCGCGAAGAAAACCAGGCCGAGTCCTTCCGCAAGATGCTGCTGGCCATGGCGCGCGATGTGCGCGTCATCCTGGTCAAGCTGGCCGATCGCACGCACAACATGCGCACGCTGGCCGATGCGCCGCGCGAAAAGTGGGCCCGCATTTCGCGCGAAACGCTCGAGATCTACGCCCCCATCGCGCACCGGCTGGGCCTGAACCAGACCTACCGCGAGCTGCAGGACCTGTCGTTCCGGCACCTCAAGCCCTGGCGCTACGCCACGCTGGCCAAGGCCGTCGCCAAGGCCCGCGGACGACGACGCGACCTGATCCAGAAGGTGCAGAAAGAGGTCGAGACGGCCTTCTCCGCCGCCAGCATGACGCTGCGCATCGCGGGTCGCGAGAAAACGCTCTACTCCATCTACCGCAAGATGGAAGAAAAGCACCTGAGCTTCGCGCAGGTCACCGACATCTACGGCTTCCGGCTCATCGTGCCGAACGTGATCGCCTGCTACACGGGCCTGGGCATCCTGCACCAGATGTACAAGCCGCTGCCCGGCAAGTTCAAGGACCACATCGCGATCGCCAAGCTCAACGGCTACCAGTCGTTGCACACCACGCTGGTGGGGCCAGCCGGCGTGAGCGTGGAGTTCCAGCTGCGCACCGAGGCCATGCACGTCGTGGCCGAATCGGGCGTGGCCGCGCACTGGCTCTACAAGGCCGCCGAGCCCAATGCCGCGAGCAACGACCGGCTGGGCACCAAGTGGCTGCAGTCGCTGCTCGACATCCAGGACGAGACGCGCGACGCCGCAGAGTTCTGGGACCACGTCAAGGTCGACCTGTTCCCCGACGCCGTCTACGTCTTCACGCCCAAGAGCCAGATCATGGCGCTGCCGCGCGGCGCCACGGTGGTCGACTTCGCGTACGCCATCCACAGCAACATCGGCGACCACACCTCGGCCGCGCGCATCAACGGCGACCAGGTCCCGCTGCGCACCGAGCTGAAGAACGGCGACGTGGTCGAAGTGATCACCGCCCCCGTGTCGACGCCCAACCCCGCGTGGCTGGGCTTCGTGCGCACCGGCCGGGCACGCTCCAAGATCCGCCACTACCTGAAGACCCTGGCGCATGCCGAGTCCGAGGGCCTCGGCGAGAAGCTGCTGGCCCAGGCGCTGCGTGCCGAAGGCCTCGGCAAGCTGCCCGAGGAAGACGAACAACACCAGGCGCTGTGGGAGAAGCTGCTGCGCTTCACCGGCAACCGCACCCGCGCCGAGCTGCTGACCGACATCGGTCTGGGCAAGCGCATCGCGAGCATCGTCGCCAAGCGGCTCATGGCGCTGATGGCCGAGATCGGCGAGCGGCCCGACGCCCTCCTCCTGAGCCGCGAGCGCTTCACCTCGCACGAGGCCGTGTCACAGGGCGCGGTGACGCTCGATGGCAGCGAGAACTCTTCGGTGCGCTTTGCACAGTGCTGCCGCCCCATTCCCGGCGACCAGATCGTCGGCTACCTCGGACACGGCGAGGGGCTGGTGGTGCACACCGACGACTGCGGCGTCGGCCAGCGCCTGCGCAACAAGGACAGCGAACGCTTCTTCGCGGTCGAATGGGCCGACGAGCCCACGCGTGCCTTCGAGACCGGCGTGGTCATCACCGTCCGCAACGACAAGGGCGTGCTGGCCCGCGTGGCGGCCACCCTGGCCGACGCCGAAGCCGACATCACCCACGTGGAAATGGCCGACGAGACCCCGCAGGACTCGACCGACCTTCGCTTCGTGATCGCGGTGCGCGACCGTTCGCACCTCGACGCCGTGCTGCGCGCTGCGCGGCGGACCGCGTCGGTGCTGACCGCGGCGCGGACGATTCCGGCGCCCTGACCTTCTTCGTCAGCTCGCCGACGTGCGCGGCGCCGGGTAGCTCACCGACAGGATCTCCACCTCGTGCGCCCCGCCGGGCGTGATGAGCTTCACCACGTCGCCTTCGCGCGCCTTGAGCAGCGCACGTGCGATCGGGGAAATCCAGCTGACCTCCGACTTGGCGCTCTCGGCCTCGTCGATGCCGAGGATCGTGACGCTGCGCTCCTCGCCGGTCTCGTCGGCATAGCGGACCGTGGCACCGAAGAAGACCTGGTCGCGCCCGTGGTGCACCGACGGGTCGGTGATCTCCGCGATCTCGAGCCGCTTGCCGAGGAAGCGGATGCGCCGGTCGATCTCGCGCAGGCGCTTCTTGCCGTAGAGGTAGTCGCCGTTCTCGGAGCGGTCGCCGTTCTTCGCGGCCCAGTGCACGGCCTCGACGACCTTGGGGCGCTCCTCGTCCATCAGTTGCAGCAGTTCGTCTCGCAGGCGCGCGTAGCCTTCGGGCGTGATGTAGTTCTTGCTGCCGGCCGGCAGCGGGGGCATCGCGCCACCTGCGCCGTCATCGTCGTCGTCCGCATCGGCGTCCGACTCCTTGGTGAATGCCTTGTTCAATGCAGAGCCCTTCAAATCGGAAATACTGGGCGCCCTTGCCGCGCCCTACAAGCCGGTGAGTTTGCCGCAACCGCAATGTCCAGGAGACAGGAGCCCCCGTGATCGCCATCGGACATTTCCCACACCGTCGCCATGCCTCGGCGAGGCTTCATTTGTGCGCGCTCGCGGCCCTTGCCAGCATGCTGGTCTTTCTTCCCTTCAGCGCTCGCGCCAGAACGCAGACCTGCTTCGTCGTCAGCATCCACGGCGGCGACACCGTGACCGCCCGTTGCGGCGACGCGGCCAGTGCCGACGCGTGGCGTCTCGTGCGCCTGCAGGGCATCGAGGCACCGAAGCCCGGGCAGCCCTTCGCAGACCAGGCCCGACAGAAGATGCACGACATGGTCCGCCTGAAGCCGGCGGACGTCGACTGCGACGATCCCACATCGCACACCCGCGAACGCATCTGCCGCGTGATGGTGACGCCGGACTCGGCGCCCAGCGGCCCGAGGACGCTCGACGCAGGCCTGGCATTGCTGACTGTCGGATTGGCGCGCTGGCAGCCCGCGCAGGCGCAGCGCCTGTCGCCCCAGGAGCGCGGGCAGTACGAATTCGCGGAGGAAGAAGCGAAGGCCAAGCGGGCCGGCCTCTGGAAGGACGCGCGGCCGGCGCGTCCTTGATGCGAGCCCGGCGCAATGACCGGCCAAAGAAAAAGGGTTAGCTCGAAAAACGAGCTAACCCTTGAAGAGTGGTGCGGCTGGCAGGAATTGAACCCACGACCCCTTGGTTCGTAGCCAAGTACTCTATCCAACTGAGCTACAGCCGCACAGCTTTCGATTATAGCGTGTTTTTTCTCGCCTCCAAACCTTTGTGATCGAAAGCTGAAAATGCCAACGAAAGCAGCCCGCAATGAGGCCTGTTGTGACGCATCTCGCCCACGCTGCGCCAAAGAGGCCCATCCGACCCGGTACACTCCGCCCCGCCCCGAACAGCCTGGGCCGCCGTAGGCAACACGGCGCCATACCATCCAAGGAATACTGAATGAACCGCATCGAACTGGTCGAGAAGATCGCCACCACCCACAACCTGAGCAAGGCCGAGGCCGCACGCGTGCTCGAAACGATCACCAGCAGCGTCGTCGCTGCCGTGAAGAAGGGCGACTCGGTCCAGCTGGTCGGCTTCGGTACTTTCAAGCAAGTCGCACGCGCTGCACGCTCGGGCTTCAACCCCCAAGCCGGCACCAAGATCAAGATCGCCGCCACCAAGGTGCCGAAGTTCGTCGCCGGCGCTGCCTTCAAGGCCGCCATCGATCCCAAGGCTGCCAAGCGCAAGGCTGAAAAGGCCGCTGCTGCACCCGCTGCCAAGAAGGCCGCCGCTCCCAAGAAGGCTGCTGTTACGAAGGCAGCTGTCACCAAGGCAGTCGTCGCCAAGGCTCCCGCCAAGAAGGCTGTCGCCAAGAAGAAGTAAGACTTGCGGTGCGACGACGGCTGCGCAGGCTTGGCCTGGCAGGTGTCTGTATCGACGTCAAGAAGCCGCCTTCGGGCGGTTTTTTTGTGGGCGCGTGCCGCGCAGCGAATGCGGGCAGCGAAACCCTCTCTGCGAGGGCCCCAAACGAAAATAGCCTGGAAGAGAAACCCTTCCAGGCTATTCGAGAGATGGTGCGGCTGGCAGGAATTGAACCCACGACCCCTTGGTTCGTAGCCAAGTACTCTATCCAACTGAGCTACAGCCGCGCAGCCTTGAATTCTACCCTGCCGAAAGCGCTGTTCCGGCGAGGCCGTCAAAAAAGCTTCACGGCCTTTCGCAGCGATGGCCTCAGGCCACTTGCTCAGCGCCCGCCTTGCGCCCCATCAGCCTTGCGGCCAAGCGCTTCACCAGCAGGTAGAACAGCGGCACGAAGAAGATGCCCAGCGCCGTCGCTGCAAGCACGCCACCGAACACACCGGTGCCGATCGCGGTCTGGCTGCCCGAGCCCGCGCCGGTGGCAAGCGCCAGCGGGATCACGCCGGCCAGGAACGCCAGCGATGTCATCAGGATCGGCCGCAACCGCAGGCGCGCGCCTTCGGCCACCGCTTCGAGCAGCGGCACGCCACGCCGCAGCGCAGCCTCCGCGAACTCGATGATCAGGATCGCGTTCTTGGCCGACAGGCCGATCGTCGCGAGCAGGCCGACCTGGAAGTAGATGTCGTTCGACAACCCGCGCAGCGCCGCCGCGATCACCGCGCCGAGCACGCCCAGCGGAATCACCAGCATCACCGAGACCGGCACCGACCAGCTCTCGTACAGCGCCGCCAGACACAGGAACACCACGAGGATCGACAGCGCGAACAGCAGCGGCGCCTGCCCGCCCGACAGCCGCTCCTGATACGAGAGGCCGCTCCAGGCCTGTCCCGTGCCGCTCTGCTGCTTCGCGAGGCTCTCGATGGCCGCCATGGCCGTGCCCGAGCTGATGCCCTGCGCGGCCGCGCCCTGGATCTGCACCGCGGGCACGCCGTTGTAGCGCTCCAGTTGCGACGCGCCCTGCGCCCAGCGCGTGGTCGCAAACGCCGAGAACGGCGTCATCGCACCCGTGCTGCCGCGCACGAACCACTGGCTGATGTCGTCCGGCGCCGAACGGTACGGCGCATCGGCCTGCACGTACACGCGCTTCACGCGGCCGCGGTCGATGAAGTCGTTGACGTAGCTGCCGCCCCAGGCGATGCCCAGCGTGGTGTTCACGTCGTCCAGCGACAGCCGCAGGGCCGAGGCCTTCAGCTGGTCGATGTCGACCTGCAGCTGCGGCGTGCCGGCCACGCTGTTCGCGCGCACCGACTGCAGGCGCTTGTCCTTGTTGGCCTCGCGCACCAGCGTCTCGCGCGCCTGCAAGAGCCGCTCGGCACCCATGCCCGAGATGTCCTGCAGCCAGAACTCGAAGCCGTTCGATTCCCCCAGCCCTTCGATCGGCGGCGGCACCATGCCGAAGACTTCGGCGTCGCGCTGCTGCCTGGCCAGCGCCTTGCCCGCACGCTCGACGATGGCGTGCGCGCGCTTGTCCGCACTGGCGCGCTCGGACCAGTCCTTCAGCGAGACAAACGCCATGCCCATGTTCTGCCCCGAGCCGCTGTAGCTCCAGCCGGTAAGCGTGAAGATGGTGTCGGTCGTGTCTTTCTCGGTTTCGAGAAAGTGCTTTTCGATGGCGCGGTTCACTTCATCGGTGCGGCCCGACGTCGCGCCAGCGGGCAGCGTCGCGATCACCATCACGCTGCCCTGGTCCTCTTCGGGCAGGAAGCCGCCGGGCAGGCTCAGGTACAGCAGGCCCATGCCGGCCACGATGGCGACGTACACGGCGGTGAAGCGCAGCGGCTTGCGCAGGATGCGGCCCAGCACGCTGACGTAGCCGCCTTGCGCAGCATCGAAGCGGCGATTGAACGCGCCCAGGAAGCCACGCGTGCGCGGCGGCACGCCGGGCTTCAGGAGGCGCGCGCACAGCGCCGGAATGAGCACGATGGCCACCACCACCGACAGCACCATCGACGCGATGATGGTCACCGAGAACTGTCGGTAGATCACGCCCACCGAACCGCCGAAGAAGGCCATGGGGAGGAACACCGCCGACACCACCACCGCGATGCCGACCAGCGCGCCGGTGATTTCCTTCATCGACTGGATCGTGGCCGCCTTCGCATCGAGCCCCTCTTCATGCATGACGCGCTCGACGTTCTCCACCACCACGATGGCGTCGTCCACCAGCAGGCCGATGGCCAGCACCATGCCGAACAGCGTGAGCACGTTGATCGAATAGCCGAAGGCCGCGAGCACGCCGAAGGTGCCCAGCAGCACCACCGGCACGGTGATCGCAGGAATCACCGTGGCGCGCCAGTTCTGTAAGAAGAGGAACATCACGACCACCACCAGCGCGATGGCCTCCAGCAGCGTCCGGATGACCGACTGGATCGAGATCCTGACGAAGCGCGTCGTGTCTTCCGCGTAGGCCACGCGCAGGCCGGCGGGCAGCGAGCGCTCCAGCTCGGCGATGCGCGCCTTCACCGCGCTGGCAGTGGTCAACGCGTTGGCGCCGGGCGCCAGCATCACGGCCGAGCCCGCGGCCGGGTGGCCGTTCAGGCGCGTGGTCTCGGCATACGACTCGCTGCCGATTTCCACCCGCGCCACGTCGCCCAGCCGCACCACCGCGCCATCGGCCTGGGTCTTGAGCACGATGCCCTTGAACTGGTCGGGCGTCTGCAGCCGTGAGAGCGCGGTGACGGTGGCGTTCAGGTGCTGCGTCGGCGCCGACGGCCGTGCACCGATCTCGCCCACCGACACCTGCGTGTTCTGCGCGGCAATCGCGGCCGTGACGTCGGACGGCATCAGCTGGTAGCTGGCCAGCCGGTGCGGGTCGAGCCAGATGCGCATCGCGTACGCCGCGCCGAAGGCCTGCACCGAACCCACGCCATCGACGCGGCTGATGGGGTCGCGCAGGTTGCTGGCCATCCAGTCGGCGATGTCGGTGTCGGTGCGCTGGCCGGTCTCGTCGTAGAGCGCCACGATCAGCAGGAAGTTGTTCTGCGACTTGGCAACCGTCACGCCCTGCTGCTGCACCGCCTGCGGCAGCCGGCTGGTGGCCTGGCTGACCTTGTTCTGCACCTGCACCTGCGCGGTGTCGGGATCGATGCCCTGGCGGAAGGTGACGCTGATCTCGGCCCAGCCGGCCGAGCTGCTCGTCGACTTGAAGTACATCAGGCCGTCGATGCCCTTGAGCTGCTGCTCGAGGACCTGGGTCACGCTGTTTTCCACCGCCTGCGCCGAGGCGCCGGGGTAGTTGGCGGACACGACCACGGTGGGCGGCGCGATGTCCGGGTACTGCGACACCGGCAGCGTGCGAATGGCCACGCCGCCGGCCAGCATGATGAGGATGGCAATGACCCAGGCGAAGACGGGCCGCTGGATGAAGAAATTGGCGATCACGGGAGGTTCTTGTCGTTTCTTAGTCGGCGGGCGATGCGCCCGCCGTGGACACCGGCACCGGCTTCACTTTTTCGCCGGGGCGCGCGCGCTGCAGGCCGTCGACCACGAGGCGGTCGCCGTCGCGCAAGCCCTGGGTCACGACCCAGTGCTCGCCCTCGGCGCTGCGCACTTCGAGCGCGCGCAGTTCGACCTTGTTGTCGGCGCCCACCACCAGCGCGGTGGGTTCACCCTTTTCGTTGCGCGCCACGCCGCGCTGCGGCGCCAGGATGGCCTGGCGCTCCACGCCGGACTCGACCTGCGCACGCACGTACATGCCGGGCAGCAGCAGCCCGTGCGGGTTCGGGAATTCCGCGCGCAGCGTGACCGAGCCGGTGGCTGCATCGACGCCCACTTCGGAGAACTTCAGCGTGCCGGCATGCGGATAGGGCAGGCCGTCTTCCATGCGCAGGCCGACCTTGGTGCTGGCCGGCGCCATGTCGCCCGAGATGAAGCGCCGCTTGAGCTTCGTCAACTCCAGGCTCGACTGCACGACGTCGACGTAGATCGGGTCGAGCCGCTGGATCGTGGCCAGCGCCATCGCCTGGCCGGGCGCCACGAGCGCGCCTTCGGTCACGCCCGAGCGGCCGATGCGTCCCGCGATGGGCGCGGTGATGCGCGTGAATTCGAGGTTGATGCGCGCCGCCTTCACAGCCGCCTGCGCGGCCTTCACGCCGGCCTGTGCCTGCACCAGCGCGGCCTGCGCCTCTTCGTGTTCCTGCCTGCTCACGGCGTTGGCCTTGACCAGTTCACCGAAGCGCTCGGCCTTGCCACGCAGGCTCGCGATGGTGGCTTGCGAGGTGGCCAGCGCAGCCTGCGCCTGCTCGTGCGCGGCCTCGAACGGACCGGGCTCGATCTCGTACAGCACCTGGCCGGCGCGAACCATGCCGCCTTCTTCGAACAGCCGCTTGCGCACGATGCCGTTGACCTGCGGCCGCACCTCGGAGACGCGGTAGGCGGCCGTGCGGCCGGACAGTTCGGTGTGCACGGCCACGTCGCCGGCATGCAGCGCGACCACGCCGACTTCGGGCGGCGGGTCATCGGTGGTGGAGGCCTGCCTGGCGCCGCATGCAGCGAGCGCGAGCAGGGACATCGGAAGCAGAAGCTTGAATAGCGGGGTCATGGCCATCGGCAATCACGGTGCGGTACGACGCGCACGGGAGATCGCCCGGCTGGTTACATCTGCACCAAAATGATGCATTCTGCCTTCGATGCTGCGGTGCAACCTGAAGGAATCCTGTGTTCGCTGTAGGTGAAAGCGGCTCCGGAGGCGAGCCCCGCGCGAGGGTCAACGACCGCGCAACTTCGCGATGCCGAAACCCAATGCCACGGCCACGCACAAGAACGCCAGCACGGCCAGCCAGGCAGAGCTGGTGAAGTAATAAGCGCCCAACGCCGCGCCCGCGGCCACGAAGGCGCCCAGCCATTCCAGGGCGGGGTCGAGCCAGTTCCTCGCCACCTGCGGCTTGGGGTTGGCGAACACGCGATCGGATGTTTCGGCCTGCTGCGTGGGCAATGGTTTGCGGGTCTTCCTCTGCCGCGGGTCAGGGAAGCGCTCTCGCAATTGGGCCGGGGGCCAGGCGCCGTCGCTCGATGAGGAAAGGCCGGCCAAGGTCCAGATCGGATCGGTGTCGTACCTCGCCAGATCCGCCATGAGGCTTGCGAGCGCCTGGCTGTCGTGCAGGTGGTCGACGCCGTCGAGGTCGGCGCGCAGCCATGGCTCGGCATCGGCGGCGTCCGGCAGGCCGTCGGTGCGCAGCAGGATGTGGTCTGCGAAGTGCTGCGCAATCAGCGCTTCAAAGGATTCGTAGATCGGACGGTGGCGTTCGCCGACGGCACCGATGACGGCTTCGCGCCGCTGCGTCAGCCGCGCTACCGCCGTGGCCTTGTCGACGACAAGGTAGGGAAACGTCGCCTCGGCGCCGAAGTCCGCCAGGCATTCCTCGCGGTCGACCGCCGAGGCTTCGTCGCTGATGTCGTACGCGTCGATGAAGCGTGCATGCCGGATGTCGCCTGCGCTGAAGAGCGCCCGCCAGAACAGCGGAAAGAACGCGTTGGCTTCCAGCTCGGCGCCATCGCCGAAGAAGCCGCGCCATTCGTCGCGGCTGCCTTCCGGCATCCTGGGCAAGGAAGAACTGGACAGGTAAACGGGATGTGACATGCGCCCCCTTCGATGTGGGATGTTGCGGCCGGGGCATCTTAGTCGGGCACTTGCCGGCGCCCTGGCTTCACCGCGCGGACCTGGGCTTCACCTTGCGTTGCGCCTCGACGCCGACAAATTCGAGAAACCGCGCCAGCAGCGGCGACGGATTGTCTTTGGCATAAGCGACCGCGATGCCGCTGGTCAGGCCGCGTGCTTCTTCCTTGAGCGGCCGGAAGACCACGCCTTTGCGCTTGACGTTCTGCAGCGACGCGGAGATGAACGCGATGCCCCGTCCCTCCGCGATGAGCCCCAGCAGGATGTGGTGGTCGTCGGGCTCGGCCACCGTGCGCGGCTGGAAACCGATCCGCTCGAAGAAGGCCTGGCAATGGTCGTAGAAGCCGGGATTCAGCCGGCGCTCGAACCGGAAGATCGATTCGCCGCGCAGGTCGTCGAAGCCGAGCCGGCGTTTGCGCGCCAGCGGATGGCTTGCCGGCAGCGCCGCGATGACGGGCTCCTCGCGCAGTGTTCGCACCTCGAGCCCGCGTGCCTCCGTGTGCAAGCCGATGAAGGCCACGTCCATGGCCCCGCTCTTGATGTCGCGCACGAGGTGGATGGAATGCTTGCCCTTGCTGACGATGCGCCAGTCCGGAAAGCGCTTCTGCAAGGGCTCGAACACATCGGGAATGGCGCTGCGGTCGAAAACTGTGGTGTAGCCCACGACGAACTGGCCACCCTTGGCACCGCTGGCGGCCCTCGCGGCCGCCACCGCCTTGTCCGCCTGCGCCAGCGTCAATCGGGCTTCCGGCACCAGGGCCGCCCCTGCCCGCGTCAGCGTCATGCCGACCTTGGTGCGCACGAACAGCGCCACGCCGAGCTGTTCTTCCAGCTGACGAATCTGCCGGCTCAGCGGGGGCTGGGAGATGTGCAGGCGGGCAGCCGCGCGCCCAACGTGCAGCGCCTCGCTGACCGCGAGGAAGTACCGGAACTGCCGCAGGTCGATCGCTCCATTCATACCAAAAAGGTATCACACAAAAGGTATTGGATGCAGGTGCGCCGCCTTCGTAAATTGCATCCATGAACACACACGAAAGCAATCCGATGGCCGATGAACGGTATGCGCGCGGTTGGGCCAAGCTCAAGGAAGTCGATGGCCAGGCGGGCGAGAACGTCATCGACAGCCTCAAGGACATCGCCCCCGACTTCGCCCGCCTGCTCATCGAGTTTCCGTTCGGCGACATCTATTCGAGGCCGGGGCTCGACCTCAAGGTGCGCGAGCTGTCCGTGGTGGCGGCGCTCACCGCCATGGGCAACGCCATGCCGCAACTCAAGGTGCACATCTACGGCGCCCGCAACGTGGGTTGCACGCAGCAAGAGATCGTCGAAGTCATCATGCAGATGGCCGTCTATGCCGGTTTTCCTGCGGCGCTCAACGGCCTGTTTGCGGCCAAGGACCTCTTCTCCCAGGAGGTGCCGGCATGAAGCCGTTTCTCCGCGCTGCATGGCTGGTTCTTCTCATGGCGACGCTGCCGGGCCAGTCCGCCCTGGCCCAACCCCGACCGGCCGGCACCTGGACGCTGGACCGCACGGCCACCCACGAAGGCCTCGGCTCGCCGGTGGGCATGGCCTACGACGCGAGCGGCAACCTCTACGTCGCGAACTGGTCTGCCGGCAACGTGGTGCGGTTCTCCCCTTCCGGCGAGCGGACGGTCTTCGCCAGCGGGCTCAGCGGCCCCTCGGGGCTGGCCATCTCGTCCAAGGGCGACGTCTATGTCGCCTCCTACAACGAAGACCTGGTGTGGCGCTTCACACCGCGCGGCGACAAGGCCGTCTTCGTGCGCGGGCTGGCGACCCCTGCGGGGTTGTCCTTCGATGGACGCGGCCGCTTGCTGATCGCGAATCGCAGGACCCACCAGATCCTTGCCGCGAAGCCGGACGGAGCGGTCGAAGTCGCGGCGGAAGGTTTGCAGACGCCGGTCGGCGCCGTCGAACTTCCCAATGGCGATCTGCTGGTCAGCAACATCGCCGGCGGAATTTCCCTGGTGTCGGGCGGAACGAAGGCCAAGGCGATCAACACCGACCTGCGCAGCCCCGGCCCCGGCATCGTTGCAGCAGGCGCGGACGCCGCCTATGTGGTCGACTACGGCGGCACCACGGTCAGCCGCATCGACCGCAACGGCGTGCGCGAGGTCATCGCCGACGGCCTGAGCAGCCCCGTGGGTCTGGCACGCGCACCGGATGGCAGCCTGACGGTGGCAACCTGGGGGGCCAACGCCACCTTCCGGATTCGTCGGCCATGACCCAGCACTTCAACGCAGTGAGAGCCTTGATGCCAGGGCAAACCACCGGTCTCGCCAGGACAGCACGGGATGGGCCGTGGCATCGGCATCGACGTGCAGGGCGACCCGGCCGACCGGGTCGAGCGCCACCAGAAGCAAAAAGAGCTTGCTATCCAATAGATAGCAAGCTCTTTCACCGTGACGGCATTTTTCTGGTGGTAGGCCGTGAGTGGCTTGAACACTCGACCAACGGATTATGAGTCCGAAACCAAGGTATTCCGCTGCATGTCTCCGCACGATAGAATCAACGTAAGTCATTGATTTATATGAATTCTTCGTGCGAGAGAGTGCAATGTCATCCACCACCATAAATCAATATTCTGGCAATATTCTGGCAACGAAAAATAAGGGCGAGGAGCCCTTGGTCGCGACACCCGCGCTCGCCCCCAGCGTGGGCCGCCTTCTCAATGCGCTGGCTCCCGGCACCTTCAAGACGCTTCAGAAAGTTCAGCCGAGCGGCGCGCTCCAGGTACGCAAGAACAGCAGCAGCGCCATCTCATTCTTCTGGCGTTACAGCATCGGAACCAAGAGCGAGCGCGTCTCAATCGGGCTCTACGATCCTTCGGCACCGCCGAAAAGCCTGACGGGAACAACCAAAGGGTTCTCGGTGGCCGCGGCGATCCGCGCCGCCGAAGTGCTGGCGCTCGAACATCATGACCACAGACTGGATGGTGGCCGCCCTGCCCTGCTCGAAGCCAAGCGCAACGCCGACGAGGCAGCAGCCAAGCGCGCCGCCAAGGTCGGCAAACACACGCTGGAAAACCTACTTGATCACTACGCCGACCACCTGGAGCGCCTGGGGCGGCGCTCGCACAGCGATGTGCGCTCGATCTTTCAACTCCACGTCAAAGGTCCATGGCCCGATATGGCAAGGCAGCCGGCCAGAGAAGTCACAGGCGAGCAGATCGGAGACATGATGCGGCGCGTAGCCAATGCGGGCAAGGGCCGCACGGCCAACAAGCTACGCAGCTATGTTCGTGCGGCGTATCAGACCGCGCGAGCGTCACGATCCAAGGCTTCGGTTCCCGTCCACTTCAAGGACTACGAGATCACCCACAACCCAGCGATGGATACGGAGCCGGACGAAAGCCACAACCGCGCAAGAAAGCAACCTCTGCTCGAAAACGATATGCGCAGGTACTGGCGGCAGATCGACTCCATGCACAACTTCAAAGGGGCTGTGCTCAGGCTGCACGTATTGACCGGTGGACAGCGCATTGAGCAGTTGGTGAACTTGCATACGGAGCATGCGGGGACTGACGAAATTTTGCTATTCGACGGCAAAGGCCGCCCTGGCAAGGGTGTACGCGACAACCCAGTCCCACTCATACCTGCCGCTGCCGAAGCGCTTGCAGCATGTGAGCCAAGCGGCGTCTATGCGATCTCGACAGACGGCGGAGAAACACATCTGGCAGCCACTACGCTCAGTCAATGGGCGAAGGCTGCGGCCGCAGCGGCCGGCCTCAAAGACTTCCAGGCCAAACGCATTCGCTCAGGTGTCGAGACGCTGTTGGCCAAGGCCGGTGTCAGCGTGGAGATACGCGGCCGGCTGCAGTCTCATGGCATTTCTGGCGTGCAGGCTCGGCACTACGACGGTCACGACTATATGGAAGAGCAGCGGGCCGCTCTCGAGACGTTGTATGCCTTAGTGACTCGCTCTTCGACGGTGGCGAGCAAGAGCACATAGGAGCGGTTGCGGCGTCGCTGAGAAAAAGTTTTGCCAGAATCAGGTCGCCAATAACCAAGGAGACCTATGGCAACAAGTAAATCTACCAAGCCCAGGCGCCGGATGCAAACCCCTGTCTTTGCGATGCAGCCCCCAATTTGGGAAGCCGAGATGCGCGAGACCGAACGTCCAATATGGCACATCGCAGCGATGGCTGGCGATCTTCAGCCGACCCTTGAAATCGTGAATGCTCGCAGGAAGATTGATCCTGCGTGGTCAACTGCGTATTTCTCGGTGCTGTCGAAATTGAAGGACGCGCTGCGCGATGAACGCGGCGCTGGAATCTTTTTTGACAAGGGAAAGCCCGCCAACGCCATACGCCTTAACGATCGAAAAAAACTAAGATTTGTACACGCCGATGTCGGCGACGCGACGGCCTTCATTGCCAGGACGTTTGGCTTCCAAGGTATGCCCGAGGGATTTCGGCGCTTGCACGATCACTTCCAGTCCGCGCGAAACAGCCATCAGTCACCGCACTTTCCGGTCACCGACCAAGCCACTACGGCCAAGCCCATCGTTGAGCAAGAAAAGCGAATCAAAGAGCTTGAGAAGGAACTGACCGCCTTGAAGTCGAGTTCCAACAGGCAAATCAACAAACTGTCTCTGATGCTGTATGCCGTGGTTAAGGGCAACTGGAGCTACGACCCCGAGCAAACGGTTGGGGCGGCGGGAATCATCAAGGAAATCGAAGGCTACTTCGAGGCCCTCAACATCGCAGATCGAGATGGCATCAGCGCCGCGACGCTGAAAGCCGCACTCAAGCACGGCGCAGGTCAGCTGGCCGCTAAGCAATAGCTCCGAGTAACTTGAGCAGGCCAGCGACTTGGTAGTGAAGTCGCGGCGATTTCGTTTTCGCAGCAGAGGGGCTGTCCTTAATCTGAATGGGTCATGACATGCAGGTGCATCCGACGGGATTCACCGAACGCTTTCCAACCCATTCAGAGGAGCCATAGATGGCCGTCGATATCCGCGCATTGCTGCGCAAAAAAGAAGTTCTTCACGTCACAGGGATTTCCAACAGCACGTTCTACGCACTCATCCGCAACGGCGAGATCAAGCCTGGAGTTCCAATAGGCCCTCGCATCAAGGCGTGGCCGGCCGAAGAAATCCAGGCGTTCATCGACAGCTGCATCGCCGCACGTGATATGGGTGGTGCGAAGTGACGACCGACCCCATCAATGCATTGGATCAGTACACTTCCGTGCCCTCGGGGCTCGTCCTCGCGCTCACTACGCCGGCACTGAAAGTGGCAACCACAACGCTGCTTGTCAAAGAGGCCGCGACGGGTGGCCAGAACTTCGGTCTCAAGCTCCCGACCGCGCAGAAGGTCAACGTCTTCGTATCCGGAACTGAACGCCAGGTCCAACAGCAGCAGGCGCTGCACGCCGGCAACGATCTTCATGAACTCGCAGCTTCGGTCAGCTTCATGCCGATCGGTTTGCGTCCGAATTTCGACTTCGTCTCGCAGGAAGGCATCTTCCTGATGCAGTTGAGGCTGCGCAATCACCCCACACCAGCGTTCTGGGTCTTCACGACGAGCATCGCGAATCCAGAAGACCCTTTGTTTGTCGATGCGCTGGGCCGCTTGCGCGTGATGGCCAAGCTCGCCAACTCGTGGATAGTCGCCATCCTCGTGTGCGAACAACCCGTCGAAGTGCAGCATCTGGTCGATCTGTCGGACGAATTCATCGAATTTCGGCGATGTGAGCCGAATGTCGGCGGTGGTCTCGCCTTCTCGATCGACTGCAAGAGTCTGGAAGGGCTCGAAGATTTCGGGCTCGGCAAGGTGATGTGCAGCGTGAGGTTCGGACAAGACGGTCGCTATATGCGGACCTTCGAGCCGTTCATCGCCGACACGCTGCGCGACCGCGTGATCCGCATACTCGGCGGCAACGACTACACGCTCGCCGATATCGGAGCCATCGTCGATCGCGACAAGTCCAACGTGTCCAGGCGCTTACGCGGATGGCAGCCGCAGCGCATTGCCGTGTCGGACGAGTGGCTCGCTCGGGTTAAGGAGCACTTCGCAGCCGGTTCCGGTGCAAGCGGCGAAAGCGCCAAGAACGGTGTTTCGGGCACAAAAACCGACCATCAACGCGCTCAAGACGCGCTTGATGGAATCGACGAAGAGGACGACGATAGCGAAGAGGGTGCCCGAGACGACGACGACGAATAGGCCGGAATCGCTCGTCGCGCTGCGCAGCCCCACGAGCAGGCGTTGCGCTGTTTTCCGAAACGTGCGCAACCAGCGCAACGTGCGCAACGCCAATCAACCGACCGGCCAGCTGTAACCGCTGACTATTTTTAATTCGAAGCTCGCCGGTGGTCGGCGAGCCCTTCGAAGGATCCCCCATGCCTTTCATCATCGGCGCCCGCGCATTCCGCATCGTCTATGGCTTCGACCGGATCACGCTCTGGTTCGATCGCGCTGATATTCCCATCGTGCGCAAGCTGCTTCGGCCTCACTGCCGGGTCCTAAAGCTGAAGGTCCGCCAGATGCTCAAAAACCCGTTGTGGAAACTGAAAATGCGCGTTTTCCAGCCAAGCCAAGAGTTCTTTCGGGTCTTGCAGCAAGCCCTCGGCGCATCAGTGCGCGTGCTCGTCACTTACGTCGAGATCACACGCGACATCTTGGCGCGCAACCAATCTGACATCCCGCTGCTGCTAGCGGAGTTCCTAGCTGCGGCCACAGTGCCCCGTCTGCACCTGCCCTCGGTCCAGCGAAGTCACGATATCTATTACTACAACTATCGCAGCGACGAGCATGGAAAGCGTCGCACGCATGTGCCACTGGTCTACGCCGATATGCCGTCCAAGCTCGCGCGCAAAGGTGTGCCAGTGCGCCGAAACATCCCTGATACGGCGCCTCGCTGCTTGCACAACGAATGGCGTTGCAGCGGCTCGGCAGCTATCGGCGTGCTCGGCATTGCATCCATCGCCGACTTGCTTGGATTCGACTTCGTCGCATTCTTCGCGCGCCACATGCCCTTTCGCAAGCTGCCGGCTTCACGCACCGCGCTCGGCCAAATGCTGCCTGGCAAGCGCGAAGTCAATCCCGATACGTGCCGCAAGCGCGCTCGCGCATTTGTCGCCAATGCCACGCGAGATGACGGCCATTTCGTGCTGCACAACGCAGTGCGCGCCGCGCCCTCGAAGTTCGCGTCGCGACTGGAATCCATGACCCTCGAAGAGTGGCTGAGCAATGCAATCGAAAAGGGCTCGAATTCGATGCCGGATTGATCAGTGCCACACAGGGTAGCTGCACTGATATAGCTATCAATTAATTCTCCGTCGGACGATGTTCTCCCCTACATCTCCGTACCACCAAAACCAAAAAGACACCAAGAACGCCGTGTTTCCAGCGTGTTTTACACGTTCAACACGTTCAACACGGTCCGCGTATGCCCCAAAACGACCAAGAATCACGCGACTTTTCATCCCGCTCCCAGACCAGCAAACCAGCCCACTCTTCCGCCATCTTCGAAGCCCCGACCTTTCGACCCAAGCTCTCGGCTTCACAACGCGTTGCCAACAGCAAAGCCGTCTTCAAGCTGTCCCTGCAAGCTCAGGCAATCGTGAACACCGAGCATCGGCACGCCGAAGTCATGGCTTGTGCTGGCAGCGGCAAGACGACCGTGCTGTGTCATCGCGTATTGCATCTTCTTGCTTGTGGCGTTGATCCCTCTCGCATTCTGGTTCTGAGCTTCTCCAAGACCGCGGCATCTGAAGTCCGAAAGCGCCTCGTCCAGTTCGGCGAGCCTGGCCCGGCAGCTGGCCTTGGTCACTTGTCCGCAGTACGCGTGAGCACCTGTCATGCGTTCGCCAACCGGTTGATTCGGGTGACCAGCACAAGCAGTAGCAAGACCTCCAAGACCGGAAAGAACAAGAGGCAGAAGCAGCAGCCCGCGCTGCTCAGTCCAACCGGTGTAACGGACGTCCTCGGCCAAGCTGTTAAGCACGCAAGTCGCCAGCTCCTGCAAGACCGGTCGATCAACAAGACTGATCGCGAGGACCAACGCCGATGGCTGAAGGAACTCGGCGCCAGCGCATCCAAGCCCTTGCTCAAGCTCGTGGCCACGCTCTTCGATTACTCAGCAGCATCCGGCTTGTCTTTGGAGCAAGTGCTGGTGAAGCAAAGCCAGCGGTTCGGTATCTTCCGCTCTCTCGCGTCCGTTGGCCCTCATGCCGTGGCCTCGGCGCTGCGAGCTTTGCATTCCAGCTATCAGGCGCTCAAGCTCGAGAGCAATCGCTTGGACTTCAGCGACATGGTGACGCGCGCCACTTCCACGGTGTTGGCGTTGTCCGGCCACGAGACCGGGGGGCGGACCGAGATCAGAGTTCCGGACGAACTTCAGTACCAGCACATCTTGGTCGACGAGTACCAGGACAGCAGCGCCAGCCAGGTGCATTTCATTGCTGCACTCGCCCGCGGTCAGCCCGCTCTAAACATCATGGTCTTCGGCGACGAGCACCAATCGGTGTATCGGTTTGCCGGTGCGTTTCACACGCCGCTGTGCCAATTGCTGCCCGATGTTTTGGCCCTTCCCCTCACTCGGTCGTACCGGCTGCCGCAAGCCCTGGCAGATGCATCCACGGCGGTGCTGGCGGCAGACGGTGCGGATGTCGAACCGATCAAGGGCCGGCGAGTGACTTTCGGGCGGCCTGTTTTGGTTCGTGCTGCTTCGCTGTCAGAGGAACTCCGCGCCGTTGCTCAGGATGTTCAAGCCTTGCTGGAGCGTGGAGAGCCGGTCAGCAGCATCGCAGTGTTGGCCCGAACGTCTGCGGCACTACGTGAAGCTGAATCCGAGCTGCTGGCTCGGGGCATTTTCTCGCAGAGGCGCGGCGTCACGGGGAGGAACACCGACGAGATGATGAACGTGTTGAAGCTCGTTCGGCACGTTGAGCGCGGCCGGGTCCAAGCATCTGGCCATGCCTTGTCGGCCACCCAGCTGCAAGCCATGCTTCGACTACCGTCAGAAGTCAGCACGGGTATCGAGCCCAAACGATGGACCGCCGCCGCCTCGGCGCTGCGCAAGGTCATCAATCCCTCGCTTGAGGGGCGCTACAAGCGATGTGCCGACATCTATCTAGCTCTGTGCGGCGGCATCAAGTCCGATCTGGCGCGACGTGACGAGGTAAGGCGCTGGATACCACTGTGCGCGCTCTACGCGAGCGCGCTGGCGATGCGCGATTCGGTCCAAGCCATGACCGAGCGCGGCGCCGTCACCACATCAACGATCCACCAAGCAAAGGGCAGCGAGTGGGAGCACGTGTTGGTCATCGGCGTAGCCGATGGTCAGATGCCGAACTACCTGGCTCAAGATGGTGACGGATTGATCGAGGAGCGGAATCTCATGTACGTGGCGATGACCCGTTCCCGTGAGACCTTGAGGCTGTACTACGCGCCCGTCGCGCATGCGCGAAGCCGTCGCCTGTTCGAAAAGCTCAGCCGATTCCTCGATCGCCGCGACGTGCTCCGACACTTCGATGTTGAGGATCGACTCTGACGCCGTAGACGAGGTTGCGGCATCGCGATACCGCGCCACTGAGAGCGGCGGCATGGTCGGCTGTGCTGGCTAATTTGAATGAGTTACCGGTACTCTCAAGTTCAGACCATGCCTCAAATCCCAACCTCGTCGAAGAAGTCACCCGTCGCCACCGCCACCGCCACCAAGCCTCGCAGCCCATACAACCGTAGCCCGTATCGCGAGAAGACGGTGGCCGTACGTGTGCCCGAATCAATGCTTCCTCAAGTTCGCAAGATGCTGAGCCGGCGCCGAGATCAGACAGCGCGACATGTCAACGGCGCAACCAAAGTCAAGCCGAAGCTGAAGCCAAAGCGCAAGCTCATGGGCAATGTCTCGAGCCTACGGAAGGATCGACGGTGACTAGAGCACATGCACGTCTTTCGATGCGCCGCAGCGCTCGACATCTCCTGCCTACAACCGCAACTGGAGGGGCCGGTCATGGATAGCGCCCGTGACCGCCGGACCAGCCACATCATCGATGCCGAGCAGTTGTGGGACATGGAGGTCATCGAGAAAGATGGCTTCGTGTGTCCCGGCTGTGCGGTCGATGTGTTCCCGGCTTCTTACCTCAAGGACATCAACAAGCGGCGGCCGTATTTCAAGATCGGAAAGGGCGGTGCTCATGCTCCTGGCTGCGGCATCGCAGGCTTCTTGAGCGCGAGAGCGTCAGCAGTTCGCAGGCGCGGCATAGCGCGTGCTTCCGGCGAGCTGCCGATTCCCTTCCCCTCGCGACTGGTCATGGACCCCATGCTCGAGACGGTTACTCTGGCCGCGCCGTGCCTTGCCAAGCAGTCGATGGCTGCAAAGCTCAGACCTCCGCAGCCTGCCCTTCCGACCGGCGACCCCACCTATCACGGCCACACGGTCTCGACCCTGAGACCGATCTGCCGCATCTTCATGGAGTTCCCGAATGATCGAAAGCAGTTGGCGATCAGAATCCCCGGAGTGGCGGGTCGTACGTATGGCACGGCATTCAGACAACTTGGCTTCACTGGTATTCGTGCTCAACCTGTGCCAACTGGCTTGTTCTATGCTGCTTTGAGCTGGGACTTCGCGACCAAAGGCGCTGGCAACGAGGAATGGACGCTCAATGCTGGCGCGTGGCCGATGGGAGCCAAGCGGCCGACCGCGCTGTACCGCGTGCGCATCAACTGGTCGGGTTGGACCGACTTGCAACGCGCGACGCTGCGACACGAGCTTCAACGTGCACGCAAGGAGGTCGTTGGAAAGAAAGGTATCCGCGAGAAGGCTTGGCTGTTCTTCGTTGGCCGCCAAGATCGGGACGATCCTGGTCTTTTTGTCGTCGACCGGTACCCTCTGATCAGTTGCCGCGTCGGTGAGATGCGAAGGCCGAAGCAACATTCAGCGATCGGGAGGAGCCGTTGGCGATGATCGGCCGCCGTGGTCAGTTGAGCTTGATGGCATGATTCGCCAACTTGTTAGCAGACGTCATCTGAGATGCAATTTGTTCATCACGGCCCCGATATCCCCGAACGGCTCTTGCAGGCTCACGAAGACGGGCGCGTAGTGTTCTTTTGCGGCGCGGGCATTTCCTACCCCGCGCGGTTGCCCGGCTTTTCCGGTCTGGTTGACAGGCTCTATCAAGCTCTTTCGGTCACGCCCAATCTGGTACAGCAGTCCGCGATCAAGGCCAAGCAGTTCGACACGGCCATTGGCTTGCTGGAAGCGGATGTCGTCGGTGGCCGAGAAAAGGTGCGCAGCGAACTGGCAACGATCCTAAGGCCTAATCTCACGGCCCCGAACGCGACGGCTACACACGAAGCTCTGCTGACGCTGGCGCAGAACCGCGAGGGCCGCACACGACTTATCACCACTAACTTCGACCGATTGTTCGAGGAAGTCAGAGCAGCGAAATCGCTATCGTTTCCAGACTTCAAGGCTCCTCTACTTCCCGTGCCCAAGACCCGATGGGACGGATTGGTGTATCTACACGGCCTGTTGCCCGCTACGACCACGCCAGGCGAGCTGGATAGGCTGGTGGTTTCCAGCGGTGACTTCGGGTTGGCCTACCTGACGGAACGCTGGGCCGCACGCTTCGTGAGTGAACTGTTCCGCAACTTCACCGTTTGCTTTGTGGGATACAGCATCAACGATCCGGTGTTGCGTTACATGATGGATGCGTTGGCCGCTGACCGCCTGCTTGGAGAATTTCCGCCTGAGATGTTCGCCTTCGGAAGTTATTCCAAAGGCAAGGAGGTAGATCGTGAGAGCGAATGGAAAGCAAAGAACGTCACGCCCATTCTCTATCGCGAGCACCAGCGTCACGCCTATTTGCACAGGACCCTGCGCGCTTGGGCCAGCACTTACCGCGACGGCGTGCGGGGCAAGGAACGTATCGTCGTCGAATGCGCCATTGCCCGCCCGTTGGCGAGCACGAAGGAGGATGACTTCGTCGGTCGGATGTTGTGGGCGTTGAGCGATCCGGGCGGCCTGCCCGCAAAGCGGTTCGCGGAACTCGACCCGGTACCGTCACTGGACTGGCTGGAGTCGCTGAGTGAGGAACTCTATCGCCATGTCGATCTCGGACGGTTCAGCGTCCACCCCCAGCCCGCTGTGGACGAAAAGCTTTCCTACAGCTTGATCAGCAGGCCAACCCCATACCCGCTCGCGCCTTGGATGAGGATTGCCGACGTCGGGCGTCGCAACAGCGACTGGGATGCTGTGATGTTCCAACTAGCCCGCTGGCTGGTCCGTCACCTCAACGACCCAAAACTTCTTCTGTGGCTGATTAAGCGCGGTGGCCGACTGCACGACCGATTGATCTGGTTGATCGAACGTCGTCTCGACGAACTGGACGAACTCGCAAACGGTGGCAAATCTCCCGAGTTAGACCGCATTCGAGCGAATGCACCCAACGCCATTCCCCGTCCCGCGATGCGAACGCTCTGGCGCATGCTGCTCAACGGGCATGTTAAATCCGGACTACTTGACCTAAGCCTCTACGCTTGGCGCGATCGATTCAAATACGATGGGTTGACCGCAAGTGTGCGCTTGGCTCTTCGGCAAACATTGGCACCTTGCTTGTCATTGCGTGAACCGTTCCGCTGGCCTGGGACGGACGAAGACGACGGGGCGCATGATCGCATCAAGCAGATCGTGGAATGGGAAGTCGTGCTGGCATCGGATCACGTTCATTCCGGCCTGCGCGACATGCCCAAGAATGAACAGTGGGCGACGGCATTGCCAGAACTGCTGGACGACTTCAGCGCCTTGCTGCGCGACGCACTCGACTTAATGCGTGAGCTTGGTGGGGTGGACAGCGAGAACGATCATTCATATGTCCATCAACCTTCGATTTCAGATCACTCGCAGAACAATGACTTCCACGACTGGACGGCGCTGATCGAACTGACCCGCGATGCGTGGTTGGCCACCGCCTCGAAGTCACCGGAACGGGCGCGAATCGTGGCCGAAATATGGGCGCACGGGGTGTACCCGGTGTTTCGTCGCCTCGCCCTGTTTGCCGCCGCACAGGGCCGTGTTATTTCGCTCCGGCAGGCTCTCGACTGGATTTTGGGGGATGAGCGACGATGGCTCTGGTCGGAGGAAACCAGACGCGAAACCATGCGTCTGTTGGTTTCTTTGGCACCGCAATTGGATGCAGCGATGCGGGCTGAATTGGAGCATGCCATTCTTTCCGGGCCGCCCCGCGGTCTGTACCGTACCGATATCGAGCCCGATGCTTGGATCAATATCGTTGATCACGGCGTATGGCTGCGGCTTGCAAAAATTGTCCAAGCAGGGACGACCCTCAGCGAGGCCGGGCAATCGCGGCTCAATGCCCTCTCGGCGCAGTACCCGTGGCAGCTTGCAACGGATGAGAGCGACGAGTTTCCCATCTGGACGGGAGGCGGCTGGGTTGGTGATCGTGACCCGTGGAAGCCATTCACCCCTATTCCACGCACGCGTCGCGGTGTACTGAACTATCTGTTGGTGCAGCCTGTACTGGAAAATACACAGCAGGACGACTGGCGTAAGCTGTGCTCGGAGATGTTTCAGGCAACGGCCTATGCTTTGTGTAAGTCCGCGCAGCAGAGCAATTGGCCCGTCGAGCGCTGGCGCGATGCGCTACAAGCCTGGTCGGAAGAGAAATTGCGCGACCGTTCGTGGCACTTCATGGCTCCGGTAGTCGTCAGCGCCTCTGATGACTTCGTGCAAGCCTTGTCCCATGGCGTCAGTTGGTGGCTACAAGCTGTGGCGAAAACCTTCGAGAGTCATGAAGATCACTTCCTGATGCTTGCTCAACGCATTTTGCGTTTGGACTTCGAGGACGACGGCGACACTGAGGATCCGATCTTTCGCGCTATCAATCATCCTGTCGGCCATGTGACGCAGGCATTGCTGGATTGGTGGTATCGAAAGAAGCCAAACGACGGGCAAGGGCTGCCGGAATTCATCAGGCCCATCTTCACGGAGCTTTGCGATACCAAGGTCGCCAAGTTCAGACACGGTCGGGTATTGCTGTCAGCCCACGCCCTCTCGTTGTTCCGGGTGGATAGAGCTTGGTCGGAGAAGCACCTTCTACCACTACTCGACTGGAGTCGCTCCGACACCGAAGCGCAAGCTGCATGGGAAGGTTTTCTTTGGTCGCCACGGCTTTATCGCCCGTTGATGGAAGCGATCAAGCCCGCCTTTCTCGACACGGTGAATCACTATGCGCAGTTGGGCAAGCACAAGGAGCAGTTTGCGGCGTTCCTGACGTTTGTGGCGCTCGACCCTGGCGACACTTTCACCATAGCGCAACTGGCCACAGCCATCCGCTCACTTCCTGCTGGTGGCCTGCGCGAGTCGGCCCGAGCTTTAGTGCGCGCACTGGAAGGCGCGGGCGATCAACGCGAAGACTACTGGAGAAATCGGGTCTTGCCGTTTTGGGAAAAAATCTGGCCGAAGTCCAATGATCAGGTATCGAACGCCAGCGCTGAATCACTGGCCCGCCTGTGCGTCGCGACAGGCGGCGAATTCCCATCAGCGATGGCGACGGTTGGAAACTGGCTGCGCGTGGTTCAACACCCCGACTATGTGATTGATCGGTTGCAGGAATCCAGCCTATCTACCCGTTTTCCAGAAGACGCGCTGCGGTTTCTATTCACCATCATGGGCGATCAGCCATCCTGGCTATCACCGAAATTGCGGCAGTGCCTTACTGCCGTCGGTCAAGCAGCGCCGGACCTACTTCGGGATCGCAGATTCATGAGACTGGACGAACTCGCGAGGAAATTTGGGGCATGACGACAAGTGGCGGCATGAGAGATCTATGGCCTCTATTGTGCGTAGCATGTCTGTCCCCAAAGTCTTCTGCTGCCCCTCGCAGGTCTGGATTTCATCTCGTCAACATGTAGCGGGGAAATCACGATGCTTCCGTACGCGCTCGGTCTTATCGACGCCGCCACCTTTCAAGCCATCTGCAATCAACGGTTCAGCGAGAGCGGAACTGTGGATTTCAAGCAAGAACTCACACGCAACGACGACAAAGGCAAAAACGAGCTCGCCAAGGACGTTTGCGCTCTGGCCAATGCAGACGGCGGCGATCTGGTTTACGGGATCAAGGAGGACTCCGCAGGTGGAAGCGCCGAGAGCGTGATTCCCCTTGTAGGCGAGTCTTACGACGATGCATCTCGTCGCCTACTTCAGACGCTCGAGTCTTGGATCGAGCCTCGCATCCGGGGAATCCAGCTCAAACACGTTCCACTCGAGCACGGATTCGGCCTCGTGATTCGAGTGCCCGCGTCGTTCGATGGCCCTCACTGCATTCGAAACAACAACAGCCAACGCCGCTTTGTCCTCCGCAACGGAACAATCACCAGCGACATGACCTACGACCAGCTCCGATCAGCATTCAGTTCGTCCGCTTCGCTCGCCACGCAGGCTCGCGAATTTGTGAAGTCAAGGCTGAGGCTAGTGGAAGACAGGAAGATGCAGATGCCGATGGGAGTGTCCCCCTTGGCGGTGCTTGAGCTCGTCTCGCTTTCCGGGTTATCAAGCCGTTCATCTGTCGATGTAAAAAAGGTGCAGTTCGTCGACTTCATTGTTTGGGACGGTGGCGCAAACCCGCGCATGAACCTCGACGGAACCGGCGCCTACCTCGGTGCCAACGGAGAAGCGTTCTCGCAGAGCCAGCTCTTCAGGAACGGCTCGATGGAATACATGACGATTGCTGGCGGTGGCGGACAGAACGGGAAGATGAGCGTGTATGCCACGCACACCCTGGACTTCTTCGAACGTTGCCTCAATGTCTCGCTGAAGGCCGCGAAGAAGTACGAAATCTCTGGGCCCGCACTCGTGACCTGCGCCCTCATGCACGTGGGGGGCTGCGTTCTTGCCCTCGATGGATACTCCGTTTTTCACCAGAAGGAGGCCGATCGACCTTTTATGGTGTTCCCTGAGATTTACATTGAGGATGTATCGGGTGCCATCGACGTCTCAGGCCTCCTCTCTGACACGCGTGACGTTCTCTACCAAGCCTTTGGCTACGCTGCAGCGCCAGCCAAGAAGTAGCTGCTACCTGGCGCGCAAAACGAAGCGAACGTAGTCTTCTCAGCCGTAGAGGCTGAGCGTGCAAGGCTTGGCCCGACCCGTCGCCTGAGAGCCAATAGCCGTTGAAGCCGCGCCTTGGCACAGCGCGAAAATACCTGGCAAAATTTAGCTGACGCCAGCAGGTGTTAGCAGGACTGCCGCCGAGATTTTTCATCTTGGTGCACCTACCAGTCCAAGTCGAGCCCACTCTCCCGGGCTTTTTCTCTCCAAATCCCCCTCGTCTCTGACGTTCCGTCGCCGGTACGCGCTCCGCAGCCATTGCGGGTCCGCTGCCGGCTTTTTTGCGTCTGCCGCTGGGTATCGAGAAGCTGACATTCTCGATACCCGGCCGCGTGCGCTTCTTTCCTTGAGAGCTTTTATGGAAAAACCACAAGGTTCGCCCGCGTCCGCCTTGGAGAGCGGGCAAGAAATTCAGAATCTCGCCCTGTCCACCGCCGCCACCAAGCCGACGTTCATCGGCACCGCCACCAAGCCGGCGAATCGGACCGCTGGCGCGCCATCGGCACTCGCCAATGGCTACATGGCGGCATCGCAATCGAGTGCGACAGCGGCCGCCTACGCGCTCGACGAAAAAATGTTCCGTGCGGCCGGGGGCACGATACCGGCGAGCCCGGTGCAGATCGTGGAATTTTTGGCCGCGTTCGCTGGGCAACTGGCCGTTGCCACCCTAGAGCGCCGGCTCATCGGCATTCACCATGCGCATGTCGAGCGCGGCTTTGCTTCGCCGGTCCATGATCCTGTGGTGAAGAAGACCATGGCCGGCATCAAGCGCACATTCGGCGTGCGCCAACGCCGGGTCCGGCCGATCCTCAAAGACGACTTGGTGGCAATGATGGTGATGTCCGACCGCCAAAGGCCGAAGAAAGCCGCGCGTGATAAAGCGCTTCTCTTGGTCGGGTTCGCCGGCGCATTCCGCCGCAGTGAGTTGGTGACCATCAAGCGCGAGCACGTGACCGAGCACAGCAACGGCCTTGAGATTCTGCTTGTTCGTTCCAAGACAGATCAGAGCGGGGCAGGACGAACTGTCTTCGTTCCGCATGCCAACGGCGATCGCTGCCCCGTGTTGGCGCTGCAGGAGTGGCTGACGATCTCCGGCATCGACGCCGGCTACATTTTTCGCGGCGTCGACCGTCACGACCGCATCGCCGATGGACCACTGACGGCGCAGTCGGTGGCATTGATCATCAAATCTGCCATCGGCAAGGTTGGTGGCCGCGAAGCCGATGTGTCCGGTCACTCAATGCGCGCCGGCTATTGCACGCAAGCGGCAATTGCCGGGCTCCAGCCGTTCCAGATCAGGGAGCAGACCGGTCACACATCCGACGCCACGCTCGCGCGCTACATCCGGCCGGTGGCGAGACGCAAGATTCCGTCATTGCTGTAGCCATACACAGACTGGTCGGCGCCCAGTTGGTGATTGGTAACCAAGTTGGGAAGTGACTGCCTTGAAAACCATCGACTGTCTTAAAAGGGCCCTCTGCTGTCATACCTTCGGCTGTCGGGGGACGTCTGCTTTGACCTCGATGGCGCACGCCCCCGACACAGAGACCTACGCAGCCTCTCATGGTCCCGGAGGATTCTGCATCAGCTCCGTGGCGAACCATCGGAAGATGTTGTCGCAGCGGTTGTTAGAGGGCCTCATGAACAGGTAGCCAAACTCTGCGTTGCCGAGCGCATCAACGGGAATTCCTGCGCGGCGAAGGGCTGCGACTTCAGCATCCGAGCCAATGCCGAAGGGCAAGCGGAGGGTCACCGTCGCCATGTGCTTGAGAAGCTTGGCCATGCTGCTCGATTCAATGTGCTTGTCCGGATGCGGCATGCCCCCTGGGCGTCACGCGCATCACGGTCGCCTGGCCTGAATAAACGACTCGCCCACGCTGGTGCAGCAAGGGCGGAAGCTCAGCCTCGATCAACCCCGCGCTGCGCAGCACCTCGCACATTCGAATCTCCGCCTGATCATCGATCAGCAGCGACAGTCGCGCGCAGCAAAGGCGGCAAGGCAGATGCATAGGCATTGGGTCTCCCGGGTTTACGTGGACCGGCGGCGCAGGTGAGGTTGTTTGACTGTCGATGCCGGAACGCAAGGCCGCACTGGCTGCCAAGAACTTGGGGACGCCCAACCGTGCGCCCAAACCCCACGCCGCCGCTCGGTGCAAGATTCGAGGCAATTGACGGTCGTGCCGGTAGGTGCGCGGCAGGTTCTCGGCGTCGGTCTCCGTGGGGTTCATGGCGTAGCTGATCAGCGCCAACTCGTTCAGCGCCGCACAATGTTTTCTGCGATGGGAATTTTTCATGGTGCTCGCTTCACCTCACCAGGACAGGAACCAGCGGCCCCACTGATCCACCAGCCAGCCCGTTGGTAGTGCAAAGGCTGCCTACGGCACCCGCGTTGCTGCGGAACTCGAGCTGCACCTCCGTCATCGGGATGCTCAGCGGCTGCAGCATCAGCATGCAGAGGTAGTCGATCACGTGGTTGCCGCCGTCGACGACCGGCACGGTGACCATGCGGCGGTCGAAGCCGTACTGCATGTGGCCTCCGGCGACATTGCCCGGGTTGGCTAGCTTCTTGAAACTGTTGAGGGACAGTCCGGTGATCGACTCGCAGCTGTTCGAGCCACTCAGCTTTGTTCCGGTGTCGGCGCACGACGCGAACGCTGCTCGCTTGGTCACGAAGTTCTGTGCGCTCGCGGGCGCTCCAGCACCCGGTGTGCCGCTGTAGGCATTGAACTGTGCAGGCCAGTTAAGCGAGGTGTAGGCGTAGCCGGTGTAGTCGGGCCGCTCCGTGCTCGGGTCGCCGCTGTTCTTGTAGATGCCGAAGCGCTCATTCCAGACATCGGCCACCGTGGCCTGCACCCCGGGAGTGCCGATCGTGTCGCCCACCTTGGCGCCGCAACGGCCGTTGAGCTCGGCTACGGTTTCCGAGGCGCTGTTGCTGCCGTCGAGGTTGGCCCAGCCGATCTGGCCGCCCACGGCCGCGTTTTGCGCCATGATGAGCGTCACCCATTCGCCGACGGCAAAGCCGTAGTTCGGCGCCGTGCCGCCCGGCTTCGGCTTCGCCGCGACCGGAACGGGGCACGCGGTCTGTGCGCTCGCGCGGGTGGCGACGGCGCTCGCCGCCACGCTGCGTGTCGGGGGGTTGCCGGCGGTGTCGCCTGAGAAGGCGCCGATGGCCTGCATCAGCCACATTCTGATGTTGGGCTGGCTGTGCGCGCACTGCGCGTAGACGGCCGCGGTAGGAACGCTCGTGGACGCATAGGAAGCGTCGCGGAACGTGACTTCGGTGGCCTGGATCTGGCCCTGCCCACCCCAGGTGGCCGATTGCATGTTCACCCGGTTCGCGTTGCCGGCCGTCTGGCCGGCGCTCTTGCCCCGCGTGATCGCCGAACTCGTTTTGTCGAGCTCGCGCGCCGCCGCCAATGCGCAACTGTCCACCGCCGTCTGCAGCTCGGTCCTGACGACGAACAAATGGCCGAAATCGAGCGCAATGCCCATGAAGCCAAGCAGGAACAACACGAAGAGCGCGGCAGTGACGATCATTGCGCCACGCTGGCGTTGGTGAAGGCGGCGGATACGCATGATCGTCTCCCTGTGCGACGGCGATGGTTCAGACGGTACGGCTTCGGATGCAGGTCGTGCCGCTTGTCCTCCCGGAGTGGACCGTGGCGTGTGACATAGGGATCACTTTAGGAAACGCTGCGCCTTTGCGCATGAGCAAAGCGCCCTTTTTGCGGGAGGGCGCGTGCACTACGCCGGCGCACATGCGACCATGACAAAGTGCCTACCTGAAACCGTGGGAGCGCACGCGGACACCCGGAGCGGCGAAGGCGCGACGACACAGAATGGCAAGTAATAAGTACCATTTGCACATATGGAAGCCCGCCAGCCCCATCGTGATCGCCGGCCAACTCCTGAACGATGAGGAGGCTTGGTGGCACGAGTTTCGAAACGAACTTGAAGAGCTGGGAGAAGGTTCGCTCGACGGCGCCCGGCTCACCATGCTCTACCGCGTCGTGCACCCCATCGCCGTCAAAGATGATCCACGGCACATGGCCAAGCTAGCCTACGCAATCTTCGGCCTCGAGCGACCAGAAGATGCCACGTCCAAATCTCTCACGCGAGCACATCGGTCGAGGTCTGTTGCGCCGTGGATGGCACACTGCGCTGGCCCCTGGCGGCCACGTTAGTAGATCAAAAGAGTCGCCCTTGAGGCGGTTTTTCATTTGGACAATTAGCATTCGCCATGAGCATCTATCGCAAAGTTGTCGTTCAAAGCTACCTGGCGCGGGGAGAGAAGTCCTCGAGCACGATTCGGGCAAGGCCGGTCGATGGACAAGGATTAGACGTTGACATGCATGTCGAGTGTTCGTCCAACATGCGCAATGGCCACCCGGTCGGAACATTCTTTCTGATCACGGCGCAGGTGACCGATCGGCAAAGCGGCCCCCCCTTTCTCTACACCTCGTTTCGTTGGGTCTACGACGTGCTGTCTCCTGCTGCGGCGCAAAAGTTCATTCGAGAAGGCGGCTGGCATTGAGCAACCAACAGCCAAACGTCCGCGCCGCCCTTGAGGCAGCTTTTCCCGCTCGATCTGTAGTGCGAACAGCCGGGCTGAGACGTACCATAGGCCTATGTGGAAGCCCACCACCCCCATCGTGTTCGCCGGCCGGACCCTGACTGATCAGGAGGCGTGGTGGCACGAGTTCAAGGACGAGTTCTACGAACTGTACGAGGGCGCGGTCGATAGTGACTTGCTCACCATCGTCTGCGACACAATGCACCCGCGAGCCTTCAATGACGACCCGCGCGATATTGCCCGTCTGGCCCACGCGGTACTGACGTACGAGCGCCCGGAACTTGCCGAGGCTGCGCACGGGGAGCGCGCGCATCTGTGGCGCACGGCCGCGCCGCGGGCAAAGCGGTCCACCAGCTGCCGCCGGCCGCGGCGGTAGGTCAGGCCTCCGTCGCTTCGTCCTCGGTTTGGGGCGCCACGCCGCTGGGCTACAACCTCTACACCACCAGCGCGCGCGACACGGTCTGGGGCACCAGCAATTTCAGCGACGGCTACACCGCGCTGGCCACCCTCGGGGCACCGTCGCACCTACACCGTGTATGGCCGCATATCGGCCGGCCAGTACGTGGCGCGGGGCAGCTATGGCAGCACGATCACGGTGACGATCACTTATTGAAGCGTAAATCGAGGCGTGAATCGCCAAACGTTGATTGACGCTCGAAAGCTAAGCAGGTTTATCCGTGAGGTGCTCACGGGCGATCGGTGGCTTGGGGCGCGGACTCGCGGCGGCGCAGCGCGATCCGCCTTTGTAGAGTTGCAGCATGGCGGCCGAGTCAGCCAGCTGCGATTCGGCGTTGCGCATTCCCCAGCCGTCGCCCAGGGGCAGCCATGGCGTGCCATCGACAATGCCGGCCATTGGGGCCGACTTGTCAGCGCTCATGGCTGCGATTGCGGCGGGCGAAAGCGCTCGCTGATTGTCAAGCCCCTTGCTCGGGGTCAGGACAAAATAGGTGCGCCCTCTTGCGCTCATCGACGATGTGCTGCAGCGCGGCCTCCAAGTTCGGCCAGCTGGCAAAGAGGTAGATTTTTTCCCGCTGTTCGAAGCGGCCTCCGAACTCGGCCAGAACCGAGGAATACCCGGACACACTGCCCAGCAGAGCGGGCTTCAAGCGGCCAAAGGCTGCCGAGAACTCGCCGACACTGCAGCCAAGTTGGGCGGCGAGGAACTGCACTCGATCGGTGCCGCTTGGACGGGCTAACAACATGGGAAATTCTCACAGACCGGAATGTAATCCTCAATGCCGTTTCCCTGCCGGTACTGGGAATTACTTCACGGATCGCGCAATTGGTAATAGCGGTCAATTTAAAGACGGTGCGCAGTACCTCCGCCGCAGCGCCCCACAGCAAGGTGCGCATCGCGCGCTTCAATGCCATTGATGCGAACCTTGACCCGCGCGTAGCCGCCTGGTTCGCTGCAGCAAACGGTGATGCTTTCGCCGCCGCTCACACCAGTAACCAGGCAATCAAGCGGTCCGGCCGCGGCGCGGTGGTAGATCCAAAGGCAGCGGTAAGCAGCAAGAGAGGACGTGATCACATCGGCGGAACGTCGAAACGCTAGTGCCGACGAACCACGTGCGCTCAGCTTGCGGATGCCATTGCGTCTTTGATCTTGCGCAGAGCGTTGGTCACAGCCTGAGGACTGGAGCCCGAAATTTTGGCCGCCTCGCCAGGGCGCATGTCTCCAGTCAACACCATGCGCGCGGCCTCTTTGGAAGGGGTATGGCGCAAGCGGGCCAGCGTCGCAAGCCTTTCGAACTCAGTTCGCGTCATTCCATGATTACTCAGATATTGCTGCCGCGTTGTTGCGGCGTTGTTGCGGCGTTGTTGCGGCGGCGCGATCCTAATCGGTTTGCATGGTGAAAACGTAAATGCAAGTCACTACGAAATCATGGTGCGCGCTGGAAACGAGGTTTTTGGTGCAGGAACTCATTGGATCGAGGAGCGAGACGCCCTCGACTGTGATCAACCCTCTCCATCAAGGCCCGCACCATGATCGCGTACCTCGCGCCACCTCCTAGATGCCGCTGGCAAGGGCTTCCTAATCAGATTGGGGCGATTTCAATGAGCGTGCGGTGGCTGGCTTTCTTCCAATGCAGTGGGTCGCACATAGTCAGTCGCGGCGGGGCACGGCGGCCACGTTCCTCCACGCCTGGGCATGGCAGTAAGAATTTGGCACAATGGGCGTCAAGGCATCCGGCCCCACCTATCCTCGGGTGAAATCGGAGTTTTACGTCACACATCCATTTACCACCACCGCACTAGCTGTCGGGGGCCGGCGCGTAATCGAGGAACGCTGGTCCGCATGAAGACAGGAGTGCCGTCATGGCCCAATTCATCGCGTCTGCAAGCGTTGCTGCGCAAGTTTCCAATGCCGTCGAATCCGGCTCCACTCTCCGTTCTCTGAAGAACCGGCTGCAAGCCCGTTTTTCGACGGTCAGATCATCCCACTTGAGCGAGGCCATTGCCGCCGGCTTGGGCTTCAGCACCAACGCTGCGCTGCGTGCCGCTCTGGCTGGACCACAGACGTGGATGCTGGAACACAAAAAGATCGACACGATGGTGTTCCATCGTCGTTTGGTGGAACTTGGCTACCCGCTGCAGTCCGACTTCACACTCGGCCCCCTCGCTGCCTCACCCAAGCCACCAGCACACTTCCTCGACTGGCTTGACCAACTGCGTGAACTGGAGAAGGCTCCTAGTGGGCGTGGAGGTCGCATATCAGCGTTGCGCAAGCAATGCGCCAACGAGTTTGCGAGGACGTTCGAATTGGGCTATCCGGAGAAAGAGGATGACAAACGCGTCTTCAAGCGCTGGAGCATCGGTGTCGATCACACGGCGAGCCTGCCGGGCTGGGGTGAGAAGATCAATTGCCAACGCGGGGGAGCTGTCGAATTTCCCGGTAGCGATCACCGCCGGCGCTTCTATGAGTCGCTGCCACTTACCAATGGCAAGGTCGTTGAATACCAACGGGCGATGGTGTCCATGCCGTATGTCGACGCCATGGACATGCCACTCAGCCTTGAGGAAGCCTCGCACCTGGCTGGCCGCATTGGTTGGACTTGCACTGTGTTGTCTGAATGGTCGTGGTACGCACCAGGCTCGACGATGTTGGTCCTGTTCAAGCGCAGCACGCCACATTCGACCATGCTCCAGACTTGGGAGCGTTCATTCAAGCGCTGGCTGCTCGAGAACCGCAGCACGCTGAGTAGGAGTGCAGGCGCAACGCGCAAGATGGTCATGGCCGACATCATCGATTGCCAGCATCTTCCGTTGGACCTGCGGGACTTCGAGGACTGCCGTGAACGATACCTGAAGGAGTTCGCGCCGCATCTGTACTATGGGCGCAATCAGGGGATGACCGCAGTCTTCAATCGCTTGATGGAAAGCTGGACACAGCAATTGCTGTCTTCGCAGGAGGCCGCGATCAAGTGATCTGGTGGCGCAGGCACATCACGACAGCGCGACCTCGGTGCCGTTGGAGGCCACCATGACGCTGGGCGTGGTGTCGGAAATCTCGATGGGCACACCCATGTGGTTTGTCGGATCGATGCGCGTCGTGACCATTTGACGCAGTTGCACCCAGTCTCGCAAGTACTGCCTGTGCAGCACGGTGCTCAGGATGAACTTTTCCGGGTAGGCTCGCGCTGTACTCCGGTGGTCCGAGAACATCTCAGTCATCCTCATGTAGAGGGCCATCGGCTTGTCAGTCATTGCGAATCTCCTTCAGGACGATGTGCTGTAGATTGGCTCGCCGTTTTTCGGTTCGTTGACGGTCCAGTGCTTGCGGGGATCAGCGCAAACCGCTGCGGATCGAGCCGCTCAGACCGGCGCGTGTCAGCCTTCTATCCATGCACGGGCCGGCCTGCGATTTGTCCGTGCCATCGCCTGTGGCCTGTACGGGCAACGCAGCGCCTATCAGGAGGCTGCCTAAAACCAAAATGCGGGTGATCCACATGTAAGCGCTTGACTTGGCGCGGGCGCAAGCGGCAGCGCTCGAGCTGTAGCTGATGCCGATGGATTGCTCCTCTACTGCTCTCGGCCCCTCTAGTGATCCGCGAGTCCCCCCCGACCGAGACGTTTTGTGCAATGGCGGGACCGCTGAAGAGGTAGGCGGTTAACGCGCAGACAGTAGCGTATTGAGAAATCTTCATTTGACGTTGCATTTCGCGCTCCTCTCTAGCTAAGGGAGAGAGCGTGCAGTCTCCCTATGAGGTTTTCCATACCCCGGCTGAGGTATACCGTTCTTAGCGCCTTTGTGCTACATCTTGGCTCGGCCTCCACCTTTGTGGATTCCATTCAACAAGCAATTGCGAGGAGGTATCTATGGGCGCACGCGCAGCTTTCGTTTGCGGAGGACTCTGGATCGGAATTCTTGGCGCTGCAATGGCAGAGCCGACAACCGTGTATTGCCAATACACCAGCACCTACGACGGCGAAAAAGGTGAGTACACGGTGCATTGGGATGATGCGGACAGATCCAGCATCAGAGTCGATGGTCAGCCAGTTCCCCGTGTGAGCAAGGGCGGCTACGAGTACACGCTAGACAAGCACAGTCCGGTGTCCATCAGCTGGTGTGTAAGTAAAAACAGGATGCGATGTGCCACCATCAATCGAAGAAATGGGCAGTTTGAGGAATACTCGATTACCTCCGGGCGGGTGACGGAAAAGGGTGAGTGCACAAAAGCGGAACCTGGCAGCACGAAGTTCTGATTCACGTCAATGCAAGATTGATTTAAGGGCCCCGAATGGGGCCCTATTTGCGTCTGACATCCATCCGCCCCAACACGAGCCCATCCGCCTCCGACAGGCCCATGGCCATCGCGCCAGCGACCCGCGACGCGCGCGAGAGCTGTGACACCGGCGAAGCCGCCTGGAAAGCCAGCCATCATGCTCTCGGAAAGCTCATAAATAAAATAACCAAGCCAAGAGGTTGTCTGGCTTGAACAGGTCAATCAGCGTGCAGGAGAAAAAGCGGCGCAGCTATCCCTAGAACGGGGATGAACATCTTGGATATCGGTGATGTCGCGCGCGGTGGTCACCGGTGTTTTCTCTTTGAAGGCGATCAAGAAGACCGTCTCAATTCACGCCGACTGGCGGCTCGCCCCATCCGTGGAAGGCACTACAAATTCCGGGATTCTTTTTCATGGAAATCAAAACCACTGGTTTCCGTGGCCCTTCTGCACATAACGCACTGAGAACGATCTCGACCTACCCCGTTCGAGGGATGGCAAGCGTTCAGCAGTATTGGCAAGCTGCCGGTGTTCGTTAACAAGACCTGAAGGAAAGACTATGTCTAAACGCTTGACTGTGATTGCTATCGTTCTTTCTGGAGTTGCTGCCCTCGCGTCGGCGGCAGACCCAAATCTGAAAAAATCATCAGGCGGTACGAAGACCGAAGCCGGGACGTCTGCTCGGGGTAGTAACGGGGCGAGCGGCACAGCGAAAGCGCAGAGCACAAACACTCGCATGAACGATCACACGCGTGCGACGACTGGCCAAGTAAGAAGTGGCAAGGACAACAGACCCTAACAGGCTGCTGGAAATCACCTCAACGAACGAGCCATCCTCGTTGGAGACCCCAGCATGCGAGTTTTCCTGAGCCAACAGCGAGTGTTGTAGCTCGCCATCGGCCTTTCCGCAGCTGCGCTGCACGTTTCAGAAGGCGTCCAGAGTGGGTGCACCGCCACCATGAGGGTTTCATTGAAATAGGAAAAAACAAATGAAATCAATTGCCATTTTTCTTCTAGTTCTTATCCTCGAAATTCCTCAGGAAGTTATTGCTCGCGATGGATTCTTGTGCACACCGAAAGAAGTAAGCAAGCTATTCATCATGAGCGGAGAACGTGAAATCAAGAAGTGCCCAAGTCCCAACAGCAAGGTCTGCAACTCATTTCTTGTCGCAAAAGATGCCTTTCAAGTCACGCCAACTCACTATTCTTGGCTGATTGGCGATGATTCTTCATACAAGAAGAAGATGGTGGTTGATAGAAATACGGCAGGTTTTTTTCTTGAAACAATTTACAAGATTGAAAATGCTTCTTCATTGGAAACAATTCTAGGGGAATGCCAACCGCAGCAGATGTCCAATCAGAAACTCTGAAGATGGAATGAAAGCCGATTCATCTTTTGAACGTATCTGATTCGATGCTTGCCAAGCGTATTGACATCTTAGAGTCACTCAATGCGAGATGCGGGTTTTAACGCACCAGCGCTCTGGCTGCATTTGGTTGCCAACCTCCTGCGGCCTGGCGATACGGCTCGTTTTTACACATCATCGGCCGCGTCCTGCGATCAGCCGTTGCGCACCGATGCAACGCAGCGCCATTGAAAGTGGTACGGCCTCTGTGAAGTCGCCGGACCAGAATACGTCGCAAAGCCCGTTTCACGTCAGTTCGATGTGCCCGACATCCACGCGATCGAGCGCCAGCGTACGTGTCGTACACATCGTGGTGGCCGAACACGTACACCAACCCCAACTCCAAATGAGGGCACGCAGTCCGATAGGCTCACGGCGCGCAGTCACTTGAGCTCGCCGCGCTGATAGAGCCTCTCGGCACTGAGCTGCCTCCTGTCGGCGGGGGACTCCCGCCCGATTGCCCCCATCCGGCGCACCACGGTGGCGGTCAGTGGGTGATCCATGGATCAACTCATCAGGGCTCGCTGTGCTTCGCAGGCGTTCGCTCAATGAAAGATGACTGCATTAAATTTCATTTTTCAAAGCTTCTGACTAGGCATCTGCTGGGGCTGGCAGCTCCCGGAAATCGTTTCTATCGAGCGGCCACTTCGAAGCTCATAAATGGTTTCAAGATAAAACTCCGCTGTATTCCGGTTAATTGAAATCTGCTTTTTGTAGGATTCATCTTGGCCAATCAGAAGGTAATATCTATCAGGACTGACTTGGAGGGAGTCCTTGGGAACAAGAAGTGATTGGCATTGCTTGATGCTTGGGTTCGGGCATTTTTTTGATTCCTCCCTCGCCCCTGCTCTAAAACTATTGTGTACCTCCTGAGGTAAGCATAAAAATCCATCCCGAGCAAATGCGGCTTGCGAAATAGAGAAAATCAAAATCATTGCGATCTTGACGATGCTGCAGGCCGCAATTTTTTCAGTGAAATGTTTCATGGAATTTCTCACTAAAATCAGTGAGCCACATTTGATTAACAGACCTCTATCCAGCATCTTAGAATAGTTTTTCGGCTTTCTTGCATGGGCCGGAGGAATATGGCCCATGGATATCGCCAGTTATTCGATTTAGGCGATAGCGCTTGGTCAAATCGCTGTCGAATTTTCCGTTAACATGGAACTCCTTTTTCCAAGAAATTCCGCCATCAGTCCATTCGTGGATGACGCTCACTTCCCGAACTACGTTGTTTTTGACGATTTTTTCACTCGATTGCGGTGAGAATGAATAGCTCTCTCCATCGACGATTATTTTCTTTTCGGAAGTGTTGATTTCCAATGATGAATTCCAGCGGCCAGCGCTTCCAATCTCCTCGCATTTCAATGTGATTGGATTTTGTGCTTTCGACTCATTCCCGAGCAACAACGCAGCTAAGACCACTCCAACGAGGCAGAAGGCTTTCATCTGGTTGAGCCTCATCTGAGTGAAATTCTCACCGTGACGGTGCACTCGTGAACTTCGACGGGTGTGGTCGACCCGATGCTTTGCCCCGTTTCCCTGTGGTACTGAGCTTGCTGCTGAGGAATCCACAGTGTTTTCTTGGCGATGGAGCACTCGCAGTTGCCGAGGCTCATGTCCTTCATGTTGGGCTTCCGCTTCGCGTATTCGGACGCCGATTGTTTGGCTACCGCACAGGCTGTCGAGCGCGAGCTGTAGCTGATGGCTGCGGATTGTTCTTCTATTGCGCGCGGGCCATCAGGCGAGAGCTTGCCGCCTCCGATGGACCCACTCTGAGCCCCCGCTGAAACGTGCAGCGCAGCTGCGGCAAGGGCAATGGCGAGCTGCAACACTCGCGGTTGGCTCAGGAAAGTTCGCATGCTGGGGCCTCCTCGTAGTTCGAACATGAACGCGCCAAGGAGCATGCAGGAAGACAAAAGTTGTAGCCATCACCCGAACAGGGGATGGTTCTCGGGCGCGGACGAACTAGCCTTTACCGAACGGTTCTGCTGTCTGTGAGGCAAGAGCGGCCTTGGCCGGGCCGAGTCTCGGTAAGTCCCAGTCGAGAGCGTGGAAATCCCAATAGTACTTCGGAGGAGATGTGATGAAATTTCTCGCGGTTTTGGCCGTCTGTTTGATTAGTGCGCCAGCGCTCGCTCGAGATGGATTTCTTTGCACTCCGATGCGGGTCGAACCATATAGATTTAATAAGGCTGGAAATTGCCCTGGAGTGGATAAGAACCTGAATATTGATCGCTGCAGTCAATTTTCGGTGGCGAAAGATGCCGCCCAAATAACGCCTGACAGGTATTATTGGATTTTTCAGAGCGACCAGGTTGCAAAAGAAGAGATGACTTTAAATAGACATACTGGCTCGTATGCAATGGAGATTGCCTACGTAGTAGATCCTAAATGGCCGGTCGCAGGGATTGGTTTTTAAATTACGGGCGTGTGTCAAGCGAGTCGGTTGCCTGAGCCAAAGCTTTGAGCAGCAAAAGACGCTAGACCGCAACCGCGGGCCCTGCAGGTGAGTCGCCCGCCGGGTTCGCCCGAGCGCTTTTGTCGAGGGAATATCGGTGCGGCGATCAACTGTTCGAACAAATGACTCCTCAGCACGCAATGTGATCGGAAAGGCGAATGGCGGCGCCAGCGCTGCACGAGTTTCCAACTGGATATAGACCTTCGCAGGGCCATCGTCGGCCAAGATAGTAGTCACAGTTCCAAGTCGTCTTCGCGCGCACAGGCCAAGTCATCGGCCGCAGAATACGCAAAGCGAATGCCCAACATAAAGAGCATGAGTTTGGGCATATGCGACTGCTCATCCACTAGGAAGGCTGCCGCAGCAACAAGCACAGTACCTCCGAGAAACGGGAAAGAGCGTTGGCTCCACCACACCCGTTGACGCTCACAAGTGCACCGTCACCGTGCGGATATCGTTCAACTAGACGTTTCCAGATTTAATTGCTGCATTGGCGATGCGCACGAATTTTCTCAAGGAGTCAAAGTGGTAAGAGCTATTCTTTTAAAAACACTTCCATTGGTTGCAGTCGTATTTTGTGGTGAGGTGACTGCGGAAGTGAAATACGCGTCCTGCCTCTGGAAAGACGCTTCTGACTATTATATTTATGAGATTGACGATCAGAAGGAGGAATTCAGGTTCTCAACGACGTTCGACTACGGGGTGGATGCTTTAAGCAAGGTCCCACACAGAGAAAATGCAAAATTTAGGGAGTAGGTGTTTTCTTTTTCGAGGCAAAAAATAGAGCACTGCCGCCTAAACAAGACTAAAGGAGTTGAGTCTTGTTATGCCCTAAACAGGGTGAATGTAACACTGACTCGTACATACGGGAGTCGGGAGCCAGAAGTGACCGCATGCACAGCGGGACTACCGCAGTCGAAAATATAGAAACATCCGAATTTTGCAAGTCAATGCCCAATCTGGCATTGTAATTTCCATCTTAATTGATTTGACTTTGATTTGTGGTAAAATAGAAAAAATAGTTATATTTTCTCGAAATTCACTGTTTTTGGCTTAAAAATAGCGTGTTTTTAGCGGTTTTTGACCGGTTTTCGAGTCTGCGGCCAATTACGCCGGCTCGGCGTGACAGCCTGGCCATTGGCAGTTTTTCTACTGTCGCTTTTCACTTTCCCTGATCGTTTCTGACCGCTTCGTCGACCGCCTTGTCGTGGCCGGCGCCAGAGCGTCTGACGTCCCCGTTTCTCACTCATTCCCGGAGCTTTTATGACCGACACCTCGTCCGGTGGCGCAGCCGTGCCTGAAGCATTGGTTGCTGCGCCCCTTGTCCTGCCTTTTACCGTGCCTGAGCACCCCAGCAATGTGGCGTTTCGCCAAGCCCAGGCGGCCCGGATGCTTCAGACCCTTGGCGTGAATCTGCATCGCCTGGTCGATGGAGACGATTTCCAGCGGGCAGCGCGTCATGTCCAGAACTTCTTCGCCCCTGAGCTTGGCATCGCCGACGTCCGCATTTGCTCGTTCGATACCCCGCGCTTCCTGCTGGCTGCGGATCATCGTGCTGAGCCGTTGATCGACCCGGTGCTGTTCACCGCCGAGATCGCGGCCTTGACCTTGTCGGAGCCTGATGGCGAATGCGCCGTGGCTCGAAATCTCGCCTGGCTGACGGAGCTGCTTCATCTGACCCCGGTCGAGCGCAAGCTCTTGCTTTGGGCGTACTGCGCCGAAACGCAGTACCCAGCCGTGCTCAATCGGGTGCTCGGATGCGTGCCGTGCGAGAACTGGGCTGATGTGATCGAAGCACTGTCGATCCTCCTGGAAGAGCCGGTCATTGCGGTTGCCGAGTGCCTGGTTTTGCCGTGTCGACTGCAGGCTATGCGGTTGATCCTGACGGAGACGCAGCGAGTGCCCTCAAGTCTGTCCCAGTGTCTGGAGGCCAGCGACACGCTGATCGAAGTGCTGGAGACCGTGCACCGATCGAAGAATGCATTGATCTTCGACCTGCTGGAACCGCGGTTACCGCACTGGTCGCTGCAGCCGCAAAACGACGTGCCGGATGCAGCGCTCCTCGAGTGGTTCGAGCAGCCGGTGGCAGACGCGTTCATCGCCAGCTTGAGCGGACGCCCCCTGACCGCAGCCAACATCTCAGCGGCCATCACGTGGCTCACCGGCTGGCAGGTGCCGGATGCGCAGTGCGAGCCGCTGGCTGGCCATCTGCCGCTCGACGTCATCGAGCGGACGGTCCAACGCTGCTTCGTCGAACACGGCCAACGCAACGAGCCCGTGACGGTCCTGGCATTGATGCAGGCGTTGTATGCCGCTGCCAGCTAGTGCACCAGCCGGCATCCCGAACAAGCGGTCTTTCAGGCCGCTTTTTTTATGTCTCAACGTGTCCATTCGGTCTCCTGATCGAAGGCCAGTGCACGTCCATTCCGATTACTTCATCACCGCCATCGAAAGGAAAATTATGTGCAATCTCTTGGACCCCAACGTTCGCAAGCACCGCTGCACGCCAGCGGCACCGCAGAACGTCCAGCCGATGTTCGCGCTCGGTCGGACACTGGCGACGCCTGGTGCAATGGCTCTGCTGGAAAAGCATGGCGCCAACCCCTCGTGTCTGCTGGTGCGGCATCAGAGCGGTGACTGGGGCGACGTTTGTACGGATGATGCGGCGAGCAACGTGATGGCGCTGGCCGACGGTGGCCGCATCTTCTCCGTGTACCGGCTGCTCGGCGCGGCGACGCTGGAACGCATGACCGAACAAGAGCGGCGACGCACGCCGACCCTGTGGTGCGTGACCGAAGCTGACCAGTCGAGCACGACACTGCTTTCTCCCGACGAGTACTGACATGATGCGTTCGGCGAACACCGGAATCCGCGTCCAGCGGTACCACGCTGCGCTCACTGTCGGAAACGTGTTAACGACCGAGAGCCGACGCCTCGACCCTGTTGCGGTTCACATGCGTCAGAGTGAGTTGGACAGTGCTTGCGCATTGCACTGCATCGCGATGGCGCTCGTGATCCTCGACGTGGCGAAGCGCAGTGCACTGCTTTCCATGACGCATCGGAAGTACGGCGTCGCAGCAGACCTTTATGCGGTGCTGGGCGATAGCTGGCTCGAAGGGGCGTACGCGCAAGATGTGGTGGATGCGCTCGAAGCGCTGGAGTTGCCGCTCACTGTCCGGTCAGCAGACGGCTTCGACCAAGGCGTTGATGTGTTCGCCGTGGAATCACTCAAGAAGGGTCAGCTGACCGCGATTGCGTACGAGAGCTTCAAGGATGGCCGATACCGGCACTTTGTGCTGGGCGTCGGAAGCGGCGGCCACATGGTCGGCCAGAAGTTCACGGTCGATTCGTTGCTGGTGCTCGACCCATCGGCAGACGCGCCGCCGTTTTCGTGTTGCAACGGCGTGCTGAAGATCGACAGACCGATCGACTTCAAGCGCCGGCGCAAGTCGGTGGAGTGGCGTTACGAAAGTGCCGGTCACAGCGAGCCGGTGAGGCTCATGTCTGCCGTTTCGGTAGTGCGCCACGATGGTGTGCTTGGTGCTGACCGCGTGAGAGTTAGTTGAGCGGGCGAGACTGAAGTTCCTAGCGACACGACTGCTGGTTGTCTGCGAGACAACTCGGCACTTGCGAACGCGAGCTGGAATCCGCGCAAGTTCAAGCTTGCGGAGCCCTTCGACGCGAACCGGCGGTAGGAGTCGCAGGGAGAGCTTCTTGCTGCGCCAGCTTCTTCTTTCGCATCGTCTCGGCGCGCTTGAGCGTCGCGACGGAAGGTGGACGCGGCTCGTGCGACGCCTGATTGGCTCTTCGCTTCTTGCCATTGGTCATCCCGGACGGTGGCAGCGTGTACTCAATGCCGGCGAACAAGTCGGCCATGGTGATCTTCAGGCACCAACACAGCGTGCCCAAGCTGTAGAGCGACGGATTCGTCGCTCCTCGCTCGCACAAGGAAACAAACGTCCTGTCCATTTCTGCGGCAAATGCAAGATTTTGCTGAGTCAGTCCGCGCTCTTGGCGGATGCGCTTCAAGTTCTCGCCCAGCGCCAACGAGAGAGGGTTTCTCGTCAGCGACGCCGTGGCCCTTGCTTCCGACGACGTGACGGCCAGGTCGCTGGATACCGCGACTTTTGAGGATTTCATGCTCCCCAGAGTCGTGATTCAGACGTGTTTGGTATGCGTTATATATGATGCGTTTTGTAAGCCATATCAAGTAAATCAAGGTTGGCGCGGTGCAGCAGCCGTGGCCCCTCTGATTTCAGGCGACAACTTGAGGAGAAATCGAAATGAAAGGTCTTGTGCATTGCCGTGCGTGTGGCGAGCCGCTGCATGTCCAGGCCACGGCATGCCCCCACTGCGGTGCTCCGCAGCGAGACGCAGCCAGCGGCGCTGTCTCGAAGTCGGCCGGCGGTCTGGTTCTGGCCATCGTCTCGTGCGTGCTCGGCGTTCTGACGCTTTTGGGCCTCTTGAGCGACGGTGGTCCGGCGGACCGCGACGAGCTGCTCGGTGGCCTCTGTCTTTCTCTCATCGCCATCGTCTGTGGCGCTCTGAGCATCTATCACCAGAAACCCGGCCGCACAGCTGCCGTGGTTGGTCTCGTGACAGCAGGCGCCGCTCTGCTGGTCTGTCTCGCCAATCTTTAACTGAAGAGGAGAACTTCAATGACAACGTTCGTGCATTGCCGCGGCTGCGGCGCACAGATTCATGAAACGGCGCCGATGTGCCCCAAATGCGGTGCGCCGCAAGTCGTGGCCGCCGCGACCGGAGCGACCGTGGCCGCGCCATTGGCGGGCGCGCCGAGCGCATATTCCCAGGTGCCGTGGTACCGCCGTCGCTGGTTCTTGATCACGTCGTTTCTGACGATCCCTGTGGTCACCGGCTTGATCGCGCTGACCGGCTCGATGCACTACGACGCCAAGGGCACCGTGAAGACGTTCCCCAAGAACTTCAAGACCGGCATCCTCATCACGTCGGTGTACTACCTGTACACGCTGACGACGCCGATCGGATCGACGCAACAGATCCTGTGCTTTTTGATGACGCTAGTCATCTCGCTGATCATGGGGTTCAAGCGATGAGCCGCCGGTACGTCTTCGTCGTCGCACCGCTGTTGCTGATTGCTTGTGTCGCAACTGCACAACCACAGCCCCGGTCGAGCTTGGATGAGCGAACGTTCTTCGGTTTCACGATGAACGGCGTGACGCCGCGCAAAGGATGGAACAACAATGTGGGCTTCAGAGTCGGCAGCGCGCAAATGTGGGACGACGAGTTTCGCGTTGACCAAGAGCGCGGTCCAGTCTGGGTGACTGAACCAATGAGGGTCAATCTGTATATGACCGCAGACGGCGTGATCCGAGAAGCGACGTTCCGATTGAACACTTTTAAGTCACTTGGCGAGCAAATCACGCCGGCGATTCGAAAGCAACGCATTGAAGAGCTTGTTGATCGTATCTCGGAGAAACTCGGTGCCAAGCCCAGCACTCGTCAACCAATGAGATGGAAGCTTCTTTCACTCGATGCACGTGCTCCGAGAATCGAAACAGAAGAGATAAGTTGGATACGTCCGTGGGGCGAGGTGGCGCTGTACACCTGTAGCTACCAGAGCTATCCGTACTACCACTGTGGCGAGACTGACTACGCCCCGGCGCTCCTCATCCAGACAAACGAGATACAGCAGAACTACCGCGAAGCCATTGAGGCTGGGAAAAAATCGCGTCAAGCAACGGACGCACAGCGTTCGAAAATGTAGCTCGATCTGCGTTCAGCTTTTTCGGCTGACGCAGTACAGCCTCGACCGTGGCTGGCCTTCGTGCAAGCCGACGAAATTCGACGCTTAAGGTATTGGCCTGCACAATGCGGGCATGCCAAATATCGCATCCATTCTGAAAGCCGAAATCTCCCGCGTAGCTCGCAAGGAGGTTCGCACCGAGATCGAAGCGCTCAAGAAGGCGTCGACTCATTACCGAAGCTCGATTGCTGCATTGCGCCGCCAAATCGACGGTCTGGAGAAAGAACTGCGCCGGTTCAGCAAGGGCTCGGCACGAGTGCGGTCAGCACCTGATGCGACGGAGCCGGCTGAGGAAGGGCCCGCACGTCGCTTCAGCGCCGGTCGGTTAGCGGCGCATCGCAGCAAGCTCGGGGTATCTGCTGCTGCCTACGGCAAGCTGGTAGGCGTTTCGGGCCAGACGATTTACCACTGGGAACAGGGCAAGGCCCGGCCGCGTGCCGCTCAGCTCGAATCTCTGGCGTCGGTGCGAAGCTTGGGCAAGCGGGACGTAGCGCAGCAGCTTCAGGAATAGAGCGCACAGCTTTCCTTGAGGCGTATCGCAACTCCAGTGTCCCGGCGTCGATTCAGCGCTTCAGTGTCTACGGTGATCCTCTCGGCTCTGCATCGGACGGCTTCATTCATGGCGCAGCAGCGAATCGTCCTTTCACTGCTGTGCGTCATATTGTTCGCCCCGGCCGCTTGTCTGGCTCAACTGAACTGAAGCTCGTGCGACCCGTCGATAGCACGCCACCGCCTGCCACGACGCTGGATTCGTCTGTACCCTTGGGCTCTAGAGCGAATCCCGTGCGGTCGGCCGGACCGATAGGCGAGCGTGACTACCTGCTTCGGCTGCGTTGCCCAGAAGGCGATGCGCCGACTTTCGAGCGCCGGGGTAGCCACGGACCTGGGCCATACGGCAACACGCTGGATGACTACACCGTCTCATGCGCGTCAGGGCGCAGGACCAGTGTGATCATGGACATGTACCACCGATACCGCGAGCTAGGTGCCGCGTCGGGTTTCACCGTGCTGCCGGAGCATCCGGCTCGCCTGGCTAAGGGCTGTCCCCCCGAAGTACCGGGAGTTGCGCCCGGCCAGTATGTTTTCAACACACTCGAGGTCGAACGCTCGGCCCGTGCCGTCAGCTTGAGCACAAATCTGAACGGCATCGGTGTCCGAGACAGTATCGTGGCCCGATTCGTTGTCGGCACCGACGGGCAGGTTGATCCGGTCACGGTCCAGTTTCCCTATCCACCGGTCGCCCCCGTGCTGGACACAGCCATCAGAGATCAGTTGGCGGTTGCGCGCTTTGAGCCGGCGGTGCATGCGGGCGGCTGCGCCGTCCCGCAAAGTATCGAGTTACGGTTCACGTCCATCGCATCAAAGTAATCCCTAGGCGGCGACGAAGACGTGGTCGAGCGATTCACGGCCCCCGAAGGCACTCTGCAATGTGAGAGGCAAGACCCGCTGCTCGGGGGTGCGGTGTCCTTCGCGAAAAGCGATTCAAATGGCCGCGACGAGCACAAGCGGACGTTCGATGCGAACTTTCGATTCCCCCGCATGCGCGGAGAGGTGATAGTGTTGCGGTAGCGCCAAGACGTTTAGCGCCGAATGCGTCCAACCACCTCAACTGAGGGGCCTATCCGGTACGGAGCCTAGTGCCGTGGGACGAGACGGTGAAGACGACATCGCAAGGGCGTGAATGACCTAAGCGGCAAGCGAGAACCGAAGTCGGAGGGAGCCTGCAAACTTTCGCAGGTGATGCCGTCGAACAAGTGGGGAGAAAGCATGTACCTGAAGCACATCCGGGCGCGCAACTATCGCGCGTTCGGGGACGGCACGACTGCGCCTGAACTGAACTGGGAGCTCAATCCCGGGCTCAACATCCTTGTTGGTGAGAACGATGCTGGCAAGACCGGAGTCGTTGATGCCATCCGGCAGGTACTGCTGACGACAAGCTATGAGCCTGTCAGGCTCTTCGAGCAGGACTTCCACATTGAAGGAAAAAGTCGCGCCCAAACACTCAGCATCGAAGCCACGCTGTGTGGATTGAGCCCAGACCAAGAGGCATCGGTTCTCGAATGGCTCACCCTCGGCGCGGACGGAACCTGCTCGCTCATCCTCCATCTCGAGGCGCGCTACCATCCGCCGCAAGCGACAAAGCGAGCGCGCGTCGACACCGTCGTTCGAACCGGCGCTGCTGGCACCGGGCCGGAGGTCGGCTATGCGGTCAGAGAGCTTGTGCGCGCGACCTACCTGAGGCCACTGCGTGACGCCGAAGCGGAGTTGCGACCAGGCCGCCAATCGCGTCTTTCGCAGATTCTTGGCGCCCACAACGACATCGCAGGTCAGGAAGTGAACGACTTCGATAAGGCCTCGCCCAAAGACGTTCCTGAGCGCTTGGTCGGCTTGATGGCATTCGCGCAGCACCACCTGGGTGAGCATGAGGTCGTCAAGGGCGTAGAGAAAGACATCAACGATAACTACCTCGGTCAGTTCGCGTTCTCCGGCGAGGAGCTTCAGTCGCGCATCCGTATCGCCCCCGACCTTTCGCTGACGCCAATCCTTGAGAAGTTCGAGCTGTCCTTGCTGCCCGGCGCGCATATTCATCCGGATGAACGCTGTGCGCGGGGCCTTGGCTACAACAACGCGCTGTTCATGGCCACCGAGCTGGTGCTGCTTCGGGACGGCGAGGAACTCGCTCTGCTGCTCGTCGAAGAGCCTGAGGCCCACCTCCATCCGCAGCTGCAAGAGCGCGTGATGGACCTGCTGAAGGAACACTCTAACGAGGAGCAGGCGGAGAAGCGCGTGCAGGTCATCATGACGACCCATAGCCCTTCGTTGGTGTCGACCGCGCGCATCGAAGACATGACGCTGGTGCACAAGGCTCAGACGTTCCCGTTGGCCGCGGGAAAGACCAAGCTCAGGCGCACCGACTACTCGTTCCTGCGCCGCTTCATCGACGCAACCAAGGCGAACTTGTTCTTTGCCCGCGGCATCATGATGGTGGAGGGACCTGCCGAAGCCATCTTGGTTCCCGCTATCGCTGAGATGTGCGGTCGGTCGTTCTCAAAGCACGGCGTGTCGATGGTCAACGTCGGACACACTGGGCTGTATCACTACGCTCGCATCCTTCAGCGCGAGGGAGCCGGCCCGGAGATTCCGATTCCGGTGGTCTGCCTGACGGATCGGGACATCGTGCCCGACGTCGCAAAGCCTTACGTCGCCAAGCCCGCCAAGGGGAAGCGCTTCGATTCTGATTACTCCGCACTTGAGATGGCTGAAGCGGTACAGAGGAAGAAGGAGCGAGCTGAAGGCGGCAAGACCATCGTGTGTGTTTCTGACCGCTGGACGCTTGAGTTCGACCTGGCGCTGCATGGCTGCGCGAAGCTGATGCACCTGGCGATTTCTCTGGCAGCCAAGGCAAAGTCTCGCGATGAACGTCTTGAAGAAGCCGATGAAACTGAGACGCTGGCCGCAGCTGAGTTGAGCTGGACCTCGTTGGATGGTGCAGGGCACACCCCAGAAGCCCTGGCGGCCATCATCTACAAGCCGCTTCAACTGAAGGAAGCATCGAAGGCCATCGCGGCCCAGTACGCAGCCCACTTGGTCTGCACGGGGAAGTATGGAACGGGCGAAGACCTGTTCAAGGCTTTGCCTCCTTACCTGCAGGCAGCACTCTCCCACTTGACTATCGCTCCAGCCGCGAAGCCGGCAGCGACGGCGGGCGCGGGGGCGGCAGTGCTATCCGCGCTCACCGTGCCTGGAGCTGCCGCGTCAGTCCCAAGCTCCACGCTGCCTCCGGTGCCTGCGGCGTTCCCGTCAGTTCCGTCGGCCATCCCGACCGTGGCCGCCCCGCAAGGCCCCGTCGTCGCCAGTGCTCAGACATATGGTCAGGCTGGAGCCGCGCCGGCGGCCCCAGTCGCTCCGCCAAGTGCGTCGACGGGTGTCACGCAGGGAACTGGAACGTGAGCGCGGTCAGCCTCGGACCGGCGGACTTGGCCGATCTCACGACCCTAACCAAGGACCTGATGTTCGATGATGCGGAACGTCGGAGCGCGCTGCTGGAGAACGGTTCGCGTGACTTCAATGCGGTTCCGGGTAGCGGGAAGACTTCATTGCTCGCGGCCAAGCTGCTCTTGCTGGCCAAGAAGTGGCCACATGCTCGACGCGGAATCTGTGTTCTCAGCCACACCAACGTGGCGCGGGACGAGATTGCGCAGCGCTTAGGGGGGAGCGCTGAGGGCGCGCAGCTACTGAGTTATCCCCATTTCGTTGGCACCATCCATGCCTTCGTCAACCAGTTCTTCGCGATGCCTATGCTGCGAAGCTTGGGCCAAAAGGTCGATGTCATCGACGACGTGGTCTTCGCCGATAAGGCCAAGTCGCTTCTTCAGCTGGGCATGTTCTCGGGCCTGCGCGTGTATCTGGAGAACCAGAACAATGGCGACGGCATCGCCACATCCTTGTTTTATCGGACGGCGGACCTGCAGGTGCAAATTGAGAGCGGAACACTGCCCGGCACGCACACGGCGTCATACAAGTCGCTGATGACGCTTAAGAAGATGCTGACCAAGGACGGCATCTTTCGGCATCGGGACATGTTCGCGTACGCCGACCTCGCGCTCAAGACCTGCCCTCATCTCGTGGATGTCGTTCACCGGCGGTTCCCGATGGTGTTCATCGACGAGATGCAGGACACGTCCTGGGACCAAGAGTCCTTCCTGAATCGCATCTTCGATGGAAAGTCGGTGATGCAAAGACTCGGGGATGTAGACCAGAAGATTCTCTCGGACGAGGAGAATGCTGACCTCCTCACGTTCCCGAGGGGCGGCTACGGTTGCATCAGCACCAGCAAGCGGTTTGGTCCGGCCATCGCGAGTGCGGTGGGAAGCGTGCGCCTGAGCGGCAATGCAGTTGTTGGAGAGGGAACTGGCACCCACGCGCCGACCCTACTCTTGTATTCCACGGCAGATGCAGCCAAGGTGTTGCCACACTATGGCCGCTTGGTAATCGACCGCCTGACCGAGGACGAAGCTGGTGCCCGCGAGGTGAAGGCGATGTGCACTCGCAAGGCGGGAGAGGGCAAGGTTGCGGCTGGGCGCCATCTTGTGGACTACTGGCCGGCCTATGGTGAAGGCCAGCAAATCGCCAGCATGCGTTCTGAATGCTTCTGGGGGCTCGTCGGGGATGCCAAGAAGACCCTGCTGGAGGCATCGCTCAGCTCGCGTGTTTCCGACGTCCGGAGGGCACTGCTGCTGGTGCTCCGCGCGGCAGGGTCGCCTCTGGCGGACGGTGTTCGAGATGCACGTGCGCTACCTCGGGCCGCAAGAGAGTTCGGGGCATCAGGGCCGATTGAAGGTCTCACCCGTCACCTGGCGATTTCTGGTGAGCAACTCTGTGTCGTGGGCCAGCGCGATTCGACCATCCAGCTTGTGTATGTAGGACTCAAGCCGTACCTCCCGGATGAACTCGAGTTTGATGAGTTCTCAGAAATGAGCGTATTTGATGGGCCAGGGCCGCAAGGGACGACGAGTTCGACCGCCTCGACGAGGTGTCAGGTCTCCCACCTGGGACGGAGTCTTGAGTTTGGGCTAGGCACGACAGCCGGGATGAAGGGCGAGACGCACTCCGCATCCCTGGTCCTGGAATCCTACGGTGGCACCAGCAGGAAGTTTGACGTTGCGCTGGGGCTTGAATACATCGCCGGGATTGCCTCGAAGAAGCTCGGCAAGCTCCCAAAGACACAGCAGGCCCAAATGCGGAATCTCTATGTTGCGATGTCCCGCCCTGCGGCGTTGTTGTGCCTAGCGGCAAACGAAGAGCGAGTTCCGCCGGGATTGCGAACGGCGCTCTTGAGCAAGGGCTGGCACATCGAAGTGGTGTAAGCGGCTGCCCCTAGTCGGGTCGAAGACAGAGTTGAGTCGCAGAGGGGTGGCGCGGTGTTGGGTTCAGAGCGGCTTGGGCTCCATTGCGCCAACAGCCGGTGCGGCTACAGTCGACCTCGAGCGGCCGGTCGCGGAAAACCAAAGTTAGACGTTTGCCTATGCCGAAGCAGACAGCGTCCACCTATGTCGATGGAGTTCTACTCCAACTTGAGCCTGCATGAAAAGCACCGTCCGAATCATCGCGACCGTCAAACCATTCCCTGTGCCGCGATCGTCGATCCTGGATCGATCTGAGAGGTCGATTTTCGACACGGTGCAGCGGTGAACGCTGCGACCGATTTTTTCAACAGAATCGGCCAGAAGCAGTCTCTCGGCGGAGGTGTCGACAGCAGCTTTATTTGCCAAATCAAGTCTGCTTTATTCTTCCGCTACGGGCGAGGTCGGTCTCGACTTACCTTGTCGCAACTGTTTGCACTGAGAGATCCGGGCGAGGCGATTTCAACGCGACGGTTTTTCGCCCTCCCATCTGCGTCGCGTTCTACAGAAACGGGTAGGTCGGCGCCGTGTGATTCGATGCCAATCCGTGCTGCCGCGAAGCCGAACTGGATCAACGTATTCTTGACTGCTTCAGCTCGTCTCTGAGCAAGCTTCATGGGTGCGTGCTCCGACTTGGAGGCGTGGCCGTAAACGAAGATTGGGCGGCCGTCAGCGGTTGTGTGGCAGGCAAGCGCCCTCAGGATCTCCAAGTGTTCTGGCTTAAGAGCGACTTCGTTCTTGCCAAAGTACAGGTCTCGGTCGACGTAAACGGGAGAGAGCGGCCATCCAGCCACAGGCAGTGACAGTAAAAGCACCGTCAATGCGAGGTGCCGCCGCGTGTACCAGATCGCACAGATGGACTTTTTCATATGCCTTTCACGGTCGAAATCACCGGTTGCGCGGCAATCTTATAAGCGGGCCAACCTACCGTCTGTCGTCATTTCTCATGACGACTTTGGGCACGAGCCGTCGAAGTTCTCAAGGGACCGCTTTGGGATGCTGCTACTTCCGCTTTGGGCAATTCCGACCGGCAGCTTCGGGTCCTTTCTGTCTGTGGCCAGTACAGCTACAGTCGGCCAAGAGCAGAAGTTTGTCATGCCCCTCCAGTTTTCTTGTCATCGCTGACGAAACTGCACTTTAAATCCCGAAACCCGCTGTCATGAGATACACCGTTGAACCGAAAAACCTCAGCACAGGCGACTACTTTTGCCCGATGCAACATACCGAGTTATGGCGACTTCCGATGCGACTATGCAGCGTGTCAGTCCTGGTCACTCGCGTACTCTTGCTACTCGGCATAGCTTTCCTCTCGAACGCCTGGGCGTTGAGTACTGCCGCACCAGCAAGTGCAGGAGCGACGTTGGTGTTTCACAGATCGGAATCTTCGCTATCGAGTGATCAAAGTGCCTCACTCGACCGTGCCGCCGCAGAAATGGAAAAACGGTGTGGGTCGGACTGGGCTTCTCGGTCGTGGCTGATGATCGAGTATTCGGTCGCGCCCAGATCGCTGCCGCGACGGGACTACCAGCTCATAGGCGAACGTGCAGAACGCATACGCAGCTACATGGAGAGATTCAATCCCAAGCTGACGCGCGTGTTGATTGACATCTCCGATGGCCCCTTTGACGGCACCGCGAGCAGTGGGGAAGACCACTCGGTTTCAGTGAGGATGATGTGCAGCTTGTGAACCCGCTGCCTAACGGATTGGCTAGACGTATGCACCGACACAAGTTGAATGTCCGCTTCAGAGAAGGCGAAACTTCCGGTATGGGGCCCTAAGCTGTCTTCTCGCCAGCCCAGAAGCGGGCGCTGAATCCTCGTCCATCACTCCGGCCATTGAAGGCCGCGGCCGGTTGTGCGCGGCCGTCGCTATCGCACTGGTCCGACATGCTCCGACGACTCCGAAATCGTCCAACGCCCCGCCAGTTTGGCTCGGACGTTTTCATAGTCCGCACGGTACTCCGCATTGCACTGCGTGGCTCGAGTGTTTGTGTTCGCATCTACCACTCGCAGCGTTACTTTTTCGCCATCTTTGAAGATCAGGCCATCAACGTAAATTGTGATGCCCACACCCGTACGCTTAACTTGGAGGCTTAAGTTGCGTTTGTCTGCTGGATCTTGATAGCTCTCATCGAGAAACGGAGGATTGCCGGGGCTTTCAATCGAGAAGTCGTGCATCAGCCGTCTTACGTCTGTCCATTCGCTTTTCTTGATCTCGAAGGAGAAGGATTTGCACACCGTCGACTCGGGACCCGGGGGGGCGCATGCGCTAAGTGCAACGGCTAGAGTTGCGGCCCCCATATGCCGGGGGAATGCTTTCCAAATTGATGGCATGCCCTCTCCTCAGTGTTTTTTCTTGCCCCTTTCGGAGCGCATGCGTGACCACGGACGGTGTAATGAGCTTCCGCTTTTGGCCGACTGTAGCCTGTCGCCCGGCCGTCGTGAACGGGCCCCTTTGCGACACTCGCACGACTCCAGAGCGGTCATCTGAGTGCCTGCTCAGCACCACACAGCTTCGTCGTCGTTCCCCGCAGTAAGCTCCACTCGTTGAACGCAATCTTTTTGGGGAGTGGGAAAGTGCGGAAGGGAACTCGTCGCAAACCAGTAACGGGATTGAACCTGTTCCAAAAGGCCGAAATTCGTCGAGCCTGGCAGGCCGATCATGTCAAGGCCAGCATTCATGCGCTGATCGGCGACGATGTTCAGGCTCTCGTGCAACAAGCCGGGGCAATCATCTACGGGGTGGTCTCCGCATGCGAGGACGCCGCCATTGATGGGGATGATGCTGATCTGTGTGCCGTGCACAACGCTGCGAAAGCGCTAGTGGGTCTGTCGGCTGAGAAAGGAATCGAGAGGGCGGCAAGGGAGCTGATTGTCGACGGTCTTGCAGCATGCGAGCGGCTGCAGCCGAGATTGAGCCCCGCTTCAATTCAGCGCGCTGCCGGGGAAGTCGTGAAGGTCAACGAAGAACAGGAAGGCGGCATATAGCCAGAGCCATCCCCACAAGTGCCAACGCGAGCAAGTTGCCGACGGTCCGGACTGACGACGAAACGTGCGGCACAGTGCGGTTGAATGCAGCAGCATCCGGAGCAAATCTGGCAATAATCTGGCAACGGTTCCGCCATGAAAAAAGTCCGCTATCTTTTGAATAGCGGACTTCTCAGCATTGACGCGGCTTTGGTGGTAGGCCGTGAGTGGCTTGAACACTCGACCAACGGATTATGAGTCCGCTGCTCTAACCAACTGAGCTAACGGCCCACGCGGGCACGATTCTATGCGCCGCGCGCGGCCGGCTACTTGCGGTAGCTCAGCGCGTTGCTCACCAGCCGCGAGGTGATATCGACGATCTGGATCATGCGGTCGTACGGCATGCGGGTCGGGCCGATCACGCCCAGCGTGCCGACCACCTGGCCGTCGACCTCGTAATTGGCGCTGACGATCGACAGTTCCTCGAAGGGCACGACCTGGCTTTCGCCGCCGATGAAGATGCGCACGCCCTCGGCCTTGCTCGACACGTCGAGCAACCGCATCAGCTGAGCCTTCTCCTCGAAAAGATCGAAGGCGCGCCGCAGCTGTCCCATGTCGCTGGAGAAATCGGTCACCGACAGCAGGTTGCGCTCGCCGGAAATCACGACGTCGTCGGCCTTGGCATCGGTGAGCACCTCGGAGCTGACCTGCACCGCGGCCTGCATCAGCGCGGCGATTTCACCGCGCAGCTTCTCGACCTCGGACTGCAGCCGGTCGCGCACCTGCTCGATCGTCAGGCCCGCAAAGTGTGCGTTGATGTAGTTCGAGGCCTCGACCAGTTGCGACTGCGAGTAATCGGACTCGGGGAAGATCACGCGGTTCTGCACATCGCCGTCGGGCGACACGATGATCACCAGCAGACGCCGCTCCGACAGGCGCAAAAATTCGATCTGCTTGAACACCGAGGCGCGCCGCGGCGCCATCACCACACCGACGAACTGCGACAGGTTCGACAGCAGGTGGGCGGCGTTGGCAATCACCTTCTGCGGCTGGTCGGCCGCCAGGCTTGGCGTGCTCATCTCCTCGCGCTGCGCCGTCAGCATGGTGTCGACGAACAACCGGTAGCCGCGCGTGGTCGGCACGCGTCCGGCCGAGGTGTGGGGGCTTGCAATGAGCCCCAGCGCCTCGAGGTCGGACATGACGTTGCGGATGGTCGCGGGCGAGAGATCCAGCCCCGCCGAACGCGAGAGCGTGCGTGATCCGACGGGTTGCCCGTCGGCGATGTAACGCTCGACCAGCGTCTTCAACAGCAACTTGGCACGGTCGTCCAGCATTGCAAGATTTTAGTGTTGTAATTTGTGAGCTATGACCTCTCGCTTTCGTCACGTCGCCCTGATCGGCAAATACCAGGCTTCCGGCGCCCGGGCGCAAGCCGATGCGCGCGACGGCGTGATGGAGGGCATTGGCGCCTTCCTTGAATCGCAGGGTTGCACGGTGTTCGTGGAGCGTTCGTCCTGCGAGGACACCGACGCCCCGCCGCACCCGCGTTACCAGGCGCTGTCGGTCGAAGAAATCGGCCAGCGCTGCGACCTCGGCCTCGTGGTCGGCGGTGACGGCACCATGCTCGGCATCGGCCGGCAGCTCGCGTGCTACGGCATCCCGCTGATCGGCATCAACCGCGGCCGGCTCGGCTTCATCACCGACATCCCGCTCGACAACTACCAGGCCACACTCATCCCGATGCTGGCCGGCGAATACGAAGAAGACCACCGCAGCCTGATGCACGCGCAGGTGATCCGCGACGAGGCCGTGGTGTTCGACGCGCTGGCGATGAACGACGTGGTCGTCAACCGCGGCGCCACCTCGGGCATGGTCGAGATGCGCGTGTCGGTGGGCCGGCATTTCGTGGCCAACCAGCGTGCCGACGGACTGATCATCGCGTCGCCCACGGGCTCGACGGCCTATGCGCTGTCGGCCGGCGGGCCGCTGCTGCATCCGGCGGTGCCGGGCTGGGTGATGGTGCCGATCGCGCCGCACACGCTGTCGAACCGCCCCGTGCTGCTGCCCGACGCCGACGAGATCGTGATCGAGCTGGTGAGCGGGCGCGACGCCAGCGCCAATTTCGACATGCAGTCGCTCGCCTCGCTCGCCATCGGCGACCGCGTGGTGGTGCGCCGCTCCGACTTCCGGGTGCGCTTTCTGCATCCACGCGGCTGGAGCTACTTCGACACGCTGCGGAAAAAACTCCATTGGAACGAAGGGGGCTCCTGAATGAAGGACCATGCCCCCCGCTTGAGGACGAACTGAGATGGCTTTGCGACGCATCGCACTGCGCGACTTCGTGATCGTGCGGTCCCTTGAACTCGATCTGTCGGCCGGCTTCACGGTGCTGACCGGGGAAACCGGCGCCGGCAAGTCCATCCTGATCGACGCGCTGCAACTGGCGCTGGGCAACCGCGCCGACGCCGGTGCCGTGCGCGAAGGCGCCGAGCGGCTCGACGTGAGCGCCGAGTTCGATGCCGACCCGGCCCTGGCCGGCTGGCTCGACGAAGGCGGCTTCGAGGTCGGCGACGGGCTGCTGCTGCGCCGCACGGTCGACCTTCAGGGACGCAGCCGCGGCTGGATCAACGGCAGCCCCGCCACCGCCACGCAACTGCGCGAACTCGGCGACCGTCTGCTCGACATCCACGGCCAGCACGCCTGGCAGAGCCTGACCCGCCCCGAGGCCGTGCGCGGCCTGCTCGACGCCTATGCGGGCGCGCGCACCGACGCGCTCGACGCCGCCTGGCACAGCTGGCGGCAGGCGCTTTCGGCGCTCGAGCACGCACGCTCGGCGCAAGACTCGCTGCAGCGCGAGCGCGAGCGGCTGCAATGGCAGATCTCCGAAGTCGCGAAGCTCGCACCGGGCGCCGACGAGTGGGAAGAGCTTTCGGCCCACCACTCGCGCATCTCGAACGCGCAGGCGCTCATCGACGCGGCACAAGGCGCGAGCCAGGCGCTCGAAGACGACGACAACGGCGCCCTCGCCGCTCTTACGCGCGCCGCGACGCTGCTGCAGAACTGCGAGCACATCGAGCCCGAATTCCGCACGCTGGGCGAAGTGCTGGCTTCCTGCGTGGCGCAGGCCTCGGACGCGGCCCACTCGCTGCACGGCTACCTGCGCGACACCGACACTGATCCGAAAACCCTCGCCGAACTCGACGAGCGCATGGGCCTGTGGATGTCGCTCGCGCGCCGCTACAAGCGCACGCCGGCCGAGCTGCCCGTGCTGCTGGCGGGCTGGCAGGCGGAGCTGCAGGCGCTCGACGCGCAAAGCGACCTCGAAGGCCTGGAGCGCGCCGAGCAGAACACCCAGCAGGCCTACATGAAGGAAGCCAAGGCCCTCGGCAAGATCCGCAAGCAGGCCGCACCGCGCCTCGCCCAGGCCGTCACGCAGGCGATGCAGGGGCTGGGCATGCAGGGCGGGCGCTTCGACGTCGAACTGCAGCCGCTGGCACAGCCCAGCCGCGCCGGCCTCGAAGAAATTTCGTTCCTGGTGGCCGGCCACGCCGGCAGCACGCCGCGCGCCATCGGCAAGGTGGCCTCGGGCGGTGAGCTCTCGCGCATCGCGCTGGCCATTGCCGTGACGACCAGCGAACTGGGCGCCGCGCAGACACTGATCTTCGACGAGGTCGATGCCGGCGTCGGCGGTGCCGTCGCCGAGACCGTGGGCCGCCTCATGAAGCAACTCGGTCGCGACCGCCAGGTGCTCGCCGTGACCCATCTTCCCCAAGTGGCAGCCTGCGCCGACCACCACCTCGTGGTCGCCAAGCGCCAGACGACAACCGCCGGCACGGACGGCCCGCGCACCGAAAGCGGTGTGTCGCGCCTGGCGGCCGACGACCGGGCGCGCGAAATCGCCCGCATGCTCGGCGGCGAAAAGGTGTCGGCCACCTCGCTTGCCCATGCGCGCGAAATGCTCGGCCACAAGACGCCGGCGACCGCCCCATGACGGCCATGAATCTCGACCTCGTCCTCATCACCGGCATGTCGGGCTCCGGCAAGTCGGTGGCGCTGCACGCGCTGGAAGACGCCGGCTATTACTGCGTCGACAACCTGCCGCCCGAATTGCTCACGGCCTTCATCGCGCTGCAGCACGAACAGCAAGCCACGCGCGTGGCAATTGCGATGGACGTGCGCAGCGGCGTGTCGCTGCCGATCGTGCCGCAGCAGCTCGAAGCGCTGCGCGCCGACGGCGTCTCGCTGCGCTCGCTGTTCCTCGACGCGACCACCGACGCGCTGCTGCGCCGTTATTCGGAAACGCGCCGGCGCCACCCGCTCTCGCGCCAGGAAAGCCGCACCGACGTGCCCGAGCAGCACCGCGTGCTGGTGCAGGCCATCGAACTCGAACGCGAATTGCTGGCCGACCTGCGCGACGGCGCCGACGTGATCGACACCAGCCTCATCCGCCCCGCGCAGCTCCAGAGCTACATCAAGGGGCTGATCTCGGCGCCGCAGAACGCGCTGACGCTGGTGTTCGAGTCGTTCGCCTTCAAGCGCGGCGTGCCGCTCGATGCCGACTACGTGTTCGACGTGCGCATGCTGCCCAACCCGCACTACGTGCCGGCGCTGCGCGCGCTGACGGGCCGCGACGAACCGGTGATCGAGTGGCTGCGCGAGCACGACGACGTGGCGCGCATGTTCGACGACATCGAACAGTTCCTGACGCACTGGCTCGACGCGCTCGCGCGCGACCACCGCAGCTACGTGACAGTGGCCATCGGCTGCACGGGCGGCCAGCACCGGTCGGTGTTCCTGGTCGAGCAGCTGGCGCGCGCCTTCGGTGCCCGCTGGGGCGCGCTCAAGCGCCACCGCGAACTCGACGCCTGACGGCGGCGAAGGCCGTTCAGGCCTCGGCGGCTTCCAGCAGCTTGCGCATCGGGGCGGGCAGCCCCAATCGACTCCACTCCTGCGCCTCGACCCAGCGCGCGCCCTCGCCTTGCGGCTGGACGCCCTGGAGCAGCACCGGATGCAGGTGCAGATCCTTGTGGGTCAGCACATGCACGAAGGGTGGTAGCTCCTGCGCGTCATGCGCCGCGCCTGCCGGCAGGGCCGCGAGCAGCGCCTCATGGCTGTCGAACACCGGCAGGCAATGCAGCCCCGCCCAGATGCCCTTGGCCGGCCGCTTCTCCAGCCACACGCGCCCTTGGGCGTCGCGCGCCAGCAGCACCCACAGCGACTGGGCGCTGCGCTTGAGCTTGCGCGTCTTCACCGGATAGCGCTCGGGCGCGCCCTGGCGCAAGCCCACGCAGATGGCGTTCACCGGGCAGGTCATGCAGCTGGGCTTGCGCGGCAGGCAGACCGTGGCGCCCAGGTCCATCAGGCCCTGCGTGTAGTGCGCCACCGCCTCGCGCTGACCTTCCGGCGGCAGCAGCTGCGTGGCGAGGTCCCACAGCGCACGCTCCTGCGCCGACGACGACATGTCGCCGTCGAAGCCGAGCACGCGCGTCAGCACGCGCTTCACGTTGCCGTCGAGGATCGCCACGCGCTCGCCGAAACAGAAAGCCGCGATCGCCGCAGCGGTGGAGCGCCCGATGCCGGGCAAAGTCACGAGTTCGGCGGCGGTGTGCGGGAAGGCGCCGCCGAAGCGCGCGACCACCTCCTGCGCGCAGCGGTGCATGTTGCGCGCGCGGCTGTAGTAGCCCAGCCCGCTCCACAGGCCGAACACCTCGTCCTCGGTGCCGGCGGCCAGCGCCGCCACGTCCGGGAAGCGTTCAAGAAAGCGCGCGAAGTAGCCGAGCACGGTCGTGACCTGGGTCTGCTGAAGCATCACCTCCGAGAGCCAGACGCGGTACGGGTCGCGCGTGTTCTGCCACGGCAGTTCGCTGCGTCCGTGGCTGCGCTGCCAGCGCACGATCTGTGCGGCGAAATCGGGGGGCAGTGACACAGATGGGGAGACGGCCGCCCGCGCGGCGGCGCGCTCAGGCCGCACGCAGTTGCTCGCCCGCGATGGCGGCGGCCGCGGCAGGCAGCTGGCTGCCGTGCTGCGCGATCAGCGAGGTGAACTCGTGCAGCCGCTCCTGCAGCGCGGCCAGGTGGCTCTCTTGCGCGGCGATCTCGGCCAACCGGTCGTCGAGGCTGCCTGCGGCGTTCTGGATGCGTTCGATCGCCTCGATGCGCTTGCTGAAATTGCGGCGGCGCTCCTTGAGCTGCGCATCGATCTGCGCGCTCGCGCCCTTGCTCCAGCGCTCGACCTCGGTCATGGCGGCCTCGTTCACGAGCCGCAGCCGGCTGGCCAGCGCGCGCACCAGCTTGTCGCAGAAGTCAGCCTGCGCGAGCTTGATCAGGTTGCCCACGCCCAGGTAGTGGATGTGGCTGCGCTCGATCTGGCCCAGCTCCTGCTCGAAGCCGCTCAGGTCGGGCTCGGCCGGCGCCTGCAGCGTGAAGCCCTGCTCGGCGTTGAGCTGGCGGAAGGTGGCGTGCAGCATCGACTGGATCTCGGCCGTCGTCGCCTGCACTTCGCGCAGGTTGTTGCGCAGCGCATCGAAGGTTTCGCCGTATACCTTGCGCACATTGAACTTGACGCCGGGGCGCTTGAGCGCCGCGGCCAGCTTGACCATGTCGGCCTTGAGCGCCGTGCGCCCGAGCACCGCGTACACCTCGCGCAGCAGCTTGCCCTGCACCGAGCGCAGCGCCAGGATGCGCGTGTTGCTGCCTTCGAATTCGGCGTGTTCCTGGTCGATGCGCGCGCGCATGTGGCGGATGACCGACACGTTCTTGCCGCGCAGGCCCTGCAGTTCCAGCGCCTGCTCCGACAGGTCGCGCTGGCGCACCTTCAGCAGGCGCTCGGCCTCGGTGCGCAGCGCGGTCATGCCGGCATCGACCGCGAGCCGCAGCATGGTCTCGCGCTTGCCGAGCACGCCTTCGCCGAGCAGCGCTTCGAGCGCTGGCAGCCGGCTGGCTTCGAGCAGCGCCGCGTCGTGACCGATCTTGGCCTGCAGCCCCTTCTGCGCCGACACCGGCAGCACCTGCGCCAGCGGCACGTCGAGCAGCCGGGCCGCGCCTTCGCGCTGGCGCTCGATCTGCTGCGCGATCTGCGTGGGGGTGCTCAGCGTGTCCCACAGCGTGTCGATCTTGTTGAGCACCACGAAGCGCGTGTCGTGGCTCTCGTCGCCGGTGATCAGGTGCTCGCGCCAGATCGACAGGTCGGAGCGGGTCACGCCGGTTTCGGCGCCCAGGATGAAGACGACGGCATGCGCCTGCGGGATCAGGCTCACGGTGAGTTCGGGCTCGGCGCCGATCGCGTTCAGGCCGGGCGTGTCGAGGATCACGAGCCCCTGCTCCAGCAGCGGGTGCGGCATGTTCAGCACCGCATGGCGCCAGCGCGGAATTTCGACGCGGCCTTCGGCGTCTTGCACCGGGTTGTCGTCGGGCGTCTCGGGGTTCCAGAAACCCAGCGCGCGGGCTTCGTCCTTGCTCACCCAGCGGACTTCGGCCACCTTGCCCATGGCCTGGGCCAGCTGCTCGGCGTCGTCCACATCGATGGGCAGCTCGGTCCAGCGCGTGGGTCGCTCGCGCCAGTGGGTGAGCGAATGCGGCTCCAGGCGGGTTTCGATCGGCAGCAGGCGCAGCTTGGGCGCCAGTGCGGCGTCGTAGCCCAGCTCGGTCGGGCACATCGTGGTGCGCCCGGCGCTGGCCGGCATGATCCGCCGCCCGTAGCTGGCAAAGAAGATCGCGTTGATCAGCTCCGACTTGCCGCGCGAGAACTCGGCCACGAAGGCCACCATGACCTTGCTGGTGCGGATCTGGTCTTCGAGTGCGCGCAGCCGTTCGGCCACGGCCTGGTCGAGCAGCTCGTTGTCGGTCAGCCAACGGGACAGCCACTGAAGGCGGCGGGCGAAGTTGCTCCGCCAGGCGCCGTGCTGATCGAGCTGTTGGTTGAAAGAGCGGCTCAAGGGGAAGATGTAAGTAAGAATTTACAAATATAACATCGCCGAATGGCGAACGGGGTACCTATAGGAGTTTGCCCCGAAGCAATCGCCACGGAGCCAGCCTTCCTAGGATTTCTGGCAGTGAGGGCAGTAATAAGTAGAGCGCTGCCCCTGCTTCAACAGCCGGATCGGCGTGCTACACACGCGGCACGGCTCGCCCGCGCGGCCGTACACGGTCGCTTCGAGCTGGAAGTAACCGTTCTGCCCGTCCACGTTCGAGAAGTCGCGCAGGGTGCTGCCGCCCTTCTCCACCGCCCGCGCCAGGATCTCGCGCACCGCCGCATGCAGCTTCGCCGCGCGCGGCCGGCTGATGCGCGCCGCCGACAAGGTCGGGCGGATGCCGGCCATGAACAGCGCCTCCGACGCGTAGATGTTGCCCACGCCCACCACCACGTCGCCCGCGAGCAGCACCTGCTTGATGGCCGTGCGGCGTTTCTTCAGCCCCGCGTGGAAGGCGTCGAGGTCGAAGGCATCGCCCAGCGGCTCCATGCCCAGCCCGCCGAGCAGCTTGAGGGCCCAGGGCGCCTCTTCGTCGTCCACGTAGACCACGGCGCCGAAGCGGCGCGGGTCGTTGAGCCGCAGGGTTCCAAGTTCGGTGACGAGGTCGAAGTGGTCGTGCACGCCGGGTTCCGGCAAGTGGATGTCGAAACGCAGGCTGCCTGACATGCCCAGGTGCAGCAGCAACAGCCCGCGGTCCAGGTCGATCAGCAGGTACTTGCCGCGACGGCGCACCTCGCGCACGCGGCGTCCGACCAGCGCCTGCGGCAGCACCATCAGCGCCCAGCGCAGCGGCTTGCCGACGCGCACGGACTCGATGCGCGCGCCGGCGATGCGGTCGGCAAAGCCGCGCCGGGTGACTTCGACTTCGGGTAGTTCAGGCATGAAAAGTAAAACTCCGGCAGCGACGAAGCCCCATGCGGCGCTCGTTCAAATGGCTGGATTATTATGGTCAGATGAACCCATCGCCCCGCCGTCACCGCCTTGCGGCGGCCGCGTCTCTCGTGCTGCTTGCCTATGCAACGCAGGCCCAGTCTCTTGAACCCACCGCCGCCGGCAACCCCGCTCCCGCCATCGAGCGCACAGCGCCGCCGAAGCCGCCGGTGCGACCCCGGGCCACCACGGCCGCCAAGCCGGCCGCCGAGGCCGCACAGCCGTCGGCGCTGACGGCCGATCTGTTCTACGAAATCCTCATGGGCGAGATCACCGCTCGTTCCGGCGACCCCGGCTCCGGCTATTCGCTGGTGCTCGACGCCGCCCGGCGCCTGCGCGACGGCAAGCTGTTCCAGCGCGCGGTCGAAATTGCGCTGCAGTCGCGCTCCGGCGACGCCGCCATCTCCGCGGCGCGCGCCTGGCAGGAAGCGCTGCCCAATTCGCGCGATGCCCGGCGCATCGAGCTGCAGATTTTGATCGCGCTGAACCGCATCAGCGAAACCGTCGATCCGCTGCGCGCCGAAGTGGCGGCCACCTCGCAGATCGAGCGCCCTCTGCTGATGGCGGTGATCGCGCGCACCTACGGCCGCGCCGCCGACAAGAAGCTCGCCGCCTCGGTGGTCGAGCAGGCGCTGGTCGACGAACTCAAGAGCCCGACGACCGGCGGACTGGCCTGGGCCACCGTGGGCCGGCTGCGCCTGAACGCCGGCGACCCCTCGGGGGCGCTGGATGCCGCGCGCAAGGGGCAGGCGATCGATCCGTCGTCCGAGGCGCCCTCGGCGCTGGCGCTCGATCTCATCGACCCGGGCCAGCCGCTGGCCGAGCCGATCGTCACGCGCTACCTCGCGAACAACCCCAAGGCCTCGCCCGACCTGCGCGTCGCCTATGCGCGCACGCTGGTCGAGAGCCGCCGCTTCAGCGATGCCACCGCGCAGCTCCAGACGCTGACCACGGCGCGCCCGGAACTGGCGGAGCCCTGGCTGCTGCTCGGCAGCCTGCAGATGCAGGCCCGCCAGGAAGCGGCGGCCGAGACCTCGCTCAAGCGCTACGTCGACCTGATGACCGCGCCGGGCCAGAGCCAGGACGCCGGTGACGTCGCCGACCGCAAGCGCGGGCTGACGCAGGCGTATCTCGTGCTGTCGCAACTGGCCGAGCGGCGCAAGGATTTCCAGGCGGCCGACCGCTGGGTCTCGCGCATCGACAGTTCCGACAACCAGAGCGCCATTCAAGGCCGCCGCGCCAGCCTGCTCGCCAAGCAAGGCAAGCTGCCCCAGGCCCGCGAGCTGCTGCGCGCACTGCCCGAGCGCACGGCGGACGAGCGCAAGCAGAAACTGCTCGCCGAAGCCCAGCTGTTGCGCGAAGCCAAGCAATACCAGGCCGCCTACGACCTGCTGGCCCAGGCCTCGGCCGCCGCGCCGGACGACGGCGACCTCGTCTATGACCAGGCCATGATGGCCGAGAAGCTCAACCGCCTCGACGACATGGAGCGGCTGCTGCGCCGCCTGATGGCGCTCAAGCCCGAGAGCCAGAACGCCTACAACGCGCTGGGCTACTCGTTTGCCGAGCGCAAGATCCGGCTCGACGAGGCCCGCACGCTGATCCAGAAGGCGGTGCAGCTCGCGCCCGAAGACCCGTTCATCGCCGACAGCCTGGGCTGGGTCGAGTTCCGGCTCGGCAACACGGCGGAGGCGATCCGCATCCTCGAAGCGGCCTACAAGACGCGGCCCGACCCCGAGATCGGCGCGCATTTCGGTGAAGTCCTGTGGTCGGTCGGCCAGAAGGACCGCGCCGTCGCGATCTGGAAAGAATCGCTGCTGACGGACGCAGAAAACGAGACGCTGCAGGAAACCCTCAAGCGCCTGCGCGTCAAACCCTGAATGGCATCGATCACGCACACGGCTCCCACGCGGGGCGATGAGGCCTTCACCCGCCGCGCGGCGCTTGGCGCGGGCGGCGGCGCATTGCTGCTGTGGCTGACGGGCTGTGCCCAGCTCTCGGGCGGCTCCGCAGCCGCTCCCGGGCGGCCTTCGGCCAGTTGGAGCGGGCGCATGTCGCTGCGCATCGACAGCGAACCGGTCCAGACTTTTGCCGCCCTGTTCGAGCTGCGCGGCTCGGCCGAAACCGGCGACCTGACACTGACCACGCCCATCGGCAGCACGCTCGCCCAACTGCACTGGGCGCCGGGTGAGGCCCTGCTGAAGAACGGCAGCGACACCCGCCGCTACGACTCCGTCGACGCGCTGATCGAAGCCGCCACGGGCGCCGCCATTCCGGTCGGCGCGCTGTTCGGCTGGCTCGACGGCCGCGCCGACCCCGTGCCCGGCTGGCGCGCCGACTTGGGCCAGCTGTCGAACGGCCGCCTGCAGGCCACGCGCGAATCCCCCGCGCCCCGAGCCGACCTGCGCATCGTCTTCGAACGCGCATGAAGGCGATCTACGACCTGCCTGCGCCGGCCAAACTGAACCTGTTCCTGCACATCACCGGGCGGCGCGACGACGGCTATCACCTGCTGCAGTCGGTCTTCATGCTGATCGACTGGTGCGACACGCTGCACGTCGAGCTGCGACACGACGGCCAGCTCAGCCGCGAAGACCTCACCACACCGTTGCCGGCCGACGACCTCGTGCTGCGCGCAGCCCGCGCGCTGCAGGCGCACGCTGCGCCCGGCCAAGGCGCGCACATCGGCATTGCCAAGCACGTGCCGGCGCAGGCGGGCATGGGCGGGGGCTCGTCGGATGCAGCCACCTGCCTGCTCGCGCTCAACCGCCTCTGGAAGCTGAACCTGCCGCTGTCGCGCCTGGCGCAGATCGGGCTGAAGCTCGGTGCGGACGTCCCTTTTTTCCTCGGCGGGCGCAACGCCTGGGTCGAGGGCATCGGCGAAGAAATCACACCGGTAAACTTGCCGCCTGCACGCTTCGTGGTGGCCAAGCCCCCCGAGGGACTCGATACCCGATTAATTTTTTCTGCGGATGATCTGGAACGGGCAACTCCTGTTGCTATAATCTCAGGCTTTGCTGCAGATAGCGAACAGCTAGAAGCCACAAACCTCGGCGACGAGGTTTACGACTTCGGTCACAACGACCTGCAGCCGGTTGCCCAACGGCTTTGCCCCGCAGTCACCGACGCCATCGAATGGCTCGGACTGCAAGGATTGAAGGCCCGGATGACCGGCTCCGGAAGTTCGGTGTTCGCAAAAATGCCGCAATCGCCGCAGCAAGCGGAACTGCTCGAAGCCCCCCGGGGATGGCAGGTTCGCCAATGCGACAATCTGGCGGTTCATCCACTCTGGGGATGGGCAGCCTGAAGAGATAATCGGAACGCTCTGCGGTTCGATGCGACATATATCGGTGGGTGGTGCAAACCATCAACCTGTGTAGGGGAGTCGCCAAGTTGGTTAAGGCACTGGATTTTGATTCCAGCATGCAAAGGTTCGAATCCTTTCTCCCCTGCCAAATCTCTCAAACTGCGGCCTGATGGCCGCAGTGCTTCTTTTGCAGTCCACCGGCTGCAATAATCGGCAGCCCACACAGGCCGCCACGACTCGAAACCTTTGGCGGCTTTCCCGCAAGCCCTTTGCACTGCCCGGACGCGCTCATGCAGGCCAATCAACCTGACTTCTTGGTTTTCACCGGCAACGCCAATCCCGGCCTTGCTGCAGAAATCGCGCACAACCTCGGCACTTCGCTGGGCGCCGCACGCGTCGGTCGCTTCTCCGACGGTGAAGTCACTGTCGAGATCAACCAGAACGTCCGAGCCCGCGATGTGTTCGTGGTGCAGTCGACCTGCGCACCGACCAACGAAAACCTGATGGAACTGCTGATCATGGTCGACGCGCTCAAGCGCGCTTCGGCCGAGCGGATCAGCGCCGTCATCCCCTACTTCGGCTACGCCCGCCAGGACCGCCGCCCGCGCTCGAGCCGCGTGCCGATCTCGGCCAAGGTGGTCGCCAACCTGCTGGAAACCGTGGGCGTCGAGCGCGTGCTCACGATGGACCTGCACGCCGACCAGATCCAGGGCTTCTTCGACATTCCGGTCGACAACATCTACGCCTCGCCCGTGCTGCTGGGCGACCTGCGCCAGAAGAATTACGAAGACCTGATCGTGGTCTCGCCCGACGTCGGCGGCGTGGTCCGCGCCCGCGCGCTGGCCAAGCAACTGAACTGCGACCTCGCCATCATCGACAAGCGCCGCCCGAAGGCCAACGTCAGCGAAGTCATGAACGTGATCGGCGAGATCGACGGCCGCAACTGCGTGATCATGGACGACATGATCGACACGGCCGGCACACTGGTCAAAGCGGCCGAAGTGCTGAAGGAGCGCGGCGCCAAGAGCGTGTACGCCTACTGCACGCACCCGATCTTCTCGGGCCCGGCCATCGAACGCCTCTCCAAGGGCACCGCCCTGGACGAAGTGGTCGTCACCAACACCATCCCTCTTTCCGACGCGGCCGTCGCGTGCGGAAAGATCCGCCAACTCTCCGTGGCACCGCTGATCGCCGAAACGATCCAGCGCATTGCCAAGGGCGAGTCGGTGATGAGTTTGTTCTCGGACCAGGACAACCTGTTCTGACCTGAGAGCGAAAAAGCGGGCCTCCTACGGAGGCCTTTTTGAATCGGAGTCGCACTGGTCGCGGTGGACTCTCACAGGAGCTAGTTATGAAATTCGTCGCTTATGAGCGCGCAAAGCAGGGCACGGGTGCGAGCCGCCGTCTCCGCATCACGGGCAAGACCCCGGGCATCGTCTACGGTGGTGACACCCAGCCGCAACTGATCGAAATCGATCACAACGCGCTGTGGCACGCCCTGAAGAAGGAAGCCTTCCACTCGTCGATCCTCGAAATGGACCTCGCCGGCGCCGTCACCAAGGTGCTGCTGCGCGACGTGCAATACCACCCGTTCCGCCAGCTGGTGCAACACATCGACTTCCAACGCGTCGATGCCAAGACCCGCATGAACATGAAGGTGCCGCTTCACTTCAAGGGTGAAGAAGAGTCCGACGCCGTCAAGCTGGATCACAACCTCGTGAACCACGTGATGACCGAACTGGAAATCAACTGCCTGCCGAGCGATCTGCCTGAATTCCTCGAGATCGATCTCTCGGGCCTGAAGAAGAACGCCACGCTGCACGTCAACGACATCAAGCTGCCCAAGGGCGTGAAGTTCGTGAGCCACGGCAAGACCAACCCCGTCATCGTGTCGGCCGTGCCGCCGCTGGTCTCGGAAGAGCCGGCACCTGCCGCCGAAGGCGCTGCTGCCGAAGGCGCTGCCGCCGCTGGCAAGCCCGCCGCCAAGACGGCCAAGAAGAAGTAATCCTCTTTCTTTCCGTCCGCCAACAGAAGGCCCGCCCCGTGCGGGCCTTTTGCTTTGTGGGGCGGCGAGATAATTCCCGCCATGATCAAGCTGTTTGTCGGCCTCGGAAACCCGGGCCCTGAGTACGAAGCCACGCGCCACAACGCCGGCTTCTGGTGGATCGACGCGCTCGCGCGCGACTGGAAGCTCAACCTCGCACCCGAGCGCGGCTACCACGGCCTCGCGGCGCGCGCGAACATCGGCGGCCAGAGCATCTGGCTGCTGGAGCCGCAGACCTTCATGAACCTGTCGGGCAAGTCGGTGGCCGCACTGGCGCGCTTCTTCAAGATCGCACCCGAAGAAATCCTCGTGGTGCACGACGAGCTCGACGTCGTGCCCGGCCAGGCCAAGCTCAAGTTCGGCGGCAGCCATGCGGGCCACAACGGCCTGCGCGACATCCACGCCCAGCTCGGCACCGGCGACTACTGGCGCCTGCGCCTGGGCATCGGCCATCCCGGCGTGAAGTCGGAGGTCGTCAACTGGGTGCTCAAGAAGCCGCTCAAGGAGCAACGCGAAGCCATTGAAGACGCCATCGTGCGCACCTTGCATGCCGCCCCCGCCCTGGTGGCCGGCGAGATGGAAAAAGCCACGCTGATGATTCACACGAGCAAACCGCCGCGGCCCAAGCCGCCGAGGCGGGAGCCCGGCGACGGAGGCACGACGCCTGCCGCCACCTAGCCGGCCACGGGAGTGCAGGGAGGGAGAGAACTAAAAATGAGAAGAAGAACGACGACGAAGAAAAAGAAGACAAAAGAAGCCGCAACAAAGACGGCAACAACCTGGGTGATGGCTGTTTTTGCGATCGCGCTGTCCGCCGCTTCCATGGGCGCTTCAGCCCAGACCTGGCGATGCGGCAACACCTATTCCGACCAGCCCTGCGAGGGTGGGCGGACCGTGAAGGTGGACGACCGGCGCAACGATGCGGACCGCAAGGCGTCGGAAGACGCCGCGCGCCGCAACGAACGCAGCGCTGGCCGGCTGGCGCGCAGCCGCCAGTCGATGGAGCGGGAGGCGCTCAGTCAAGGCGGCGCCACGACCTTCGATGCGGGGCGCTTCACCACGAACGCGCAACCGCTCACGCCCGCCGAAAAGACCGCCCAGGTCCGCCAGCGCAAGCACATGGCCGAGCCCCGTCCGACGAGCGCGCGCTTCAACAGCCCATCGACCGACGACGCAACCCCGAAGGAAACCAGCAAGAAGAAAAAGAAGAAGGAGTAGCCCGGCTCAGACCGCGCCGGCAGACGACGGCGAGGCGGCATCCGACGCGGGCGGTGCCGCCTTGTCTGCCGTGAGGCGCACGTATTTCTGCAGCAGCGTCTCGCGGGTTTCCACATGGTCCGGGTTCACCGGAATGCAGGCCACCGGACAGATCTGCACGCACTGCGGCTCGTCGAAGTGGCCGACGCACTCGGTGCACTTGTGCGGGTCGATCTCGTAGAACTCGGCGCCCATGTAGATCGCATCGTTCGGGCACTCGGGCTCGCAGACATCGCAGTTGATGCATTCGTCGGTGATCATGAGGGCCATCCCCCGATTATCGGCGGACCGGGCGAATGCCCCGCCGCAGGCCTTGCGGAGCCCCCGCCAGCGTCAGGGCGGTCCGGCGAGGAACGACAAAGTTCACAGTCGAGGCACGGTTGTTGCACCAGTCAGTTATGCTGCGGCCCGCCCCATGAGTCTGTTTCTATTCAAGCGCATCGCCACGCTGATCGGCACCCTGATCGGCGCCTCGGTCATCGTTTTCCTGGTCCTCGAGATCCTGCCCGGCAATGCCGCGCAGATGCTCATGGGCCCCGACGCCTCGCCCGACGCCGTCGCCGCCCTGGCCACCAAGCTCGGCCTCGATCAGCCCGCCTGGACCCGCTACTGGCACTGGATCGCCGGCATGCTCACCGGCAACCTCGGCGACTCCTACGCCTACAGCTCGCCCGTCATCGACCTGATCCTCGAGCGCCTGGCCCTCACCGTGCCGCTGGCCGTGATGGCGATGAGCCTGACAGTCGTCATCGCATTGCTCGTGGGCGTGACCGCCGCCGCTCGCCACAACAAGCTCGGCGACGTCGGCCTCATGGGCATGGCCCAGGTCGGCATCGCCATTCCCAACTTCTGGTTCGCGATCCTGCTGATCCTTGTGTTCTCGGTGCAGCTGCAGTGGTTTTCTGCTGGTGGCTTCGAGGGCTGGGGCGAAGGCATCTTCGCGGGATTGAAATCGCTGCTGTTGCCGGCCTTGTCGCTGGCCGTGGTGCAAGCGGCGATCCTCGCGCGCATCACACGCTCGGCCGTGCTCGAGGTGATGCGCGAAGACTTCGTTCGCACGGCCCGCGCCAAGGGCGTGTCGCAGCGCATGGTGCTGTGGACCCACGTGCTGCGCAACGCGATGATCCCCGTCATCACCGTCATGGGCATGCAGTTCTCCGAGCTGCTGGCCGGCACCATCGTGGTGGAGAACGTGTTCTACCTGCCGGGCCTGGGCCGGTTGATCTTCCAGGCCATCAGCAACCGTGACCTGATCGTGGTGCGCAACTGCGTGATGCTGCTCGCGGCCATGGTGGTCATCGTGAACTTCGTGGTCGATGTGCTCTATGCCGTCATCGACCCGCGCATCAAGGCGAGCGACATATGAGCGCCATTCTCTCTCCCCTGGCGCCCGCTTCTGCCGCGCCCCTCGCGCCCGGCTTCTGGCGCCGCGCGGTCAAGCACCGCAGCTTCGTCATCGGCGGCGTGTTCGCGCTGCTGCTGTTGCTGGCCGCCTTGATCTCCTTCGTCTGGACGCCCTGGTCCCCCTACGCGATGGACATGGCGAACAAGATGCAGGGCCCCTCGGCCACGCACTGGCTCGGCACCGATGCCTTCGGACGCGACGTGGCCTCGCTGCTGCTCGTGGGTGCGCGTGCGTCCATCCTCGTGGGCGTGATCGCCGTGGGCATCGGCCTTGTGGTCGGTACGGCGCTGGGCCTGCTCGCTGCGGCGAGGCGCGGCTGGGTCGAAGAGGCGGTGATGCGCCTGTCGGACTTCACACTCGCCTTCCCCGCCATCCTCTCGGCCATCATGATGACCGCCGTGTTCGGCGCCGGCATCGTCAACGCCATCGTCGCCATCGGCATCTACAACATCCCGACCTTCGCGCGCATCACACGCGCCTCGGCCAACGCGATCTGGTCACGCGAGTACGTGGCTGCCGCACGCGCCTGCGGCAAAGGCAGCTTCGCGATCACGATGCAGCACGTGCTGCCCAACATCTCGGCCGTGCTGATCGTGCAGATCACGATCCGCTTCGCCATCGCGATCCTGGCCGAAGCGGCGCTGTCGTATCTCGGCCTCGGCACGCAGCCGCCCCAGCCCTCATGGGGCCGCATGCTCAGCGAAGCCCAGACCCTCATGTTCCAACAGCCGCTGCTGGCTGTCTTCCCCGGCATGGCGATTGCCCTCGCGGTGCTCGGCCTGAACCTGATGGGCGACGGCCTGCGCGACCTGCTCGATCCGCGCCTGGCGCGCGCGAGGTAAGCAAGCACGTCATGGCACTTCTCAAAGTCAACGACCTCCACATCGGCCTGCAGACGCAACGCGGCCCGGCCGAAGCCGTGCGCGGCATCTCCTTCTCGCTGGAACGCGGCGAAACGCTGGGCATCGTCGGCGAATCGGGCTGCGGCAAGTCGATCACCGTGATGTCGCTCATGGGCCTGCTGCCGTCCACCGCGAAGGTCACAGGCAGCATCCGCTTCGATGGCACCGAGCTGGTCGGGCGCGATGAAAAGGACATGTGCCAGATCCGCGGCAACCGCATCGGCATGATCTTCCAGGAGCCGATGACAGCGCTGAACCCGGTGCACACCATCGTGCGCCAGGTCGGCGAGCCGCTGCGGCTGCACCGCGGCCTGTCGAAGGCGCAGGCGCGCAAGGAGGTGCTCGCGCTGCTCGACCGCGTCGGCATTCCCGATGCCGCCTCGCGCCTCGACGCGTATCCGCACCAGTTCTCCGGTGGGCAGCGCCAGCGCATCGGCATCGCGATGGCGCTGGCCTGCGGGCCCGACCTGCTGATTGCCGACGAGCCCACCACCGCGCTCGACGTGACGATCCAGAAGCAGATCCTCGAGCTCATTCAGGGCCTTGTGGCCGAGCGCGGCATGGCGCTGATCCTCATCTCGCACGACCTCGGCGTGATCTCGCAGACAGTCTCGAAGATGCTCGTGATGTACGGCGGCAGCGTGGTCGAGAGCGGCCCGACCGATGCCGTGTTCGCCAAGCGCGCCCACCCCTACACCCAGGGCCTCTTCGCCGCGCGCCCCGCCATCGGCGCACCACGCGGCCTGCGCCTGGCGACCATCCGCGGCAGCGTGCCCGAGCTGGTCGACCTGCCGCCGGGCTGCCCGTTCGCGGGCCGCTGCGCGTACACGGTGGATGCCTGCCACGCCACGCGGCCGTCCGCCACGGTGCTGCCGCCGGACCATGCGGTGCGCTGCATCCGCCTCGAAGAAATTGCGGCCGAACAAGCCGTCGCACCATGAATTCATCGCCCCCGCTGTTGCAGGTGACCGACCTCGTGCGGCACTACGCATTGCCGCGCGAAAAGCTCTTCGGCCCTCCGCCCACCGTAAAGGCGCTCAACGGCGTGAGCTTCGAGGTGCAGGCCGGCAAGAGCCTGGGCATCGTCGGTGAATCGGGTTCGGGCAAGTCGACCATCGCGCGCCTCGTGATGGCGCTGGACACGCCGACCTCGGGCAGCGTCGCGCTCGAAGGCCGCAACCTGCACACGCTGTCGAAGGCCGACCTGCGCACCGCGCGGCGCGACTTCCAGATGGTGTTCCAAGACCCCTACGGCTCGCTCGACCCGCGCCAGACCGTCGCACGCATCGTCGCCGAACCGCTCGAAGCACTCGCGCAAACCAGCCGTGCCGAACAGCGCGAGCGCGCATCGGAAGCGCTCGCTGCCGTAGGCCTGCGCACCACCGACCTCGACAAGTACCCGCACGAGTTCTCGGGCGGCCAACGCCAGCGCATCGCCATCGCACGTGCGCTCATCACGCGCCCCAAGCTCATCGTGGCCGACGAGCCCGTGAGCGCGCTCGACGTGTCCGTGCAGGCCCAGGTGCTCAACCTCATGCAGGACCTGCAGCAGCAGTTCGGCATCAGCTACCTGCTCATCAGCCACGACCTCGCGGTGGTCAACCACCTGTGCGACGACGTGTGCGTGATGTTCAAGGGCCAGATCGTGGAGCAGGGACCGCCGGCCGATCTGTTCCACCACGCACAGCACCCGTACACCCGCACCTTGCTGTCGGCGGTGCTGCACACGCCGCCCGGCGGCACGCTGCGCGCGGACTGAAGTCTCGGGGCGCGGCCTCGGACACATCGGTCATGAGCATCTGCTGGCGCAAGCGCCTGGCTTCGCGCAAGATCGCTCGCCCATCCGGGAACGTCCCGAGGAAATACCGCCTGCGCCGGCGCGCACCGGAGGGCCTGCTGCGAGAGAATCATTCGCTGCACGTGGCATCTTTCGTGCTGTGTGTCTTTCTTTCGTGGCGCTGCGCTTCCCCCTGGGGCACGGTGCGCGCCGAAGCAGTCATTCGACATTGACCGTTTTCCGGAGATCACCCCGTATGTTGAACCGTCGCACCCTCCTTACCACCGCCGGCGCCACTGTCGCCCTGGCCACTCCGCTGGCCGGCATGGCGCAGGGCCGGAAGGACGCCATCGTGATCGGCATGGCCCTGGAGCCGCCGGGCCTGGACCCGACCACCGGCGCCGCCGCCGCCATTGCCGAGGTCGTGCAATACAACATCCTGGAAACGCTGACCAAGATCAACGTCGACGGCAGCGTCACGCCGCTCTTGGCCGAGAGCTGGGAAATCTCGCCCGACCTGAAGACCTACACCTTCAAGCTGCGCAAGGGCGTCAAGTTCCAGAACGGCGAGCCCTTCAACGCGTCCACCGTCAAGTTCGCCTTCGACCGCGCCGGCGGCGAGAAGAGCACCAACAAGGACAAGCGCACCTTCGCCAACCTCGCCACGCAAGTGGTCGACGAGCACACGGTCGTGGTCATCAACAAGGAGATCGACCCCGACCTGCCCTTCGTGCTGGGCCAGGCCACGGCCGCCATCGTCGAGCCCAAGAGCGTCGACACCAACGCCACCAAGCCGATCGGCACCGGCCCCTACAAGCTGGACAGCTGGGCCAAGGGCTCGTCGATCACGCTGAGCAAGTGGGAAGGCTTCCGCGCACCCGCCGTCGCGAAGATCAACAAGGTCACCTTCCGCTTCATCTCGGACACCGCCGCGCAGGCCGCTGCCGTGCTCTCGGGCGACGTCGATGTGTTCACGCGCATCGGCACGCGCGCCGTGCCGCAGTTCCGCAGCAACCCGCAGTTCCAGACCATCCTGGCCGGTTCGCGCGCCAAGACCATCCTCTCGATCAACAACAAGAAGAAGCCGCTCGACGACGTGCGCGTGCGCCGCGCCATCCTCGCGGCCATCGACCGCAAGGCCTTCATCGAGGGCGCGGCCGACGGCCTGGGCGTGCCGATCGGCAGCCACTACGTGCCGGGCGCCGCGGGCTATGTCGACACCACGGGCATCAACCCCTTCGACATCGAGAAGGCCAAGAAGCTGCTCGCCGAAGCCGGCGTGAAGACCCCGCTCGAACTGCGCATGACCCTGCCCCCGCCGCCGTATGCGCGCCAGGGCGGCGAAGTCATCGTGGCCCAGCTCGCCAAGATCGGCATCAACGTGAAGATCCAGAACGTCGAGTGGGCGCAATGGCTCAGCGGCACCTACGGCAACAAGGACTACGACCTGTCGATCATTTCGCACGTCGAGCCCTTCGACCTCGGCAACTACGCCAAGCCCGACTACTACTGGGGCTACCAGTCGAAGGCCTTCGACACGCTGTTCGACAAGATCAAGTCCACCGGCAACGCGGCCGAGCGCAACAAGCTGCTGGGCGAGGCGCAGAAGCTGCTGGCCACCGACGCGGCCAACGGCTTCCTCTACCAGCCGCAGTTCCCGACCGTGGCCAAGAAGAACGTCAAAGGCCTCTGGAAAGAGAACCCGATCTTCGTGAACGACCTGTCCGCGCTGTCGTGGGGATGAGCCCCGCAGTGTCCGACCCTTCATTGCCTTCGTTGAGCGACCTGTCGGCGCAGGAACTGTCCGCGGCCTACCGCGAGAAGCGCCTGTCGCCGGTCGAGGTGACGCGCGCCGTCATCGCGCGCATCGAGCACTGCGAGCCCCGGCTGCAGGCCACGTGGCTGTTCCGGCCCGAGGCTGCGCTGGAGCAGGCGCGTGCCTCGGAGCAGCGCTGGCAGCGCGGCGACGCGCGCGGTCCGCTCGACGGCGTACCGACCACCATCAAGGAAAACATCGCCACGCGCGGTGACCCGCTGCCTGCGGGCACCGCCGCCGTCGACCTCATGCCCGCCGCAGCCGACGCCCCGCCGGCCGCGCGCCTGAAGGAGGCCGGCGCCGTCATCGTCAGCAAGACCACCATGCCCGACTACGGCATGCTGTCGTCGGGGCTGTCGAGCTTTCACACGCTCGCGCGCAACCCCTGGGACCTGAGCCGCACGCCGGGCGGTTCCAGCGCCGGCGCCGGTGCGGCCGCGGCGGCGGGCTACGGCCCGCTGCACCTGGGCACCGACATCGGCGGCTCGCTGCGGCTGCCCGCCAGCTGGTGCGGCATCTTCACGCTCAAGCCCAGCCTGGGGCGCATCCCGATCGATCCGCCCTACATGGGCCGCACCGCCGGCCCCATGACGCGCACCGTCGGCGACGCTGCGCTCATGATGCAGGCGCTGGCCCGGCCCGACGCGCGCGACAGCATGAGCCTGCCCGCGCAGGACATCGACTGGGCCGCGTTCGACGTCGCCCCCGACCACCTGCGCGGCCTGCGCATCGGGCTGCTGCTCGACGCCGGCTGCGGCCTCGCGGTCGAGCCCGAGATCCAGGCCGCGGTCGAGCTGGCTGCGCGCCTGTTCGAAAAGGCCGGTGCCATCGTCGAGCCGATGCAGCCCTTCATGTCGCAGGCCCTGCTCGACGGCATGGACCACCTGTGGCGCATGCGCTCGCTCGTGGACCTGAAGGCCCTGCGCCCCGACCAGCGCGCCAAGGTGCTGCCCTACATCCGCGAATGGGCCGAGAGCGCCGCGGAGTTCAGCGGCGAGCATGTGTTCCGCAGCTTCAGCCAGTTCCACGCGACGCGCGTCACGACGGTGAACGCCTGCGCCCGCTTCGACTACGTGATCTCGCCGGTGTCGCCCAACATGCCGGCGGCGGCCGAGGCGCCCTCGCCCACCAACGACCCGCTGCGGCCGCTGGAGCACATCGGCTTCACGGTGCCGTTCAACATGTCGGAGCAGCCGGCCGCGTCGGTGAACTGCGGGTACTCGGCCGGCGGTCTGCCGATCGGGCTGCAGATTGCGGGACAGCGCTTCGATGACCTCGGCGTGCTGCGCGTGGCGCGCGCGTTCGAGCAGATCCGGGAAGTGCAGCGGCCCTGGCCGCGAGTTGCTCCGGACTGATCGAATCGGTCCAGGTCGAGTCGGACGCTGCTCCGACTCGACCCGCAGCGCGCCCATCCGTGCATCGCTGCAAGCACCATCGTCGAATCCTCTCGCCTTCGTGAAGAACTGCCTGCGCAGGGAGCACATGCTCCCCGCACAATGCGCCCTCGCCTCACACCTTGTCACAGGTTGAGGCCACAAGAGCGCACAGCGCCGGTCAGTCAAACAACAGGGAGGAAAACGCAATGTTCATGCGTCGCTTTGTCGCGTTCGCGGCTTCTGGTTCAGACCCCGCGCGCCATCGATTGGCCGTGACCACAGCGGGAGGCTAGCCAATGGCCCCCCTCCCCCAAGCATCCGTCTGCGACTGCAGCGAGCCCTCGCCAAAGCTGGCGTTGATCCTTTACCCCAGCCTGGGGACTCCTCTGCTGATCGGGCCGCACCAGAAGAAGTGCAGTCTCTTCATTGCAGCGGAATCGCTCGGTTTCGCCACGAGCAGCGATGGGAGAACCACGTTGGACAAACGTGGACGGGTGAGCCTCCTGCCCAGCGACGCATCAGCGACCGTCGCGCGCCATCTTCGACTCGTGGCAATGAAAGGGGCGAAGCCTGACACTGACATTCAAGTCGGCGCACTGACCGGCGACGGCCGAGACTGCGCTATCGCGAAAACAGCCATCAAGGTCTGGCGGGTCGCCAAGTTCGAGCCTGGCGCCATCATCTACAACCAGAAAGGCGAAGTGTTCGCCACCGTCAGTCCGCAGGCCGTCAAGGCGTTCGGTGCCGCCGGCTTTCCAGGAGGCGATATCTACGAAGTGGAACTCGACCTCGCCCGGTTGAGCATCAAGCCAGAGAGCGCTGAGTTCAAGAGCTTCGCCTGGATGGTGAAGCCTACACAGGCCCAGAAGAACGACTACCCATCGCTGTGCAAGGGCGGCACGGTCCACGCGCAGGACTTGCTGGTCGAAACCTTTCTCTCTCGGCAAATCACGAGTCGGTCGCATCGTCACCAAGCCACCAACGCGCCCGCCGTGATGCGGCGCGGCAAGGAAGCGGCCTTGATGGAATATGACGTTCCACGAACCGCCCGTTCCGCACAATCGCTGTTCACCGAGACCGATGCGCGCCTCGCCGCATGGCATCCGGTCATCCGCCTCGCCAGCGACGCACCCTTGAAAGTCGGGCACCTGAGCGATGTGCATATCAATGTGCGGCACAACGCACTGGCCAAGTCGCCTGCGCATGTGATCGAAGACAGCCAGTTCACCAAGGGCCAACGACCTGCAGTGGGTGAGCTCGTGTGCAACACCTTCAACGCACTCAAGGCCTTGTTCGATCAGGTGGGTGCCAACAAGCGTCCCGACACCATGTTGCTGCTCACAGGCGACCTGATCGACTTCAATCGCAACATCGACCCCGCCAAGGTTCCGGACCGGCGCATCGGGGAGCAATGGAAACTCTTCAACGTCCTGAACCGGCTCAATGATCCCGCGAACCCCGAGCTGTACCCGCGCGGCCAGGACGACATGCTGGCCTACAGCCTGGTGCGCTATGCGTACAACGAGCTCAAGTTGCCTGTGTTCATGACGACGGGCAACCACGAGGCCTACGACATCGCCTATGGGGTCTATCCGCGCGTCGGCGTCTGGGGCATGACGCTCGGCGCCATGGAAATCCTGCAGGCCGAGATGCGCAAGACGCTCGCGCAGTGGGCACAGCTGCTGGCAGCGCATGATGCCTGCGACCGCCAGATCGACAGCATTCAGAGCACATTCGATCGGTCGGCTCAGCAACGGGGCGAGGACACACACGCTGCGCTGCGATCGGTCCGCCAGCAGAATCAGGCCGCACTCGAAGGGCTTCGGGTCAGCAGCAACACCGCCGCCGCCAATGCCAAGGCCGCGCTCGACGACTACCTGCGCCAGACCCGGGCAGGGCAACCCAAGGTCGCGTCGCCTGAGCCTGCCCTGAAGTCGTCCGGCAACGGTCTTGCTGCACAGGCGTGGGGTATCTATCACGCCGCACTCCAAAGCGCCAAACAAGCCGTGGCCGACGCAACCAATGCCGGCATCAGTGCACTCTGGAGCACGTACACAAGCGCCGTCAGCACAGTCGGTCATGGCGCGATCGGCCTCGGCCAGAGCGCCGGAGATCTGGGCATCCAGCTGGCTGATCTCGCGGATGACCTAGGCACCCGCGTGAGGGACCTCGGCGTGAGTGTCGGCGTCGTGCAGGCGCAGGCTGTGGCTGCACACATGGCGACGTCGTCACATCTTGCGGTCAGCGTCGCGCGCGTCAGCGTGCAGGCCGCACTGCAAGCCAACAAGGAAATGCTCACCACGTTGGATGCGTCAATTGACGCACACAGAAAAGACGTGGAAGGCGCCAGCAAGTTCGCGGGTCTGCAAGCCAATCCGGGCATCTCGGCAGATCACAACATGACGGTGTTCGAAGCCACGCTGGCCTACGGACCGACCTATGGGCAGACGTGGACCAGCCTGAACTTCTCCACCGCCAACTTCGACTGGTTCAGCGTGCTCTTCACACCGCTGTCCGATTTTTGCATCGCAATGCCCACAGAGCCCGATGCGACGCGACTTCCCCAGCAGGTTCTCGTCGGTCTTGCGTGGGGCGAAACAGAGAACTTCATGAACGTCGAAGGCGCCGCGAAGCTCGGTACCGACCGCCATGGCGCAATGATCCTGCCGCGCGCCAGTGCGAGCATCGATGCAGCCCAGCAGGCTGTGCTGCGTCAGGCTTTGGCACTGAAGGGCAACACGAACGCCCCGCTCGTGGTCGCCAGCCACTTCACGATGATCAACTACAACGCTGCGGCCCTCCAGGAAGAGCTGAGCTTCGTTCCCCACGACGGGCCGCGCGGACTGACCTCAGCCGGCTTCAACAATGCCAACTTCGGCACCTGCGAGCGCAATCTCAAGTGGTACTTCGCGCATTGCGCCAGCGTGCCCGGACAGCCGACACGCGTCGACTGGCACCTTAGCGGGCACAGCCACCGTAGCGCGCTCTACACCATCAATCAAGGTCGCAACGCCCTTGGCGCCGGCACGATCACCGTCACGTCCCGGCGCGATCCCGGCATGTACAAGGACGGACTCACAGCGTATGCCCGTAGCGGTACGCAATTCGTGGTGAGTTCATGCGGCGGCCCTATCGGTGTCCAGAACCTTGCTGGCGAACTCAACGGCCACACGCTGCGCCCACCCGCAGGCAGCCTGCTCGATTGCAGCGAACGCAACCTCCGGCAAATCAAGACCCAACGCACCGGTCGCGACACAGGCACTCGTTACAACGAGGTGCCACGCCTGGCGGTTGCCCTGGATTACCTGCACGTGCTGCAACCGGACAACGCGCCAGTGCATTTCGCGTGGGGATCTCGGACAGGGCTGCTGAACAAAGAGCGCGCTGACACCGTGAAAGTGCTGTTGAACGATCAAATGAAGAAGCTGGACTGCATCGCGGCGATGAAGGTCTGGATTTTTGAGGGTGGTCGTGTGGACGAGAAGAAAAAACCCAAGCCCTCAACCTGGCACTGCCTGACTCCGGAGTTCAAGCGCGCAGAGACCGGGGGCGCATTGCGCTTCACCTCGGCAGACCTGAAGAAACTGGCAGAAGCCATGGTGACGACCTCCACACGCCCCGCTGTGGGTGGCGCTGCGGGCCTGTCCAAAGGTGCGGGGGTTCTATTCATGCAGCGAGTGACGCAAGCCTTCTGCGAGGTCATCCTGAAGAAGCCCACGATCGCTCTGTACACCACGGGCCCCGAAAAGGGAAAGGCCACGCCCGATTGGAGTGCTGACATGAAATGGGAAAACGATCCGTGGATATTTCCGCTGGAGATCGGGACATCCCTGGTGGGGTCGAACGCGTTCGACTTCATGCAGCGCAGGAGCGGTGAGCATGGGCAAGTGCCGGATTGGGATTTCTTGGCGAGTCACTACAGGGACAAGGGATACCTGAGCAGGCATGAGGCGATCGGCATCAACAAGAACTAGCACATTGAATGAATCGTCGCTCGCTCCTTACCTCAACGCTGTCCCTTTTCAACAGCGTCGCGCTCATTCCTCTCTTCGGATGCAATATGACTACTCGAAACATTCGCAGCTTCGGCAAGACATTCACCTATCTGAAAGACCCGGAGCACCGCACACGGGAGATGGGGAATGCACCGCTTCTCATTGAAAAAGCAATGTTCTCCGGTGAGCAGTTTGACGATCAAATATGGAAGAACATTCGATTCGTTGATTGCGAGTTCTCTGGTGCGTATGAGATTCGACTTTCCGGCTTGCAGGAATGTCGATTCGAACGCTGCCGATTTCACGATGCTGTAATTGGATGGGGCACCGCAGAGCAAGTGACTTTCTTCGACTGCCATGTCACAGGAGACAGCAATATCGCCGGTGATGTTGGAAGCAAGGATGTTCGATTCGAGAGCTGCAACTTTCAAGGACCAGGATCGGACCCCAATCAATGGGGGACCATCGGCACCTACGGCCAGACAGAGTTCATCAAATGCAGCGCAAGATGGTTCTCGATGTTCGGATTTTCCCGAACATCCCTCCGCGATTGCGTCGTCGAAGAGGGCGAAATACGTACGGACAGTGATGCCAACAGTGGCCCCAACTTTCAGCGGTCGGATGTTCTGATCGAGAGCTGCAAGCTACGCGGAACGTTCGATCTGGTTGCAGCCGACCTTCAGTCTCTGACCATCCGTGACACCGTGCTAGACCATCTCGACCTCACCAATGCCACGATCAAAGACGATCTGGTGATCGAGCGAGTCAGGGGTGGCGCCATTCAAGTCGGCATCAAGGAAGCCGCGCGTGCCTTTTCCATGAAGGACAGTCAGATTCACGGCAACGGGATCTCCGTCTGCTATGTCTATGCCGGAGCCTTTGACTCCGTTCTCATAGAACGTTGCATCTTCGGCGGCGACGTCACCAAGCCAGTGATCATCGCAGGCGGCTTCGACCCGGACAACAAGGAAACTCAGCCGGTGATGACACGACGCCTTACGCTACGCGACAACAGGATTCCCTTTCTCTGCTCCGGATATCTCAATGCAGGTGATGTCGTGATCGAGGGCAACACCATCGAGTCGCTTGACCTTCAGAAGGGCCGCCTCGATTCATTGGAAATCACGGGCAACACGATCACCCGCTCGGTGAACTTCACCGGCACTCAAGCCAAGAAAAGCAAGGTGCAACACCTCGCCAAAGGTCAAGCCAAGCTCGACGGTTCCAACATCCAGCTGAATTGATTTCCTCACCCACTTCCTGTTGGCTTACCCCAGCTGCGACGACAGCATCTCCCGCGCCCGCGTCACGAACGCGGTTTCGCCCCGCCGCGCGGGCAACCACTGGAACGCCACGCGAGGCAACGCCGGCAGCCCATGCGGCGGCGCGAGCCGCGCGATGCCCTCCGCGATCGCCGATTCGTTGAGGCAGGCCACGCCCAGGCCCGCGGCCAGGGCCGACTGCAGACCCGCCACGCCCGACGCCACGTGCGCCAGCACGTAGGGCACGCGGCGGCGGCGCAGCAGGGCCACGGTGAACTGGTGCAGCGAGCAGGTGTCGGGCAGCGCCAGCAGCCGCACGGGCTCGCCGCGCACCACGCGCAAGCCGGCCGCACCGAGCCAGGCCAGCGATTCGCGCCACAACACCGCACCATTGCCGGCCGCTGCTGCATTGGCGCCCGCGATGTTCATCGCCAGCCCCACGTCGAAATCGCCATGCGCATAGGCGGCACGCAGCGCATCACTCTTCAGGATGGTCACGTGCAGCCGCACCTGCGGATAGCGCTCGCCGAGCCGGCCCAGCAGGCGCGTGAGGTCGCCGGGGCGGAAGTAGTCGGTCACGGCCAGCCGCAGTTCGCCCTGCAAGGTTTCGCCGCGCAGGTCGCGAAAGGCCTCGTCGCTCAGCGCGAGGAGGCGCCGCGCATGGCCCAGCAGCCGCATGCCCGCTTCGGTGGGTACCACGCCGGCCTTGCTGCGCGTCAGCAGCGACTGGCCGGCGCGCTCCTCGAGCTTGCGGATCTGCTCGCTCACCGAGGACTGCGACAGGCACACGCGCGGCGCCGCGGCCGTGAGGCTGCCGGCGTCGGCCACCGCCACCAGGGTGCGCAACTGTTCGAGGTCGAAGCCTTGCATGGTGTCTGCCTATCCATTCTATTATCCGATGGATTCCATCATATCTTCCCGCTTTTCCGATGACCAGGCAGTGCCCACAATCACCCCATCGACCACCCGATCTTCACCCCCCAAAGGAGTTCACCATGCCCCACATCGTCGTCCACCTCTCCGGCCAGCCTGACGCCACCCTCACCCGCAAGACCGTCGACACGGTCGCCGAGCTCACGCAGAGCGTGCTCGGCAAGGCGCTGCCGGTCATCGCCATCACGGTGCAGTACATCGCCGCCGACAGCTGGTTCATCGGGGGGCAGTCGCTGGCCGAACTCGGCAAGTCGGCCTTTCACCTCGACATCAGCGTGACCGACGAGACCAACACCAAGGCCGAGAAGGCGCGCTACCTGCGCGAGGTGTACGCGGCCATGGCGGCGCTGCGGCCCACCCTGCACGAGGTCTCGTACATCCACGTGATCGATGCGCGCGGTGCAGCCTACGGCTATGGCGGCAAGACCCAGGAGTACCGCCACCAGCAAGCAGGTGTCTGAGAAGACTTGAAAGACGCCGAGAGGGCGTGGCACCATGCCGCCATGCCCTCTCACGGAACCCCGCACGCCGCCGACAGCCTCGGCAATCCGCTCACGCTCGACGACGCCGCCAGCCTTGCGTTGGTCGACGACTTCGTCATGGGCTTCATTTCGACCGAGGCGCGCGCCGTGAACCTGCTGGCGCTGGCCGAGCGCGATGCCAGCCCGATCGTGCAGGCCTACTGCGCGACGCTGCACCTGTTCGCCGAATCGCGCGAAGCCGCCGCCAATGCGCGGCCCTTCCTCGACAAGGCCCGCGCCGGCGCTGCGCGCGCCACGCCGCGCGAGCAGCGCTACATCGCCGCGGTCGAAGCCTGGGCCGACGACGACATCGCGCGCGCCATCACGCTGCATGCCGAGCAGGCGCGCGAGCATCCGCGCGACCTGGTGTCGGTCAAGCTCGGCCAGTACCACTGCTTCAACACCGGCGACTGCCCCGGCATGCTGCGGCTCGCGCTCGCGGCGCTGCCGGCCGCGGCCGAGGTGCCCTACGTGCACGGCATGGCGGCCTTCGGCTACGAGCAGTGCCACCTGCTGCGCGAGGCCGAGGCCAGCGCGCGCCGCGCGATCGGCCTGTGCCGCAAGGAGCCGTGGGCGCACCATGCGCTGGCGCACGTGATGCTCACCGAAGGCCGGCTGGCCGAGGGGCTGGCGTTCATGCACAGTGTGAGCGACACCTGGACCGGGCTCAACTCCTTCATGGTCACGCACAACTGGTGGCACGTGGCGCTGTTCCTCATCGACCTGGGCCGCGACGCCGAAGCGCTCGCCGTGTACGACGAGCACGCCTGGGGCGTGGTGAAGGACTACTCGCAGGACCAGATCGGCGCCGTGTCGCTGCTCGCGCGGCTTGAGCTCGCGGGCATCGACGTCGGTGCGCGCTGGGATGACGTGGCCGACCACCTGCGGCAGCGCCAGACCGACCATGTGCTGCCCTTTCTCGACCTGCAGTACCTCTACGGCCTGGCGCGCGCCGGCCGGCCCGAGGCCGAAGTGCTGCTGCACAACATCGAGGCCTTCGCGCCCGTCGCGCCGGCGTCCACGCGCGCCGCGTGGCAGCGCGTGTGCGTGCCGGCCGCGCGCGGCCTCGTGGCCCATGCGCGCGGCGATGTCGCGGGCGCGGTCGAGGGCCTGGGCATCGCCCTGCCGCGCATGATCGAGATCGGCGGCAGCCACGCGCAGCGCGACCTGTTCGAGCAGCTCTATCTCGACGCGCTGGTGCGCACGGGCACCGAGTCCGCACTCGCAGGCGCGCAGGGCCTGCTGCAGCAACAGCTCAACGGCCAGCCCGAATCGCTGCGGCTGCGGCGGCAGGCTGATGCGGTCTACGCGCGGTTGGGTCTGGGGCAGCTCACCAGGGCGTGAGCGGTTCGCCACCCATGCCTTCCGGTCATGGGGCGTGGCGCAAAAGGAATTAACGGCCGCGCGGGAGCGACTCCTAAACTGGCCGCTCCTCCCCTCTCCTCCTGTTCGCCCATGCAGCGCTCTCTCGTCACGCTGGCCGTTCTCGCGGCCCTCGCCTCGCCCTTTCACACCACCGCCACAGCCGCCGACGCCCCCGTCGAACTCGACCTGCTGCTGCGCGGCGGCACCGTCTACACGGGCGACAGCGACACGCCCGTGGTCGGCGACGTCGGCATCGCGGGCGACCGCATCGTGTTCGCGGGCCGCGCCATGCCGGCGCAGTTCCGCGCGCGCCGCACCATCGACGCCACCGGCCTCGTGGTGGCGCCCGGCTTCATCGACGCCCACACGCATGCCGACGCCGACCTGCTCTCGAACGACGCACGCAAGCGCCTGAACATTCCGTTCGTCACGCAAGGCGTGACCACGGCGGTGATCGGCAACGACGGCTTCGGCGGCTACGACATCGCGGCGCAGACGCAGAAGCTGCGCGCCGTGCCGGTCGGCACCAACGTCGCGATGTACGCGGGCTTCGGCCCCCTGCGCATCAGCCAGCTCGGCGAGGCCAACCGCGCCCCCACGCCCGCGCAGATGAACGCGATGAAGCAGCACCTGAGCCGCGCGATGTGCGATGGCGCGCTCGGGTTGTCGACCGGCCTGTTCTACCCACCGCAGAATTTCTCGAAGACCGAGGAGGTCATCGAACTCGCGAAGGTGGCGGCCGCGCACGGCGGCCTGTACGACAGCCACATCCGCGACGAGGCCATGTACAACGTGGGCCTGAAGGGCTCGATCGACGAGGTGATCCGCATCGGCCACGAGGCGAAGTTGCCGGTGCACGTGGCGCACATCAAGGCGCTCGGCGTGGCCGTACAGGGCCAGAGCGGCGACATCATCCGGCGCATCGAGAAGGAGCGCGCCGCGGGCCTGGACATCACGGCCGACCACTACCCCTGGACCGCGTCGAGCACGCGCTTCTCGGCCGCGCTGCTGCCGCCCTGGGCCAACGAAGGCGGCCGTGCCGCGACGCTGCAGCGCTTCGACGACGCGGCGCAGCAGGAGCGCCTGCGCAAGGACATGCGCGAGAACCTGCGCCTGCGCGGCGGGCCCGAGGCCATCCTGTTCTCGGCCGGCAGCACGAAGTACGTGGGCAAGACGCTGGCCGACGTGGCCAAGGCCTCCAACGCCGACCCGGTCGACGCCGCCATCGCCGTGCTGCGCGACGGCGACCTCATGATCGCCTCGTTCAACATGAGCGACGACGACGTGCGCGCCTTCATGAAGCGGCCCTGGGTCATGACCTCGTCCGACTCGTCGCTGGGCCATCCGCGCGCCTACGGCACCTTTGCGCGCAAGTACGACCAGTACGTGGTGAAGGAGCGCGCGATCTCGCTGGCGCAGTTCATCCGAAGCAGCACCTCGCTCACGGCCGACACGCTGGGGCTGGTGCAGCGCGGCCACCTGCGCCCCGGCTATCACGCCGACGTGGTGGTGTTCGATCCGAAGCGCTTCGCGGCCAAGGCCACCTACACGCAGCCGACGCTGCTGTCCGAAGGCGTGGTCACGGTGCTGGTGAACGGCCGCCTTGCGGTGGACGGCGGCCAGCCCACAGGCGTGGGCGCCGGCGTGCCGCTGCTGCGCACGCCGAAGTCGGGCAGCTGCCCGGCCTGATCCGAAGACTCAGTCTTTCTTCAGGTGTCGCCGCTGGTCGTAGGTCGGCTGCGGCGGCAGGTCGGCGAGGTGGCGCGTGTCGGCCCACTCGACGATCTCGATGGCGTCCGGCGCGGCCGGGTCGGCGATGCGGATGCGGTTGAAGCCCGCGTTCGGGATCTCGCTCTGGCGCGGGCCGCTGAGGCTCAGCCCGCGTGCGGTGCGCCACACCATGTCGAGCACGCCGCCGTGGGTGACGACGATCAGGCGCTGGCCGCGGTGCGCGGCGGCGACCGTGCCGAGCGCGCCGATCACGCGCGCATGGAACTCTCGCGCACTCTCGCCCTGCGGCATGGCATGGTCTTCGCGGAACTCCAGCCACTCTTCCCAGGCGCGCGGATGCTGGCTCTGGATCTCGTCGGCCCGCATGCCTTCGACCACGCCGAAGTGCTGCTCGCGCAGCGCCACCGAAGTGACCACCTCCAGCGCCAGCTGCTGCGCCGCGGGCGCCGCGGTCTGCTGGGCGCGCATGAGGTCGCTGCTGATGAGGTGCTGTGCCGTCTCGCCCGCCAGACGCAGGCCGAGGCGGCGCGCCTGCTCATGGCCGATGTCGTTGAGCGGGACGTCCGCATGGCCCTGGAAGCGCAGCTCGCGGTTCCAGGCGGTTTCGCCGTGGCGGATCAGGATGAGGTCGGTGGAGGCGGAGTCTGGGGTGTTGGTGGACATTGCATGCATTGTCCCCCGAGTGCATGACATGCCGGCTTCGTGCCAACCCGCTGTTGCACGACTGCCACCTCGCACACGCCGTCCGATCGCGCAGAATCGGCCCATGCCTCAACTTGTCCTGCTGCCCGGCCTTGCCTGCGACGAACGCCTCTGGGAGGCCCAGTTGCCCGCCCTGCCCGCCGCCTTCGGCGCCCGCGTGAGCGACGTCCAGACGCGCCACGACACCATCGAAGGCATGGCCAGCGCCGTGCTACGCGAACACGACGGCCCGCTGGTGCTGTGCGGCGCGTCGATGGGCGGCATGGTCGCGATGGAAGCGGCGCGCCAAGCGCCTGAGCGCATCGCCGGGTTGATGCTGCTGGGCACCAGCGCACGGCCCGAGACGCCCGACATGTTCACGCTGCGCGAAGGCGCCATCGAATGGTTCGAGCGCGGCGAGGTGCGCGAGATCATCGAGCCCAACGTCGCCTTCGCCTTCCATGCCGTGCAGGCTGCCAACCCGGCGCTGGTGCAGCGTTATCTCGACATCGTGCTCGGCGCCGGCGCGGCCCAGCTCATCCGACAGAACCACGCCGTGATGCGCCGCCCCGACGCGCGCACGCACCTGGCCTTGCTGCGCGCACCGGTGCTGCTGATGTGCGGCGACGACGACCGCCTCGCGCCGCCCGAATGCACCCGCGAGATGGCGGCGCTGCTGCCGCGCGCCGAGGTGGTGTGGGTGCCGCAGTGCGGCCACATGCTGACGATGGAGAAGCCTGCCTTCGTCAACACGGCGCTCAACGCCTGGCTGGGCAAGCACTTCCCAAGCACTTGAGAGCCTCGGTCAGTGCAACTGGCCGCCGGTTTCCGCGACGTCCTGCTTCACCGCGAGTGCGGTCTTCACGGTGATGCGCAAGGCATCGACCAGCGTCTCGAGCGCCATGCTCGGCGCGCCCGGAAAGCGCGCCGCCTGCGCCGGCAGGTAGGGAATGTGGATGAAGCCACCGCGCACGCCCTTTGCGATCGCATGCGTCGCGATGCGGTGCATCAGCCCGTAGAAGAGGTGGTTGCACACGAAGGTGCCCGCGCTGTTCGACACCGAAGCCGGCACGCCGCCCGCGCGCAGTTCGCGCACGATGGCCTTCACGGGCAAGGTCGAGAAGTAGGCGGCCGGCGCGCCGGTCACCACCGGCACGTCGATCGGCTGGCGGCCGAGGTTGTCGGGCACGCGGGCGTCGTCGACGTTGATGGCGATGCGCTCCGGCGTGAACTCGGCACGGCCACCGGCCTGGCCGATGCAGATCACCAGCGTCGGCTGAAGCTCGTCCATCGCGCGGTCGAGCGCGTCGAGCGCCTCGCCGAAGACGCAGGGCACGAGGCGCGCATGCACCGTGGCGCGGCCGCACTTCCAGCCGTCGAGCGTGCGCACGGCCTCCCATGACGGATTGAGCAGCTCCTGCTCGAAGGGCTCGAAGCCCGTCAGCAAAACGGTGGGAGAAGCGCGCTTCGCCAGCATCGCGTTCAGGCCATCGCGCGGACGGTGATGCCTTCCTGCTGCAGCCGCTCGCGGATGCGCCGCGCGAAAGCCAGCGCGTGCGCGCCGTCACCGTGCAGGCACACGCTCTGGGCGTTGACCGCCACGGTGCTGCCGTCGATGGCGACCACGCGGTGGTCGCGCACCAGCGACAGGGTCTGCGCCAGCGACTGCTCTTCGCTCTCGATGAGCGCGCCGGGCTGGCTGCGCGGCACGAGGCTGCCGTCGGGCATGTAGCCGCGGTCGGCGAACACCTCCTCGACGGGCTGCAATCCGGCACGGCGGGCCGCGTCGATCATGTTGCTGCCCGCGAGGCCGAAGAACTTGAGCGAGGGATCGAAGCGGCGCACCGCCTCGCACAGCGCCTCGGCCAGTTCGGGCTCTTTCACCGCCTGGTTGTAGAGCTGGCCGTGCGGCTTCACGTGCGCGAGCCGGCCGCCCTCGGCCTTGACGATCGCGGCCAGCGCGCCGACCTGGTAGAGCACGTTCGCCACGATCTCGTCGGGTGGCAGGTGCATGGTGCTGCGACCGAAGTTCTCGCGGTCGGGAAAGCTCGGGTGCGCACCGATCGCCACGCCGTGCGCCATGGCCCAGCGCACGCACTGCTGCATGGTCTTGGCGTCGCCCGCGTGCCAGCCGCAGGCGATGTTGGCGGAACTCACGAGGCCGAGCAGCGCTTCGTCGCTGCCGGCGCCTTCGCCGAGGTCGGCGTTCAGGTCGATCTGCATGGGATGTTCTCCGTCTCGTGGGGCAGGTGCGGGGAGCAACCTGCGCTGACCGACAGTCTAGGGCCTGCTCACGCTATTTCTGGCGTCGCGAAGGTCTGCCACAGCGGGCCAATCAAGGCGCGTGACGCCGCGTGTGCATGCGCACACGCAAGGAGCGCAACGCCGAGTGGCCCGCTGTGGCAGACCTTCCCTCCGGGTTGGCCGGCAAAGGGGCCGTCTGCGGCGTTGCCCGCGCTTGCAAGGCAGAAGCCTTGCTGCGCACGCGCGCCTTGCAGCCAGCCCCTTTGCCGGCCAACGCGACGCCAGAAATAGCGTGAGCAGGCCCTAAGCCGCGCCGGGCCAGCCCGCAGCGGCGAGCCCTTGCGCCACCTGCGCCAGGTAGCGCTGCTGCTCGGCCCAGGCCGCAAGCGCATGCGTGAGGTCGGTGCGCACCAGCCGCAGCCGGCCGCCGAGCGGCGCCTGCGCGAGTTTCCAGAGGTCGGCGCGGATCACCACGCCGATGCGCGGGTAGCCGCCGGTGGTCTGCGCGTCGCCCATGAGGATGATCGGCTGGCCCGAGGGCGGCACCTGGATCGTGCCGGGAATCACGCCCGACGACAGCATGTCGCCGGCCGCCTTGCGTTGCAATTCAGCGCCGGCCAGCCGGCTGCCCATGCGGTTGCTCTGCGGCGTGATGCGCCAGCGCTCGTTCCACAGCAGCGCCTGCGCGTCGGGTGTGAAGAACTCGAACTCGGGGCCGGGCAGCACGCGCAGCGCGAGCGCGCCGTCGGCCTCGGCCGTGCCCCAGTCGGGCGCGCGCAAGCCGAAAGGACGGCGCCCGCCTTGATCGGCATCGAGCCGCGAAGCGCCCAGTGCGAGCCGGTCGCCCTTGCGCAGCGCGCGGCCTTCGTGGCCGCCGAAGCCGGCCTTGAGGTCGGTGCTGCGCGAGCCGAGCACGGGCGCCACGTCGATGCCGCCCGCCACCGCGAGCCAGCTGCGCAGGCCGGCCTTCGGCGTGCCGGGCGCGTTGGCGCCGGCGAGCCGCAGCGTCTGGCCGGCGCGCACGGGCACGCTCCAGCAGGGCCACAGCGGCATGCCGTCGAGCGTGGCACCGAAGTCGTCGCCGGTGAGCGCGATGCGGGTGTCGGACTCGAACTGCAGCTCGCAGCCGCCCATGGTGAATTCGATGCCCGCCGCCGCGTCGGCGTTGCCGACCAGCCGGTTCGCCAGCGTGAGCGCGAGCATGTCGAGCGCGCCGCCCGGGCAGATGCCGAGCTGGCGCAGGCCGGGCCGTCCGAGGTCCTGCACCGAGGCATGCACGCCGGGTTTGCGCACGAGGATCATGTCTGCAAGCTTTCGACGACGAAGCGCACGCGGTCGCCGGGACGCAACAGCGTCGGTGACTCCGCCGACGGATCGAACAGCTCGAGCGGCGTGCGGCCGATGAGCTGCCAGCCGCCCGGCGACACCAGCGGGTAGATGCCGGTCTGCTCGCCACCGATGCCGACGGAGCGCGCGGGCACGGCGGTGCGCGGTTCGGCGCGGCGCGGTGTCGCGAGCTCGGGCGACAGCCCGCCCATGAAGGCGAAGCCCGGCAGGAATCCGAGCAGGTAGACCACGTAGTCGCCGCCGCTGTGGCGACGCACCACCTCGGCCGCCGACAACCCGGTGTGGGCGGCCACGTCGGCGAGGTCGGGGCCGTGCTCGCCGCCGTAGGCCACGGGAATCTCGATGCGCCGCCCTTCGGCGGCATGGGCCGCGAGCCCCGGCCAGGCCTGGAGCACGCGCGCCGCGAGTTCCTCGAACGCCACGGCGGTCGGGTCGAAGGTCAGCGTGAGGTTGTTCATGCCCGGCAGCGCCTCGCCGACGCCGGGCCAGGCCAGCACCTCGGCGGCCAGCGCCCAGATGCGCTGCTGCTGCGCCAGCGTGGCGGGCGCAGGCAGGTCGCACACCAGCGCCGCATCGCCCAGCGGATGCAGGCGGGGCAAGGGGGCGTTGTTCACCTCAGCGCAAAGCCTGGGCGCGGGTCATTCTCTGCCCAGGCTGCGAACCTTGGCCGTGAGCTGCTGCTCGACGTTCGGCGAGACGAACTTGTTGACCTCGCCGCCGAGCATGGCGATCTCGCGCACGAAGGTGCTGGAGATGAACTGGTACTTGTCGCTTGGCGTAAGGAACACAGTCTCGACGTCGGGCATCAGCGAGCGGTTCATGCCGGCGAGCTGGAACTCGTAGTCGAAGTCGGTCACGGCGCGCAGGCCGCGCACCATGGCCTTGCCGCCGCGCGCGACGACGAAGTCGCGCAGCAGGCCCGAGAAGCTCTCGACCGTCACCTGGTCGCTGTAGGGCTTCACCGCCTCGCGGGCCATGTCCATGCGCTCGGAGAGCGTGAACAGCGCCTTCTTGTGGTGGCCCGCCGCGACAGCGACGATCACCTTGGAGAAGAGTTGGGTTGCACGCCGCACCACGTCCTCGTGACCGAGGGTGATGGGGTCGAAAGTGCCGGGATAAACCGCGATCACGTTGCTGGCCATGGTTGGTTCTTCCTCATGCTGCCGGTGCGGCTTGTCCGGCGGATTATGCAGGCACGGACTCGGCGCGCCGCAGCAGATGGGCATGCACGGCGCCGGCCTTCAGGTAGCGGAATTCCACGAGGCCCAGCGCAGCGAGTTCTTCGGCGGCCCAGCGGCGCGGCGCCTCCAGGTAGATCGCGCCATCGGCATGCAGCGCGCGCGCGGCGGCGCGCAGGGCCGGCTCGTACAGCGCGACGGTCTCGAAGGGCGGATCGAGAAACACGGCCTGCAGGCTGCCCGCCGCCGCACGTTCGAGCGCGGTGACACCATTGCCGCGCTCCACGCGCACGGCCTTGGCCGAGAGCTTGGTCTTGGCGGCCTCCAGTTGAGCGACCAGCGCGGCATCTTGCTCGCACAGCAGCACGTTGGCCGCGCCGCGCGAGGCGGCTTCGAGGCCGAGCGCGCCGGTGCCTGCGAAGGCGTCGATGCAGTGCCAGCCCGGCAGCGCACCACCGCCCACGCCGGCCAGGCTCGCGAGCCAGTTGAACAGCGTTTCGCGCACGCGGTCGGGCGTGGGGCGCAGGCCGGGCTTGTCGGCCACGGCGAGGCGGGTGCGCTTCCACTCGCCGCCGATGATGCGGACCTCGCTGGGCCGCGACGGGCGCTTGGCGGCAGGGGCGCGCGAGACGGGCGCGGCGGCGTTCTTTTTTGTGGGCTTCTGGGGCATGCGGCGAGCTTAACGCCGCAGGTGGCCCCACTTCACTCAGTAGCCCGTGAACGCGCGCCGGGCAAGGAAGGCCGCCAGCACGAGCATCGTGCCGCCGATGAGCGCATCGAGCATCTGCCAGGCGCGCGGCCGTGCGAACACCGGCGCCAGCAGCCGCGCGCCGAAGCCCAGCGCGGTGAACCACAGCACGCTGGCCAGCGTCGACCCGGCCACGAACCAGAGCTTGAGCGCGCCCGGGTACTGCGCCCCGGCGCTGCCCACGAGCAACACGGTGTCCAGGTAGACGTGCGGGTTCAGCAGCGTGAAGCCGGCGGCCTGCGCGACCACCGCGGCGCGCGAGTGCGAGGCGCCCTGCGCCGCCGTCTGCAGCGCGCCCGGCTGGCGCGAGCGCCACAGCGCGCGCAGGCCGTAGCCGCAAAGAAAGGCCGCGCCGAAGGCCGCGAGCAGCGTCGCCAGCATCGGCCGCCCCTTCAGCGCCTGCGCCATGCCGGCCACGCCCGCCGCGACCAGCACCGCGTCGCAGGCGGCGCAGAACAGCACCACCGCGCTCACGTGCTCCCGGCGCAAGCCCTGGCGCAGCACGTACGCGTTCTGGGCGCCGATGGCGACGATGAGCACCAGGCTCATGAAGAGCCCGTTGAGGAAAGCGGTGGAGATGTGGACGGCGGTCATGGTCCGAGCTTGCCGCCCGCACATCGTTAAATCAAACTAAACTTTCTAACTTCAATTCAGTTTTACTTCATTCGCCACGATGCTCGACTACGCCGCCCTGCACGCCCTCGCCGCCGTGGTGCGCGAAGGCAGTTTCGAGCGCGCCGCCCGCGCGCTGCACGTCACGCCCTCGGCGGTGTCGCAGCGCGTGAAACTGCTCGAAGAGCGCACCGGCGGCGCGCTGCTGGTGCGCGGCCAGCCCTGCGTGGCGACCGAGGCCGGCCTGCAGCTGTGCCGACACGTCGAACGCGTGGGCATGCTGGAGCACGAGCTGCGCGAGGCGCTGCCCGCGCTCGGCATGGGCAGCGGCGAGGCGCACGAGCGGGTCACGGTGCGGGTGGCGGTCAATGCCGACAGCCTCGCGACCTGGTTCATGGCGGGGGCCGCGGCCTTTGCCGCGCAGGCACCCGACGCCCTGCTCGACCTCACGGCCGACGACCAGGATCACACGGCCGAACGGCTGCGCAGCGGCGCCGTGCTCGCGGCTGTCACCGCGCTGGCCCAGCCGGTCACCGGTTGCAACAGCGAGGCGCTGGGCACCGTGCATTACGTGGCCGCCGCGAGCCCCGGATTCGTGGAACGGTATTTCGCCAAGGGCGTGGGAGCGCGCACGCTGGCCGACGCGCCGAACCTGGTGTTCGACCGCAAGGACCGGCTGCAGGCGCGCTGGGTGCGCCGCATCTGCCATCGCAACGTGGAAACGCCGCGCCACTGGGTGCCCTCCCCCGCCGCCTTCGTCGAGGCGGCCTGCCGCGGCATGGGCTGGGGCATGCACCCGACCAGCATGGTGGCCGACGCCTTGCGCGACGGCACGCTGGTCGAACTGGTGCCCGGCGCGACGCTGCAGGTGCCGCTGTACTGGCAGCAGGCGCGCGCGGCGCCCCGCTTGCTGGAGCAGCTCGGCGCCGCCGTGCGCGCCGCCGCGCGCAGCGGGCCGCACGCGCTGGCTTGATCGCTTATTAGGGCGCGGCCTGCTTGCCGCCCACCACCACCGTCACCATGCGCTGCGGCTGCAGCTTGCGGCCGAACGCGGCCTTGATGTCGGCGGCCGTGACCGCGTTCATGCGCGCGGTCCAGGTGTCGAGGTAGTCCAGCGGCAGGCCGTACCAGGCGATGTTGGCGACGTTGCCGATGAGCTTGCGGTTGCTGTCCAGCAGCAGCGGGAAGCCGCCGATCAGGTTGTCCTTCGCGGCCTTCAGCTCCTTCTCGGTCGGGCCTTCGGCCACGAACTTGGCAAGCACCTCACGTGAGACCTTGGTCGCCGCGTCGGCCTGGTCGGGCCGGGTCTGGAAGCCGATGCGGAAAGCACCTGCGTCGAGCCCCGGCGCAAAGCCGCTGTAAACGCTGTAGGCCAGGCCGCGCTTCTCGCGCACCTCTTCGGTCAGCCGCGAGACAAAGCCACCGCCGCCGAGCACGTAGTTGCCGAGCGTGAGCGCGAAGTGGTCCGGGTCCTGGCGCGGGTAGCCGGGCTGGCCGATGAAGACGTGGGCCTGCGCCGAGTCGAACGCAATGCGCTCGTCCTTCGGCGCCGTGAGCGCCACCACCGGCGCGACGGCCGGCAGCGGTGCGCAGGCGGCGGGGCTGGGCAGGCGCGACAGCAGCGTGGTCGCGAGCGACTCGGCCTCGGCGCGCGTGACCGCGCCCACGATGCTGAGCTTGGCGCGGCACGGCAGGATCAGCTGCTCGTAGCGCTGGCGCATGGCGGCGGTGTCGATGCGCGCCAGCGTCTCTTCGGTCACTTCCTGGCCATAGGGATGCGTGCCGTACACGGCCTGTGCGAAGGCGCGGCCGACCACGGTCGCGGGCTTGGTGTTGGCTTCCTTGATGGCGGCGTTGATGCGCTCGCGTTCGCGCGTCCAGATGTCGTCGGGGAACGAGGGCTCGCCGATCTCGCGCGCGGCCAGGGCCACGGCCTTGGTCAGCAGCGCCGGGTCGGACAGCGTGCGCAGCGTGTAGCTGGTGCGGTCGGTGCCGGCGCTCACGTCGAAGCTGGCGCCCAGATCGGCCCAGGCCTCGCCCAGCGCGTTCTGGTCGAGCGCGGGCTCGCCGTTGCGGCCGGCGCGCACGCCCTTCTCGACCATCGCGGCGCTGGTGCTGGCCAGCCCGGCCTGCACGGCCGGATCGCGCCGGCTGCCGGCGTCGAAATCGATCTGCACGTCGACGATCGGCAGCGCGTTGGTCGACACCAGGTACACCTTGGCGCCGTTGGCCAGCGTCCAGTGCTCGATGGGCAGCGCGGCCTGCGCACTGCCCATGCCGAACAGCGCGGTGATGCCCGCCAGGAGGGCGGTGCTTGCAAATTTGTGGAGGTTCTTCATGGAGGGAATCCGGTGCCTTTCAGCGCATCTCGCCAGCGGGGGCGGCGAAGCCGCGGCCGCGCTTGGGTTCGGGCGGCAGGGGCCGCAGCGTGGCGACGGTGAGCTGGTCATCGCCGAAGTACTTGGCGGCCACCGCCTGCACCTGCGCCGCCGTCACGGCCTGCAGCCGGGCGACGATGCGCTCGCTGGCGTCGAGCGGCAGGCCCTGGATCCAGTTGCTGCCGAGTTCACGCGCCTGCGCCATCACCGAATCGCGCTTGTAGGTTTCGCTCGCCACCCACTGCGTCTTGACGCGGGCCAGCTCGGCCTCGCCGACGCCCTCTTTCGCCACGCGCGCCACCTGGGCGCGCAGTGCGGCCTCGACCGTCTCGGCCGTCTTGCCGGCGGCCGGCACGCCGTCGAGCATGAAGAGCTGCGGACCGCGACCGACGAAGCCCGCGTACGCGCCCGCCGAATCGGCCACGCGGCCGGGGCCTTGCGTGAGCGCGCGGTCGAGCCGCGCACCGGCGTAGCCGTCGAGCACGGCCGAGAGCACCACCAGCGCCCAGGCGTCGCTGCTGGCGTCGTCGATGTTCGTGAGCTGCGGCACGCGGAAAGCGAGCGACACGTACGCCTGCTCGGCCGGGGCCTTGAACTCGAGGCGGCGGATGCCGCGCTGCGCGGGCTCGGTGCGCGGCTTGCGCTCCGGCACGGCGCGCGCGGGGATGCTGCCGTAGTACTTCTCGGCCAGCGCACGCACGCGCGCCACGTCGACATCGCCGGCCACCACGAGCACGGCGTTGGCCGGCACGTACCAGCGCTGGAAGAAGGCGCGCGCGTCGGCGGGCGTCATCGATTCGAGGTCGCTCATCCAGCCCACCACCGGGCGGCGGTAGGGCGACGAGGTGAAGACGGCCGCGTTCTGCTGCTCGCCGAGCAGCGCGCGCGGCTGGTCCTCGGTGCGCAGGCGGCGCTCTTCCTTGACCACTTCGATCTCGCGCTTGAACTCGTCGTCGGGCCACTGGTTGTTGGCGAAGCGGTCCGATTCGAGCTTCATCACCTGTTCGAGGCTGCCGACCGGAATCTGCTGGTAGTAGCCCGTGGCGTCGCGCATGGTGAAGGCGTTTTCCTGCCCGCCCAGCGCCGCCACGCGGCGCGAGAACTCGCCGGGCGGCACAGTCTTCGTGCCCTTGAACAGCATGTGCTCCAGCACGTGCGCCACGCCGGTGGTGCCATCGACCTCGTCCATGGAGCCGACTCGCACCCAGACCATCTGCACCGCGGTCGGCGAGCGCCGGTCGGGCTGCACGATCACGGTCATGCCGTTGGCGAGGGTGAATTGCTGGGGGCCCGGGGCCGCGGCGGCGGAGGCCGACGCGGCGGAAGCGGGGGTGGACTGGGCCAGCGCGGGCACGGTCCACAGCGCCGAAAGCGCCAGGGCCAGCACCGCACCAGACGCAGCGCGGCGTGGCGAGAGGTGTTTCATAGAATGGGTCGGATTGTAAAAAGCTCCCGATGTTCAGTTTCTTCAAGAAAAAACCACCTGCCGATGCCCAGGTGACACCGGCCCCGCCGCCGACCACCGAACCCGCGCCGCCCCCGGCCGCGGAAGCCGCACCGGCACGCTCGGTGTTCTCGCCGTCGAGCTGGTTCGGGTCGAAGCCGACGGCGGAAGCGCCTGCGCCTGTTCCTGCGCCGCCCCCCACACCCGCACCGATTCCCGAGCCGACGCCTGCCGCGCCTGCAGTTGCTCCGGCGCCCGTGGTGGCACCAGCGCCCGCGTCGCTGCCTGTGCCGACGCCCGCGCCAGTTCCAGTCGCCGCACCGGCGCCGATCCCTGCGCCAGTACCCGTTCCGGCACCTGCTCCCGCACCCGTCATCGCACCGCCGCCCCCTCCGGCGCCCGTGCCCGCACCGCCTCCCGCACCTGTCGCCGTTGTTGTCGAGCCGCCCGCTATCGCCACCGAACGCAAGAGCTGGTTCGACAAGCTCAAGACCGGCCTGCGCAAGACCGGCACCGGCATCCAGGCCGTGTTCGTCAATGCGCAGATCGACGACGCGCTGTATGAAGAACTCGAATCGGCGCTCCTGATGGCCGACACCGGCGTCAAGGCCACCGAGTACCTGCTCGACGACCTGAAGGTGCGCGTCAAGCGCCAGATGGCCACCGACGCCGCGCAGGTCAAGCTGCTGCTGGCCGATGCCGTCACCGACCTGCTCAAGCCGCTCGAGAAGCCGCTGGTCATCGGCGAGTACACGCCCACCGTGATCATGGTGGCCGGCGTCAACGGCGCGGGCAAGACCACCTCCATCGGCAAGCTCACCAAGCACCTGGCCACCGAAGGCGCCTCGGTGCTGCTGGCCGCGGCCGACACCTTCCGCGCCGCGGCGCGCGAGCAGTTGCTGGTCTGGGCCGACCGCAACACCGTCGAGATCGTCAGCAACGAAGGCGGCGATCCGTCGGCCGTGAGCTTCGATGCCGTGAACGCCGGCAAGGCGCGCGGCAAGGACGTGGTGCTGGTCGACACGGCGGGCCGCCTGCCGACGCAGCTGCACCTGATGGACGAGTTGAAGAAGATCAAGCGCGTCGTCACCAAGGCCGACGCCACCGCGCCGCACGAGGTGCTGCTGGTGATCGACGGCAACACCGGCCAGAACGCGCTCGCGCAGGTCAGGGCCTTCGACGAAACGCTGGGCCTCACGGGCCTCATCGTGACCAAGCTCGACGGCACCGCCAAGGGCGGCGTGCTGTGCGCCATCGCGCGTGAGCGGCCCATTCCGGTGTACTTCATCGGCGTGGGCGAAAAGCTCGAAGACCTCGAGACCTTCAACGCCCGCGAGTTCGCGCAAGCACTGCTGGGCTGAGCGAAGAAGCTTTCGCTTTTCGCTTCGGATAAAAAAAACGGCCCCCGGCTTTCGCCGGAGGCCGTCAGCTCCCTGTCTTTCTTATTTCTCCCTTGTATTCCCCCTGCGTGTGGCCTGTGCGGCGTCGCTCTTCGTGTGCGAAGGCACCGGTGGTCGACGCCTGCAATACCCCTGATTTCGCTTCCCTGAGAACCGAAATTACGACGGGAAGCGAAAGCCCGGCAGTGCCAAAAGTCATTGCACCTGTGCCCATCGGAACCGATCGGTACGCAATGAACTACAACGTATTCACTTTCAGCCGCAGGCTGTGTGCGAAACGCTACGGTGTCGGCACCAGCTCGGCCATGGCCTGCAGCAGCGCGTCGGGCGCCACGGGCTTGAACAGCACCGGCACGCCCGACTCACGCACGCGCTGCAGACGGTCGGGCGAGGTCTCGCCGGTGATCAGCAGCAGCGGCAGCTCGGTGCCCGCGTGCCGTCTCAGGCGCAGGCCGGCGTCGAGGCCGTCGACGCCGTCGGCCAGGCGGTAGTCGCACATCAAGAGGCCAAAGGGCCGGCCCTCGGCGCGGGCCTGGTGCAGCGCATCGGCCGCGGCAGCTTCGTCGGCGACGGCGTGTGCGTCGATCGCGTGCGAGCGCAGCAGGCCGGTCATGGCTTCTCGGATTTCGAGTTCGTCGTCCATCAGCAGCACGCGACCGGGCAGCGTGGCGGCGCGGCGGCGCGCAGCCAGCTCGACGCTGCCGGCCGGGAACGGACCCACGAGCGCGCTGACCTGCGGCGGCACGGTCGGCAGCACGACGCGGAAGTGCGTGCCCCGGCCCGGACGCGAATGCATCTGCACCGGGTGGCCCAGGAGCCGCGACAGGCGACGCACGATCGACAGGCCGATGCCCAGCCCGCGCGCACGGTCGCGGCCCGGGTTATCGATTTGATAGAACTCTTCGAAGATGCGGTGCGACTGCTCGGGCGCGATGCCGATGCCGGTGTCGCGCACCTCGATCCACACGGTGTCGCCACGGTCGCGCGCCGTGACGGTCACGCCGCCCTGCACGGTGTACTTCAGGGCGTTGTCCATCAGGTTGGACAGCATGCGGTGCAGCAGCTGCGGATCGCTGCGCACCCACAGGCCGCTGGCGCGCACGCGCAGCTGCAGCTCCTTCTGCTCGGCCTGCGCCGAGAAGGTGTGGTTGAGCGGCAGGAACAGCGCATCGAGCTCGACCGGCTGCGGCGACGGCGTGATGACGCCCGCGTCGAGCCGGGACACATCGAGCATGGTGTCGAGCGATGCGCCCAGCGCGTTCACGGCGCGCATCAGGCGCTCGGCGTTGCGGCTCTCGGGACGGCCGCGCAGTTCGTTCTCGAGCGCGGCGCCGAACAGCGCGATGGCGTGCAGCGGCTGGCGCAGGTCGTGGCTGGCGGCGCCGAGGAAGCGGGTCTTTTCTTCGCTGGCGCGTTCGGTGGCGGCGATCTGCTCGCCCAGGCGTGCGGCCAGTGCCTCGTTCTCGAAACGCAGCATGAGCGAGTCGGTCAGCAGCCGGTGCTGGCGCACGCCGGCGTGCAGCGTGAGCATCAAGTAGGCCGAGCCGGCTGCGGCCAGGAACAGGTGCAGGCCGTCGCCTTGCCAGGCCAGCGCGATGATCATGCCCAGCGACATGGGCAGCGTGTAGCCGAACAGCGCGGGCTTGAGCGGCCACAGCGACTGCGCGGCGCGCGCGCAACTGCCGACGATCACGGCCATCAACAGCGAGGTCATGGGCATGTTCTCGTGCGGCACGATGAACCAGGGCACCACCGCCGTGATCATGCTGACCAGCGTGACCATGCGCGAGATCTTGCGCGCCCAGTACGGGCTCTCCGAGGGCGGGCGGGCGGATGTCCAGCGCGGCGTGAAGAAGATGTAGATGTCGACCGCCACCAGCGCCGCCATCCAGAACAGCAGGCGTGCGTCGCTGAGCTGCGAGTAGATGATGCAGCCGAACACGATCACGAAGCCCAGGTGGGTCAGCGTGGAAATACCGTAGGTGTCGTAGACCGAGCCGACGTGCTCGCGCAGCACGCGCTGGCTCAGCAGCTGGCCGGCAGCGGCATCGCCGCGGCCCGCCAGCGTGGCGCCGCTCAACGCAGCATGCTGATCAGCTGGGCGCGCGAGCGCATGCCGAACAGCAGGAGGATGGTCGAGACATGGTTCTTCACCGTGCCTTCGCTCAGGTTGGCCAGTTGTGCGATCTCCTTGTTCGCCTTGCCTTCGAGCACCCACTGCAGCACCTGCATCTGGCGCGGCGTGAGTTCCTGCCAGGCGCTGGCATGCGCGAACTCCGCATAGCCCGAGAGCGACTTGGGCAGCGCCGCGGGCGGCAACGGCTGCGGCGGCGTGCCGTCGGCCTCGAACAGGCCGCACGCGCGGATGAAGCCCACCATCTCCTTCAGGTCGGCGGACTTCGGCAGGAAGGCACTGGCACCGAGTGCGAGCGCGCCCTGCGCCAGCGTGCTGTTGGCGGTGCCCGAGAGCACGACGACGCGCGCCGCCGGAAAGCGCAGCCGGAACTCGGCCAGGCCGCTGAGCCCGTGCGTGTCGGGCAGCGCGAGGTCGAGCAGCACGAGACCGATGGCCGCCTCGTTCGCTGCGTAGAGCGCGAGCGCGTCAGCGATGTTGCCGGCCTCGAACACCGAGATGCGCGCGCCCGAGGTGGCGGCCTGGGCCTGCACCAGCGCGCTCACGCCCAGGCGCAGCAGGTCGTGATCGTCCACCACCAGGATCGCGCCGGACACGCCCGCGGGCGCACCGGTGTCGGTGAGGGGCAGCGGGGGTGCGGAGGGGGAGTCGAAAGAGGCCACGGATTTGATCTTAGCGGCGCAAGCCCCGGGCGACAGTGCCCTTAGTCATGGCGCCGGGACAGCGCTACTTGCCATGGTGCCGCGCCGTGGGCACCATGGAAGTCCTGCCGCAACGCACGGCGCCCCGGAGACCTGCCATGACCCACACCGCCGCCGCCCCGCTCGCCACCAGCGAGCGCAAGGTCGACCGCCTGCTCGCCCACTACGAGGAGAGCCACCGCCATCCGACCAACGAGCTGATCCACTTCGTGGCCATTCCCGCGATCATGCTGAGCATCGTCGGGCTGCTGTTCGCGATCCATCCGTGGGTGGCCTACGCCTTCGTGGCGGCCAGCCTCGTGTACTACGCGCTGCTGCGCTCGCCGGCCTTCCTCGCCACCATGCTCGCGCTCACGGTGCTGGCGCTGGTGGCGGTGCATGCGATGGGCGCCGCGGTGCTGCCGGTGTCGGCGGCGATCTTCGTGGTGGCGTGGATCTTCCAGTTCGTCGGTCACAAGATCGAAGGCAAGAAGCCGTCGTTCTTCGAGGACATCCAGTACCTCTGGGTCGGCCCGCTGTTCGTGCTGTCGAAGCTGTTCCTGAAGCTCGGCATCCGCTGGTAAACAAAACAGCGGCCTCTGAGAGGGATGGCTTCCCTCGCGTTCTCTGATGCGGCGCGCAGCGCCCGAGCACAAGGGTCCATTCAAGGCGACACGAACGGCTCGGCCTCATAGCCCGGTGCAGCAGCTCCACGAAAGCCGGCGCTGCCGGCAACGCCACGTCGCTGATGCGGTGCACCGCCACGCCCGGCGTCCACGAGTTCATGACCACGGCGCCGGCCAGCGTGGGCAGGTCGGTCATCCGCAGTACCTGGCTGCGCTGCGGAACGCCGAGGCGATCGAGCTGGCGGCGCACGATGCCCATCGTGGTGCCGGTGAGGATCTCGGCCTCGGGCCACACCACCCCTTGGCCGTCCCAGAAAGCCAGGTTCCAGATCGACGCCTCGCCGAGCCGGCCATGCCGGTCGAGGAAGGCCGCGTCGTCGAAGCCCTGCGCGGCGGCCTGGCGCAGCAGCTGCGTCTTGGCGCCTTCGCCGACGTGCTTCACGGATGGCAGGAAGCGCTCGTGTTCGATCGCGGCCAGGGTCAGCGGGCCTGCGGGGCCGTTGGCGGGCGGGCCGGTGCGGATCAGCAGCTCGGGCACCGCGTCGGCCACGGTGAACTCGCCGGCCGGGGAGTAGACGGTGGCCGTGAGCGACAGGTCCGCCGGGCCGGCCGCGAGCGCGGCCCGCAGATGGGCGCGCACCGTGTGGTCGGGCAGCGCCTGGCCGAACAGGGTCTGCGAGGCGAAGCGCAGCCGCGCCAGATGGAGGTCGAGGCCCCGCACCCGGCCCCCGCGCACCTGCATGGCCGTGAAATGGGCGTGGCCGGCGAAGGCCAGCGACGCCAGGGCCTCGGCGGGTGCGGGCTGACCGTTGCGTTGCACGACGAAAGTGGAAGAAGAAGGGGTGCTGGCGGACATGGTTTCGTTGCTTCTGAGGGGGGACCGTTGCGGATGGATCATCAAGTTCCTGAACTATCCCGCGTTGACTTCCCTCTGAGAAACGAATAGTTTTTGGAGAATCATCAAAAATCATTTGAAGATCAATGAACCTCCAACTGATCCCCGGCACCCGCGCCCTGCGCACCTTCGAGGCCGCCGGGCGGCACCTGAACTTCACGCGGGCGCCGAAGAAGTCGGGCTGACGCCGGCGGCCGTGAGCCACCAGATCAAGGAAATCGAAGACCAGCTGGGCGTGGTGCTGTTCACGCGCACCAGCCGCAGCATCCGCCTGACGTCCGCCGGCGCCGTGTGGTTCGAGGCCACCACCGACGCGCTCGACACCCTGCGCCGCGCCGCCGGCCGCGCCCGGCGCATGGCGCGCGGGGCGGCGACGCTGCGCGTGTCGACCAGCGCCCGCTTTGCGACCAACTGGCTGCTGCCCCGGCTGCCGCAGTTCCGCGCCGCGAACCCGGGGCTGGAGCTGGGTTTCGACATTTCCGACGCCCTGCGGGACTTCGACGCCGACGACATCGACGTGGCGATCCGCTTCGGCAACGGGCACGACGCGGGCACGCGCTCGCAGCGCCTGTTCGACACCGTGATCGTGCCGGTCTGCAGCCCCAGGCTGCTCGCCAGCGGCCCCCCGCTGGCAACGCCGCGCGACCTGTTCCAGCACACGCTGGGCTACGTCGACTGGAAGACCGACGGCATGGTCTGGCCGAACTGGCCGATGTGGATGGCCGCCGCCGGCATCGAGGGCTTCGACGACAGCCGCTGCATCGGCTTCGCCGATTCGAGCGACGTGGTGCGCGCCGTCACCGAGAGCGGCATGGTCGGCCTGGCCGACCTGGACATGATCGCCGCCGACCTCGCCCAGGGCCGGCTGGTGCGGCTGTTCGACATCGGCGTGCCCATGGCGGCGGGCTACGCCTACCACCTGGTCTACCCGGAAGGCAGTGCCCGGGACCCGCGCATCCTGGCGTTCCAGGATTGGCTGCTCGGACAAGCGGCACGGACTTGAAAAACGCCAAATGGCATACAAATATCCAGCAATTCGCGACAAAAGCTATCGCAACGATAGAAATGCAAGGGAACCCTTGGCTTAGCACTCCCTCTAACCGAGTGCTAATATGACCGCCACAAAGGAGTTTCCCCTGATGACAACGCTGTCTGGAGTCTCTGCCAACCAGCTGGCCGTCGCCAACCCATGGTCGATGGTCCCCCCGCTGGGTAACCTGGATGCCTACATTTCGGCCGCCAACCGCCTGCCGCTGCTCACGCTCGAAGAAGAGCAGGGCTTCGCACGCAAGTTGCGCGACCAGAACGACCTCGAAGCTGCCGGTGCGCTGATCCTGTCGCACCTGCGCCTGGTCGTCTCCATTTCCCGCCAGTACCTGGGCTACGGGCTGCCGCACGGCGACCTGATCCAGGAAGGCAACGTCGGTCTCATGAAGGCCGTGAAGCGTTTCGACCCCGACCAGGGCGTGCGGCTGGTGAGCTACGCCATGCACTGGATCAAGGCCGAGATCCACGAGTACATCCTGAAGAACTGGCGCATGGTCAAGGTCGCGACGACCAAGGCCCAGCGCAAGCTGTTCTTCAATCTGCGCTCGATGAAGCAGAGTTTCAAGGCCGACTCGGCCGCGGCCGACAACGGCACGCACCGGGAAACGCTGAGCCCCGACGAGGTCTCGCAGATGGCCACGCGCCTGAACGTGAAGCCCGAGGAAGTGCTCGAGATGGAAACCCGCCTGTCGGGTGGTGACGTGCTGCTCGATCCGGGTCCGTCCGATGACGGCGACGAGGGCTTCGGCCCCATCGCCTACCTGGCCGACGCCACGCAGGAACCGACCGCCTTGCTCGAATCGCAGCAGCGCGACCGCCTGTCGAGCGACGGCATCGCCACCGCCCTCGAGGCGCTGGACGACCGCAGCCGCCGCATCGTCGAAGAGCGCTGGCTCAAGGTGAACGACGACGGTTCGGGCGGCATGACGCTGCACGACCTGGCCGCGGTGTACGGCGTGAGCGCCGAGCGCATTCGCCAGATCGAAGTGGCGGCGATGAAGAAGATGAAGAAGGCGCTGGCCGAGTACGCGTAAGCGCAGCGACCGCCCTCCTCCACGAAGAAGCCCGGCAGTGCCGGGCTTTTTTTCGTTCAGGGCGTCAGGGCGTCGACTTGGTCAGCGTGCGCAGCGCCCGCTTCGCGATGTAGCGCGTCTCGGCAACCGGCGACTCGGCCACCCAGCGCGTGCACAGCGTCTCGACCCATTCAGGCTGCGTCTTGCTGGCATCGTTGAGCCAGTTGGCCACCGAGTTCTGCACGTAGCGGTGGCCGTCGGCGCGCAGCGGCTCCAGCAGCGGCAGGGCCAGCCAGGGCTCGGCCTTCAGCGCTTCGATCTGCGCGCACCACACGCCGCGCGGGCGCGTGAGTTCGCTGGCGAAGCGGCGCACGTTCGGATCGGCATCGGCCACCCAGGGCTGCAGCAGCGCCAGCGCCTCGTCGAGCGCGCCGATGACGCTGTCGCGCACGGCCATCCATGCGAACTCGCGCACGCCGAAGTGCGGGTCGGCGGCGAAGCGGCGCACGGCGACGAGCTGCTCTGCGAGCGGCAGGTCCGACAGCGTGATCCACTGCACCGCCCAGCAGCGCGCAACGTCGCTCGCGTGCGTGGCCAGCCGGTGCGCGACGGCGTCGCGCTCGGCATGCGCGGCGGTCATGTCGTACAGCGCCCGCGCGATGTGGCTGTGGCGCTGCATGGGCTTGAAGGCGGCCAGCATGGCGAGCGTGTCGTCCAGCCGTTCGTGCGCCGCGTCGAGGCCGACATGGCCCGCCACGCTGCGTGCGAGCAGCGGCAGTTCGAGTGCAAGAAATTCGTTGAGGTTGACGGTCTCGAGCAGCCCGCCGTTCAGCGCGCCCAGCACCTCGGGTGGAATGAGCGCGATGCGGAACGCGCCCTTGCGCGACTTCAGATGGTCGACCGATGCCATGGCTTGCACACCCGACTCAGGAAGCGAGCAGCGTCTTCAGGTCCGACACCATGGCCGGCACGCCCGCGCCGTAGCGCGCGTAGAGCCGCAGGCGGCCTTGCGGGTCGTAGATGTAGCTCGCGGCCGAGTGGTCCATCGCGTAGCTGGTCGGCGTCTTGCCATCGACCTTCTTGTAATAGACCTTGAAGTCTTTCGCGAGAGCGACGAGTTGCTCGGGCGTGGGGATGAGGGCCACGAAGCTCGGGTCGAACGCGCCCATGTAGGCCTTGAGCACCTCGGGCGTGTCGCGCGCCGGATCGACGGTGACGAACAGCACCTGCAGCTTGCTGCCATCGGCGCCGAGCTGCTGCTTGACCTGCGCCATCTCGGTCATGGTGGTCGGGCAGACGTCGGGGCACTGGACATAGCCGAAGAACAGCACGACCGCCTTGCCCTTGAAGTCGGCCAGCGTGCGCACCTTGCCGTCGGCGTCGGTGAGCGAAAAGTCCTTGGCGTAGTCGGCGCCCGTGATGTCGACCGCCTGGAAGCTCTGCTTCGGTTGCTGCTCGCCGCAGGCCGACAGGCCCAAGCCCAAAGTGGCCGAGGCGGCCACCCAGCCGGCGGTGGCGGCGATCGATTTCAGGGCATTGCGCTTGTTCATGGGCAGACGGTCCGGTCAGCGGAGGTAATGGTCGATGAGCAGCGCCGCGAACAGCACGCTCAGGTGGATGAGCGAAAACCGGAAGGTCTTGCGCGCCAATGCGTCGGAGTAGTTGCGCCACAGCGCGAAGGCATAGCCGGTGAAGCCGATGCTCACGCCGATGGCCACCGCGAGGTAGAGCCAGCCGCTCATGCCGTAGATGAAGGGCATCAGGCAGGCCGCGAACAAAATGAAGGTGTACAGCAGCACCTGCAGCCGCGTGAACTCGTTGCCGTGCGTCACGGGCAGCATCGGCAGGCCGGCCTTGCGGTAGTCCTCGACGCGGTACAGCGCCAGCGCCCAGAAGTGCGGCGGCGTCCACAGGAAGATGATGAGGAACAGGATCAGCGCCTCGGGACCGACGTCACCCGTCATGGCCGACCAGCCCAGCACCGGCGGCATGGCGCCCGAGGCGCCGCCGATCACGATGTTCTGCGGCGTCAGCGGCTTCAGGATGACGGTGTAGATCACCGCGTAGCCGACGAAGGTGGCGAAGGTGAGCCACATGGTGAGCGGGTTGACCGTGAACCACAGCAGCGCCGAGCCGGCCGCGCACAGCAGGGCCGAGAACACCAGCGCCTGCATGTCGCTGAGCTGCCCGCGCGCCGTGGGACGCCAGGCGGTGCGCTTCATCTTGGCGTCGATGCCCTTCTCGACCAGGCAGTTGAACGCCGCGGCCGCGCCGGCCACGAGCCAGATGCCGATGCAGGCCAGCACGCCGCGTTGCACGTCGGCCCACGACGGCAGGCCGGGCACGGCCAGCACCATGCCGATGAGCGCGCAGAACACGATCAGCTGCACCACGCGCGGCTTGGTGAGCGCGTAGAACTGGCGCAGCACGTTGGCGGTGCTGGCGTGCTGAACAGGAATCGGGGTGCTCACGCGGTGGCTTTCTTCGGGTTGGGGGTGCCGCGCGCATTGTCGACGGCGCGCGGAATCGGTGCAGCCGATCCAGCGACAACGCTTTCGCGGCGGCTTTCGCACAGCGCCCAGGTCAAGGCTACCGCCAACGCCGCGGCGCCGCCGGTGTGGAGCACGGCCGCGGCCAGCGGCCAGCCGAGCAGCACGTTGCCCAGGCCCGTGGCCAGCTGCAGCAGCGCCAGGCCGGCCAGCCAGTGCGCCTGTGCGCGCAGCGCCTCGAGGCGGCGCAGGCGCCAGGCCAGCAGGCCGAGCGCCACGAACACGACGTACGCCATGAGGCGGTGCGCGTAGTGGATAGCGGTGAGCGCGGAAAAGTCGAGCGGCTGACCATCGCCGGTCACGCCCAGATGGCGCCAGATCTCGAAGCCCTGCACAAAATTCATCGACGGCCACCAGCTGTCCTGGCAGGTCGGGAACTGCGTGCAGGCCAGCACCGCGTAGTTGGTGCTGACCCAGCCGCCGAGCGCGATCTGCAGCACCAGCAGCACCGCCGTGGCGATCAGCCCGTTGCGCAGCGCCGGCGACACGGCCGTGGGCAAGCGCTGCGCCGCCACCTGGCGGTAGCGCACGGCCTGGATGCACAGCAGCGCGAGCAGCACGATGGCGCCCATCAGGTGCATCGTGACGATGGCGGGGAACAGCTTCCAGGTGACGGTCATGGCACCGAAGGCACCCTGCAGGCAGACCCAGACCAGCGTGGCCGCGGGCCACCAGGCGCTGAGCACGACGTGGTGGTGCGCGCTGTCGACCGGCGGCGCGGGCTGGCGCCGCTGGCGGCGGCGCACGATCCAAGTGGCGCCCGCGAGCGTGAGGATCAGCACCCCGACGCCGGTCGCGAGGTAGCGGTGGACCATCTCGATCCAGGCCTTGCTGTGCGTCACCGGGCCGGTCGGCTGGGCCGCCTGCGCCATGGCGATCTCGTGGCGCGCGCCGGCCGGGCTGGCGTTGCCGTAGCAGCCGGGCCAGTCGGGGCAGCCCAGACCCGAATCGGTGAGCCGCGTGAAGGCGCCGAAGAGCGTGAGGTCGAAGGTAAGGAACAGCGTGAGCACGGTCAGCGCATGCAGCCGCCGCGCCGGGCCGGAGCCGGGGTTGCGGCGCCACACCCAGACCAGCGGGCCGAGCGCGAGCAGCACGCCGGCGGCCATCATCCAGGCGATCGGCGTGAGGTCGTAGAGGGAGCGCGTGTCCATCGGGCGATTGTTCGTGCGGGGCTCAGCGGCCCGCTTCGTCCCACGAGGACGAGGCACGCAGCAGGCGGTCGATGTCGCGCTTGGCGCGGCTCGCGCCGGCGGCGTCCATGCGGGCCGGGAAACGCATCATCCAGTTGCCCATCGGATCGACCACGTAGAGGTGCTCGGGCAGCGTGTGGCCCTTCACGGGCGCGAGCCAGCGGGCGAGTTGGTCGGCCGGCACGCGCAGCACGGTCGCGCCGTGCAGGCCGTTGGTCAGGCGCTCGGGCACGGGCGCCGCGTCGCTCACGAGCCAGACGCGGTCGAGGCGGTCTTTTTCGCGGCCCAGGCTCTCGCGCAACTGGCGCTGCAGGTACAGCTGCTGCTCGCACAGCGCGTCGCAAGCTGCGTCGGCCACCGCCACCAGCAGCCACTGGCCCTTGAGCGTGGCCAGCTCGACCGGCGCGCCGTTGCGGTCGGTCGCCGTGAGGCGGGGCATCTCGTGCTGCGGATCGATCAGCTCGCCGTACACGCTGCGGCCCTCGGGCCGGATCACGTAGTAGGTGAAGTACGAGGCGATGACGGGTGCCGCGCACATCAGCAGCACGGCGATCATCTTCCAGCGCCCGTGGACCGTGCGGCGGTTCTCGGCTTCGTCGAGCGCCTGGCCCGGCGACGGCATCGAGTGCACCGTCAGGCCCAGCGGCTCGTCAGAGGCTGCGGCCATCGCGTGCGCGGCGCCGCGCGCGCCGGAAGGGGGAGATGAATTGGAACCAGACATAGAGGATGACAACGAGGGCCGAGAGGCCGAACCACTGGAATGCGTAACCGTAGTGCCTCTCCAGGCCCAACGCCGGGGCCGGCCAGTCGCGCTGCAGGCCCTCGGACGCCGGCCCGCTCTGCTGCAGCGACACGTCGGTGCGCAGCGGCAGCTGGGTCTCGGCACGGAATGCCTCCAGGTCGAGATTTTGCCGGATGGGGGAAGACCCCTGAATGCCCGGTGCCGGAGCGGTGGGGCCGGACGTGGCCTGCGCCGCCGGGGCCGGCGCGGGGGCCGATGCAACGGGCGCCGGTGCGGCCTTGGCGCCGAGTTCGAACAGATGGCTCGGCGGCGGCTCGATCAGCGCCGTGAGTTCGACGATGCCGGGCGGCGTCTCGACCACGCCGAGCTGTGTGCGGTCGACAAAATTGCGCTGCACCCAGCCGCGCTGGACCATCACGGTCTGCTCGCTGCCTTCGAGTGCGAACGGCGTCAGCACGTAGAAGCCCGGCGTGCCGTGCATCTGACGGTTGTCCAGGTAGACCGTCTGCGCCGTGAGCCACAGGCCGCGCAGCTGCACCGGCCGGTGCAGCTCGCCGACCGCTTCGCCCAGCGCCAAGAACTCCGCCTGCGACAGCGGGGCTTTTTGCTTCTGCGCGTCGATGCGGGCCTGCAGCGCTTCTTTCTGTGCGGCGCGCGAGAGCTGCCAGCGGCCCAGCGACACCGTCGCTCCCAGCGCCAGCACAGCCGCCAACGTGACGATCAGAAAACGGCCCCGGCCTGCGCGTCTGCGCGGCGTGACAGAGGAAACAAGGGGCTCGGAAGGCGCGGGGGTCACTGGAGCGGACGGGGCGTGCGGCCGATAATGCGGGTCATGAAATACTTCGTCGCCCTGATCTTTCTGGGCATCTTCGCGAGCCTCGCCTTCGCGCTCTACTTCATGCTGAAGGACGGTCGCGACGGGCAAAACAAGCGCGGCGGCATGGCCCGCGCGCTCACCTTTCGGATCGGCCTGTCGGTCTTTTTGTTCCTGTGCATGCTGCTGGCCTGGAAACTCGGCTACATCCAGCCCACCGGGCTCCCGCTCGGGAAGTAACAGATGGTGCTCGTTCCACGAGAACCATGAAAAAGGCGCCTTACGGCGCCTTTTTTCTGGAATGCCGTGAGGTTTGTCGCTCAAAGCCAATAGACCAGCACGTAGAGGCCCAGCCAGACCACGTCCACGAAGTGCCAGTACCAGGCCGCGCCTTCGAAGCCGAAGTGACGCTCGGCCGTGAAGTGGCCCTTCTGCAGGCGCAGCGTGATGAACAGCAGCATCAGCATGCCGATGAACACGTGCAGGCCGTGGAAGCCGGTCAGCATGAAGAAGGTCGAACCGTAGGTGCCCGAGCTGAGCTTGAGGTTCAGTTCGGTGTACAGGTGGTAGTACTCGTAGCCCTGCACGCCCAGGAAGATCACGCCCAGCACCACGGTGAGCCACATGAAGCGGATGCACTGTGCACGGTGGTCGGCGCGCAGCGCGTGGTGGGCGATGGTCAGCGTCACGCCCGAGCTCAGCAGCAGCGCGGTGTTGATGGTCGGCAGCCAGAACGGGCCGACGGTCTGGAAGGGCTCGATGATGCCGGCCGGCGAACCGGTGACACCGGCGGCGACGCTGGGCCACACGGCCTTGAAGTCGGGCCAGAGGATCGCGTTGTCCAGGCTGCCGAGCGTCGGCAGCGCGTGGGTGCGGGCCCACCACAGCGCCGTGAAGAAGGCGCCGAAGAACATCACTTCCGAGAAGATGAACCAGCTCATGCTCCAGCGGTACGAGAGGTCGATCTTGTGGCCGTACTGGCCGCTCTCGCTCTCGCCGACGGCGGCACGGAACCACACGAAGAGCGTGCCGAGCCAGATCACCATGCCCAGCAGCAGCGACCAGGCGCCCCACTGGTGGCTGTTGATCCATTGCCCCGCGCCGAGGATCACGAAGAACAAGCCGATCGCGGACACGACCGGGTAGGCCGAGGGTCCGGGCACGAAGTAGTAGGGCGTGGTGCCGTGGGTGGTTGAACTCATATCAGCTCCTGGCTTTCTTTCTTCTCTCGATTCAATGATTCTGGAGATCGTGTTTTTTTGTCTTCGGCTCAGCAGGCAACGCTCAGGCGGCCGCGACCACATGCCGCACCAGCAGCACCAGCCCGACCACGAAGACGATCACTGCGGCAAACGCCACCACGATGACGTGCAGCGGATTGAGCTTGCCCAGGTCTTCCTTGTAGGCGCTGTTGCGGCGCACCCCGAAGAACGACCAGCCCACCGCCTTCATCGTGTCCCACAGCGTGGGCTTGCGGCGCGGGGCATCGGGCGGCGGCGAACTCACGAGCGCGGCTCATCGGCGACAACATGCGAAACGGCGGCCACCGGGGCCGGAGGCGTCTTGCCGCCCACCTCGAAGAAGGTGTACGACAGCGTGATGGTCTTGACGTCCTTCGAGATCTTGGGGTCGATCACGAAGGCGACCGGCCACTGCTTCTTCTCGCCCGCGTCGAGCGTGTACTGGTTGAAGCAGAAGCACTCGAGCTTGTTGAAATGCGCCGCAGCCTGCTGCGGCGCATAGCTCGGGATGGCCTGCGCGGCCATGCGGCGGTTCTGCGTGTTCTGGAACTCGTACATCACCGTGTTCAGCTGGCCCGGATGCACTTCGATGAAGCGCTCGGCCGGCTTGAAGTCCCAGAGACCGCCGCGCACGTTGGAGTCGAACTCGACCTTGATCGTGCGGGTCATGTCGACCTGCGTGTTATCCGGAACGCGCACGTTCTTGGCGCCGCTCGCGCCGCCCGGCACCTGCAGTTCGGAGAGCGCGAGGATGTTGATGCCGGTCATTTCGCAGATCGCGCGGTACATCGGCACCAGCGCATAACCGAAGGCGAACATGCCGCAGGTCACCACGGCCAGCTTGCCGACCATGCGGACGTTGGCGCGGCGGATGCGTTGGCCGAGGCTCATGCTGTTACTTCCGTTCAGGGCGTGCGATGTGGCGCGGTCAGCGACCGCTGAACCAGACCATGCGGACGATGAAGCCGATGAAGAAGATCACCGCGATGGAGGCCAGCGTGAGCCCCATGCGTCGGTTGTTCTTTCTTTGGTCAGGCGTTGTCATCGTCGTGCAGTCGCTGTGCTTGTCCGGCTTGCGCGGGTGATCAGCCGATCACCTTGGTGGCGGTCGCGTCGAGCTTGGGCGGGTTCTCGAAGGTGTGGAACGGGGCCGGCGACGGCACTTCCCACTCGAGGCCTTCGGCCGCTTCCCAGGGCTTCTGAGCCGCTGCTTCACCCTTGCCGCGCATCGAAGGCAGCACGATGAACAGGAAGAAATAGACCTGCGCGAAGCCGAAGAAGAACGCGCCCACCGAGGCGATGGCGTTGAAGTCGGCGAACTGCATGGGGTAGTCGGCGTAGCGACGCGGCATGCCGGCCAGTCCCAGGAAGTGCATCGGGAAGAAGGTGACGTTGAACGAGATCAGCGACCACCAGAAGTGGACCTTGCCGCGCGTTTCGTTGTACATCACGCCGGTCCACTTGGGCGCCCAGTAGTAGAAGCCCGAGAACATGGCGAACAGCGAGCCGGCCACCAGCACGTAGTGGAAGTGGGCCACCACGTAATAGGTGTCCTGCAGCTGCGTGTCGATCGGTGCGACCGCGAGGATCAGGCCGGTGAAGCCGCCCATCGTGAACACGAAGATGAAGCCGACCGCGAACAGCATGGGCGTCTCGAAGGTCATCGAGCCCTGCCACATGGTGGCGATCCAGTTGAAGATCTTCACGGCCGTGGGCACGGCGATCAGCATCGTCGCGTACATGAAGAACAGCTGGCCCGTGAGCGGCATGCCGGTCGTGAACATGTGGTGGGCCCACACGATGAACGACAGGATGGCGATCGACGAGGTGGCGTACACCATCGAGGCGTAGCCGAACAGGCGCTTGCGGGCGAAAGCCGGCACCACCTGGCTGATGATGCCGAAGGCCGGCAAGATCATGATGTAGACCTCGGGGTGGCCGAAGAACCAGAAGATGTGCTGGTACATCACCGGGTCGCCGCCGCCGGCGGGGTTGAAGAAGCTGGTGCCGAAGTGGCGGTCGGTCAGCGTCATGGTGATGGCGCCGGCGAGCACGGGCATCACGGCGATCAGCAGGTACGCGGTGATGAGCCAGGTCCAGCAGAACATCGGCATCTTCATCAGCGTCATGCCGGGGGCGCGCATGTTGAGGATGGTCACGATGATGTTGATCGAACCCATGATCGACGAGGCGCCCATGATGTGCATCGCGAAGATGCCGGCGTCCATCGAGGGGCCCATCTGCAGCGTGAGCGGTGCGTACAGCGTCCAGCCGGCCGCGGGCGCGCCGCCGGGCATGAAGAACGAACCCGCCAGCATGATGGCCGCCGGGATCAGCAGCCAGAAGCTGAAGTTGTTCATGCGCGCGAACGCCATGTCGGATGCGCCGATCTGCAGCGGGATCATCCAGTTCGCGAAGCCCACGAAGGCCGGCATGATCGCGCCGAACACCATGATCAGGCCGTGCATGGTGGTGAACTGGTTGAACAGCTCGGGGTTCACCATCTGCAGGCCGGGCTGGAACAGCTCGGCGCGGATCAGCAGAGCCAGCACGCCGCCGATCATCAGCATCGTGAAGCTGAACAGCAGGTAGAGCGTGCCGATGTCCTTGTGGTTGGTCGCGAACACCCAGCGGCGCCAGCCGGTGGGCGCGTGGTGGTCGTGGTGCTCGTCGTGGGCGTGGCCGCCGGGGGCGTGACCGTGGGGGTCGAGGACTGCGCTCATGTCGTTGTTCCTTGCAATTTCTTCTTCGCGGGGCGCCGTCGGATCACTTGCCGCGCAGGGCCAGCACTTCAGCCGGCTGCACCAGCTGACCCGTCTTGTTCGACCAGCTGTTCTTGGTGTACGTGGCCACGGCCGCGAGGTCGGTGTCGCTCAGCTGCTTCCAGGCAGGCATGGCACCGTTGTTCTGGCCGTTGAGCAGCACCAGCAGCTGCACCTTGTGGTCAGGATCGGTCACCTTGGCTGCGCCGTCGAGCGGCTTGATCGGGCCTGCGCCCTTGCCGTTGGCCTGGTGGCAGGCCGCGCAGTTGGCGGCATAGACCTTCTCGCCGCGTGCCAGCATGTCGGGCAGCGTCCAGACCTTGGTCGGATCGTCGAGCTTGGCGGCGGCTTCCTTGCGCTTGGTGTCGACCCATGCCGTGTAGTCGGCGGCCGAAACCACCTTCACGTGGATCGGCATGTAGGCGTGTTCCTTGCCGCACAGTTCCTGGCATTGGCCGTAGTAGTCGCCCACGGTTTCGGCGCGGAACCAGGTGTCGCGCACGAAGCCGGGAATGGCGTCCTGCTTGAGGCCCAGTTGCGGCACGGCGAAGGCGTGGATCACGTCGTTCGCGGTGGTGATGATGCGGACCTTCTTCTGCACCGGCACGACCATCGGGTTGTCGACCTTGAACAGGTAGTCGTCGGGCATGACACCCTTGGCACCGGCGTCGGACATGGCGCGCTGCGAGCTGTCGAGCGTCGAGATGAAGGCCAGGCCCTCGCCTTCGCCGTTCAGGTAGTCGTAGCCCCACTTCCACTGGTAGCCCGTGGTCTTGATCGTGAGGTCGGCGTTGGTGGTGTCCTTCTGGGCCACCAGCACCTTGGTGGCGGGCAGCGCCATCACGATCACGATGAGGAAGGGAACGATGGTCCAGATGACCTCGACCACCACCGATTCATGGAAGTTGGCGGCCTTGTGGCCGACCGACTTGCGGTGCTTCCAGATGGAATAGAACATCACCGCGAACACGGCGATGAAGATGACCGTGCAGATGATCATCATGATCGTGTGGAGCAGATGCTGCTCTTGCGCGATCTTGGTCACGCCGATCGGAAGATTCAGCTGGCGCACCGAAGGGCCGCCGGGCAGATCGTTGACTGCGTGCGCCGCGTTGCTGAACGCCGCGCCGGCCGCCAGCAACAGATTCGCCGGCCTGTACTTATTGCGCCAAATGCTCTTCATCGTGTTCACGTTTCTTCAATTTTTCGAAAACCCAACCGTGCAGCACCGCGCGAGCCCCCTCAGGCGCCACGCAACGCCATGCGAATCTCGCGCGCCAATGCGGCTCGCAACTCCGGGCGTACATAGCGCCCCACCCTGACCGATCGACCCTGCCCCGAGACCTCGATCAGTGAACGATCGCCGGTCTGCGGTTCGATCCGCACCTGGTGCGGAAGAAATTCTGTGCGCTCGTAGTGCCCACCGTTCTCGAGCTCCACGACGAGGCGTCCGCCTTGCAGCGCGATCCGTTCGCCATCGGTGGCATGCCGCGCGTACATCATGAACGCAAAGCCCACCGCGGCCAGTTCGAGCCAGGCGAATGGCAATACCAGCGGCGCACCGTGCAGCCAGAACACCATGCCCGTTCCCAGAGATACCACGCACAGCGAGGCGTAGAGCCAGGCCAGCTGGCTCGGCGTCACCGAGCAATTTCGTTTCAGGAACCAGTGGATGTTCTGGCCTGAGACGGTGGCAAAACGAAACACGGAATTCGACACGGGCGAGTTCAGCAAATCGGTGCGTCGATGGTGGCCAAACCCCTCGTACAAACAGGATCCGACACCCCTCGATCACGGGACAATACCCGCGAGTTTCACGCAACGGCGGATTGTAGCGGGTAGAGCGCGCCCCTCGCGCACCGAATGAGGCCCGGCGCGTCGCTCAGGCGCCAGGGCGGTCGCGCTGGAGCATCGATCGCATCTCGCGCAACGACACCGCGCTCTCGGGCGACAGCGCGACGCGCGGCGTCGGCTTGAAGGCGTGGCCGTAGATGACCTCGAAGGTCAGCGCGATGCGGCCTTCGCCTTCCGCGGCCGGCGCCAGCTCGGGCAGCGCCTGCTTGAGCGACCGGTGCCAGGCCTTGCCGCGCAGTGCGGGGAAGCGCGCCGGATGCAGGTTGCGCCCCAGGGTGCGCAGCTCCGCCAGCGCGGCCTCGGGCGTGGCCCAGGTGAGCACGATGCGCTCCATGTCCATCACGGGCTCGGCGAAGCCGGCGTGCACGAGCATGTCGCCCCAGTCGTGCATGTCGGTGTATTCATGGCCGGCGGCGGGCCAGCCGAGGCGGGCATGCAGCGCCCGCAGCTCGCGCACGGTGTCCGGGCCCAGGCAGGAAAACATCAGGAAGCCGTTGGTCGCGACCAGCCGGTGCCACTGCGCGATGAGCGCCTCGGGGTCGGCTGCCATGTGCAGCGACATGTTGGCCCAGAGCAGGTCGACGCCGTCTTCGGGCGTGGCGTCGAAGCGGGCCTTGCCGCCCTGCCAGCGGCGCGCGCTCCACCAGGGCGCGGTCAGCGCCTCGCCGGTCCGTTCGGCCAGTGCGGGTTCGGGTTCGATGACGAAGACCTCGGCATCGCGGTAGCGGCGGGCCAGCAGCGCGTGGGCTTCGAGGCCGCCGCGCAGCGGCGACCAGTCGGCCCAGGTGCGGGGCTGGGCCTTGATCCATTGCAGCCGGTCTTCCATCCGGCGGCCGATTTCCTCGTGCAGCCAGGGCGAGCCCTCGGCGGGCGCGAGCCGGTGCCAGCGGTCGGCCGCCGTGGGATCGATGGTCGGCGGTCTTCTTGCGGGGTCGGTGGCCATGGGGCCGTGAGTATATTGAGGCATGCACAACCGCCGGGCCCTGAGGCCTTTCACCTCGCTGCTCGCCCGGCTGCCCAGCCAGTGCGAGGTGTGCCGCGCCTGGCCCGCGCAGCGCGTGTGCGACGCCTGCGTGGCGCGTTTTGCGCCGCCGACCGCGCGCTGCGGCGGCTGCGCCCTGCCGATGCCCGAGGGCGTGGCCCGCTGCGGCGAATGCATCAAGCACCCGCCGCCGCTCGATGCCTGCCTGGCGGCTTGCACCTATGCGTGGCCGTGGCCCGACTGCATCGCCCAGTTCAAGTTTCGCGGCGAGGCGGGCTGGGCCGGCCCGCTGGCCACCCTGCTGCGCAGCGCGCCGTGGGTGGAGCCGGCGCTGGAGCAGTGCGACCTCGTGCTGCCGATGCCACTGGCGCCCGGCCGGCTGGGCGAGCGCGGCTTCAACCAGGCGCACGAACTTGCCCGCCGGCTGGCACCGGCCAAGACCGATGCCACCCTGCTGCTGCGCACGCGCGACACGCCCGCGCAGAGCGGCCTGCCGCGCGCCGACCGGCTGCGCAACCTGCGCGGGGCCTTCGCCGTGGAGCCGCTGCGCGCCGACGGCCTGCGGGGACGGCGCGTGGTGCTGGTGGACGACGTGATGACCAGCGGCGCCTCGCTGTTCGCCGCGGCCGCCACCTTGCGCCTCGCCGGCGCGGCGCACATCACCGGCGTCGTACTGGCGCGAACCGATCCGCCGCGCTGATCTCACCGGCGGCGCCCGCGACAATCGGTGCATGTTCCATATCGTCCTGGTCCACCCCGAAATTCCGCCGAACACCGGCAACGTGATCCGGCTCGCGGCCAACACCGGCTGCACGCTGCACCTGGTGGAGCCGCTCGGCTTTTCGATGGACGACCGCCTGCTGCGCCGCGCCGGGCTCGACTACCACGAGTACGCCGAAGTGAAGCGCCACGCCGACTGGGCCGCGTTGCTGGGCACGCAGCAACCGCCGGCCGACCGCATGTTCGCGCTGACCACGCGCGGCACCCGCGCCGTGCACGACGTGCGCTTCCAGCCCGGCGACTGGCTGGTGTTCGGCTCGGAAACCGCCGGCCTGCCGCCGCCGGTCCGCGACGGCTTTGCCGAGCCGCAGCGGCTGCGATTGCCGATGCGCGCCGGCCAGCGCAGCCTGAATCTGTCGAACGCGGTGGCGGTCACGGTGTTCGAGGCCTGGCGGCAGAACGGGTTCGGCTGATGCCGTTCTCCCTTCGCGCGGCAGGGGCACATCCGATCGGCGCCGGGCAGCGTATGAGAAGGCATGCTGGTGATTCGCACCGGCATCCGTCCCCTCAACGCTGACTGCCAAGGAGTCCCGCCATGCACACCACCACCCTGCGCCTCGTCACGCTCGCCGCCCTCGCCTTCGGCGGCGGCGCCCATGCTTTCCAGGGCGAACAGAACCCGCTGCCGCCCGCGCCCTTCCAGTCGTCGCTGACGCGCGCCGAGGTCCAGGCGCAAGCCATGCAGCCGCTGCAGATCAGCAACGGCGGCACCGGCGTGGCCCGCCCGACCTCGGGCAATGTCGACCGCGCCGCGGTGCGCGCGAGCGCCGTCGGCATCACCCGACAGGGCGCCGCCACTTACGGCGAGGTCACCGACCGCCGCATGTAAAGAGAAGAAGAGAAAAAGAAAAAACCGCTCAGGGAAAACGGCGCACCACCGACTCGGCGACGCACGCCGGCTTGGCGGCGCCTTCGAGTTCGATCGTGGTTTCCCAGGTCATCTGCAGGCCGTCGTTGGGAATCGGCTCGGCGCTCAGCAGCTTCATGCGCGCGCGCAGGCGCTGGCCCACGGGCACCGGCGACATGAAGCGCACGCGGTTCAGGCCGTAGTTCACGCCCATGCGCGATTCGACCACGTCGATGGCCGTCTCGAAGAACTTCGGCAGCAGCGACAGCGTGAGAAAACCGTGCGCAATCGGCGCGCCGAAGGGGCCGGACTTGGCCCGCTCCACATCGACGTGGATCCACTGGTGGTCGCCGGTCGCCTCGGCGAACTGGTTCACCTGCTGCTGCGTCACGCTGATCCAGTCGCTCACGGCGACTTCCTGGCCGACGCAGGCGGCGAGATCCTGAAGGGTCTGGAATGTCTTTTTGGTCATGCGGGGCATTCTGGTGCCAAGGGCTCAAGGGTGGCTGTCGGGCTTGCGACAACCGGGAATCGGGGAAATCCAGGGGTCAGGCGTCGAGCCATTCGCAGATCGGCTGCCACTGCTCCAGGTCGCGCTGCACGCGGCCCGGCGCGATGTCGAACAGCGTGAGCCCGCGCGCCGCCAGCTGCACGTAGTTCTGCGTGTCGCGCAGCTCGCCCAGCACGGGCACGCCGAGGCCGGCGATGAACTCGTGGAGCCGGTCGGCCGCCAGCGTGCGGGCGTTCACGCGCATGCCGACGAGGCCGATGCGGGTCTTCTCGGCGCGGCGGCTTTCCATCAGGCGGTCGAGAAAATCGCGCGTGGCGTAGATGTCGAAGATGCTCGGCTGCAGCGGCACGATCACGCGATCGGCCAGCGCCAGCACCTCCTTGAAGCGCCAGCCGTGCAGCCCGGCCGGCGTGTCGAGCACCGCATGCGTGGTGCCGCGCGGCGGGCGCACCACGGTGCTGTCGCCGGTGGCTTCCCAGGTGGCGATGGAACGGGCCTGCGGCGGGCGCAGGCCGAGCCACATCCGGGAAGACTGCTGGCGGTCCACGTCGCCGAGCATCACGGCATGGCCGCGGCTCGCGAAATAGCCCGCGATGTTCGTTGCAATCGTCGACTTGCCCACGCCACCCTTGGGATTGGCGACCAGAACCACCGGCATGAGGATCTCCTCCAGAACTGGGACAGGGGGGATGGTAGTCGCCCCGGGTTGCGCGTCGGCGGCGGCGGGCCGTCTGCGTTATGTTCGCGGCATGACGACAACAACATCCTCGGAGAACCCCGCTGGCGCCGCGAAAGCGGCCGGCAGCATCTATGTGCTGGCCGCCCACCCGCACTGGCGCGACTCGCGCGTGAACCGCCGCTTGTTCGCCGCGTCACAGCGCGTGCCCGGCGTCGACGCGAACGACCTCTACGGCACCTACCCCGATTTCGCCATCGACGTCGAGGTCGAACGCGAGCGGCTGGCCCGCGCGGACCTGGTCGTGCTGCTGCACCCGATCCAGTGGTACTCGATGCCGCCGCTGCAGAAGCTCTGGCTCGACGACGTGCTCGGCTACGGCTGGGCCTACGGCCCCGGCGGCACCGCCCTGCAGGGCAAGGACTGCTGGCTGGTCGCCACCACCGGCGGCCCCGAGCCGAGCTACCACCCGCAAAGCTACAACCGCTATTTCTTCGACGCCTTCCTGCCGCCCTACGAGCAGACCGCCGCGCTGTGCGGCATGCGCTTTTTGCCGCCGCTGCTGCTGCACGGCGCGCGCCGCGCCAGCGAGGCCGAGGTGGCCGCGCATGTCGAGGTGTTCGTGCAGCGCCTGGAGAGCTACCCGGTCTGGCCGGAGATGGACGAACTCGACGCCTGCATCGCCTGCCCGGTGCCCGAAACCGACCGCCCGACCGAATCGGACGACGTGAACAAGCTGGTGGCCGGCGCCTTCCACAACGCGATGACACACGGCCTGGCCGTCGCCAACGGCAGCACCCACAGCACCAACAACAAGGCGGCCTGAGCATGGAACACGCACCCGCCTGGCTGACCAGCAGCCTGATCTATCTGAGCGCCGCCGTGCTGGTGGTGCCGCTGTCCAAGGCCCTGGGCCTGGGTTCGATCATCGGCTACCTCGTGGCCGGCATCGCCATCGGCCCCTGGGGCCTGGGCCTCGTGTCCAGCGTGGAAGACGTGCTGCATTTCGCCGAGTTCGGCGTGGTGCTGATGCTGTTCCTCGTGGGTCTGGAACTCGAACCCAAGCGCCTGTGGAGCCTGCGCCGCCCGATCTTCGGCTGGGGTTCGGCGCAGGTGCTCAGCTGCGCGGCGGTGCTGTTCGCCGTCGGTTGGGCCGTGGGCGCGCCGTGGCGCGTGGCGCTGGTGGCCGCGCTCGGGCTGGCGTTGTCGTCCACCGCCATCGCGCTGCAGGTGTTCGGCGAACGCAACCTGCTGAAGACGCCCAGCGGCCAGGCCGGCTTCTCGATCCTGCTGTTCCAGGACGTGGCCGCGATCCCGATCCTTGCGCTGCTGCCGCTGCTGGCCAGTGCCACGGCGGCCGAGCAGTCCATCAGTGGCCTGGACCGCGCACTCGAAGCGCTGAAGATCGTCGGCGTGATCGCCGGCATCATCCTCGGCGGCCGGCTGCTGCTGCGCCCGATCCTGCGCTGGATCGCGCGCAGCGACACGCCCGAGATCTTCACCGCCGCCGCGCTGCTGCTGGTGGTGGCCATCGCCGCGCTGATGCAGTTCGTCGGCCTGTCGATGGCGCTGGGCGCCTTCCTGGCCGGCGTGCTGCTGGCCGAGAGCGAATACCGGCGCGAACTCGAGACCGACATCGAGCCCTTCAAGGGCCTGCTGCTGGGCCTGTTCTTCATCGCGGTGGGCATGTCGATCAACTTCGGCGTGCTGGTGGCCAACCCCTGGGTCATGGCGGCGCTGGTGCTGAGCTTCCTGGCGATCAAGCTGGTCGTGATCTACGCGCTGGCCAAGGCCATGGGCCTGGCCTACCAGGAGCGGCCGGTGTTCACGCTGCTGCTGGCGCAGGGCGGCGAATTCGCCTTCGTGGTGTTCCAGGCCGCCGGGCCCGACGTGCTGCCGCCGCAGACCACCTCGCTGCTGATCGGCGCGGTGGCGCTGTCGATGCTGCTGTCGCCGCTGCTGCTGGTGCTGCTCGACAAGTTCGTGCTGCCGCGCTACAGCCGCACGGGCGGGCCGCAGCTCGACGAAATCTCGGAGCAGCAGGACGCCAAGGTGCTGATCTGCGGCTTCGGCCGCTACGGCCAGATCGTCGGTCGCCTGCTGATGTCGCAAGGCCTGCAGGTGACGGTGCTCGACCACGACGCCGACACCGTCGAGGGCCTGCGCCAGTTCGGCTTTCGCGTGTTCTACGGCGACGCCACGCGGCTCGACCTGCTGCGCACCGCGGGCGCGGGCACGGCGCGCGCCATCGTGGTGGCGGTGGACGACATCGAGCAGTCGCTCGACATCGTCGACCTGGTGCGCGAGAACTTCCCGCAGGCGCGCATCGTGGCCCGCGCGCGCAACGTGACGCACCTGTTCCAGCTGCGCGACCGCGGCGTGCAGGACATCGAGCGCGAGGTGTTCGAGTCGTCGCTGCGCAGCGGACGTTCGACGCTGGAAGCACTGGGCTGGCCGGCGGCCGAGGCGCGCGAAGCGTCGATGCGTTTCCGCCAGCGAAACCTCAAGCTCAGTGACGAGATCTATCCGCACTACAAAGACCGCGCCAAGCTGATCGCCGCCAACAAAGCGGGCCGCCAGCAGTTCGAGGAGCAGATGGCGCGCGAGCGCGAAGAGCGCAAGCTGCGCTCGGGGCAGGACTGGGACCGGCTCGGCGAAGACGAGCCGGGCGACGCGAAGGCGCCCTGAGGCCCGCCTCCCGGCCGCGTCAGACCGGCACGGTCAGGTACACGCCCTCGCGGCCGATCACCGGCGCGCGGGTCGGCATGAAGATCGTGCAGCCGTCGCAGGGCGAGCGGATCTCGCGCCCGGCCTGCACCGCGATCAGCGCGCCCTGGTCGAAGGTCTCGAAGCCGAGCACGGGCCGCACGAAGGCGAAGTCGTCCGAAGTCACCATGTGGACCTCGAGCAGCCGGAAGCGGCGCGCGGACACCGCCACGCGCGGCACCGGGTCGATGAGCCCGAGGTGCGCCAGGAAGCGCAGCGACACGTCGGTGGCCAGGTCGGCGGCCGACTGCGCGAAGTGCTGGCCGCACTCGACCACCACCGCACCGCCGTCGATGCCCGGCTCGCCGTGGCGGCCGTATGCGGTGACACCCGTGCCGGGCGCGGCGCCGACAGGCATCACGAGGTGCACCGGCGGACCGCCGACGGCCTGCGCCAACCCTGCATTGCGTTCGAACTCCGGGTAGACCCAGAAAGGCTGCACGGGGGCGCGCGTGGAATGGATGTCCAGCACGTAGTCGGCCGCGTCGAGCACCGGCCGCAGCTCGCGCGCGCGGCGCAGCTCGGGGCTTTGCTCGGTGCCGTCGAGCAGTTCGGGCGACCAGATGCGGTTCAGGTTGTGCACCAGCTGGCGGTTCTCGTAGGGCCGTTCGATGTCGAAGGCCTCGTAGGCCTCGACGTTCGCGAAGCTCACGGTGAGCGTGCCGATCTTCGGGCGCACGCCGCTGTCGAGCAGGTGCGTGGCCGCGACCATGCCGCAGATCTCGTTGCCATGCGTGAGTGCGTTGATGAGCACGTGCGGGCCGGGCTTGCCCGATGCGAAACGGTGCACGTAGTCGATGCCGGTGTTGCCCTGCCGGTAGGCCGAGAGGTCGCGCGGCAGCACCTCGACCGGTGCGGTGTCCGGTGCAAAGTCGGGCGCGAAGGCCTGCAATGTCTGCGTCATGAAACCAGCCGCCCGCTCACTCGCCGCGGATGCCGGCGCGCTTGACCATCTCGCCGTACAGCGCGAGCCGCTCCGACATCATGGCCGTGAACTGCGCGGGCGACTGCGCCTCGGGCGCGAGCGAACCACGCGCCACCAGCCCCTCGACCATCGCCGGCTGCTCGGCCACCGTGCGCACGGCCTTGTGCAACGCGGCGATGACGTCGGGCGGCGTCTTCGCGGGCGCGGCCAGGCCGATCCACGACGTGGTGTTCAGCACCGGGTAGCCCAGTTCAGCGAAGGTCGGCACGTCGGGCAATGCCGCGACACGCGTGGGCGAGGCCACGGCCAGCGCGCGCAGCTTGCCGGCCTGGATGTGCGGCAGGAAGGGCGCGAGGTTGTCCAGGCCGAACTGCACTTCGTTCGAGATCAGCGCGGTCACCAACGGACCGCCGCCGCGGTAGGGCACGTGCGTGGCGTTGAGCTGCAGCTGCGACTTCATCAGCTCGACGTTGAGCTGGCCCATGCTGCCCGGCCCGGCGCTGCAGAAGTTGAGCTCACCGGGGCGCGACTTCACCAGCGCCACGAACTCCTTGAAGGTCTTGGCAGGCACGGCCGGGTTCACCAGCAGCACGTTGATGGAGCGTGCGAGCTGGCTGATCGACAGGAAATCCTTGATCGGGTCGTAGCCCGGGTTGGCCTGCGTCAGCGGGTTGGCCAGGTGCGAGCTCTGCGACGACACCACGAGCGTGTAGCCGTCGGGCTTGGCACGCGCCACCTGCGCGCTGGCGATGGAGCCGCCGGCACCGGCGCGGTTGTCGATGACCACCGGCGTGCCCAGCGCCTTCGACAGCGGCTCGGCGTACAGCCGCGCGATCAGGTCGACGGAGCCGCCGGCCGGGAACGGCACCACCAGCGTGATGGGGCGTGCCGGAAAGGCCTGCGCACGCGCGGACAGCGGCAGCAGCGCCGCCGTCAGGCCGGCGCCGAGGATCTCGCGCCGGCGGAGGGCGGGCACAGCGGGGGTGATGGAGCGCATGGCAAGGTCTTTCTGCAGAAGAAGCGGGCAATCGGGCGGACAGGTCCGGCCGAAATCGTGCATTCATTCTTGCAAGGAGGCTCTATTTTTGCAATACTCGTTGCAAACATGAGGTTTCTCCGATGCCGCACGCAGACACCCCCGCCGCCCCCAGCCTGAACCAGCGCATCTCGGGCTACGGCAAGAAGCTCACGAAGAGCGAACAACGCCTCATCGAGGAGTTGCAGGCGCACCACCCGCAGGGGCTGCTCGAATCTGCAACGAGCCTTGCAAGGAAAGTGGGCACCAGCGCATCGACCGTGGTGCGGCTGCTCGCCAAGCTGGGCTACACGAGCTACGCGCAGGCGCAGATGGAAGCACGCGCCGAAGTCACCGCCCTGCTCGCCTCGCCCGCCACGCGCGCCGACGCGGTCATCGGCGACGACACCTCCGTGCGCAGCTGCCTGGACAACGCGCTGCTGCACGACCAGCACAACCTGGCCGCCACCTTCGCGGCGCTCGACGTGGGCGCGTTCGAGGCCGCGGTGAAGCTGCTCACGCAGCGCAAGGTGCGCGTGCATGTGCTCGGGCAGCGGCATGGCGTGCCACTGGCCAGCCACCTGGCGCTGCACCTGAACCTGTGCCTGCCCGACGTGCGGCTGCTGGGTGGCGCGGGCCCGCTGCCGCTCGAAGACCAGCTGCTGCGCATCGACGAACAAGACCTGCTGCTCACGCCCACCTTTCGCCGCCATTCGCTCACCATCGCGCGCACGGCGGCGTACTTTCGCGCGCGGGGCGCGAAGGTCGTCATGGTCACCGACAGCCCCACGGCGCCCGCCGCGACCTCGGCCGATCATTTGCTGCTGGTGCGCACCTCCAGCGCGTCGCCGTTCGATTCGTACACGGCGGCGCTGTCGGTCTGCAATGCGTTGATCACCGCGGTGGCGCAACGGCGCAAGAAAGAGCTGGCCGTTGCGTTCGAACGCGGCGCGCCGCTGTGGGAGCCGCAGTGGAACGACGCGGCGCCCCGCGCCGCCTGAGCGTCAGGCCGCCGGGGTTTCGAGCTTCAACAGCCGCACCGCGTTGTCCTTGAGGATGCCGGGCATCACCTCGGGCTTGAAGCCGGCCGCTTCGAAGTCGCGCATCCAGCGGTCGGGCGTGATCAGCGGGTAGTCGCTGCCGAACAGGATGCGGTCTTTCAGCAGCGTGTTGGCGTACTGCACCAGCTGCTTCGGAAAGTACTTGGGGCTCCAGCCCGACAGGTCGATCCACACGTTCGGCTTGTGCGTGGCCACGCTCAGTGCCTCGTCCTGCCAGGGAAAGCTGGGGTGCGCCATGACGATCTGCATGTCGGGGAAGTCGATGGCCACGTCGTCCAGGTGCATCGGGTTGCTGTACTCCAGCCGCAGGCCGCCGCCGCAGCGCATGCCCGAGCCGATGCCGCTGTGGCCGGTGTGGAAGATGGCCGGCAGCGTGTATTCGGCAATCACCTCGTAGATCGGCCAGGCCATGCGGTCGTAGGGATGAAAGCCCTGCACGGTCGGGTGGAACTTGAAGCCCTTCACGCCGTGCTCCTCGATGAGCCGCCGCGCCTCGCGCGCGCCCATCTTTCCCTTGTGCGGATCGATGCTGCCGAAGGCAATCATGATGTCGCTGTTCTGCGCCGCGGCCTCGGCGATCTCTTCGTTCGGGATGCGCCGGCGGCCCATGTTCGATTCCGCGTCGACCATGAACATCACCAGCCCGATCTTTCTTTCACGGTAGTACGCCACGCTCTCGGCGATGGTGGGGCGCCCGCTCGAGCCGAAGTACTTGTCGGCGGCGCGGTCGTATTCCTCGCCGTAGTTGTCGAAAGGGTTCCAGCAGCTCACTTCGGCGTGGGTGTGGATGTCGATCGCAATCAGGTTCCGTGGGTCCATGTCGTTGTCTCCGGTTCGGGTAAATCCCTAGGATTCGGGAGGCTCCAATGCCTTGAATTGATTATTTCTCATAACCATAATCCAACGCAACCCCGGACACCCTCATGACCCATCCAGACCTCCACCTCGACATCCGCGACGACGTCGCCATCGTTCGCCTCACGCGCGGCGCCAAACGCAACGCGCTGTCCGACGGCCTGATCCTCGCGCTGCGCAACACCTTCGAGACGCTGCCCGCCACCGTGCGCGCGGCCGTGCTCGACGGCGAGGGCCCGCATTTCTGCGCCGGCCTCGACCTGAGCGAGCTCAAGGAGCGCGACGCCGGCCAGGGCATGCAGCACTCGCGCCTGTGGCACAGCGCGCTCGACCTGATCCAGCACGGCCCGGTGCCGGTGGTGGCGGCGCTGCACGGCGCGGTGGTGGGCGGCGGGCTCGAACTGGCGACCGCCTGCCACATCCGCGTGGCCGACCGCTCGACCTTCTACGCGCTGCCCGAAGGCTCGCGCGGCATCTTCGTGGGCGGTGGTGGCTCGGTGCGCATCCCCAAGCTGATCGGCGTGGCCCGCATGACCGACATGATGATGACGGGCCGCGTCTACAACGCCGAAGACGGCGAGCGCGCCAACTTCGCGCAGTACCTGGTTGACGAAGGCACCGCCTTCGACAAGGCCTTCGAGCTCGCCAAGCGCATCGCCACCAACGCGCCGCTCACCAACTACGCGCTGATGCACGCCCTGCCGCGCATCGCCGAGCAATCGGCCGACCACGGCTTCTTCACCGAGGCGCTGATGTCGGGCATCGTCCAGGCCGCGCCCGAGGCCAAGGAACGCGTGCGCGATTTCCTCGAAGGCCGCGGCGCGAAGGTGAGCAAGGGATGACCGCCGTCCGCTACCGCCCGCTGGCCTTCGGCGTGACGCGCGCGCTGCTGCGCGACGGCGCGCCGGGCACGCGCTACCTCACGGCCGAGACGCCGCTGCAGGCCTACCGCGAACGCATGACCGACCGGCTCGCGCACTGGGCGCAGGTCGCGCCCGAACGCACCTTCATCGCGCGCCGCGAACGGCTGGCCGACGGCCGCACCGGCGACTGGCTGCGCGTGAGCTATGCGCAGGCGCTGGAAGAAGCGCGCGGTATCGGACAAGCCCTGCTCGATCGCGGCCTGAACGCCGAGCGCCCGGTTGCGATCCTCAGCGAGAACGGCATCGAGCACGCGCTGCTTGCGCTGGGCTGCCTCTACGCCGGCGTGCCCTACTGCCCGGTGTCGCCGCCCTACTCGATCGTGAGCCAGGACTTCGACAAGCTGCGCCACGTGTTCGACACGCTCACGCCCGGCCTGGTGTTCGCTTCTGACGCCGCACGCTTCGCCCGCGCCATCGAAGCCACCGTGCCCGCCGGCACCGAGGTCGTGCTCGCCGAAGGCACGCTCGCGGGCCGCGCCACCACGCGCTTCGACGTGCTCGCTTCCACGCCGGCCACGCCCGCCATCGATGCGGCGATGCAGGCCACCGGCCCTGACACCATCACCAAGTTCCTCTTCACCTCGGGCTCGACCAAGATGCCCAAGGCGGTGATCAACACGCACCGCATGTGGTGCGCCAACCAGCAGCAGCTGCGCCAGTCGATTCCCGCTTTGGGCGACGAGCCGCCGGTGCTGGTCGACTGGCTGCCCTGGAACCACACCTTCGGCGGCAACCACAACGTGGGCATCGTGCTGGACAACGGCGGCACGCTGTACATCGACGACGGCAAGCCCACGCCCGCCGGCATGGCCGAGACGCTGCGCAACCTGCGCGAGATCGCGCCCACCATCTACTTCAACGTGCCCACCGGCTTCGAGGCGATCGCGAACGCGATGGAAACCGACGGCGTGCTGCGCCGCAACCTGCTGTCGCGCGTGAAGATGTTCTTTTACTCGGGTGCCGCACTCGCGCAGCCCGTGTGGGACAGCCTGCACCGCACGCAGGAAGCGGAAGTCGGCGAGCGCATCGTCATGGGCACCGGCCTGGGCATGACCGAGTCGGGCCCCTTCGCGCTGTACGTGACCGGCCCCGATGTGAAGTCGGGCGACGTGGGCCTGCCCGCGCCCGGCATCGAGCTCAAGCTGATCGAGGTCGACGGCAAGACCGAGGTGCGCTACCGCGGCCCCAACATCACGCCCGGCTACTGGCGCGCGCCCGAGGCCACGGCGGAGGCCTTCGACGAGGAAGGCTTCTTCTCGACCGGCGATGCGGTGAAGTGGATCGCCGACGACGACATCCACCGCGGCCTGCGCTTCGACGGCCGCATCGCCGAAGACTTCAAGCTCGCCACCGGCACCTTCGTGAGCGTGGGCCCGCTGCGCGCAAAGATCATCGCGGCCGGCTCGCCCTATGTGCAGGACGCGGTGCTCACGGGCATCAACCTGAAGGAAGTCGGCGCGCTGATCTTCCCGACGCAGAAGGTGCGCCAGCTCGCCGGGCTGAGCGCCGACGCGACGATGCAGCAGGTGCTCGAAAGCGCGCCCGTGCAGGCGCACTTCCAGCAGGTGGCCAACGACCTGGCCGCCATGGGCACCGGCAGCGCCAACCGCATCGCGCGGCTGCATCTGATGGCCGAGCCGCCGTCGATCGACAAGGGCGAAGTGACCGACAAGGGCTCCATCAACCAGCGCGCCGTGCTCAAGCACCGCGCCGCGCTGGCCGATGCGCTGCACGCCGACACGCTGCCTTTCACGCTCAAGCCCCGCTAACCCCAGTCAGGAGACACACCCATGAAGATCGAAGGACAAGCCGCACTCGTCACCGGCGGGGCCTCGGGCCTCGGTGAGGCCACCGCGCGCGAACTCGCGCGCCTGGGCGCCAAGGTCGCCGTGCTCGACCGCAATGCCGCGTTGGCGGAGAAGGTGGCCGCGGAGATCGGCGGCGTCGCCTGCGTCTGCGACATCACCGACACCGACAGCGTGAACGCCGCGCTCGACAAGGCAGCCGCCGCACACGGCCCTGCGCGCATCTTGATGAACGTCGCCGGCATCGGAAGCGCCAAGCGCATCGTCGGCAAGGACGGCAACCCCGCGCCCCTCGAAGACTTCGTGCGCGTGGTCAACATCAACCTGATCGGTGGCTACAACATGGCGCGCCTGTTCGCCGCGCGCTGCGCGAAGCTCGACGCGCTCGACAACGGCGAGAAGGGCGTGATGCTCTTCACCGCTTCCGTCGCAGCCTTCGACGGGCAGGTCGGGCAGCAGGCCTACAGCGCGTCGAAGGGCGGCCTGGTCGGCATGACCCTGCCGATGGCGCGCGACCTCGCGCAGCACGCCATCCGCGTGTGCACCGTGGCGCCCGGCCTCTTTGCCACGCCGCTGCTGCTGGAGCTGCCCGAGGCCGTGCAGCACTCATTGGCCGCGTCGATCCCGTTCCCGCCGCGCCTGGGCAAGCCGTCGGAATTTGCCGAGCTGGCCTGCCACATCGTGACGAACGGCCATCTCAACGGCGAAGTGATTCGCCTCGACGGCGCCTTGCGCATGGCGCCGCGCTGATTCCCGTCCGCACCTAAAAACCAGGAGACAAGACCATGACCACTCGACGCCAACTCATGACGGCGCTCGGCGGCACCGCCGCGCTCGCCGCATTGCATCCCCTTGCCGCACTCGCCCAGGCGGTGCAGCAGCAGGTGAAGATCTATTACGGCTTCCCGGCCGGCAGCGCGGGCGACAGCGTGGCCCGCCGCGTGGCCGACAAGCTGGGCAACACGCCCTTCACCGCCACCAACCCGGTGGTCGAGAACAAGCCCGGCGCGGGCGGGCGCATCGCGCTCGACACGCTCAAGACCTCGCCGGCCGACGGCTCGGTGCTGTGTCTCGCGCAGGCTTCGGCGCTGTCGACCTATCCGCACATCTACACCAAGCTCAGCTACGGCATCGCCGACTTCGCGCCCATCTCGATCGGCGCCGTGATGACGCACGGCCTGGCCGTCGGCCCGATGGTGCCGGCCAGCGTGAAGACGCTCAAGGACTACATCACCTGGGCCAAGGCCAACCCTGGCCAGGCCAGCTACGGCTCGCCGGGTGCGGGCTCCACGCCGCACTTCCTGGGCGCGCTGCTGGGCCTGAGCACCGGCGCCGATCTGCGCCACGTGCCCTACCGCGGTTCACTGCCCGGCATCAACGACGTGGTGGGCGGCCAGATCGCCTCCTGCCTCACACCCGCCGGCGACTGCCTGCCGTTCGCCAAGGCCGGCAAGCTGCGCGTGCTCGCCACCTCGGGTGCGCAGCGCCCCGCCTACCTGCCCGACGTGCCCACCTTCACCGAGCAGGGCTTCCCCGAGATCGTGGCCGACGAGTGGTTCGGTTTCTTCGCACCGGCCAAGACGCCGGCCGCGACCATCGCTGTCGCGAGCACCGCGATCCAGGCCGCGCTGAAGGACAAGGCCGTGGCCGACGGCCTGCTGTCGGTCGGTCTCATCGCGCATGGCTCTTCGCCCGAGGAGATGAAGAAGTCGCTGCAGTCCGAATACGAGCGCTGGGGTCCGCTGGTCAAGAAGATCGGCTTCACTGCCGAGTCCTGAGACCGATGCACTACCAGCCCCGCCCCGAAGACGTCCGCTTTCTTTTGAACGCGGTGCTCGATGCGCCCACGCGCCTGCGTGCACTCGCGCCCTTTTCGGAGGTCGACGAGGCGCTGCAGTCACAGGTGCTCGAAGAAGCCGCGCGCTTCGTCGGCGAGGTGATCGCGCCGATCAATCGCGAGGGCGATGAAGTCGGCTGTCGTTTCGACAACGGCGAAGTCGTCACGCCACCGGGCTTTCGCGCGGCCTACCAGGCCTTCGTGGATGGCGGCTGGCCTGCGCTATCGGCCGCACCCGAAGACGGCGGCCAGGGCCTGCCGGCGGTGCTCGAAGCCGTCCTTTACGAATGGCTCAGCGCCGCGAACCACGGCTTCACCATGGCGCCGGGGCTGCTGCACGGCGCCTACGCCTGCCTCAAGCACCACGGCAGCGACGAATTGAAAGGTCGCTATCTGCAGAAGATCGCGACCGGCGAATGGCTCGCGACCATGTGCCTCACCGAAGCCCACGCCGGCAGCGACCTCGGCCAAGTGCGCACGCGCGCCACGGCGCAGGCCGACGGCAGCGTGCGCGTGAACGGCAGCAAGATCTTCATTTCGGGCGGTGAGCACGACCTCACGCCGAACATCGTGCACCTCCTGCTGTGCCGTTTGCCTGACGCACCGGCTGGGCCCAAGGGCCTGTCGCTGGCGCTCGTGCCCAAGGTGCTGCCCGACGGCGCACGCAACGCGGTGCACTGCGAGCGCATCGAGGAAAAGATGGGCCTGCACGGCAGCCCGACCTGCACGATGCGCTTCGACGACGCCACCGGTTGGCTGGTCGGCGAGCCCGGGCGCGGGCTGGCCGCGATGTTCGTGATGATGAACGCGGCGCGCCTGCATGTCGCGCTGCAAGGCATCGGCCTGCTCGACGCCGCGTGGCAGAAGGCCGACGCCTACGCCGCCGAGCGCCGCCAGATGCGCGCGCCCGGCGCCATGCCCGCGAGCCGCGGCAGCGAAGTGGCCGACCTGATCGCCGAGCACCCGGCCGTGCGCCGCATCCTCGACACGCAGCGCGCCTGGATCGACGGCGCGCGCACGCTGGCCTACCGCAGCGCGCTGATGCTCGACATCGCCACGCACGACGCCGACCCCAAGGCGCACGAACGCGCGCAGCGCTGGTGCTCGCTCGTCACGCCGGTGCTCAAGGCCGCCTGCACGCACCAGGCTTTCCACGGCGCGAGCGAATGCCTGCAGGTGTTCGGCGGCCACGGCTACGTGCGCGAATGGGGCGTGGAGCAAGTGGTGCGCGACGCGCGCGTGACCATGATCTACGAAGGCACCAATGAGATCCAGGCCATCGACCTGCTGGTGCGCAAGGTGCTGCCCGACGGCGGCGCGGCCCTGTCGGCCGTGCTGCTCGAATTGCGCGACACGCTCGATGCCTCGCGCGAGGCTGATGCCGATGTGCAGCGCCGGCTGGCGCAGCTGCGTTACCTCGGCACCACGGTGGCGATGGCGGCGCATGCCAACCCCGTGCTGCCGTACGAGGTGGCCGACGACTTCCTGCGCGTGGTGATGCTCACGCTGATGGCGTGGGCCTGGGCCCGCATCGAAGTGGCCGCGCCAGCTGATGCGGATCGCGTTCGCGCCGCGGCGGCCTTCCGGCGCTGGGTGCTGCCCGAATTCGAGATGCGGCTGGGCATCGTGAAACGGGCTTGTGAGGGTGTCGCACTGGCGCATTCCGCACAAGAGGCGTCACGCTAGTTGTCCGAGAAAGCAACGCGCGGTTACGCTCGCCGCATGCCTCCTTCTCCCGCGAAAAAAACGTCCGCCAGGACCGACACTGCCGCCGCGCCGCCCCCCCGGTCGGATCGGCTCGACGCCCGCGTGCTCGAAGGACTGGTCGGCTACAACGCCCGCCGCGCCTGGCTGATCGTGAGCACCGTGTTCGCCGACCGCATGGCGCCCTACGGCCTCAAGCAGATCGACTTCTCGGTGCTCTCGCTGCTGGCGCACAACCCCGGCGCCACCTCGCGGCAGCTGTGCAACACGCTGGACATCCTGCCGCCCAACCTCGTGAGCCTGGTGGCCGCGCTGGACAGCCGCGGCCTCATCGAGCGCCGGCCGCATCCGCACGACGGCCGCGCCGTCGGCCTGCACCTCACGCCGACCGGCGAGACGCTCATTCGCGAGGCCGAGCAGGCCGTGGTGCAGCTCGAGACCGAAGCCAGCAGCCGCCTCAGCGCGCGCGAGCGTGAGACGCTGATCAAGCTGCTGCAGAAGATCTATCTCTGAGCTTTGAACGCGGCGATTACAGGCCGCGTTCCACCATGTCGATGAGGCGCTGTCCGAGCGCATGCGTGGCCGCCGCGTCGACCCCGCGCAGCGGGCCGTCGATGATGAGCAGCGCCAGCCCGTGCACCGCCGACCAGGCGAGGTACTCGGCGCCCGGACGCCGCTCCGGGTCGAGCAGGCCCGCGTCCACGAGCCGATCGACGGCCGCGCCCAGCAGCTCGAACGGGTTCATGCCGCTGGCGCCCGCGCCGTCGGGACCGACGTCGCCCTGCGCGTCTTCCGACACCACGAAGGCCGTGCGAAACAGCCCCGGCTGCGCCTGCGCAAAGCGCAGGTAGGCGGTGCCGATGGCGCGCACCTGGGCGCGTGCGAAGTCGGCGGGCGGCTGGTCGCAGGGCAGCACGGCGAGTTCGCCTTCCATCGCCTTGGCCGCCTCCGACAACGCCGCGGCGCGCACCGCCAGCAGCAGGTCGTGTCGGCTCGCGAAGTGGCGGTAGGCCGCATTCGGCACCACGCCCACGCGGCGCGTGGCCTCGCGCAGCACCACGGCACTGGGGCCGCCGTCCCGCGCCAGTTCGATGCCGGCATCCAGCAGCGCGCGGCGCAAGTCGCCGTGGCGGTAGGTGCTGCGCGCGGGCGGCAGGCTTTCGGGAACGTTGTTGAGCTTCATCGCGACTCCATGTGGACACTGTCCATTATCTCTGCTATTCTTTGTGGACGGTGTACACAAAGTAATTCCATTGTTTTCGCGCAGACCCGTTGTGCCCGTAACCCACCCAAAAGGAAACGCCATGAAAGTCCAGTCTTACCTGTCCTTCGAAGGTCGTTGCGACGAAGCGATTGCCTTCTACAAAAAGGCGCTCGGCGCCGAAGTCGTGCAGCTGATGCGCTACAGCGAGGCGCCGGCCGGCGACCCCGAGGGCAACGCCGAAGCCGGTTGCGCCGGCGGCATGCCCAGCCCTGACAAAGTGATGCATTCGGTCTTGCGCGTCGGCCAAACCGAACTCATGCTGTCCGACGGCAGCTGCTCGGGCGACGCGGAGTTCAAGGGAATCATGTTGTCGCTGTCGGCCGGCAACGACGCCGACGTCCGCAAGTGGTTCGACGCGCTGGCCGACGGTGGTCAGGTGATCCAGCCGCTGACGCCGACCTTCTTCACGACCAGCTTCGGCATGCTCAGCGACCGCTTCGGCGTGGGCTGGCTGCTGGTGGCAGACCCGGCCGTCGCGTGACGTGCGCGCCTGCTTTTTTTGTTGACTCACCCTCTCACATCCAAGGAACTCTCATGTCCCCCATCAACGCTTACCTCACGTTCGACGGCAACGCCGCCGAGGCCATGCGCTTCTACGAGAAGACGCTGCGCGGCACGATGCAGATGATGATGACCGTCGGCGAAGCGCCCGGCACCGAGCAGATGCCGGCCGACGCCAAGAAGCGGATCATGCATGCGTCGCTGGCCTACGGCGAGGGCCTGCTCATGGCCTCCGACAGCATGCCCGGCCAGTCCTATGAAGGCATGAAGGGCTTCGGCGTGGCGCTCACGCTCGACACCGTGGCCGAGGCGCGGCGCATCTTCGACGCCTTCGCCGACGGCGGCTCGGTCGGCATGCCCTTCGAGAAGACCTTCTGGGTCGAAGGCTTCGGCATGGTGACCGACCGCTTCGGCACGCCCTGGCTCATCAACGGCGGCAAGGCGCTGGTCTGAGCGGAGCCGCCCCTCTGTCCTTTTTTCTTCTTCGCAGGAAGCACCTTCCATGACCGAACCTCTCGACAACCGAAAGCGCTGGCTCGCCCTGATGGTGCTGTGCCTGGGCGTGCTGATGATCGTGCTCGACACCACGATCGTGAACGTGGCGCTGCCTTCGATCCGCACCGACCTCGGCTTCTCAGAGACGTCATTGGTCTGGGTGGTGAACGCCTACATGCTGACCTTCGGCGGCTTCCTGCTGCTGGGCGGTCGGCTGGGCGACCTGTACGGCCACCGCCGCGTGTTCCTCGCGGGCCTGGTGCTGTTCACGCTGGCCTCGCTGGCCTGCGGGATCTCGACCTCGCAGGGCCTGCTGGTGGCGGCGCGCGCGGTGCAGGGCCTGGGCGGCGCGGTGGTGTCGGCCGTGGCGCTCTCGCTGATCATGAATCTCTTCACCGAGCCGGCCGACCGCGCCAAGGCGATGGGCGTGTACGGCTTCGTGTGCGCAGGCGGCGGCAGCATCGGCGTGCTGCTGGGCGGCCTGCTCACGAGCACGCTGAGCTGGCACTGGATCTTCCTGGTCAACCTGCCGATCGGCGTCGCGGTGTACGCGCTGTGCGTGGCGCTGCTGCCGAACGCACGCGGCCATGCGCACGGCGAAAAGCTCGACGTGGCCGGTGCCATCACCGTCACCGCGTCGCTGATGCTCGCGGTGTACGGCGTGGTCAACGGCAATGAAGCGGGCTGGAGCTCCACGCAGACGATCGCGCTGCTCGGTGCGGCCGTGGTGCTGCTGGCCGCCTTCATCGCCATCGAGGCACGCGTGAAGCATCCGCTGATGCCGCTGAGCCTCTTCAAGCTGCGCAGCGTGTCGGTGGCCAACGTGGTGGGCGTGCTGTGGGCCGCGGCCATGTTCGCGTGGTTCTTCATCTCGGCGCTGTACATGCAGCTGGTGCTGCAGTACACGCCGATGCAGATCGGGCTGGCCTTCCTGCCGGCCAACGTGATCATGGCGGTGTTCTCGCTCGGCCTGTCGGCCAAGATCGTGATGCGCTTCGGCATCCGCAAGCCACTGGCGGCGGGCCTGTGGCTCGCGGCCATCGGGCTGGCGCTGTTCGCACGCGCACCGGTCAACGGCAGCTTCGTGCTCGACGTGCTGCCCGGCATGGTGCTGCTCGGTCTGGGCGCGGGCATGGCCTTCAACCCGGTGCTGCTGGCGGCCATGAGCGAGGTCGACCCAAGCGACTCGGGCCTGGCCTCGGGCGTGGTCAACACAGCCTTCATGATGGGCGGCGCCCTGGGCCTGGCCGTGCTGGCCAGCGCCGCGGCGGCACGCACCACCGCCATGGCCACCGCGGGCGCGGCGATGCCGCTGGCGCTCAACGGTGGCTACAACCTGGCATTCCTTGTCGGCGCCGTGTTCGCGGCGGCGGCGGGTCTGATCGGGGTCTTGCTGCTTCGCCCGGCCGCGCCGGGACACACCCAGAACAACAACGAAGCAGCGTCGGCCTCGGGCGCGGCGGGCAAGACGGCGTCGTCGTGACGACGGCGCCATGCAGCCCCCGCTTTTTCTTTTTCAACGTTTCTATCCCTTGTTCAGGAGATCACTCATGGCTCGCTATGTAGACGGATTCATCGTTGCCATTCCCACCAAGAACGTCGAGGCCTACCGCAAGCTGGCACGCAAGGCCGGCAAGGTCTGGATGGAGTACGGCGCGCTCGAGTACGTGGAGTGCATCGCCGACGACGTGAAGCCCGGCAAGCTCACGTCGTTCCCTCAAAGCGTGAAGCTCAAGGCCGACGAGACCGTGGCCTTCTCGTGGATCACCTACAAGTCGCGCAAGCAACGTGACACGATCAACAAGAAGGTCATGGCCGACCCGCGCCTGGAGGCCATGATGGACATGAAGAACCTGCCGTTCGACGGCAAACGGATGATCTTCGGCGGCTTCAAATCGATCGTGGAACTTTGATGCTTTCTCAGGCCAGGAAGCCGTCGTAGACGAGCTTGAGGCCCGTGAGCAGCATGCCCAGATAGACGAAGCGATAGAACCACGTCGCATCGATGCGGCGTGCAATGCGGATGCCGATCCACACGCCCAGCGGTGCGATCGGCATCAGCACGAGCGAGGTGGCCATCGTGCGAAAGTCGAGCAGGCCGAGCCACGCGTAGGGAATCCACTTGCTGAGATTCACCACGAAGAAGAAGTAGGCCATCGTCGCCGTGAACACCACCGGCTTGAGCTTCAACGGGATCACGTAGGCATTGATCGGCGGCCCGCCCGCATGCGCGATGAAGCTGGTGAAGCCCGACACCGCCGTGAGCACCGCACCCACCGCGCGCGACGGCAGCGGGTCGTTGGGCTTGGGCGGGAACGCCAGTCGCTGCGCCAGAAACACCAGCGTGAACACACCCACGATGCCCGCCACCGTGTGGGCCGACAGCACGCGAAACAGCAGCGTGCCGATCACCGTGCCGACCAGCCCGAACGGAATCAGAAACTTCAGCAGCGAGCGGTCGAAGTCGCGCCGGAACGCGGCCAGGCCGAGCAGGTCCATGAGCAGCAACAGCGGCATCAGGATGGCCGCCGCCTGCGGCACGGTGACGGCCAGCGCCATCATCGGCACGGCCAGCGACCCGAAACCGGCGCCGAAGCCGCTCTTGCTGATGCCGAGCAGCAGCACGGCGGGAACGGCGACCGCGTAGAACGACGGGTCGGTGATGAGGGGAAAAACCATGGGAAAGTGCGAGCGCAGAAAAAAGCCCGCCAGGGGCAGGCGGGCCGTGCGGGAGCGTAGCAGGAAGCCCTGATTCCTGCCGGCGGGCTGCCGGGAACCAGACGCCCGCCGATGGCTGTTGCGGGCCGGGCGCGAAGTCGAAGCCAACGCACACATGCAAAGGCGCAATGGCGCACAGCGCACACCCGGCGCCCGACGCGCCACACCTGTGAAAAAGCCGGCGCGAGTCGTGTGCTTCCCATGCGGAAATGCACCGACTTCCAGCCCTCTCCCACGCAGAATTGATCGGATGCGGCCGACCGCTGCATCGCCGCCAAGGCGATGCGACACCGCGGAACGGCCGTCACAGGGGGAGAAGAAAAAACATGACGATCTTCAGCGCGAACGCGTTCGCAGCGCAGCTGCGCGCGGGCACGACCCAGCATCACCGGCTTCTGGTGCTGCACACACCACTGGGTGCGAACAAACTGCTGGCTGAACGCCTCGAAGGCATCGAGCGCATCGACAGCGGTGGCTTTCGCTTCGAACTCACCGCGCTGAGCGACGACGCCCACATCGAACTCAAGACCCTCATCGGCCAGGGCGTGCGCCTGGACCTGCAGACCGCGCAAAGCCGCACCGAACTGCGCCCCTTCCACGGCCATGTGAGCGAGGCCGAGTGCGTGTCGAGCAACGGCGGCATGGCGCGCTACCGGCTCGTCATCGAACCGTGGATGGCCTTCCTGAGGTATCGGCAGGACAGTTGCCTGTTCCAGCACCAGAGCGTGTTCGACATCGTCGATGCCGTGTTCGGGCGCTACCAGAGCCAGGGCCAGCTCGTGCCGCAGTGGCGCTGGGAGATCGCGCAGCGCGACATCTACCCTGTGCGCGGCATCACCACCCAGTACCAGGAGAGCGACTTCGACTTCGTCGCGCGCCTGCTGGCCGAAGAAGGCCTGTACTACTGGTTCGAACACGCCACCGGCAAAGACGGCGCCCTGGGCAACCACACGCTCGTCATCGCCGACCACGCCGGCGCCTTCCGTGCCAACCCGCAAGCCACCATCCGCTTCCACCGCGCCGATGCCAGCGAGCGCGAAGACACCATCCAGCAGTGGCGCGGCCACCGTCAGCTGCAGACCAACAGCCTCGCGCAGCACAGCTGGGACTACAAGAGCGTGAGCGCGCGCCCCGTGCAACAGCAAAGCCGCGCCGCGGGCCAGCGCACCTTGCACTGGAGCGACGACCCCGGCGCCTACGGCTGGGAGACCAGTGCACAAGGTGAGCGCCTGCTGGCCAACGCGCTGCAGGCACTGGAGCTGCGCAACAAGCGCTTCGAAGGCCGCAGCGCCGTGCGCACCCTGGCACCCGCCACCACCTTCACCCTGAGCGGCCACGAGCAGCACGACAAGGACAGCGAGCAGGACCGCCGCTTCGCCGTGCTCGCCGTGCGCCACATCGCACGCAACAACTTCGACGAAGACCTGAAGACCGGCATCGGCGAGCGACTGGGCCTGCCCGACATCGCCACCGAGCTCGATGCAAAGGTCGACAGCGGCAACGCCGATGCAAAAGCAGACGCCGTCACCCACTACCGCAACGAATTCACCACCGTGCGCGCGGCCATCCCTTATCGGCCGCTGAGCCTGGACGGCCATGGCCAGCGCATCCACCCCAAGCCCAGCGTGCACGGCAGCCAGAGCGCCATCGTCATCGGCGTGGGTGGCACCGATGCCCCGGTCCACACCGACCGCGACCACCGCATCAAAGTGCAATTCCACTGGCAGCGCGGCAGTGCGTCCAGCGCACGCCAGTCGCGCACCGACGGCCAGGACAACGCCCCCGCCGCCGACCGCCTCGGCGCCTGGGTGCGCGTGGCCGCCAGCGCCGCCGGCGACAACTGGGGCCAGATGAGCCTGCCACGCGTGGGCCAGGAAGTGCTGGTGGAGTTCCATCACGGCGACATCGACCGCCCCGTCGTCGTCGCCGCGCTGTACAACGGCGCCGGCCAGGTCGACGCCCAGCACAACCAGAAGTCAGCAGGCGCCGCCCAGTCCACCGGCAACGCGCCCGCGTGGTTCGCCGGCGAAGGCAAGGGCGCCAAGGAGCATGCGCACAACGCCGTCTTCAGCGGCATCAAGACCCAGGAGCTCAGCGCCAGCCAGAGCGGCGACGGGGGGCTACAACCAGCTCGTCTTCGACGACACCCCGGGCCAGGGCAGCACCAGCCTGGCCACCACGCAAGCCAGCAGCCGCCTGCACCTGGGCCACCACAAGCAGCAGGACGACAACGCACGCGGCAAGGGTCGCGGTCACGGCGCCGAGCTGGCCACCACCGCGCAAGGCGCCATCCGTGCAGGCGCGGGGCTGCTCGTGAGCGCCTATGCGCAGCCGAACGCCAAGGGCGCGTTCATGGCGAGTCGCGAAGCGCAGCAGCAGACGAAGCAGGCCGAAGAACTTGCCACGTCGCTCGCGCAGAGTGCGCAGACGCAGAAGGCGCAGATCAAGGGTGAAGGTGCTCCTGGTGATCTGCCGGCCATCGCTGCGCTGAAGCACGTGGCTGAAGTGCTGGAGGCGAAGCAGGAAGGCGGCGCTGCCGGATCGAACAACGGATCAAGCGGCAGCGACATCAAGGCCACAGAAGGCGGCCACGGCAGCGTCACTGCGTACAGCGAGCCGCACCTGCAGTTCAGCGCGCCGATGGGCATCGGCTTTGTCACGCCCAAGGAAGTGATCGCCGTGAGCGGCCAGCACACCGCCATCGTCGCGAGCCAGGACATCGACCTTCCCGCGCAAGGGCAGATCGCGGTAAGCGTGGCCAAGGGGGTGAGCCTGTACACCGTCGGTGCAAAGGCCGGAGAAGGCAGCGAGCCGAACCAGGAGCGCGGCATCGCACTGCATGCGGCCAGCGGCAAGGTGAGCCTGCAGAGCCAGACGGGCGCCACAAAGATCGCGGCGGACAAGAAGGTGACGATCGCCAGCACGACGAAGGACGTGGCCGTGGAAGCACCGAAGCACGTGCTGCTGACCAGCGCGGGGGCGTACATCAAGATGGAAGGCTCGAGCATCAAGATCCATGCGCCGGGGAAGGTGACGTTCAGGGGGATGCATACCTTTGTGGGGCCGCAAGGGGACACCAGTAGCAACAGCGTGGGTCAAGGTGAGTTCCAAGGGTGCCCCTTCAAGCTCGCGAGTGCCGGTGCAGCTGGCGTCAGTGCGATATGACGGTGCAGCCGTTGTCTGGCGCCGCAACACTGGCGCAATTGCAAGCAGTATTCGACAGCGCGACGTCTCTCTACGTGCTGGTCGATCCGATGCAGGGAGAGCCCATCCTGGTATCTACGGATGTCTCTGCTGACCGCGCTGCGCAACAAGTGGCACGCGAAACAGCGTGGGATCGTCAAGTCACGGCCGTGCCCCTCGATCCACGCGTGCCATTGGCACACTCGCAGCACCCTTACCTCGTGACACTGCAAGGTGCAGGCGACGAGTGGCTCGCCGATACGTTGGACATGGCCTGGGCCGAGCGGGATGCCTCGCAAGCCGATGGACTTGCCTCCGACGGCACCGGCATCCACCGAATCAGTTGGCTGCAAACGAGTCTGTTTGCCGAAGACCTTGCCGAGGTGCTGGCGTCGATGCTGCGCGTGAACACGTCGGCCTGGACTGACGCGCGCTACATGCGGCTTGCGGATCGCCGTGTCATTGATTGGTTGCGGCATGTGGTGGGAGATGCGCGTGTCGCAGCGCAGTTTGGCCGCCTCCGGCGCTGGGTCTACCTGGATGCACGCGGACGAATCGAGCAGCTGACGCATTCGCAAGACGAGATCGAACCGCTGCGTCTGACGGCCGAGGAATGGGCGCTCTTCATGCAAGGCGAGCGGATGCATGTGACTGCAGCGCGTTGGCTCGGCGAAATCGCGCGATCGAACGATCACGCTCTGTGGGAGCGTGTGCGGCAAGACGACCATATCTACGCACGGGTCACCGCATCCCTCGATCGTGCCGAGCTGGCGGCGCAGCGGTGGCCTGCGCGCTTTGTCCAAGCCCGCGACCGAAGTGCGTGGGCTGCACTCGATCTTTTGCACCCCGGGCTTGAACGCGATGCCCGCGTTCAAGCCGCTCTGCAGGCGCAGCCTGGCGAAGAGAGCGGACCCGCCGAAACCTTGCACACCCTGAGCGGCACCTTGCGCGCTTTGATGTTGAAGGGCATCCCCTCATGAGCACAACCTCCCCTGCTGGCTGCGACACCTGCAACAGAAGCGGCCTGTCGCTGCTCTTGCTGCGGCCCAGCCCGGTTGCGAAGAAGGGCCCGCTGGTGCCAGTAGGCGCGGCAGCCGTCAAAACCGATGATGCCTTGATCAAGGGCGTTGTTCCTGGCACGGCTTTGACGCAGAGCCGCTATGCATTGCGCTTGCTGCGTGCCGGCTTTGTGCACGTCTACGTCGAGCATCCGCCCGTCGGCGTGACGAACTGGTTGATCTACCGGGTCACCGACAACGCCGACCTCGTCGCGCAAGGCCATCCGGTCTTTGCGCAGATGCCGCAGCCCGAGCCTTGCGGCCGCAAGGAGCACAACGCGGCCGGCATGCACCTGCTGCATATCCCGCAAGCGCACCAGATCGATGCCGTATGGATTGCCTACAGCGCCAATCTGTGGAACGACAAGCTGCAAAAGGCCAATGCCGCCAATCCCCGGGTGATGCAGAAGGTCAGCCTTGCCGGTGGCTCGCCGAACACCTTCAAGCCGACGGCGGCGGCGCTCCAGGAAAAGGTTCTTGAATGCGCGTTGATGAACCTGCACATCAACAAGAGCCTGGAGCAGGACTTCAAGTTCAACACCCTGGCGCCGATCGTGCAAGGCGTGGCAGACAACCTGGTGAAGGCCGCGGGGTGTCATCCAAAGACCAAGGGAAAAGAACTGGCCGTCGTGTTGCGCGATCCTGTGGGGCTGGCGGTCGAGTTGAATGCGATGAGACGGCGGCGCCAGGGGGTGAGCGAGGCGTATCTGGCGCTGCCCGAGAACCGCCAACCCATGGAGGTCAGCAAGGCCATCGAGTTGTTCAAGGGCAACCTCATCGCCGATCTGGACGAGCGGTCCATGGAGGCCGTGTCGCCTGTCATGAGCCGGGGCGCCTACGAAGACATCATGCGTGTGAAGCCCAACCCCAGGGGCTGGCCCGAGGGCATGGAATGGGAGCCCCTCGAAGACCGGGACGAGCTTCTCAAGCATGGCCCCGGCAAGGGACGGGTGACGTTTCCAGACCAGCCCGAGAGGGCCAAGGCCTGGGCCCGGAAGCAGACAGAGGTCACCTGGCCCAAGATGGAGAAGTACTACGACGAAGGGCAGCGCCTCAAGTGGAAGACTGAATTCGCCCGGCGCATGGAAGACTTGCACCTCAAGGAAATCAAGAGTTTCGAGGCGGATTGGGGCACGGCTCTCACGGATGGCGTGCTTGCGTACTTTGCGATGCATTTCGACGAGAAAGACAAGAACGACGTGCTCGAGGTCGGGCGCCGGGGTTGCTGCTCGGGCGAGGTGTATTGCCGAGAAGCATGGCTGGCCTACTCGCCGCCACCGCAAACCAATGCGTGCGACGGCCTGTTCGAAGCGCAGCTCGATGCCGACATCACGCAAGACAGCGCCGTGATGCTGCGCGCCGTGATGGCCAACCAGTCCGACCTGTGGGAGCTGCTCGCGGCCGACTCGGGCGATGGCAACGGCAAGCGCGACAAGGTCTACGACTTCATCAAGGGGTTGCTCAATGAAGTGAAAGACGTCGTCAGTCCGAAGCGGGTGGCATGGTTGACCAATGTCACGCTGGGCTTCTCGGCCGGGATCGTGAGCGCCATCGCGGCAGCGGCCACGCAAAGCGCGACGACGGCCATGCAGAACGCCAACGGAAAGCCCCTTGACGCCAAGGTGCTGGCGCGGCTGTCGACCGCGCAGAGCACGGCGCTCATTCACCGTGCCAGCGAAGAGGCGTTGGCTGCATCGCTGGCGGGCCGCAAGCCGAATGCGCCCGTGTTCTTCATCGCCTACTTCGACGTCGACACCGCGCAGCAGATCATGAAGGGCCGGGGCCAGCCCATCAACAAGAAAACCCGCCGCGAGTGGGCCAAGAAGGGCCGGGTGGCCATCGGCGTGTTCAGCGACGCCGACACCGTGGCCAAGCTCAACGTCAAGCCCGAACTGGCCACACGCGAACTCGCGATCAAGGCCGAGCAGGTGCATCTGCAGGCGCAGGCGCCGGCATTCAAGAAGTCTCTGAACGCGGGAGCCATCGCCGGCAGCGTGATGGTGATGCCCGTGGACAAGTTCCGGGATCTCTACGAAGCCCACCGCGCGCAGGCGAAGCGCGCGCCTTCGCTGGTGATGGGTGCGGTAGGCCGGGGTGTGCTGTCGGTGGACGGGCGCTTGGCCGTGGGCAGCATGATTGCCCAGGGGCTGGGCCTCGTGCATGGGCTGGCCGGCTACAGCCAGACCAAGCAAACGGGCACCGCGCGCGAGATATTGGAGGCGCAGCTTGGGCTGGCCGACGCCGCGGCCGGCTTCCTGGGGGGATCGCTCGAGCTTGCGGGCGTGGTGTGGGAGACGCGGTTGATGATGACCGTGGGGGAAGCAGGGGCCAAGGCCAGCCCGCTGCTGTCGTTCGCGCGCGGCTTGGCCTACGGTGCAGGTGCCGCGGGCAACGTGATCAACGCCTTGATCGCGTTCGAGGCGGCGGCGGCGCAAAAGGAGAAGGGGAATCTTGAGTTGGCGTACTGGATGAATCAGGGGGGCATATTCTTTGCACTAGGCGGATTTCCTCTCGGACTGTTGGCCCTTCACTCCGTCGCCGAAGCCGCCGTCAAGCGCGGCCTGATCTGGGGTGCCGGCGAAGCGATGGTGGCGCGCGCCGGCGCGCAATTGGCCGGCCGTCTGGTCTTCGTTTCCTTGCCCGGCTGGGGCTGGTTGCTGACCGGTGTCGCCGTCGGTCACACAATCTACGTGGTTATGGCCACCCCGACCCCGCTCCAGCAATGGCTCAAGGGCTGCTACTTCGGCAAGCCCGAGGCGGGCGTGGCCACGCGCGACAGTTGGGCCAAGGAAGAGGAAGCCCTCAAGGAGATGCAGAAAAAAATGAGGACCGAAGCCGAGATCGAGGCCGAGAAGCACAAGCAGAGGCAGAAGCAGATCAACGACTGGCTGACGGAGACCACACGTGCGTAAGAAGAAAGAAAAATCGCAACCCGTCGATGTCGAGGCTGCGATCCTGGTCGACATTGCAGCCCGGCAAGCCGCGAAGGACGAGGCGGCGGTAGCGCCGCTGAGCGGTGTGCAACGGCGGTTCAACCGAAAGGAACCTGCCAGCAGCAAGCCTTCGGCGCTGGGCGACGTGTATGCCGTGTACCCCGATGCGATTCAACTGATGGAACCTTCTGGCTCGGCACAGTTAAGGGGGGCGGGGTTGATGACGTTCTTGTTCATGAGTGGGATGGGTATTTGGGTGTTGACGAAAATACTTGAGGTCGCCCAAACTGAAATTGCTCGTGGGCGATTTGGCCTCTATGACGTGCTGGTCGATGGCTTCTTCCTTTGGTTTCTTTTCTTCGTTGTCCGCCACTGGATGGCCGCTGCTTGGCGCTTGGACATGTTCTCCGCCGACAACCAGCCCACTATCTTCGACCGCAAGCACCGCAAGGTATACCGGCTGTTCACGCCTCCGGATGGCTCGGCCGACAAGTGGTCGCAAAAGTTCAAGCCCATCCACCTGCAGATGACGACCCATGACTGGGACGACATCCGCGCGGAATACCGCGCCGAGCTGGTGACCAGCGGCAAGACCGTCAGCCGCATTCACCGACTCGTGATGATCGTTCGCGGCAAGGGCAAAGATGCCGACAAGACTGTCGAAGAATTCAACATCGGCAACAGCATGGCCATGGGCCCAAACACCGTGCCCATGCTGTGGGAGCACATCCGCCGGTTCATGGAAGAAAAGGGCCCTGGCGTGCCCGAAGGAGAACCCTTGCAGAACTTCGAGCGCCCGAAGAACCTGTGGCAAAGCATGGGCGTGGTCAGCCCCTTCGGGCCGAAGTTCGGCTGGTGGTGGGAGGCCAGTCCGTTCCTGACCAGTGTGATTCTGTTGGCCTTCCCGCTTTCCTTTCCCTTCGCCATGGCCTGGTCGGTCTGCAACTGGATCAGTCACATGACCATGCGCAAGACGATCTGGCCGGATGAGGTGCATCGACGCATCGGGCAGGCGACGCGCAGTGCGGATGCATAGCGCTGTCAACTCGATAGCTGATGCGTAAGAAAAAAGCGCAGCCCGTCGATGTAGAGGCTGCGATCCTGGCCGGCATCGCGGCCGGACAGGCCGCGAAGGACGACGCGGCGGCAGCGCCGCTGAGTGGCGTGCAACGACGCTTCAGCCGAAAGGAGCGTGCCAGCGGAAAGCCTTCGGCGCTGGGCAACGTGTACGCGGTGTACCCCGATGCGATTCAGTTGATGGAGCCTTCCAGCTCAGCGCAATTGAGGGGGGCGGGGTTGATGGCGTTCTTGTTCATGAGCGGCCTGTGCATCACAGGTACCTATGGGTTGTTGAAGTTGGCAGGAGAACAAATCATTGATGGTCAATTTGGGATGCTGGATTTTGTTTTCACGGCCTTGCCCGTCGGGTTTGTTCTCTTTGTAGCCCGCCACTGGATAGTCGCCGCCTGGCACCTGGACATGTTCTCCGCCGACAACCAGCCGACCATCTTTGACCGCAAGCACCGCAAGGTGTACCGACTGTTCACGCCGCTGGATGGCTCGGCCGACAAGTGGTCGCAAAAACTCAAGCCCATCCACTTGCAGATGACGACGCATGACTGGGACGACATCCGTGCGGAGTACCGAGCCGAGCTGGTGACCAGCGGCAAGACCGTCAGCCGCATTCACCGGCTCGTGATGATCGTTCGCGGCAGAGGCAAGGACGCCGACAAAACTGCCGAGGAATTCAACATCGGCAACAGCATGGCCATGGGCCCGAACACCGTGCCCATGCTGTGGGAGCACATCCGCCGCTTCATGGAAGAGAGAGGGCCCGGCGTTCCCGAAGGCGAACCCTTGCAGAACTTCGAGCGCCCGAAGAACCTGTGGCAAAGCATGGGCGTGGTCAGCCCCTTCGGGCCGAAGTTCGGTTGGTGGTGGGAGGCCGGCAAGTTTCCGGTCGTCCTGATCCTGGTTGCCTTCCCTTTCACACTGCCGTTCTTCACTGTTTGGGCCATCTGCAACTGGATCAGCCACATGACCATGCGCAAGACGATCTGGCCGGACGAGGTGCATCGGCGCATCGGGCAGGCCACACGCAGTGCGGATGCGTGTCTCACGGCATCTCGCTAAGTCTTCGACGAGATGACGGCTTCCAGCTGAGACCCCGCCGGAACTTCCCCGATCCTGGACAGCAGTTCATCCGGCCAACGGACCGACGAACTGGTGACCGTCACAGCGCCCATGAAGAAGGCATTGAAGATGAAAAACGGGATGACCAATGGAAGGGTAATAACTCCGAAAAAACCGCTCCAGGGGGACGCTCTGGAGGACGGGTCTGGCGGAATTACCCAGGAGACAAGGAGCCGGAAAAAGCCTCTGTGCGGTTGCTCGCGAAGGTCCAGGATGTCTGCGCGAACAGGACTGCTGCCGTCCATGAAGTGACACAAAGCATTGCCGGCATTGAGAACCATCTGGATGCCGCTCCCACTGTCAAAGGTCTGAGCGATCGGCGCCTCGACGCTGTGTCCCTCGGGCGATCTTGAGTTTCTGATTCGTAAAAAATGTTGATGCAACCACTGCCCGGCGCTCAGTCGGCGCATGGTTTCGACGTGATTGAAACGAACCTTCTGCCATGCAACCGGCTGCAACTCACCGTCCTTTGCCCAATAGCCGAGTTGCGCCTCGCGATCGAAAATCGCATAGGTCGGTGTCCCCTGAAACAGAAAGCTTCGACGATGAAAAATCTGCGTGAGAACAACCGTCAGCAGAAAGAAGGCGATGCCAAACAAGGGAAGGTCTGACGCCCCTTGATCCCCCATATCGTTCGAGGACAGGACGACGGGAGCGCATGACACGCAGAGCAAGACAAGCGAGCAGATCGATGCGAATGCTGCGCCTGTCTGCAACCTGTTTCGCGGAGGCCCTATGAGAACGATGTTGTCGCTGACTTTGTGCAGCACTGCCGGCAAAGCCGCATCTGAGGGCGCATTCAAGGAGACACCTTTGCTCTTGCTGTATGTCGGAAGAGTATCCAGCTGGAGGCGGCTCTGCGAATCGCTCCGCCTGACCGCGCATCGCGAAACCTGCCCAGCCTGTGGCGGATGCCGAAGTTCTGGCTATACCTGTGCATCCCGCTGTTCATCCCGTTCTTCTTCGTCAACCGGTTGGTCGTGTGGACAGCCCGCACAGTGCACTGGCCGCAACAGGTCCTGAATGCCCTGGGTGCGCCAATCACTGAGGAAGACCTGCAGGCCGACCCGACCCACAGGCTGCGTCCTGAGGGCGATGCGGCACCGCGCTGAATCTGGGCGCAGTTCCGCAAGCCTTTCATCAAGAGAGGCTCCGCCCTCAAACGCCTCGCGGGACAACCCGCTTGACAGCGTTTTCCATATTTATGACATTTATGATCATAAATACCCGAAACGCAGATGCCCCCTTCCCAACCCAAGCCTTCGCTCACGCGCGACAAGCGCGTGAAGCGCTCCGACCAGGTGGTCGACAACATCAAGCGCTGGGTCGTCCAGACCCAGCAGCAGGTCGGCAACAAGCTGCCGCAGGAGAAAGAGCTGATCGAGCAGCTCGGAGTGTCGCGCGGCACGGTGCGCGAGGCGTTGGCCGCGCTGCAGGTGCAGGGGCTGGTCGCGATCAGCACCGGCCCCAACGGCGGCGCCACGCTCACGCAGGCCTCGTACGACCAGTGCCTGCAGGCGGTGTCGAACTTCCTGTACTTCCAGCCGGTCGACATCACGATGCTGTACGCGCTGCGGCGCGTGGTCGAGCCTGAGCTGGCCGCCAACGTGGCCACGCGCCTGAGCGAGGCCGACCTGGCCGCGCTGGAAGCGCTGATTGGCCACAGCCACCCGGCGCACGGCGGCAGCGAGGACTGGAACGAGCGCCGCGAGGCCGACCTGCTCTTTCACGACCGCCTCACCGAAGCCTGCAGCAGCCCCTTTCTCGCGCTGGTCTGCCGCCTGCTCAACGATGTGATCCGCCGCGTGATCATCGTGCGCAATGCGCTCACGGAGTTCGACCAGTTCGACGAGGAAATCGTGCACAGCCACACCGACCTGCTCGACGCGCTGCGCGCCCGCGACCCCGTGCGTGCGCGCGAAGTCATGCGCGTGCACATGGAACACGCCGAAGCCCTGGCCCTGGAGGCCGAATCCCGCGTCGACCGCGGCAGCCTGCTCATGAAGAAACCGACCGGCTGACGCCTGCGCGGCGCGCGCTGATCCGCGTCGCCGCCACCCTCTTCCCTGCTCTCTTTCGCCTTCACCCCGGTCGCGCCGGGGTGCGGGGTTTCCTTTGCCTGAACTTTCCTTGAGACCACCCATGACTTCATCTCCCGCCCTCTGGCAGCGCAGTGCCGCCCACATCGCCGACGCCGTGCGCCGCCGCGAGGTGTCCTGCCGCGAAGTGACGACCAGCGTGCTCGCGCGCATCGCCGCACTCAACCCGCGCCTCAATGCCCTGGCCGAGGTGCTGGCCGACGAGGCCCTGGCCAGCGCCGATGCCGCCGACGCGCGCACGCTGCGCGGCGACACGCTGGGCCCGCTGCACGGCGTGCCGGTGAGCATCAAGGTCAACGTGGACCAGGCCGGCCACGCCACCACCAACGGTGTGATCCCGCTGAAGGACCACATCGCCCGCGAAGACGCGCCGGTGGTCGCGCACTGGCGCAGCGCGGGCGCCGTCATCGTGGGTCGCAGCAACACCGCGACCTACTCGTCGCGCTGGTTCACCGACAACGGCGTGCACGGCCGCACGCTGAACCCGTGGGACGCGGCCGTCACGCCCGGCGGCTCCAGCGGCGGCGCGGCGGCGGCGGTGGCCAGCGGCATGGGCGCGCTGGCGCACGGCAACGACATCGGCGGCTCGATCCGCTACCCCGCGTACGCCTGCGGCGTGGCCGGCCTGCGCCCCACGGCCGGCCGCGTGCCGGCCTTCAACCCGAGCGCGACGAGCGAGCGCGGCATCACGCCGCAGCTCATGTCGGTGCAAGGGCCGCTGGCGCGCAGCATCGCCGACCTGCGCCTGGGCTACGAAGCCATGGCACGCCCCGATGCGCGCGACCCGAACTGGGTGCCGATGCCGCACGACCTGCCGCGCCCCGCCGGTCCGCTGCGCGTGGCGCTGTTCAAGCGCACGCCGGGCATTCCGGTCGACCCGGCCGTCACGCAGGCACTGGACGACGCCGCGCGCTGGCTGCAGCAGGCGGGCTACGAGGTCGACGAAGCCGAGCTTCCCTTCTTCCACGAAGCCGCGGCCCTGTGGCGCACGCTGACCGTGGACGACAGCCGCCGCAACATCATTGCCGGCGTCGAGCAGCACGGCGACGACGTCATGCAGCGCAGCCAGCGCTACATGCTCGAAGGCATGGCCGAGACCGACCGCGATGGTTTTCTCGACGCACTCGCGCGGCGCCAGGCGCTGCTGCGCAGCTGGTCGGTGTTCATGCAGACCCATCCGCTGGTGCTGATGCCCGTGTCGTGGCAGCGCCCCTGCCCACAGGACGAAGACATCGCGAGCCTCGAACGCGCCCGCGCCCTCATCGACGCCCAGAGCCCGCTGCTCGCGACTGCCGCGCTGGGCATGCCCGGCCTCGCCGTGCCCACCGGCATGGCCGGCGGCGCGCCCATGGGCGTGCAGCTGCTCGCCTGGCGCTTCCGCGAAGACCTGCTGCTGGAGGCCGGCCAGGTGCTCGAAGACGCCGCCCGCTTCACGCCGCTGGTCGCGCAGGCCTGAGCTTTCTTTTCCTGTTCCAACGATTCCAACCACCCGGAGACTTTCGATGAACCCCTTCTCTTTCCCCACCGGCCCCGCACTCTCACGGCGTGGCCTCATCCGCGCGGCAGCGGCCACCAGCTTGGGCGGCCTGCTGCCGTACAGCGCGAACGCGCAGCCGGCGGTTAATCGCCTGATCGTGCCCTTCCCGGCCGGCGGCCCGGCCGACTTCATGGGCCGGCTGCTGTCTGAAAAGCTCAAGGACGAACTCGGCCGCCCGGTCATGGTCGACAACCGCCCCGGCGCCGGCACGCGCCTGGCGGCCGAGGTGCTGAAGAACGCACCCGCCGACGGCACCACCATGCTGCTGGCACCGGTCGACCCGATGTTCATCGGCCCCGCCATCTACGCCAACATGCGCTTCAACCCGGCCACCGACTTCAAGCCCGTGAGCGACGTGAGCGGCATCCAGTTCGGCCTGGCCGTGAGCGCCACCTCGCCGGTGAAGACGCTGGCCCAGTTCGTCCAGGCCGCCAAGGCCAACCCCGACCAGGGCTCGATCGGCATCACCACCGTGGGCTCGCTGCTGCACTTCCTGGCGATGGACTTCGTGGCCCTGTCGCGCAGCGGTGCCACGCTGGTGCCCTACCGCGGCGGCGCGGCCATGGTCACCGAGCTGATCGGCGGCCAGGTGGCCTCGGGCATGGACGCCACCACCACCCTCACCGAGTACCACCGCGCGGGCAAGCTGCGCGTGCTGGCCGTGGCCGGCGACAAGCGCGCCGACGGCCTGCCCGACGTGCCGACCTTCGCCGAGTCGGGCTACCCGACGCTGGTGGCCTCGTCGCGCTACGTGCTCTACGCCCACGCGAACACGGCACCCGCCACGCTGGCGCAGTGGAACCGGGCCGTGCGCAAGGTGCTGGCGATGCCCGACGTGCGCGAAAAGCTCAGCCGCGTGGGCTACGACCTGCTGCCCGGCGCGTCGAGCGAAGACGTCGTGCGCTACACCGACGCGCTGGCCGCGCGCTGGCTGCCGGTGATCAAGGCTTCGGGCTACAAGGGCGACTGAAACCAGGCGAGGCGCGACCCAACCGCCGAAAAGTGTGCGTAAACGCACCGACGCGCGGCGGCCGGGTCGCCACACTGGCATGGCAACCGCCGCAGTCCGTGGCGGCCTTCTTCCTTTTCACTCAAGGATTCGCCATGAACACCCAGGCAGCTCCCCTCGCCTCCGCCGCTTCGGCGTCTTCTTCGTTCCTTGCCACGCCGGCTGCCCGCGACGACGCCGGCAAGCTGGTGCTGCGCGTGTCGGTCGGCGTGCTGATGCTGCTGCACGGCATCTTCAAGCTCTCGGCCGGCGTCGGCTTCATCAGCGGCATGCTGGCCAAGGCCGGCCTGCCGGGCGGGCTGGCCTACCTCGTGTTCGTGGGAGAAATCGTCGCGCCGCTGCTGATGATCGCGGGCGTCTGGACGCGCGCCGCCGCCGCCGTGGTCGTCATCAACATGCTCGTGGCCCTCGGCCTCGTGCACATGGCCGACCTGTTCGCGCTGACCAAGCAGGGCGGCTGGGCGCTGGAACTGCAGGGGCTGTACCTGTTCGGCGCGCTGAGCGTGGCGTTGATGGGCGCGGGCCGCCTGAGCGTCGCCGGACCCAACGGCCGCTGGAACTGATCTAGTCGCCGCGCACCTGCGACACCATCTGCGCGAGGCGCTCGGCATCGGCCACCACCAGCGCCTTGCCGTCCTTGCGCAGCACGCCGCTGCGCACCAGCGTGTTGAGTTCGCGGGTCACCTGCTCGCGGTTGGTGCTGATCTGGCTGGCCAGCGCCGCGTGCTTGGGCGCGGGCTCCAGCCAGGCCTCGTTGCCGTCGATGCCCGCCTCGCGCGCCAGGCGCAGCAGCTCGGCATGCAGGCGGTTCTGCACGCCGAGCGTGCTCAGGTCGATCACCCGCTCCGACAGCTGTCGCACCAGCGCGGCCAGCCGCTGCATCACGCGCTCGGCCACCAGCGGCTCCTCGCGCAGCAGCGCGAGGAAGGCCGCGCGGTCCAGGCTGGCGACCACGCAGGGTTCGAGCGTGACCACGTCGGCCGAGCGCGGTCCGCCGTCCAAAGCGGCGATGTCACCGAAATGCGCGCCGGCGTCCGAATCGCGAAAAGTCACCTGCCGACCGTTCGCCGCATAGGTCGTCACCCGCACACGGCCTGACACCAGCAGGAACACCTCGCCCTGCAGGTCGGCGCGCAGCATCAGCGGCTTGCCGGCCGCCACGCTGTGCCACAGGCACTGGCGCGCCAGCTGGTCGAAGCGGTCGTCGGACAGGCCTTCGAGCAGCGCGATGCGGCGCAGCGCGAGGCTGGAGCGGGGTGGGTTCGGGAGGGCCATGCCGGTGGTCGTTGAGGCGCGCGCATTATGCTCGGGTGCCGCTTCGAACCCGTTCATGGACAGACGTTCCCCACCTCCCGCTTTTTCACTGAGGACGCCGACTCGGCGCAACCTCCGCTGGGCGAGCGGGCTGGTGCTGATGGCCTACATCACGGCGCACCTGCTGAACCATTCGCTGGGCATCGTCTCCTTCGCCGCGGCCGAAACCGTGCTGCGCGGCGTGCAGAAGTTCTGGCACAGCCTGCCCGGCACGCTGCTGCTGTACGGCGCCGCCCTCACCCACCTCGCGCTGGCCGTGGCCGCGCTGTGGGAGCGCCGCACCCTGCGCATGCCGCCGCTCGAAGGCCTGCGCGTGCTGCTCGGCTTTGCGCTGCCGCTGCTGCTGGCCACCCACCTCACCGCCATGCGCGGCGCCTGGCTGGCCTACGGCATCGAGGGCTCGTACGTGCGCGTGGTGTGGGGCCTGTGGGACCTGGCCGGCGCGGGTGCGCAGCTGGGCATGATGCTCGCCGCCTGGGCCCACGGCTGCCTCGGCCTGCACTTCGCGCTGCGTGTGCGCCCGCTCTACCGGCGCCTGTTCGCGCCGCTGCTCGCCATCGCCGTGCTGCTGCCGGTGACCGCCGCGATGGGCTTCGTCTCGATGGGGCGCGAGTTCCAGTGGACCGGCGTGCCGCCCGTCACCTTGCCGACGCCCGAACAGGGCCGCGCACTCAACGCCGCCGAGACCGACCTCAAGCTCTACTACGCATTGGCGCTGCTGGCCCTGCTCGCGGCCTACGCGGCGCGCAGCCGGCTCGCCCGACGTGCAAACGGCACCACCGTCGCGCTGCGCTACCCCGACCGCACCGTGCGCGTGCCGCCCGGCTGGAGCGTGCTCGAAGCCAGCCGCTCCCACGGCATCGCGCACGTGTCGATCTGCGGCGGACGCGCGCGCTGCTCCACCTGCCGCGTGCGCGTGAACGGCGCCCCCGAACACATCGGCACGCCGGGCCGCGACGAGCAGCGCACGCTCGAACGCGTGCGCGCCCCGGACGACGTGCGGCTGGCCTGCCAGCTGCGCCCGCGCGGCAGCATCGAGGTGACGCCGCTGTTCGCGCCACTGCCACGCGAAGGCCGACCCGCGCCGGTCGGCCGCTTCGGGCACGAGCGCGACGTGGCGATTTTGTTCGTCGACCTGCGGCGCTGGTCGGGCCTGTCGGAGCGGCAGTGGCCCTTCGACCTGGCCTACGTGCTCGACCGCTACTTCGCCATCGTGGGCGCCGCCGTGCGCGAGAGCGGCGGCGTGCCCAACCAGTTCATCGGCGACAGCGTGATGGCCATCTTCGGCCTCGAGAGCGACCTGCCCACCGCCTGCCGGCAGGCACTGCGCGCCACCCAACTCATCGGCGAGCGCATGGAGGCGTGGAACGTTGACTTCCAGTCCCAGTTCGGCCAGCACCTGGACTTCGGCATGGGCCTGCACGCCGGGCGCGCGGCCGTCGGCGAGGTCGGCTACCTCGAGACCACCACCTTCACCGCCATCGGCGAAGTGGTCAACACCGCGAGCCGCCTGCAGGACCATTCCAAGACCGCCTCGGCGCGGCTCGTGGTCTCGCAGTTCGCGGCGCAGCAGGCCGGTGCCGAAGAGACGTTGGGGCCGGTCGACACGCTGGAGGTGCGCGGGCGCTCCGAGCCGCTGGCCGTGATGTATTCGCGCGCTGCACAAACGCCCTGAGCGCCGTCACCTGTCGGATTCGGTGCGCAAACGCACAGCGCCTTCCGTGATGCGGTTTCACACTGCAGCCTGTGGCAACGACGACTGTCCGCCGCCCACAGACTCAAGGGAAAACGCATCATGAACAGCAAGCAACTCCTCGCCATTTCCGCCGCCGCTTTCGCCCTGCTGGGCACCGCCGGTGCGGCCCACGCCGAAACCTACGAAGGCGTGCACGCCCTCACCTCGGCCGCCAGCCGTGCCGACGTGCGCACCGAAGCCGTTGCCGCTGCGCGCAATGGCAATGAATACTCGGACGCCGCTGCCGAAGGCACCGTCGCCGTGACCTCCACGCTCGACCGCCAGGCCGTGCGCGACCAGGCCGTGGCCGCCGCCCACAACCCGCTGCAGAGCCTGGACCGCCGCGCCTTCTACCGCGACGAAGTGCCCTCCGCCTACAAGAAGCCGGCCGTGAGCTTCACGCGCCAGGCCGGCCTGTAAGCCTTCACGACGCCACCACCTGCACCCGCGCCGCGCGCGGGCCCGCAGCTTCTTCGGTGATCGTGAAGCGCACCGGCAGAAAGCGCTCGATCACCTCGCAGTTCGTGCGCGTGTGCGGCGTCACTTCGCTGCAGGTGAACGCGCCCGACTGCCCCGGTTGCCGGAACACCGCGAGCGCCAGCAGCAGCGCGAGCTGATCGGCCAGGTGCGGCCCCACGGCCGCGTCCTCGTGCTTCTGGAACGCGCGCACCTCTTTCACGAGACCGTGCGCCACCTGCTCCGCGCTCAGCGTCTTCTCGCCGAAGGCCGTGAACACCTCGGTGAGGTGCGCGTAGGCCAGCGTCACCAGCAGCGCATTGCCCGGGCCCTCGTTCTGGCGCGTCGGCACCGTGCGCAGTTGCTCAGCTTCCGCCGACCAGCCCATCGCCGCACCCACCGTTTCGAGTTCGCGCGCCGCCACATGGCGCGGCAGGCCGGGCGCCAGGCACTCGGCATGGCCCGCCAGCAGTTCGCCGCGCGAGAGCAGATCAAACGCTTGCAGCCGCGCACCCTCCACCGCCGGCACGATCGTCGCGTCGACCTCGCCGCCACCGGCCGGATAGAAGCCGCAACGGCGCAGCACCAGTTGCAGGTCGCCGCCGAGGCGACGCACCAGCGGCGCGAACGCACGCTCCAGAAAATGGAACGGCGGCGCCATCGGGTTGTGCGTGCCACCGCTCAGCCGCAGCCGGCTGACCTGGCCCGCGGGTTGCAGCAGCAGCGGCGGCAGCACGGTCTGCAGCACCAGCATGCAACTGCCCGCGCCGGCGATCGCGAAGCGGTAGTCGCCCGCGCGCACCGGTCCCGGCACGAAGCGCAGCGACTGCGAACCCAGCTCGGCACCGTCGACCTGCGCGCCGCTGATCTCCGCGGCCGCATGCACGCACGCCAGGTGCTGGCGCATCAGGCCCGGCTTCGCGCGGCCCGCGCGGATCTTCGCGATGGTGAGCGGCCGGCCCGTGACCATCGACAGCGCGAGGCCGGTGCGCAGGATCTGGCCACCGCCTTCGCCTTGGGAGCCGTCGAGTTCGACGGCATCGAGCGCTCGTTGTTCTTCTTGTGCTTCCGTCATCGGGACACGTCTTTCTTTCTTGTTCAGTCGTTGGTCGTTGTTCTTGTTCGCGGCGTTCCGAGCCGGCATGCACGACAGCGCACCGCCGTGCTGTGGATGCTGCCGAGCGCCACCTCGTACCACCACTTCTGCTGCTTGGCCGTCCACACCTCCAGCGCGCCGCAGTCGCGGCAGGTGAACGCCTTGTCGACGTAGAAGGTGGGCAGCGGACCGTAGGTGTTGTTGTGCGCGGCCAGCAAGGCCGTATCAGCAGCGACCATGCCTTCGGCACGCAGCAGGCGTGCATCGGCCTGGCGCTGCTGCAATGCCACGGCGCGCGCGGCGCGGTCGAGGCGGTGCGCCTTGATCTCGGCGCGGCGTTGTTTGTTGCTTTTCATGGCCTTGTTTCTCCAACGATCGGCCGGGGCACACGCCAACGGCCTTTGACTAACCCTTCACGCAAACAACCTGCTTGAGCGTGTAAACCACCTCCACCAGGTCCTTCTGCGCATCCATCACCGCGTCGATGTCCTTGTAGGCCATCGGGATCTCGTCGATCACGTCGGCGTCCTTGCGGCATTCGACGCCTTCGGTCGCGGCGATCTGGTCGGCGACGGTGAAGAGTTTCTTCGCCTTCGTCCGGCTCATCGTCCGGCCCGCGCCGTGGCTGCAGCTCATGAAGCTCTCGGGGTTTCCCTTGCCGCGCACGATGTAGCTCTTGGCGCCCATGCTGCCGGGGATGATCCCCAGCTCGCCGAGCTTGGCGCTCACCGCACCCTTGCGGGTCACGAGCACGTCTTGCCCGAAGTGCGTCTCTCGGCTCACGTAGTTGTGGTGGCAGTTCACCGCTTCCACGTGCGCCTCGAAAGGCTTGGTGATGACCTTGCGCGCGGCCGCGACCACGCGCTGCATCATCACTTCGCGGTTCGCCCGTGCGAACTTCTGGGCCCATCCCACGGCACGCACGTAGTCACCGAAGTACTGGGCGCCTTCCTCGAAGTACGCCAGGTCCTGATCGGGCAGGTTGCGCTGGTGCAGCTGCGCGTCCTTCTTCGCGAGTTCGATGAAGTGCGTACCGATGGCATTGCCCACGCCACGCGAACCCGAGTGCAGCATGAACCACACGGCGCCCGCTTCATCGAGGCACACCTCGATGAAATGGTTGCCGGTACCCAGCGTTCCCAGGTGCTTGTGGTTGTTCGTGTTCTTGATGCGCGGGTAGTCCTCGCAGATGGCATCGAACTCGTCCACCAGCTTCGCCCAGGCGGCGTCGGTTTCATCGGGCGGCGTTTCCCACGAACCCTTGTCGCGGCCCATGCGCTTGGGGTTGCTTCCGTGCGGCACGGCCTTCTCGATCGCCGAACGCAGCGGGCCCAGGTTGTCGGGCAGGTCGCGTGCGTTGAGCGTGGTCTTGCAGGCCATCATTCCGCAGCCGATGTCCACGCCGACCGCGGCGGGGATGATGGCCTTGAAGGTCGGGATCACCGAACCCACGGTCGCACCGATGCCGTAGTGCACGTCGGGCATGGCCGCGATGTGCTTGAACACGATGGGCAGGCGCGCGGCGTTCTCGAGCTGCTTCTGCGCCTCGTCTTCCACGGGCACGCCGTTGGTCCACATCTTCACGGGGACGCCGTTGGCGACTTCATGCAGCTTGTAGTTCGTCTTCTGTTCCATTTTTCTTTCCTTCTCTTTCTCTCTCTCCGAGTTTCATTCTTTCAGCACTCAGGAACCGTTCGGCCGCAGCGTCACGAGTCCGTTGAGCACCTGGTCCAGGCCGCCGATCACCGAGATCTTGTCGATGCGTTCGGCCACGCGTTCCAGCGTCTCGAGCTCCTTCATGCGCAAGGCGACGGGGTTGCCCTCCATCACCTTCGCGGTGTTCAGCAGCGAGCGCGTGGCCGCGGTTTCTTCGCGGCGGCGGATCACGTTGGCCTGGGCCGACTTCTCGGCCTCCACCACCTGCGCGAGGATGGTCTTCATCTCGCCCGGCAGGATGATGTCCTTCACGCCCACGCTCTCCAGCACCAGGCCCGAACCCTCGAGCCGCTCACGCACCTGCGCCAGCACCGTCTGGTCAATGGCGGACTTGTTCTCCAGCAGGGCGTCGAGCGTCTGCTCGCCCACCGCCGCGCGCAGGCCGAACTGCAGCTCGCGGTACACATGCTCGGCCGGCTTTGGCATCTGCGCCAGGGCGTGCCGCACATCGGCAAATCGCCACACCGCCGACAGGTTGAGCCGCAGCCCCACCTTGTCGCGGGTGAGTATTTCCTGGCCGCTCACTTCGGCGATCTGCGAACGCAGGTCCACGCTCGTCACGGCCACCTGCCGGTTGAAGCGCCAGAAGCCGTGGTTGCCCGGCGGCAGCAGCGCCTGCATCTGGCCTTCGAGCGTGAGCACGCCGGCGTGGAACTCGGGTACCTGCACCAGCAGCACGCCTTCGAGCCCCTGCACCGCACGCGGGCGCAGCGCCACGCTCTGCAGCTTGGCCAGCAGCTCGGCCGGCAGGCGTGCATCGGCGGCCACGTCGATCACGTCGACGCGCTGCTCGCGCAGGCCGCGCCAGTAGAGCTTGCGGGTGGCGGGCGGCAGGATCTGCACCAGCACGCCGTCTTCATGGCGCAGGCCGACCTCGGTCTCGCCCAGCGACACCTGCACGAACTCGCGCTGCACCAGCTGCGGCTCACGCGCCAGGAAGTAGTCGGCCAGCTCGTGCTCGAAGGCCGGCTCGGCCAGCGAGAAGCGCTCGAGCTGCACGGTGTCGAAACCCGTGAACACGCGGTACTTGCCAGCGGCATAGAGGCCATCGAAGTCGCCATTGCGCAGCAGCAGCACGCGCTCGTTCTTCTTCACGGTGAAGGGGGTGAATCCCAGCATTTTTTCTTCCTCTCTCTTCTTCTTCGTTGCGGTTGTCGTTTGTTGTTCGTCTACGTTTCAATATCAGGCATAGGGGCCCACGAAGGGCAGGCGGCGGGCACCGTGGTTTGCGAGGTAAGCAGTACAGCGCTCGACGGGTCGGTGCGGTGGCTGCGCCATCGCCTCCTTCTGCGTCGATGGCTGCATGTGGTTCCTTGCAGAACGCGCGATGCGCAAGCCGCCTGCACTGGCACGGTGTCGCTCGGCCGAGCCCTGCCCTGCGCCTCGCTCCGGTGTGCCGGGGCGGTGGGGCTTTCGCCCCCATCAAAGCGGCGGTGCGAACACCGCCGAAGGTTGTTTGCGGGAATCGAACCCGCCACGCCGCGTGGTTAGCACGGTGCTCCACCATGAGCAGACTGGAACGAGTCCAGTGACCAACGCAGTTCAACAGCGGCATACCGCGGACCCAAGAACAGGTCTGGCCTGCGGCACCGGGCCGCTGTGATGCGGCACCTGGGAGCGGATGAACTGCATCCGGACCCTTTCTCTATTGCAGCGAGCGTGCCAACTTGGTCGCACGCCGGCAGAAAACAGGGCGACGACGACGCAAGTCATTGACCGGCAAGGGAAATTTCTTCTTCGCTCCGTGTGACACGGCGCCCATCCCTTGCTAGCATTCCGATAATTTCTAGAAATTTAGCTAGTCTTTTATCCATGAAGCCCATCGTCGTCATCGGATTCCTCGGCACCCAGCTCGATGCCGGCCAGGGCGCGGGCCGCTGGAACAAGTGGCGCCCCACGGTCTCGCTCGCGCAGCACGACGACATGGTCGTGGCGCGCATCGAACTGCTGCACACGCGCAAGCACACGGCGCTGGCCGAGGTGGTGAAGGCCGACATCGCCGCCGTGTCGCCCGAGACCACGGTCAACCTCGTGCCCTTCGACCTCGAAGACCCGTGGGACTTCGGCGAGGTCTACACGCGCCTGTACGACTGGGCGCGCGCCTACCCCTTCCAGCCCGAGCGCGAGCAGTACTGGACGCACATCACCACGGGCACGCACGTGGCGCAGATCTGCATGTTCCTGCTGTCGGAATCGCGCGTGGTGCCGGGCGTGCTGGCCCAGACCTCGCCGCCGCGCAAGCAACGCGAGGGCGACGCCGGCAAGGTCGCGCTGATCGACCTCGACCTGTCGCGCTACGACCCGATTGCACGCCGCTTCGACGCCGACCAGCGCGATGCGGTCGCGTTTTTGAAGAGCGGCATCGCCACGCGCAATGCGCGCTTCAACGCGCTCATCGACGAGATCGAGCGCGTGGCCGTGCGCTCGCGCGCGCCCATCCTGCTCGTGGGGCCGACGGGCGCAGGCAAGTCGTTTCTGGCGCGCCGCATGTTCGAGCTGAAGCAGGCGCGCCACCAGGTGACGGGGCCGTTCGTCGAAGTGAACTGCGCCACGCTGCGCGGCGACGGCGCGGCCTCCACGCTGTTCGGGCACAAGAAGGGCTCGTTCACCGGCGCGGCGAGCGACCGCGCGGGGCTGCTGCGCACCGCGCACCAGGGCGCGCTGTTTCTCGACGAGATCGGCGAGTTGGGCCTCGACGAGCAGGCGATGCTGCTCAAGGCCATCGAGGAGAAGCGCTTCTTCCCCGTGGGCGCCGACAAGGAAGTGGAGAGCGACTTCCAGCTCATCGCCGGCACCCACCGCGACCTGCGCCGCGACGTGGCGCAGGGGCGCTTTCGCGAAGACCTGTTTGCGCGCATCAACCTCTGGACCTACGACCTGCCCGGCCTCGCGCAGCGGCCCGAAGACATCGAGCCCAACCTCGACCACCTGCTGGCCCTGCATGCGGCCGAGAACCACCGAGTGGTGCGCTTCAACGCCGAGGCGCGCACGGCCTACCTGCGCTTTGCGCAAAGCAGCGAGGCGCTCTGGCGCGGCAACTTCCGCGACCTGTCGGCGAGCGTGACGCGGCTCGCGACACTGGCCGATGGCGGACGCATCGCCGTCGCGCTGGTCGAGGCGGAGATCGCGCGGCTGCGCTGGCTGTGGAAGCACGAAGGCACGGGCGCATCGGTGACGGCGGACGATGAGGTCGATCTGGAAGCCTTGCTCGGTGAAGAGAAGTTCGCCGCGCTCGACCTGTTCGACCGCCTGCAGCTCGAAGCGGTGGTGCGCGTGTGCCGGCAGTCACGCACGCTGTCGGAGGCGGGGCGGCAGTTGTTCCAGGCCTCGCGGACGCAGCGCAGCGTGGTGAACGATGCGGACCGGCTGCGCAAGTACCTGGCCAAGATGGGGCTGGACTGGGCGCGCGTTTCAGCCGATGCGCGCCCCTGAGGGCGTGGGCTATCCTCCGCCCGATGCCCATCTCCGCATTCGTTGTGAAGGTCCCCGCGGCCGAACCCATCGCCGCTGACCTTCGCCGCCGTTTCGACCCCACCGTGGCGCTCGGCGTGCCCGCCCACATCACGCTGCTCGTGCCCTTCATGGACCCCGCGCTGATCACCGACGAGGTGCTCGCCCGCGCGCGGCGCGTGCTGCAACGCACGGCGTCGTTCACCTTTGTGCTCGGCAAGGTCGGACGCTTTCCCGAGACCGCCTACCTGGCACCGGAGCCCGCCGCGCCGTTCATCGAGATGACGCGTGCGCTGGTGAAGGAGTTTCCCGAGTTCCCCCCGTACGACGGCCTGCATGACGACATCGTTCCGCATCTGTCGGTGGCGCATGGCAACGCGCTGCATGCGCAGGAGACGGCCGTTGAGCTGCAGGCGCGGCTGCTTGCGTCGGGGCCAGTGCAGGCGCGCTGCACAGAGATCGCGCTCATCGAGAACGCGTCGGGGCAGTGGGTGGACATGCACGTCTTCCCGCTCGCGGACCCCGCGACGATCCTTCGCCCATGACCGAGATCTACATCAGCACCGACGTCGAAACCGACGGCCCCATCCCCGGCCCGCACTCGATGCTCAGCTTCGGCTCGGCCGCCTACACGGCCGACAAGCAACTGGTGTCCACCTTCAGCGCCAACCTGCACACGCTGCCCGGCGCCGAGGCCGACCCGAAGACTACTGCCTGGTGGCAGACCCAGCCCGAGGCCTGGGCCGCGTGCCGCACCGACCTGCAGGACCCGACGCATGCCATGAAGAACTACGTCGCGTGGCTCAAGGGCCTGAAGGCGCGACCGGTGTTCGTGGCGTACCCGGCGGGCTTCGACTTCCTGTTCGTCTACTGGTACCTGATGCGCTTTGCGGGCGAGAGCCCGTTCAGCCATTCGGCGCTCGACATGAAGAGCTTCGCGATGGCGCTGCTGAAGACCGGCTACCGCGACAGCACCAAGCGCGCGATGCCGCGCCGCTGGTTCGACGCCGGGTTGCCGCACACGCACGTGGCGCTGGACGACGCCATCGAGCAAGGCGCGCTCTTCTGCAACATGCTTGCCGAAAGCCGGCGGGCCGGCGGACCGCAGGCATGACTGGCACCGCAACATCCACGCGCTACCGGCAAGCCCTCACCACCTTCTTCGACAGCGCCCCGGCGCTGCCTTCTCGCCCATGAAACATTTCGACGAAGCCGCCACCGGCGCACCCCTCCGCTTCGAGCGGCTCGTGCCCGCGCTGCGCGCCGCGTTCGCGGCCGAGGCGCAGGTGCCGCCGCGCCATGTGCACAGCATCGAGACCGGCGGCGACGCGGCCACGCGCGGCACGGTGCTGATCATGCCGGCGTGGAGCGATGCGGGCTTTCTGGGCATCAAGACGATCAACATCTTTCCGGGCAACGGCGCGCGCGGCCTGCCCGGGCTGCACGCGACCTACGTGCTGTACGACGCGCGCACCGGCGTGCCGCTGGCGATGATGGATGGCAACGAGATTACCGCGCGGCGCACGGCCGCCGCGTCGGCGCTCGGCGCTTCGTTCCTGGCCCGCGCCGATGCGCGCAAGCTGCTGGTGCTGGGCACCGGCCGCATCGCGCGCATGCTGCCCGCCGCGCACGCGAGCGTGCGCCCCATCGACGAGGTGTGGGTGTGGAACCACCGGCCCGAAGGCGCCGAGGCGCTCGCCGAGCAATGGCGTGCCGAAGGCTGGAATGCACAAGCAGTCGACGCCGACCTCGAAGCGGCCGTGCGCCAGGCCGACATCGTGAGCTGCGCGACGCTGGCGACCACGCCGCTGGTGCGTGGCGAATGGCTCGCGCCGGGCGCGCACCTCGACCTGATCGGCAGCTTCACGCCCGCGATGCGCGAAGCCGACGTGCAATGTTTCGATGGCACGCGCACCTTCATCGACACGCCCGAAGCCTTGCAGAAGGCCGGCGACCTGCTCGACGCGATCGCGGCCGGCACGTTGCGCGCCGACGCAGTGCAAGGCACGCTCGCCGACCTGTGCCGCGGCGCGCGGCCCGGGCGCACCGGCGATGCCGAGCGCACGGTGTTCAAGGCCGTGGGCAGCGCGCTCGAAGACCTGAGCGCGGCGACGCTGGTGTGGCAGGCCCGCACGGCCCCCTGAGGCCCGCGCGCCCGCCATCAACCTCAGAACGTCACGTTCGCCGACAGCCAGATCGTGCGTCCCGCGGGCGTGGTGCCCGCCACCGACGCGCCGCCCTGGAAGTACTCGTTGACCCAGGCCGAGGTGCCGCTCAGATTGACCTGCTGGAACTTGCGGAAGTCCTTGTTGAACAGGTTGTTCACATTGGCGTTCAGGCGCACGTTCTTCGACACCTGATAAGAGCCGCCGAGGTGGAACAGGTGGTACGCCTTGATGTCACCCACCGCGCGGTAGATCGCCAGGTTGTTGCCCGTCAGGCGCGCCGGGTCGCCGGTGAAGCGCGGGCTCTTGCCGCGGTATTCGCCGCGCAGCCAGAAGCGCCACTTGGCGTCGGGGTTCCAGTCGACCTGCGCATGCAGCAGGTGGCGCGCGGTGTCGGCCAGCTTGCCGTTCTTCACGCCGCCTTCGATCACTTCGCTGTCGGTCCAGGTGTAGCCCGCCTTCAGGCCCCAGGCCTTGGTCAGTTGCACGCGGCTGCTCAGTTCCATGCCCCAGGTCTTGGCCTGGTCGACGTTGACCACGTAGTTGGCGGTCGGGTCGACCACGCAGCTGGAGATGCGCGCCACGCTGCAGTCGCCGCCGCTGGCGATCTTGTCCTTCACCTTGTTGTGGAACAGGGTCGCCGAGGCGGTCAGTCCCTTCTGGTTGTTGAACAGCGCCGCCAGCTCGGTGCTGGTGCTGGTCTCGGGCTTGAGGTTCGGGTTGCCGATGTTGAGCGTGGCGCCCTGGCCGCTGACGCCGCTGATGCCGTCGATCAGCTGGTTCAGGCGCGGCGCGCGGAAGCCCTTGCTGACGCCGCCCTTGAAGGTCCACTGCGGCGTGGCGTCCCAGACCAGGTAGCCGCGCGGGCTCACGTGGCCGCCGAAGGCGCTGTGGTGGTCGTAGCGACCGCCCAACGTGGCGGTGAGGCCGGGCGCGAGGCGCCATTCGTCTTCGGCGAACAGGGCCCACATGGTCTGGCTCTGCGAGGTGGGCAACAGGCCGTCGACCAGCTTGGCGTCCCACCACTGGCCGCCGACGGTCAGCACGTGCGCATCGCCCACCGGCGCGACGAGCTTGCTGTCGAGCACGAGGTTGGTGGTCTTGAGTTCGCGTTCGCGGCCACGGTCGGCTTCGCTCAGCCAGTACACGGTGCGGCGGGCCGCGGCATTGCGCGGAATGGCACCGCCGGGAATCGTGCGGCCGACGGTTTCGGTGGTGGTGTGCATCAGGCTGCTTTCGACCGTGCCGAAGCCCAGGCGCCCCGTGTGGCCGATGGCGACCTGGTCGCGGTTGAAGCGCAGCGCATCCTGATAGCCCGGCGGGTTGTTGCCGGTGCGGTTGGGCGCGGCCGCGTCGCGCGTGCCCAGGCGGCCGTCTTCGTTGTCGTACCAGCTGCGGCCCGATTCCACGTCGAGCCAGATGTCGTGCTGGCGGTTGGGCGTGAGCATCAAACGGCCGCCCACGCTGTGCTGGCGGCTCTCGGCGGGCGCGGGGTTGCGGGCCGTCGCGGGCTGCGCCTGGCCGGGTGCCAGCACCCAGTCGGCGGCTTCGCGGCGGTAGATGTTGCCGCGCAGGGTCAGGCCCAGCAGGTCGGTGGCCACGGGGCCGCTCAGGTAGACGCTGGAGCGTGTCTGCGAACCCCACTCGCTGTCCTGCGGAATGCCGGTTTCCATCGTGACCTGGCCGCCCCATTCGCGCGCCACCTTGCGCGTGATGATGTTGACCACGCCGCCCATGGCGTCGGAGCCGTACAGCGTCGACATCGGGCCGCGGATGACCTCGATGCGCTCGATGGCCGCCAGCGGCGGCATGAAGCTGGTGTGCGCGGCGCCGAAGCCGTTGGGCGTCACGTCGCCGGCCACGTTCTGGCGGCGGCCGTCGATGAGGATCAGCGTGTAGTCGCTGGGCATGCCGCGGATCGAGATGTCCAGGCCCCCGGTCTTGCCGGTGGAGCCGCCCACGTCGATGCCTTCGACGTTCTGCAGCGCCTCGGCCAGGTCGCGGAACTGGCGCGTTTCCAGCTCCTGGCGCGTGATCACCGAAATGGACGCGGGCGCGTCCTTCAGCTCCTGCTCGAAGCCGGTCGCGCTGACGACGACCTCGCGCAGTTGCTGGTCAGCGGGCGTCTGCGCGAACAGGGCGGGGGAAAAAAGAGATGCGGCGGCCAGCGCCAGCAAGGACGGACGCGGCCGAAAGCCGCAACGCGAGAACAACATGCAAAAACTCCACGGAAAACGGCAGGAAAAACAGGGCCGCTCTCGGATGCGTTGTTGTTGTTGCGTACCAACTGATCGGCATCAATTCTATTGAGAATGCAAACAAATATTATTTGCATCCAGAACAAACGAAGGGACATTGCGCAAGGCCGATGGCGTTTCGCGCAGGTCCTGCTTTCGGCTGCCTCGGGCAAACCCCATGTAGCTGAAAGTTCAACTTGAATTCAGATGCGGATACGTCATCTGGCGAATAGCGACCCGCGAAGGGCGCAGTTACTCTGGAACAAGAAAAAAGAGAGGTCCGTCCATGCTCACCATCCTTCAGAAAGCCGTGATCCTCGGGAAGGCCGGCGTCGAGGTGCCGGCCCATCCGGTCGACGACCTGTCGACGCCGATGGCGACCGGCTCGCCGGTCAAGGCGGAAGGCGTGTCGCAGAAGGCGCACGAGTGGGCACGGGCCGTCGAGACCCTGTACGTCAGCTACGCCGCGGCGCGCGCCGCGAAGAGCCTGCGCGACGCCGAAGAGGCGCGGCAGTCAGTGATGCTGCGGCAGCTGTCGGCTGCGGTGCAGGCCTGAGCCTTTCACCTCACACGCGGTCCACTTCGTTCATCGAGGCCCTCGGCGCGGTGCCTCACAATCGCGCAGACCATGAACACGCGGACAGCGCGCGACGAAGGAACGCAGGATGGCCTATCTGAAAGAGCTCAAGGTGACCTTCACCCACAAGCGGGTGGACGACGACTTGCTGAGCAGGCCAGTGGACAGCCCCGAGCAGGTGTATGCGCTGTTCAAGGACATGCAGAACGAGGCCAAGGAAAAGGTCGTGGTGCTGCACCTCAACCCGCAACTTGAAATCCTCTCGTACGAGGTCGCCTCCATCGGCTCGGCCAAGGCCACGCTTATGGAACCGGTCGAGCTGTACCGCAACGCGATGCTTGCGCGCGCCAGTTCATTGATCGTCGTTCACAACCATCCCTCCGGCCATTGCCAGCCCTCGGACGCGGACATCAGCATCGCGATGCGGCTGCACGAACTGGGCGTGATCCACGGGATGCCGCTGCAGGACTTCATCATCATCGGAGACGACGAGTACTGCAGTTTTCGGGAAGAGAAGAGATTCCGCTAAGCCCCGGGCCGACTTGCACTCACCTGCGCAGAATCACAGCCCGCTGCGGTCTCCGCCCTCATCGAACTGCACAGCAACCTGCCGCTGCGTGCCCAACCCTTCGATGCCCAACGTGACGACATCGCCGCCCTTCAGGTAGACCGGCGGCTTGAATCCCATGCCCACACCGGGTGGGGTTCCCGTGGAAATGATGTCCCCCGGGCGCAAGCTCATGAACTGCGAGAGGTAAGCAATCAGGTAACGCACGCCGTAGACCATGGTGGCCGTGGAGCCGCTCTGGCGGCGCACGCCGTTGACCTCCAGCCACATGTCCAGCTGCTGCGGGTCGGGCACTTCATCGGGCGTCACGAGCCAGGGCCCGATCGGCCCGAAGGTGTCGGCCGACTTGCCCTTGGTCCACTGGCCCTGGCGCTCGGTTTGAAACGCGCGCTCCGACACGTCGTTGATCAGGCAATAGCCCGCGACGTGGCCCATCGCGTCCGCTTCGCTGACGTACTTCGCGGTCTTTCCGATCACCACGCCCAGCTCCACCTCCCAATCGGTCTTGCTGGAGCCGCGCGGAATTTCAAGCGCGTCGTTCGGTCCGCCGATCGCCGAGGTCGCCTTCAGGAAGACGATGGGCTCGGGCGGTACCGTGGCGCCCGTCTCGGCCGCGTGGTCCGAGTAGTTCAGGCCGATGCAGATGAACTTCCCCGAGCCGGCCACGCAGGCGCCGATGCGCGGAGTGCCTTCTACCCGCGGAAGACTCTGCGGGTCGAGCGCGGCGATGCGCGCCAGGCCGGCGGGCAGCAGCACCTCGTGGGCGATGTCGTTCACGTGCGCGGAGAGGTCGCGCAAGCGCCCGTCCGCGTCGAGCATTGCCGGCTTCTCCTGGCCGACAGGCCCGTAACGCAACAGCTTCATTCGTCGTTCCTTGGTTGTTTGTTGTTGGCTGGCTATCTGGCGGCACTGCTGCGTGCCTTGCCGAGCTCGGAGAACAGCTCTTTCGTCAGCGCCGGATCGATCTGCTTGACGTGCTTGTCCGTGACCGGCACGAGCTTCTCGCGCAGGCGCTCGCGCTCGGCGGCGGGGAACTCGGTCAACACCATGCCCTTGCTCTTCAGGAACTCGGCGGCCCGGGCGTTGACGTCGCGGTTGGCGGTGCGCTGGAAGGGCTGCGTCTCTCTGGCCGCGTCGAGCAGGATCTTGCGTTCGTCTTCCGACAACTGCTCCCAGCGCTTCTTGCTGAACAGCAGCACGACGGGGTTGAACGCGTGCCGCGTGTTGGAGCCGTACTTCTGGATCTCGTAGTACTTCGAGGCTTCCACCAGCGAGTACGGATTTTCCTGGCCGTCGACGGCCCGTTGCTCCAGCGCGGTGTAGACCTCGGGCAGCGGCAGCGGCGACGGGTTGGCACCCAGCGCGCTGAACGCATCGATCATCACGGGGATCTGCATCACGCGCAGCTTCAGGCCCTGCAGGTCTTCCAGGCGCGCAATCGGGCGCCGGCTGTTGGTGACGTTGCGAAAGCCGTGCTCGAAGTACGTGAGGCCGATCAACCCCTTCTCGGGCAGCTTGTCCAGCAGCTTGCGGCCGACCGGCCCATCGAGCACGAAGTCGGCTTCCTTCTCGTTGTTGAACAGGAACGGCAGGTCGAACAGCGAGAACTCCCGGGCCATGCCCGAGAGCAGGCCGGGGATCGCCATCGTCATTTCCACCGTGCCGCCCTGCAGCGACGCAATGACCGAGGCATCGCCTCCGAGCACGCCCGAAGGAAAGAGCTTCACCTTCATCTTGCCGCCGCTCTTCTTCTCGACGATCTCCGAGAAGCGCTGCGCGCCCATGCCCTGCGGATGCTCCTTCTGGTTGACGAAGGCGAACTTGAAGGTGCGCTCCTGGATGTTCTGCGCACCGGCAAGGCCTGCCGCCAGGAACGAGGTCAGGACGATGCACGTGGCGAGCAGGCGATGCGGCAGAGCTTTGGACATGGGTGTCTCGGTGAGAGGGTGTGGCGACCCGCGTGCGATCAGATCGCGACGCGTTCGAACTGGACGCTGCGGCAGTCCATCTCGTACTCGAGATCGACCACCGGCGGGCGGTTGTAGTGCCAGGTCAGCCCGTGCCGCGCCGCACCGCGCTTGACGATCTCGTCCGCGATGAAGGGGTGGATGTCGTGCACCGTGTACAGCTGCGAGCCCGTGGTGCTGGCCCAGGTGAAGCCCAGCGATGCCAGGCGGCGTTCCATTTCGTCGAGCACCCACTGCGCCTTCTTCAGGATGGCGGGCGGCGAGGTGTCGCCCAGGCGCACGGCATGGTCGCGGTAATGGCCCTTGCCTTCCGGCGCTTCGGCACTGCCGGCCACCACGAACGAAGCCGCCGCCTCGGCGTCGGGCACGGTGTAGCTGAACGCATGGAACGAGGGCTCCGATGGCGGCGATACCGCAGGGCACACGTTGCTTCGCGCCACCGGATTCAGGTCGCCGATGAAGATCCCCCACTCCTTCAACGTTCCCACGTAGAGGTTGTTGAATTCGACGAAGCCCTGTTCGGTGAACGGCGCCGGGGACCGCAGTTCGCACGCGCAGAAGGCGGCCAACGGACGTGAGGCCTCCTCCAGGATTTCCTTGATGCGCTGAAAGCCCTGCTTCAAGGGCAGAGGCTCCAGGAACCGCACGCGCTCGATGCGAAACCCAGGTTCGGCGGCCACGCCAGCCGAGTACTGCTGGACGCCCGGAATGAACCGATAGCCGCCTGGGAGGGAGAGTTGGAGTGCCGACACGTGATTTCCTTTTTGGAGAGCGAGAGAAAAAAAGAGAAGGCGCAGAAGCGCTCAGGGAATCTGGCTTCAGCGCTGGTTGGCCCCGCCATGGCAGGTGTAGGTGGACAGCGCCGTTCCTTGCGTGGTGGTCGAGCCCGGCACATCGAGGCACGCGCCGGAAGACACCCGGTTGCGCAACGTCGCCCCGACCACGCTCCACTGCGTAGCCATGCCCGCCGTGCACGCCAGCTGCACCAGCGGGCCACCACCCGCGTTGGTGTTGCCCTGCGCCAGGCACAGGCCGCTGTGCTTCGCGACGAACTGCGTGTAGCCGCCGCTGCTGTTGACGGTGAAGGTCTCGTTGTTGCCGTTGCCGCAGGCCCACTGCACCACCGTCGCGCCGCTGGCCGTCGAGCCGCCCGACACGTTGACGCACAGGTTGCTGACCTCCGAGCGGATGCGCGTGTCGACCGCCGGTGCGGTGTCGAACGACTTCACGTACTCACCGAGTGCCAGCACATCGGCCGCCGGCAGGCTCGATGCATTGCCGTGGCCGCCTGTGAGCACGTCCTGCAGCGTGGCCTTCTGGCCGTTGTGGAAGAAGCTCGGGTTGCTCCAGGTGCCGTAAAGCGTCGGTGTGTCGAAGCCCACGCCGGCCAGCGGCTGGTGGCTGCCCTTGCCCGACGACAGTTGGACCGTGCCCACGTCGTGCCGCAGCCCGTCGCGCAGGCTGCCGGCCGTGTGGCAGGTCGCGCACTGGGCCGTGTTGAACACGGTCTGGCCGCGCACCGCGTCCACGCTGAGGTTGCCGTCCGCCGCGCGGGCCGGGCTGCGCATGTACTTGTTCAGCGAGTTCAGGTAGGCCGCAAGGTCGTCGAGCTGCGCGTTGCGGCCCGCCTTCGGCACGCCGAGCGGGTCGCCCGTGGCCGAGAAGTCGGCGTTGGTCAGGAAGCCCGTGCCGCCGAACTCGTTGCGGATGTCGTGCTCGAAGTCCTGCACCTCGTCGAAGTTGGCGGTCCAGTGCAGCTTGCCGTGGCCCGTGCCGCGACGGCCCTGCAGGCTGATGGTGCGGCGCAGGCCTTCGCCGCGCTGCGTGAAGTCCCACACCATGCCGTCGTCGCTGCCATCGGCATGGCAGCTCGCGCACGACATGTAGTTGTTCATGCTCATGCGCCGGTCGGACGCGTTGTAGAACACCTGCTTGCCGCGCAGCGCCGCGGCGGCCATCGGCTCCTGCGCGACCGTGGTGACGTTCTGCAGGAAGGCCGGTGCGGCCGACTCCGACGACAGCACCTGCGCCACGTCGTGCACCGACACCGAGCGCGCCAGGAAGTTGTTCACGTACAGGCGCTTGCGCACCGCATCCAGGTACAGGCCGTGCGGCGCGCTGCTGGCGTTGATCTCGCCGCGCACCGAACGGTTGTACGCATCGACGATGGCGACGCGGTTGCCTTCCATCTGCGCCACGAAGATGTAGTCGCCGGCCGGCGAGTACAGCGCGGCGCGCGCGGGGGCGCGGTCGTTGAAGTCGAGCTGTTCACTGAACACTTCCGCGGCCGTCTGCAGGTTCACCTGCGACAGGATGGAGCGCACGGTCTTGTCGTGCTCCAGCGGCAGGCCGTCGCGGAAGGTGCCGCGCACGATGTTGTCCTTCTTCGAAGGCAGCAGCGCACGCGCGCCGTCCGGCGAGATCACCACCTGGCTCAGGTAGTTGGGCACGCCACGCGAGGCGGCCTCGGTGTCCACCGTGGTCGTGTCGACCGCCAGCGCGATCGGCGTGGCGCTGCTGAAGCTCTGCAGGTTCACCTTGTGCAGCTGCCCGCCCGTCATCTTCGACTTGAAGCGCGTCACGTAGGCCGATTGCGAACTCGCATCGACCGCGATGCCGCGCACGCTGCCTTCCAGGGCGAGCGTGCCCGTGGCGGCGCCGGTGGTCGGGTCGAAGCTGACCAGCGCCGACTTGCTTTCCAGCGTCAGCAGGCCCTTGGTGCCATTGGGCGTGAAGACGACACCGTACGGGCCGCTGCCGTAGGCCAGCGGCACCGTCGTCGACAGCGTGCCGTCGGCAGCGTTGAGCGCCACCAGCTTGTCGTCGCCCTGCACCGTCACCCAGATGCGGCCGTCAGGGCCCACCGCCAGCGTCTTCGGCTCGTCGCCCACGCGCACTTCCCAGCGCTTGGCGAAGGTCTCGGCGTTGATGGCAGCCACCGTACCGCTGTCGGGGTTCACCGCATACACCGAGTTCGCATCGCCCGCGATGTTGGTCGTGTGCGTGGGCGCCGCCGCCGTGACGGGTGCGATCACCGTGAGGTTGTAGGTGTAGAAGGTCTCCTGGCTGTTCGCGGCCTTCACCGTCAGCGTCACCGTGTAGTGGCCGGGGCTGCTGTAGGTGTGCGTGACGCCGGGTTGCGAGGCGTACGCGCTCTGCGTGCCGTCGCCGAAGTTCCAGCGGAACTGCGCGCCCGTGGCGCCGAGCGTGGCCGGGTTGAACGTCAGCTGGCCGTTGACGAGCTTCGGTGCGCCCACGATGCCGGGGTCGCCGATCACGGCCTGGCTACGCAGCGCAGCCACGTCGGTGTCGCCGAGCACGCGGCCGTACACGCGCACCTCGGCCAGCGTGCCCTTGAAGAGTGCGGCGTTGCCCTGGATCTGGCCCAGCAGCTGGAACTTGGTCGACAGGCCCTTGGTGCCGGTGGGGCCGGTCGACGTGGTCTTCACGCCGTCGACGTACACCGCCTGCGCGCCGGAAGCCGCGTCGCGCGTCAGCACCACGTGGTGCCAGTTGCCGTCGTTCACGGCGCTTTGCGAACGCGTGCCCGCGTTGTCGCCCACCGACAGCTTGATGTTGCCGGTGCTGTCGAGCCAGCCCCAGAACACGTCGTCCGTGCCCGGCGACTGGTCACGGCCGAAGATGCCGGGCGCGGTCCACGAGCTGGCACTGCCCGCCTGCGTGGTCTTCATGTAGAAGCTCAGCGAGGCCGTGCCGCCCAGCGTGGTGGACACGCTGTCGTTCTTCAGTTGCACGCCCGTGGTGCGGTTCGCGAAGTTCAGGCCGATGCTCTCGAACGCATCGCCGGTCGCAGGCGTGCCGTTGTTGGCGCTGATCTGATCAGACAGGTTGCCCGTCAGCGCCCAGTGGTGCATCAGGTTGATGTCGTTGGCATTGCCGGTGTTGAAGGTGGAGCGGTAGTCGGCGGCAATGGCGTTGCCCGCATAGTCCTTCAGGCCGTTGGCGGGCAGGAACACCTCGTAGGCGGTGCCCGGTTGCAGCGGCTGCACGGGGTGGAAGTTGACGATGCCCAACTGCACGCTGTAGGTGCCTGCCAGCGTGTTGCCGCCCACCGCGCGCACGATGAAGGTGTTGGCGTTCACGCTCTCCGGCAGGATGCTGTCGGTCATGCCCAGGCCGATGCGCGAGGTGAGCGCTTGTTGCTTCGCACCGTTCACGGGCGAGACCTGCTTCACTTCGGGCTTGGTGAGGTCGGGGTCCACCGCATGCACGATGAAACCGCTGCCCGAGCCGTGGTCGTTGCCGACGTAGATCAGGTTGCCGAACGGCGACACCTGGCCGTGGTCGGAACTCGAGAAATCGGGGTGCGTCGTCGCGAACAATCCGCCGCGCCCGACCTCGACATGGTTGAGCGGGTTGCTCACATCGACCTTGTGGATGTAGTTCTGCGCGCCCTGGAAAACGAAGTGGTCCTGCGTGCTGCAGTACAGCTGCTGGTTGATCACGAGCCGGTTGTCTTCGGCCACGAAGCGCGATCGGTCGCTGAGGTCGTAGCCGTACATCTTGCCGCCGCTCTCTTGTGCGGAGGCGTAGACCTTCTTTCCGTCGAAGCAGGTGGAGTAGTAGCTGGCCGTAGAGCCAGCGACGGTGTCGAGCACCTTGGGATTCAGCGGGTCTGAAATGTCCAGGCTGGCGAAGCCGCTGGTGTTGGTCATGGACGTCAGCACCATGTGGTTGCCCATGGTGAAGATCGGCCCCACGCGAAAGCCGCCGAGCTCGCCGGTCGGTATCGGGTTGGGCTTGCCGGCGCCGCGGTTCGCAAGCTGCGCGTTCGCGGGGTCTGCGGCGTCGATGACGAACACGCCCTGCTCCGCCGCCGCCACGTACAGGTAGGGCGCCTGCCACCAGAGCTGCCAGCTCACGTTGTTGTAGTCGCCCTTGTTGACGTTGGGCAGCACCAGCTTCTTCACTTGCTGGATGTTGTTGATGTCGGTGAAGTCCCAGAACTCGATGCCGAACACGCTGGGAACGGCAACGTACTGCTTGCCGCCGATGGTGGCGATGCCGATGGAGTGCGGCTCCCTCAGTTCCTTGGTGCGGCCGTCCGGCTCGTAGATGCGCTTGACGAGCTGGAGGTTGCGCGGATCGGACACGTTGTAGAGCAAGAAGCCCCCCGGGCCCAAGCCGCCGTCGGGCGTGAACGTCGTCAGGAAGTAGCCGTTGATCATGAGGCCCACGTTCTGGCCGTAGTGGTACTTGGTGTACCCGGCGGTGGGGTGCGTCACACTGCCACCGGGGATCTTCGGCACATCGGCGCCGGTGCCAGCGCCGACGCCGGTGTCCACCTCTTCCTTGATCATCGAGATGGGCTTGAACAGCTCGGCCTGCGCGTAGGTCAGGTTGCCGAGGCCAGGGCCCTGCAGCGGCAGCGGATCGGCCACCAGGTCAGCGGCCGCGGAGGCCATGCTGGTGGCGGCCTTCCTGATCGTGTCGAGGGGGTTCACCCCGGTGATCGCCGCATGCGTCAGCAACGCACAGCCGAACAGAAAACCTACCGCAAGAACTTTCTTGGTGCTCATTGTCATCCTCGCAAATTCGATCGGACGCCATCTTTCGGTGGGAAAAGATTCGATCGGAATCTAGCAGCGGATCGATGCGGGAACGGCATTGAATTTCGAAGGGAGGGTTCGAATAGTTAGATCAGTGATCAGGGTAAATGGTGATGTTTTGGCATAGGTTGTGCTTCAAAGTTCGGGCCTGAAAAAGTGAATTCATTGCCCATCGATCGCCCATGAAGGAACACCCCATGTCTCACGCCGGTCCTGTTGTCCAGCGCCTGCCCCGTCTGTCGAAGCGCAGCCTGCTGGGCGCTTCCTTGCTCGCGATGCTGTGTGCCGCGCTGCCCCACCCGAGTGCACAGGCCCAGACACAAGGTCCGCGCAACTTCGCCACGCTCGCGATGGTGGCCGAGCCGCAGACGCTCGACCCGATGGCTTCCACGGCCGACCTGGTCGGAACCATCATGCAGCACGTGTACGAGACGCTCTACACCTTCGACGCCAAGTGGAACGTGGTGCCGATGCTGGCCGAGGGCATGCCGAAAATTTCCGCCGACGGCAAGACCTACGCGATCACGCTGCGCAAGGGCGTGGCGCTGCACAACGGACGCGAGCTCACGGCCGACGATGTGGTCGCCAGCCTGCAGCGCTGGATGGACCAGTCGCCGCGTGGCAAGGCCGTCAGCAAGGAAATCGAGACGCTCAAGACCAAGGGCCCGCTGGGCGTGGAGATCGTGCTGAAGGCGCCGTATGCGCCGCTGCTCTCGCAACTGGCACTGCCCAGCAATGGCACGGCCGCGATGATGGCCAAGGAATCGATGGCTTCGCCGCTGAAAGACTTCGTCGGCACCGGCCCCTACAAGTTCAAGGAACGTCGCCCCGACCAGTTCGTGCTGCTCACGCGCTTCGACAAGTACAGCGCACGCAAGGAGGCTGCGAGCGGCTATGGCGGCAAGCGCGAAGCGGTCATCGAAGAGCTGCGCTTCGTGCCCGTGCCCAACGCCAGCACGCGCGTCGAGGGTGCCCTCGCGGGCCAGTACGACTTTGCCGACCTGCTGCCCGTGGAGGCCCTGCCGCGCCTGGAAAAGGCCAGTGGCAAGACGCTGCCGATCATCACGCCCGCGTTCGGTTTTCCGCTGGTGGTCTTCAACACCAAGGAAGGCGCGCTCGCCAACCAGGCCGTGCGCCAAGCCCTGCAGACGGCAATGGGCCAGGGCGAGATGCTCGCGGCCGGTTTCGGCGACACACGCTTCTTCATCGCGGAAGCGAACCACTTTCCCAAGAGCTCGCCGTTCTACTCGGCGGCCGGCACCGAGCAGTACAACCAACGCAACGCCACCAAGGCGAAGGATGCTGCGGCCAAGGCTGGCTACAAGGGCGAGCCGATCCGTGTGCTGACCAGCCGCCAGTACGACTTTCACTACAACATGTCGCTCTTGATGGCCGAGCAGCTCAAGCGCGCCGGCTTCAAGGTCGACCTCAACGTGGTCGACTGGGCCACGCTCACCCAGCGCCGCAACGATCCGCGCCTGTGGGAAATCTTCATCACCCATTCGGGGCTGTTCCCCGAGCCGATGCTGTCGCCGCCCCAACTGGGCGACGGTGCACCAGGTTGGTGGGACTCGCCCGCCAAGAAGGCATCGCTGAGTGCCTTCAACACCGAGAGCGACCCGGCCAAGCGCGGCGCGTTGTGGGGCAAGGTGCAGCAGGTGGTGTACGACGAGGTGCCGTACATCAGCGTCGGCAAGTTCAACGCGCTCTCGGCCAAGAGCCCCGCGCTGGACAACTACCAACCCACGAACTGGCCCTTCTTTTGGAATGTGAAGATCAAGTAGGAGGCGCGCTTGTTCCGTTTCATTGCCTCGCGCTTCGCCGGCATGCTCACCGTGCTGGCCCTGGTCGCCGTGCTCGTCTTCGTGCTCACCCGCGCGGCCTCGGGCGACCCGATCTCCGTGCTGCTGGGCGACCAGGCCACCGCTGCCGACATCGCCCGCGTGCAGAAGGACTACGGCCTGGACAAACCCCTGCCCGTGCAGTTCGGCTACTGGCTGCGCGAAGTGCTGCAGGGCAACCTGGGCACCTCTATCTTTTTGCAGCGCCCGGTCACGCAGGCGCTGTGGGAGCGGGCCGAGCCCACCACCTTGCTCGCGCTGCTGGCCGTCGCCATCGCCGCACTCATCGGCGTGCCCTGCGGCATCGTCTCTGCGGTGTTCCGCGGGCGTGTGGTCGACCAGTTCTTCACAGGCATTGCGATGCTGGGTGCCAGCATTCCGAGCTTCTGGATGGGCATCGTGCTGATCCAGATCTTCGCGGTGTCCTTCGGCTGGTTCCCTGTGTCGGGCTACGGTGCGCCCGATGCCCCTTTCGCCGAGCGGCTGCATGCGCTGGTGCTGCCGGCCACCGTGCTGGGCCTCTTGAACTCCGCGCTCATCATCCGCTTCACGCGCGCCTCGATGCTCGACGTGCTCGGCGAAGACTACGTGCGCACCGCGCGCTCCAAGGGCCTGAGCGAGAGCACCGTCGTCTTGAAGCACGCGCTGCGCAACGCACTGGTGCCCATCGTCACCGTGATCGGCCTGACCGTCGCGCTGATGATCGGCGGCGCCGTCATCACCGAGACCGTCTTCGGCCTGCCGGGTGTCGGCAACCTCGTGGTCAACGCCGTGCTGCGGCGCGACTATCCGGTCATCCAGGGCGCGCTGCTCGTGATTGCCGCGATCTATGTGCTCATCAATTTCTCGATCGATCTGCTGTATGCCGTCGTCGATCCTCGCGTGAAGGTCTGAGTCGTGCAGATGCCAAGAATGCTCCGCCAGCTGATGCACCGCCGCATCGTGATGGTCTCCGCCCTGGTGCTGCTGGTGATTGCCGTGCTCGCTGTCGGTGCGCCGCTGTTCGCCTCGGCCGACCCCAACGACACGGCCGTGCTGCAACGCCTGAAGGCGCCCAGTGCCGAACACCTGCTCGGCACCGACGAACTGGGGCGTGACATGTATGCGCGCATCGTGCACGGCGCGCGCTACTCGCTGGCCATCGCGGCGCTCACCGCCTTGGGCTCGGTCATCGCCGGCACGGTGCTGGGTCTCATGGCCGGCTTCTTCCGGCGCCTGGACACGCCCTTGATGCGCGTGGTCGACGCCATGATGTCCTTTCCCGACATCCTGCTGGCCATCGCGCTGGTGGCGATCCTGGGGCCCTCGCTGATGAACACCGTGCTCGCACTGGTTCTGGTCTACACGCCGCGCGTGGCACGCGTGGTGCGGGCTTCGACCTTGGTGGTGCGCGAGTTGCTCTTCGTCGAAGCCGTGCGCGCCCTGGGTGTTCGCACCTCCCGCATCCTGTGGCGCCACATTCTGCCGAACCTGATGTCGCCGATCCTCGTGCAGGTGTCGTTCATCTTTGCCTACGCGATCCTGGCCGAAGCGGGTTTGTCGTTCCTCGGCGTCGGCGTGCCGCCCGAGATCCCCACCTGGGGCACGATGGTCGCCGGCAGCCAGCAGTACGCGCACCAGGCCTTCTGGGTCGTGCTGTTCCCGGGGCTGGCGATCATCTTCACGGCGCTGTCGCTGCAATTGCTCGGTGATGGCGTGCGCGACCTGCTCGATCCGAAGCTCAAGAAGACCTCGTGATGAACACCACGAACACCACCCCACGTCTCACGGTCACCAACCTGAGCACCAGCTTCCCTACCGAAGACGGCCTGATCCGTTCGGTGGCCGATGTGAGCTTCTCCATCCAACCCGGCAAGACCACAGCACTCGTCGGAGAGTCCGGCTCGGGCAAGTCGGTCACCAGCCTCACGCTGATGCGCCTGCTGCCCAAGACCGCCAACGCGCAGGTCAGCGGATCGGCTTCTTTCGTCACCCGCGAAGGCAAGACGCTCGACCTGCTGCAGATCGGCGAACGCGAGATGCGCTCGCTGCGCGGCAACCAGCTGTCGATGATCTTCCAGGAGCCCATGACGAGCCTGAACCCGGTGTTCACCATCGGCGAGCAGATCGCCGAGAGCGTGCGCCTGCACAAGGGGCTCGATCGCAAGGCGGCGCTGGTCCATGCGCTGCGCATGCTGGAGCTGGTCGAGATTCCGGCTGCTGCCCAACGCATTCACGAGTACCCGCACCAGCTCTCGGGCGGCATGCGCCAGCGCGTGATGATCGCGCTCGCGATGGCCTGTGACCCGACGCTCTTGATCGCCGACGAACCCACCACGGCACTTGATGTGACCATCCAGGCGCAGATCCTGGAGCTGATGCGCCGGCTGCAGGCCGAGACGGGCATGAGCATCCTGTTCATCACGCACAACCTGGGCGTGGTGGCGCACCATGCCGACGACGTGGTGGTGCTGTACTCGGGGCGCGTGGTCGAGCAAGCGCCCGTGCGGCCACTCTTTGCACAGCCTGAGCATCCGTACACGCAGGGCCTGCTGGCGTGTCTGCCGGGCAAGGCGCGGGTTCCTGGGCAGCCCAAGCCCAAGCGGCTGTTTGCCATTCGCGGGCAGGTGTCGAGTCCGCTGGCGCCGCCGCCGGGCTGCGCCTTCGAGCCGCGCTGCGACCAGGCGCTGCCGGAATGCCGCAGTGCGATGCCGCCGCTGATCGACATCCGCCAGGACCGCCAGGCGCGCTGCGTGCGCGTGCAGCCGGACCAGCCTTTGGTGAGAGTCGCATGACAAGCGCACCGCCTGGCGTGTTGCTCCTTCCCCTTCCGGGGGAAGGCTGGGATGGGGGCAAGCGGCGTTCGTTCGGCGCAGTGCTTCATCCCGTGCCGTCGTGCCCCCACCCCAACCCTCCCCCGGAAGGGGAGGGAGCTAATACAAGAAGCCCACGATGATGACCACCGCCGTCCCCCTCATCGAAGTCCGCGGACTTAAAAAATACTTCGGCAGCAGCGACCGCCCCGTGCGCGCGGTGGACGACGTGTCCTTCGCCATCCACCCCGGCGAGACCCTCGGCCTCGTCGGCGAATCGGGCTCGGGCAAGAGCACCATCGGCCGCACCGTGCTGCGCCTCGTCGAACGCACCGAGGGCCAGGTGCTGTACCGCGGCGACGACATCGGCGGCCTCTCGGGCGAACGCATGCGCAAGCTGCGCAGCAAGCTGCAGATCATCTTCCAGGACCCGTACGCGAGCCTGAACCCGAAGATGCGCATCAGCGCGATCCTCGGCGAGGCGCTGTCCACGCACGGGCTGCACAAGGGCGCGGCGGCACGCGACAAGCGCATCGCCGAGCTGCTCGAAACGGTGGGCCTGCGCCCCGAGCATGCCAGCCGCTTCCCGCACGAGTTCTCTGGCGGCCAGCGCCAGCGCATCGGCGTGGCGCGTGCACTGGCCGTGGAGCCCGAGTTCATTGTGGCCGACGAGCCGCTGTCGGCGCTCGATGTGTCCATCCAGTCGCAGGTCATCAACCTGCTGGCCGACCTGCGCGAGCGCCTCGGTCTCACCATGCTCTTCATCTCGCACGACCTGGACGTGGTCGAGTACCTGTGCGACCGCGTGGTGGTGCTCTATCTGGGCAAGGTGATGGAAGTGGCGACCACCGACGAGCTGTTCGCGCGGCCTTTGCACCCCTACACGCAGGCGCTGCTGGCCGCGAGCCCGAGGCCCGACCCCACGCTCGCCACCGAACGCATTGCCCTGAAGGGCGACATCCCCAGCCCGATATCGCCGCCCTCGGGCTGCGTGTTCCGCACGCGCTGCACACATGCCATCGAGGCGTGCGCGCAGACCGTGCCCGCCCTCGAAGAAATCTCGGCGGGCCACTATCGCGCCTGCCTCCGAAAAGATCTGCTCTCCAACATCGCTGCATGACCATGACCGACAACCTCAACGATCCGCTGCTGGGCAGCAACTTCAAGGGCTATCCGCGCACCCAGGCACCGCGCCGACGCAGTGAAATCGGCGCCGCCGGCTGGAACGTGCTGGCCGGTGACCTTCCGCTGCCGCTGGCCGTGCTCAAGCGCGAAGCGCTCGAACACAACCTCCAATGGATGCAGGCGCGCGTGCGCGAATGGGGCATCGACCTTGCGCCGCACGGCAAGACCACCATGTCGCCGCAGCTCTTCCAGCGCCAGCTGGATGCGGGCGCCTGGGGCCTGACCTTTGCCACCGTCACGCAGCTCGCGGTAGGCGTGGCTGCCGGCGTGCGTCGCACGCTCATCGCCAACCAGGTGGTGAGCGACGAAGACCTGGCCGGCATCCAGATGCTGCTGCGCGCGCATGCCGGCCTGCGCGTCGTGTTCCTGATCGATTCGATCGCACAGCTGGCGCTCATCGAAGACTGGTCCAAGCGCAACCCCGCGAGTGTGCCCTTCGAGGTGATGCTCGAGATCGGCATCGACGGCGGACGCACCGGTTGCCGCACGCACGACGAAGCGATCGCCGTGGCCAGTGCAGTGCGTGCCAGCAGCGCCGCGAAGCTGGTGGGCATCGAGAGCTACGAAGGCCTGAATGCCACCGGGTCCACCGAGCAGGACACGGCCTTTGCCAAGGCATTGATGGACCGGATCGAAGCCGTGGCGCGCCACTGCGACACGCAGCAACTCTTCGAGACCGACGAGGTGCTGGTCTCGGCCGGCGGCTCGGCCATCTTCGATCTCGTGGCCGGGCGCCTGAAGCCCGCACTGGGCTCGCCGGTGCGCGGCCTGTTGCGTTCGGGCTGCTACGTCACGCACGACCACGGCTTCTACAAGCGCATGGTGAATGTGGCCGACGAGCGCATGGGGTGCGAGTGCGGCGAAGGGCTGACACCGGCGATGGAGGTCTGGGCCAACGTGCAGTCGCGACCCGAGCCGGGCCTGGCGATCCTGTCGGTGGGCAAGCGCGACATCTCTTTCGACATGTCCATGCCCATCCCCATTGCACACGCAGCACGCGGTGCATTGCAGTCGCACGCGGTGCCCGCCAGCTGGAAGGTCACGGCACTGAACGACCAGCACGCCTACCTGCGCTGGGACGCGAACGACGAAGCGCAAGCCCCGGTCGTCGGCGACCGTGTCGGCCTGGGCATCTCGCACCCCTGCACCACCTTCGACAAGTGGCACTGGATGCCCGTGGTCGAGAACGACTACCGCGTGAGCGATGCAGTCGTGATCCATTTCTGAGCAAGGCGACGCATCCCCCATGAACACACAGAAGAACGGCGCGACGCTGCTCGAAGGCGGCCTCGTGGTCGACGGCTCGGGCGGCCCTTCGTGGCCCGGCGACGTGCTGCTCCAGGGCGACCGCATCGTCGCGCTCGGCGAAGGCCTGCGCGCGCGGTTGCCCGCGGGGCTGAACATTGCGGACATCGACGTGATCGATTGCCGCGGCAAGGTCATCGCGCCCGGCTTCATCGACGCGCACACGCACGACGATGCCATCGTGTTGCGCGACCCGTTGTGCCTGCCCAAGGTGTCGCAAGGCATCACCACCGTGGTCACGGGCAACTGCGGCATTTCGCTCGCGCCGTACCGCACGCCGCAGTCGAAGCCGCCGCTCACGCTGCTGGGCGCCGACTCCTTCAAGCACGCGACCATGGCCGAGTACCGCGCCGCGGTCGATGCGGTGCAGCCCGCGCTCAACGTGGCGGCACTGATCGGCCACACCACACTGCGCTTCGCGGCGATGCAGGCGCTCGACCGGCCCGCGAACGGCGATGAACTGGCACACATGGCCGCGCTGCTCGACGACTGCATGGCCGCAGGCGCGCACGGCCTGTCGTCAGGCCTGTTCTATGAAGAAGCGTTTGCCGCACCGGCCGAAGAGGTCACCGCGCTCGCGCGTGTCGTCGCGCGCCATGGCGGCGTGTACGCCACGCACCTGCGCAGCGAGATGCAGCAGATCATCGAAGCGATGCATGAGGCCGGCGACTCCGCTTTTGAAGCCGGTGTTCCCTTGATCATCTCGCACCACAAATGCGCAAGCCCGGCCAACTGGGGCCGCACCAAAGAAACGCTGCCGCTGATTGACGCCCTGTCGCAGCGCCAGGAGATCGCGATGGACGTGTACCCCTACGTGGCCGGCTCCACCGTGCTGCGCGAGGACATGGTCGATGGCGTGATCGACGTGCTGCTGACCTGGTCCGAGCCCCACCCCGAGATGGCCGGCCGCCTCATCGCCGACATCGCGCGCGAATGGGGCACCACCGAGAAGGAGGCCAGCCTGCGCCTGAAGCCCGGCGGTGCGTGCTATTTCCTGATGCAGGAAGAAGACGTGGAGCGCGTCATTGCGCATCCGCGCACCATGATCGGCAGCGACGGCCTGCCGCATGACCGCCATCCGCATCCGCGGCTTTGGGGTGCGTTCCCCCGCGTGTTTGCGCGCTACTGGCGCCAGCGCAAGCTCTTCACGCTGGAGCAGGCGGTGCACAAGATGACGGGCATGACGGCGCGCAACCTGCGCATCGCGGATCGCGGCCTGCTGCGTGTCGGCGCGATGGCCGACGTGGTGGTGTTCGACCCCGAGACCATCACCGACACCGCGACCTACGACCAGCCACTGGGCGTGAGCGAAGGGATCGAACGCGTGTTCGTGAACGGCGTGCTCGCGTACCGAGGTGCGAGCGAGGCGCGGGTGCTCGCGCGTGCGGGGCGCATGCTGACACGGCAGGCGCGCGCTGCGAACTGAGCGTCGCCGCGCCTCGTCCCTGCCATCCCGTAGAGTGCACGCATGATCGAATCCACAACCCTTCGGTACTTCTACGAGGTCGCGGCCTTTGGCTCGGTGCGCGTGGCGGCGGAAAAGCTCTTCGTCGCCCAGAGCGCCGTCAGCCGGCAGATCGCGCTGCTCGAAGACGAACTGGGGGTGCCCGTGTTCGAGCGCCACGCACGCGGCATGGCACTGACCGCGGCCGGAGAGCTGCTGCTGCGCTATGCACAGGACAACAAGACGCAGCTGGCCGACCTGAAGGGCCAGATCCACGAGTACGAAACACTGGCCAAGGGCCATGTGCGCGTGGGGTGCGTGGAAGGCATCCTGCACGGCCTGCTCACGAGCTTCATGCCGAACTTCATCCGCACGCACCCGGGCATCACCTTCTCGCTCGACCTCATGGGGTCGCATGCGGTCGGCGAGTCGGTGGCGGAGCACAAGTACGACCTGGGCATTCTGTTCGGCGCTTCGCCGCGGCCCGACCTCATCGAGCTGCAGAAGATCGAGCAGCCGCTGTGCGTGATCGCGTCGCCGCAGCATCCGCTGGCACAACTGCGCAGCTGCACGCTCGCGCAGGTCGCCGATGCGCCGCTTGCGTTGCCCGACCGCTCCTTCGGCCTGCGCCAGCTGGTCGACCGCGTCAGCTCCAAGGGCAAGTTCAAGTTGAACATCGCGGTCGAGACGAACTCGCTGTCCTTTGCGAGCCGGCTGGTCGCGGAGTCGGACCTCATCACCTTCCAGCCGAGCGACGTGGTCGCGCCGCTGATCGAGGCCGGCAAGGTGGTGGCCATTCCGCTCACCGATGCGTCGCTGCGCTCGGCGCGCGCCACGCTGGTCGCGAGCTATTCCCGGCGCCTGTCGCTCGCAGCCAACCACCTGTCGCAGTCGCTGATCGCGTACATGCAAGGGTGGCAGCGGCCCGTGAAGCCGGGGCGCGCGAGGGGAAAGTCGGAATAGTCCCGGCGCGCCAAAGCTTCGGCGTCGAGAGGCTCAACCCGGCAGCGTGACCGTGATCATCTTGATCTCGGTCATCGCCTCCAGTGTGTGCATGCCGCCCAGCCGGCCGATGCCGCTTTTCTTGCCGGAGCCGCCGCCGAACGGCAGGTGAAGCTCCCACCAGGTCGTGCCCGCGTTGATGTTGACGATGCCGGCGGGGATCGCCTTGGCCATGGCGATGCCGCGGCCGATGTCTTGCGTGAAAACGCCCACCGAGAGTCCGTAGTCGTTCTGCAAGGCCAGGGTCAGGGCCTGCGCTTCGTCCTGGAAGGCGATGACCGGCACGACGGGGCCGAAGGTTTCTTCCCGGCACAGCCGCATGGTCGGGGTCACGTCGCGCACCACGGTCGGCTCGAAGAAGAGGTCGCTGCCCAGGTCCGGCCGCGCCCGGCCGCCGTGCAGCAGGCGCGCACCCTGCGCGATGGCCTCGTCCACATGCGCGCGCACCTTGGCCGCCACCTTGGCGTTGTTGAGCGGGCCCATGGTCGTCGCGGGATGCAAAGGATCGCCCAGGACCTGATCGGCCGCCTTGGCGACCAGCTTGTCGCAGAGGCGATCGACCACGCTGGCATGGGCCAGCACAACGCCTGTGGCCGCACAGACTTGCCCTGCATTGAAGAACGCGCCGCCGGCTGCTGCAGCGGCGGCTGCATCGAGGTCTGCATCCTCGCAAACGATCAGAGGCCCATTGCCTCCGAGCTCGAGCAGCAGGGGCTTTCCGGCGCCTCGTTCGGCGATGCGCTGGCCCGTCGCGGTGCTGCCGGTGAAGGCGATGGCGGTCACGTCCGGGTGCACGACCACCGCATCGCCCACGGTCGCGCCCTCCCCGACCACCAGGTTGAGAACGCCGGCGGGCAAGCCGGCCTTTTCGATGGCGGCCATCAGCGCGCAGGCCACGAGCGCGGTGGACGGTGCGGGCACCCAGACGATGGTGTTGCCGGTGGCAATGCCGGGGGCGAGGTACTCCACGGGGATGTTGACCGGGAAGTTCCAGGGCGTGATGACGCCGTACACGCCGCGCGGCTGCCGCAGGGTGAGGACGAGCTTGCTCGGGTCTTCCGCCGGCAGCGTCTTCCCGCCCATCTGCTTGACGAGTTCGGCGGCAAGCCGGAAGCCGTCGGCGGCCTTGGCGACTTCGCCGAGCGCCTCGGCCAAAACCTTGCCTTGCTCGCACGACAGCGTGTGCGCGATGGCGCCGCGCGCGGCATCGATCGATGTCGCGATCGCCACGCACATTGCAGCGCGTTCGAACACCGGCGTGGCGGCCCAATCGATCGCAGCGGCCTTGGCGGCGGCGATCGCCGTGTTCGCCGTCTCGCGGCTTGACCGGGGCACGGTGGCGATGGTTTCACCATAGGCCGGGTTGACCACCGGCATCGTGTCGATGGTGGTCGACCAGCGCCCGCCGATGCAGTTTCCCGTTTCGACGTCGGACATGCAGTGGTTGCTCATGGCCTAGCCGTACGAATACGCGATCGACGCAGCATGGCGCTGACCTTCGCTGCCGCTGGCACGCGCGTCCGCACTGGACACGGACGGCCTGTGCCCGGCCGGCGCGGGGGCCGCGACGCCTACATGGCGCTCTGTCTGCGCATCGAAGCAATGCGTCGATGCGCCATCACGGACCTGCAGGCGCACCAGGTCGCCTGGCTTGAGCGCCACGCGGTCATGCACGGAGACGCACCAGGGCGTTTCGCTGCCCGCCACGGTGCCGTAGATCTGCGTCTTGTCGCCCGTCGACTCCGTGAGGATCACGCGCAGCGCCAGCCCTTCGGGGGCCAACTGCAGATGCTCGGGCCGCAGCCCCAGCAGGATGTGCTGTCCATCGGCCAGCAGGGGCGTGCACCCGGAAGTGGGCAGATGCCAGGTCTGCCCGTCGGGCAGCGCGAGCCAGGTGCGGCCGTGTTCGCGATGCACCTGCCCTTGCGTGAAGTTCATCGCGGGCGAGCCGATGAAGCCCGCCACGAAGCGGTTGACCGGGCGGTCGTAGAGCGCCAGCGGCGCGCCGACCTGCTCCACCCGGCCCGCGCGCATCACGACGATGCGGTCGGCCATGGTCATGGCTTCCACCTGGTCGTGCGTGACGTAGACCATGGTGTTGCCCAGGCGCTGGTGCAGGGCCTTGATCTCGGCGCGCATCTGCACGCGCAGCTGCGCGTCGAGGTTGGACAGCGGCTCGTCGAACAGAAACAGCGCGGGCTCGCGCACCACGGCGCGGCCCATGGCGACGCGCTGGCGCTGTCCGCCCGAGAGCGCACGCGGCAGGCGGTCGAGGTAGGGCGTGAGGTTGAGCAGGCCGGCGGCTTTTTCGATGCGCGGGCGGAATTCGCTTTCGGCCTCGCCGCGCGTGCGCGGGCCGAAGGCGATGTTCTCGTAGACCGACAGGTGCGGGTAGAGCGCATAGCTCTGGAACACCATCGAGATGTTGCGCTTCTGCGGCGACAGGTCGTTGGCCCGCGCACCGCCGATGCGCAGCTCGCCGCCGCTGATGGGCTCCAGCCCCGCGATCATGCGCAGCAGTGTCGACTTGCCGCAGCCCGAGGGGCCGACGAGCACGACGAACTCGCCGTGGGCGATGTCCAGGTCGATGCCGTGCACGACGGGCACGCCCGCGAAATCCTTGCGCAGTTGCTTGAGTTGAACCTGAGCCATGGGGTCTCCTTGTAGTTGTGGAAGGGGGTCGCTGGCTCAGTAGTCTTCGACGGTGATCTCACGGGCCATCGGCAGGACGCCCGACATGAGCCCCGCATCCACCGGCAACGCCACGCCCGTGATGACGCGCGCGGCGGGCGACGCGAGAAACAGCACGGCATCGGCGACGTCGTCCGGTGTCGCGAAGTCGCCTAGCGGGTACCACTTCTTCAGCTGCTCGAACACCTGCGGGTTCTTGTCGGCGCGCGCCTGCCAGGCGGGCGTCTTGACGGTGCCCGGCAGCACGATGTTGGCGCGGATGCCATAGCCGCCCAGCTCCATGGCGAGCGAGCGGGTGTAGCTGACGAGCGCCGCCTTGGCCGCGCTGTAGGCCGGGTGGCCGAGCGTCGTGAGCGCGTTGACCGAGCCGATGAGCACGAGCTGCCCGCTGCGGCGCTCGACCATGGCCTCGCGCACCGCCTCCACGCAATGGAACGCGCCGTTGAGGTTGAGCTGGATGTCGGCCTGCCAGTCCTGCGGCGTGGTCTTGCGCACCGTCGGCCCGCGCGCGGCGCCCACGTTCGACACCAGCACGTCCACCGGCCCGACCACCGCGGCGGCCCCGGCCACCTTGTCGCACAGGCCTGCGCAGTCGGTGACGTCCGCCACCAAGGGATGCAGCCGCGCCAGATCGTCGGCGCTCACGCCCTGCCCGGCCAACACGCCCGCCAGTCGGTCCAGTGCGCCTGCATCGTGGTCCAGCGCGATCAGCCGGTCGCCGGCCTGCAGCACGCGGCGGCACAGGGCCTGGCCGATACCGCCCGCGGCGCCCGTGACCAGCGTCACGCGCCGGGGCGACGCGTGGGAATGAACCGGAGACGGGGTCGAAATTAATTTGTCCACGCAATGCGCCCTGTGAATTGCCAATACCTCTCCCGACCGGGCGGCAATGAATTACCGCGCGCAATTCGAGCTCGAATTTTGGAGCGTACAGGACGTCATCGGCATTGGGCCTTCAATATTTCGCACGCAGGGTTCTAGTTTTTAGAAATCGAGGGTTAGCTCTATCTATGGCGTCATCTGGCCGCCTCGTAAGATAAAAAAGCGCAAGCATTGATCGCAGCAGAAGCAGGCGTGGATTTAATTCATTTTCAATAATCTTACGAGGAATTAAATATGAAAAAACGAAATACAACTCTATTGGCCAGTGCAATTCTTCTGGGCCTTTCTTCTCTCACGGCCCACGCGGGAAATATCCGCATCGCCATGTCCAGCTACAGCGACAACACACGCCCCTGGCTGGAGGCGCTGGCCCGGGAATATGAGAAGGCCAACCCCGGAGACAAGGTCAAGGTCGAGGTGGGAAGCTGGGAGAACATGCAGCAGAAACTGCAGGCGGAAATCGCCAGCAACAACCCGCCCGACCTGACCCACGTGGCCACCCGTTGGGTGGGCGATTTCGTGAACGACGACCTGGTGGAACCGGTCGACAATTACGCCAATACGGCGTTCAAGGAGCGCTTTATTCCGGCCTTCCTGAACGCCGGAAATATCAAAGGCAAACCGTATGCGCTGCCCATTGCGGCCAGCGTGCGCGCCATGTTCTATAACAAGGACATGCTGAGCAAGGCAGGTTTTCCCAATGGCCCCAAGACCTGGGACGACGTGATTGCCGCCTCGAAAAAGATCAAGGCCACGGGCGCCTACGGTTACGGCATTCAGGGCAAAGACCTGGATACCGACACTTATTTCTACTACGCGCTGTGGAGCATGGGGGGCGACGTGCTGGATGCGGGCAACAAGGCCGCATTCAATTCGCCGACCGGTGTGAAAGCCGCCACGCTCTACAAAAGCATGATCGACCAGGGCCTGACCGAGCCCGGCGTGGCCGGCAACACGCGCTACGACCTGCACAACCTGTTCAAGCAGGGCCGGTTGGGCATGGTCATTTCGCTGCCGCCGCTGGCCAAGGAAATCGCCAAGGACGCGCCGCAACTGAAATACGGCATCGCCGGCGTGCCCAACGGCGGCAAGGACATCACCTTCGGCGTGACCGATTCGATCATGATGTTCAAGACCTCGAAGAACAAGGAAACCGCCCAGAAATTCCTGAGCTTCATGTTCTCCAAGAACGCGCGGCTGAAGTTCGATCAGGGCGAAGGCTTCATGCCGGTGACGCGCGAGGTGGCCAACGACCCCGTGTTCAAGGACGACCCGGTGCTCTCCGAGTTCGTGACCCTGCTGCCCAACGCGCGCTTCGCGCCGCTGGTCGCCGGCTGGGAAGACTCGGCGCAGGCCGTCACCAATGCGCTGCAGGCCATCTACCAGGGCAAGGCAGAACCGAAGGCGGCGCTGGACAAGGCCGCGGCCGAAGCCAACACCAAGCTCAACAAGAAGTAAGCAAGCCAGCCTCGGGGCACAGCCCTGGGGCTGCGCCGGCTTTCCGCGTGTCGCACCACGCCTAACCACGCCCATTCCGATCGAATTGCCCTATGCAGAATCCCGTTCGAGGTCCGGCCCTGGCTTGGGGGCTGATTGCGCCGAGCCTGTTGCTGACGATCTTCATCCTGGCCTACCCGCTGTCCACGCTGGTGTTCCAGTCGGTGCACGACATCTCGCGCTTCGGCCTGCTGCGGGCCTTCAACGGCCTGGACAACTTTCGCACCGTGTTCACCGACCCGGTGTTCGCCCACGTGGTGTGGCGCACGGTGCAGTGGACGGTGTGCGTGGTCGGCGGCGCGGTGCTGTGTGCCGTGCCGATCGCGCTCATCCTGCAGCAGGATTTCTATGGCCGGGGCGTGGCGCGCACGATCGTGATGCTGCCGTGGGCGGTGTCGCTGACCATGACGGCCATCGTCTGGACCTGGTCCTTCAACGGCCAGTACGGCATGGTCAATGCGAGCCTGGCGATGGTCGGGGTCATCCAGGAGCCGATCAACTGGCTGGCCGACGGACAGCTCGCGTTCTGGGTCGAAGTGGGCGTGGGCATCCTGGTGTCCATTCCCTTCACCGTCACGATCTTTCTGGGCGGCCTGTCATCGGTGTCGCAGGACATCTACGAAGCGGCCGACATCGAAGGCGCGTCGCGCTGGCGGCAGTTTCGCCGGCTCACGCTGCCGCTGCTCAAGCCCTTCATCCACATGGCGATCGTGCTGAACGTGATCTACGTCTTCAACTCGTTCCCCATCATCTGGATCATGACGCAGGGCGGGCCGGACAACGCCACGCACATCCTCGTCACCTGGCTCTACCAGCTGGGCTTTCGCATGGGTCGCCCCGGCGAAGCGGCAGCCATCTCGCTCGTGATGCTGGCCTTGCTGCTGGCCTTCACCGTGTTCTACCTGCGCCTGCAAAAGCGCCAGTCCGCGAAGGCCGCCGCATGATCCGCTCCGACAAACTCGTGCGCAGCCTCTGGTGCTGGCTGCTGCTCCTGCCGCTGGTGGTCGTGGTCATCTTTCCGCTCGCGGTGATGTTCTTCACGGCGCTCAAGCCGGCTTCCGAGATCTACGTCTATCCGGCCCGCTGGTTGCCGCAGCAATGGCAGTGGAGCAACTTCTCCGCCATGTGGACCCAGACCGGCTTCGGGCGCGCGCTGCTGAACAGCCTGCTGGTGTCGCTCTGTGCGACGGTGCTGACGATTGCCGTCAGCGTGCCTTCCGCCTACGCGCTGGCGCGCCTGAAATTTCGCGGCCAGGGCGGCTACCGGCAGTTCTTGCTCATCACGCAGATGATCTCGCCCGTGCTGCTGGTGGTGGGGCTGTTCAAGATGGCGGCCAGCCTGCCGTGGTTCGACGGCGGCAACATGACCGACTCGCGCCTGTCCGTGGTGATCGCTTATGGCGCCTTCGGGATTGCCTTTGCCGTCTGGATGATGACCTCGTACTTCGAGACCATTCCGCGCGACCTGGAAGAGTCGGCCTGGCTCGAAGGCTCAGGGCCCGTGCGCACGGTGTTCAAGGTGTTCCTGCCGCTGGCATTGCCCGCCATGGCGGTCACCGCACTCGTCACCTTCGTCAATGCCTGGAACGAGTTCGCGGTGGTCTACACGCTGATCCGCTCCACGGAAAAGCAGACGCTGACCGTGCTCGTCACCAACATGGTCGCGGGACAGTACGTGGTGCAGTGGGAGCTGGTCATGGCCGCCGCCATCTGCGCCGTGGTCCCGGTCGCCATTTTGTTTGCGTGGATGCAGCGCTACATGGTGCAAGGCCTGACCGCGGGCTCGGTCAAGTAGCGACCGCAGCGGCATCACAGCCCGCTGCTACCCGCTGCGCCCTCCCCCTTCGAATAATGCGGCGACGGCTGGCGCGCACCCTGCGCCGGCCGGTTTCGCACCACCTCATCCGAAGGAGACAAACCCGATGGCTCGCAAGATCCTGATGCTCTGCGGCGACTACGCCGAAGACTACGAAACCATGGTGCCGTTCCAGACCCTGCTGGCCGTCGGCCACACCGTGCATGCGGTGGCGCCCGACAAGAAGGCCGGCGACTGGGTGCACACCGCCATCCACGATTTCGAGGGCGCGCAGACCTACAGCGAGAAGCCGGGTCACCGCTTCACGCTGAACGCGACCTTCGACGACGTGCGCCCCGAGGCCTACGACGCGCTCGTGATCCCCGGTGGCCGCGCGCCCGAGTACCTGCGCATGCACCCCCGCGTGGTCGAGATCGCGCGCCACTTCCTCGCGACCGACAAGCCGGTGGCCGCCGTCTGCCACGGCGCACAGCTGCTCGCGGCCACGGGCCTCATCAAGGGCCGCAAGGTGTCGGCGTATCCGGCCTGCCAGGTCGAGGTGGAACTGGCCGGTGCCGAGTACATGGGCATCCCGGTCGACCAGGCCGTGACCGACCGCAACCTCGTCACCGCACCGGCCTGGCCGGCGCATCCGGCGTGGCTGTCGCAGTTCCTGGTGGTGCTCGGCACGCGCATCGAACACTGATCGGACGAAAGCGCGTGGGCGGCGCTACAGTGCCGCGTCGCCCCGACTCATCCACGCTCGCAAAGGAGATGGCCCATGTGCGAAGTCTTCATCAGCGCCGATCCGCAAAGCTACGACGCGCGCACGCGCTCGGTGCGGCTGCACGGCGTGGTCACCAGCATCCGGCTCGAGAACCTGTTCTGGCAGGTGCTCGAAGAGATCGCGCAGCGCGACGGCATGGCCGTGGTGCAGCTCATCGAGCGGCTGTACGACGAGCTGGTGGCGGCGCGCGGCGAGGTCGGCAACTTCGCGTCGTTCCTGCGCGTGTGCGCGTTGCGCTACGAGGCGATGGTGGCGCAGGGACGGATTCCGGCCGACACGTCGGTCGCGATCCGCTCGCTCGATGCGAACGCCGTGCTGCATGAACTGCCGCAGGGGTGGGGACGGCCGTCGCCTGCGCAGCCGTCGAGCGAGACGCACGTGCGCACGCTCCACGCTGTCGTGCGGCGACATGCGTAGACGCCGCCCGGCGCACGAGATCACCAGCGCATCTTCACGCCGACGCTCGCATTGACCCCGCTCTTGACGCGCGCGTCGCCGCCGGAGCCCGCCCACAGCTTGCCCAGCTCCACATACACGCTCGTGTTCTCGGCCACCTGCAGCGTGGCCCCTGCCGCCAGCTCGGTGCTGCTGCCGCCGGTGCGCGTCGCGATGTCCGTGACACCGGCCGGGCCGACAAAGCGGGTGACGTCGGTGCCGCTGCTGCTGCGGTAGAAGTTGACCCGCGCATAAGGCTGCAGCAGCCCGGCGCTGGTGACGAACTCGCCCTTCACGCGCACGCCGGCGCGTGCCCGCCAGCCGTTGTCGCTCTTCTGCTGCACGAGGGCGCCGGAGATGCCCGTGTCACCCAGGCTCACCCGCTGGTGCACCAGCTGCACCTGCGGCTCGACGGTCCAGTTGGGCGCAATGGGAATCGGCTTCCCCACCTCGATGGACGCCAGCAGGCTGTTGCCCTTGCCGCCCCGGGAGAAGCCCATTGCGGGCGAGGCCGTGTAGCGGTGGCGGCCGGCCTGCAGCACGCCATCGACGTACACGCCGCTGGCGTGCTTCCAGGTGGCATAGGCGCCCAGGTATTCGCTCTTCTGGTTGTTGGTGCCCACGCCGAGGTTTGCGAGGCCGCTGGCAAAACCGTTCACGCGCATGTCGCCGTCGAGCTGGCCGACGTACACGCCCGTGCGCCAGTTTGGGTTGGCCCACAGGTCGGTGCCGGCCTGGAAGCCCGTGAGGCGCCCCTTGCTCGTGGGGCTCACGGTGCCGCCCTGCGCGATGGTGCGCTCTGTGCTGATGATGCGGCCCCAGGCCTGGCGGTAGCCCTGCGCGGGCGTGGCCGTGTTCGCGCCCGTGACCAGGTTGTCGCCCATGCGCTGGTGCAGGTTGCCGAGCATCGCGAGGCTGGACTGGCGCAGCTGCTCGGGCAGCGCCGCGTAGAGCGGCACTTCGGCGCGGTAGGTGGGCACGAGGAGCACGGGCACGCCGCCGGTGCCGCCAGTGCCTGTGCCGCCACCGCCGGCAGGCGGCGTGCCGGGCGGCACGGGCGGGACGGGCGCGGTGGTCGAGCGCAGGTACCAGTTCTCGCCCGCGCCGGTGGCGTCGGCCGCATGCAGCCGGTACTCGTAGGCACCCGCATCGACGTGCGTGCCGGCCAGCAGGAACGCGCTCTTGGTCGTCTGCGCGGTGGTGGTCGCGCCGTTGATCGCGCTGATCACCTCGATGCCGTTGCCGGTGGTGAGCGCGCCCAGGCCGCCCAGGTTGGTGATCTGCACATTCGTCGTACCGCTGGCGACGGCGGTGGCGCCGCTCAGGATCAGCCGGTCGCTCGCGCTCGCGCTGGTGCCCAGCGCGGTACCCAGTCGCAGCGTGCCGCCGTTGCCCACCCACGGGCCGTTGACGGTGAGCGTGGTGCCGGGCACCGCGCCCACCAGCGACACCGTGCCGCTGTTCGCCATCGACGCGAGGGTCTGGTTGTTGCCGGCCAGGTCGAGCGTCGCGCCGGTGGCCACGGTGAAGGGGCTCACGCTGCTGAGCACGTTGGCCGCGCCCGCGCGCAAAGTGCCCGCCGCCACGTTGGTCGCGCCCGCATGGGTGTCGGCACCGCTCAGCGTGAGCACGCCCGCGCCGATCTTCACGAGATCGCTGGCACCAGAGATCGCACCGGTCCACGCCAAATCGTTCCCGTTGGTGTCGATGGTGCCCGTGCCGCCCAGCAGCAGGGCGTTGTTGACGCTGAGGCCAGCGGCGCCCGCGACGACGCTGGCGGTCGCGCCCGCGCCGATCGACATCGCGCCCGTCATCGACGAGCCGGTGTTCAGCGTGAGGCTGTTGGCGCCGCCCGTGAAGGCGACCGCCGCGGCGCGCGTGACGCCGTCGCCGCCCAGGCCGCCCGCGATGGTTCCGCCGTTGACGATGGCAAGGCTCGCGCCCGTTACCCCGACGCCGCCCACCCCATTGGCACCGCTCGGGCCGCCGTTGCTGCTGGCCCCGCCGACGCCGCCCGCCCCACCGGCGATGGTGCCGGTGTTGGTGATGGTTGCGCCCGCGCCGGTCGATGCGAGGCCCGCCCGCCGTCGCCGCCGGCGCCCGGTGAGCCGGTGCCGCCCGCACCGCCGCCGGCCGCGCCGCCAGCGCCCCGGCGCCGCCCGTGATCGAACCGCTGTTGCCGACGGTGACCGCAACGCCCGCGAGCGTCGCGCCGATGCCTCCTGCGCCGCCCCCGCCGCCCGAGGCGTTGGAACGGGCGGGCAGCAATTCGGCCCCGCCGGCGCCGCCGGCACCGCCCGTGAGCGAGCCGGAGTTGTTGAAGCTGAGCCCCGGGTTGGTCGCGTTCAGGTAGAACCCGCCGCCCCCGCTGCCGCCGCCGCCGGCCTGCGAGAAGGCGTCGCCGCCATTGCCGCCTGCGCCGCCCGTGGAAGACCCCGTCGCCGTGTAGCTGCCGAGCGGCCCGATGAGGATCGAGCCGTAGCCGCCGGCACCCCCGCCGCCGGCCGCCCAGTACCCGTTGCCGCCCGCGCCACCGGCACCGCCGGTGTAGCTGTCGGACGAGTTGGCCACGTTGTTGGCGATCGACGCGCCCTGGAAGCCACCGCCGCCGCCCCCGCCATAGCCGTTGCCGTTGGCCGCGTCACCGGTTTGCGACTGGCCCGCGCCACCGGCGTCGCCCTGGAACGCGCCGGGACCGGTGGGCATGCTGGCGGTGCCGGCCGCACCGCCGGTGCCCGGCGTGGCACCGGGGAAGCTGCCGATGTTGGCGTCGGCGCCTGCCGTGACGCCGCCCGGCGTCGACGATCCGCCCGCGCCGCCGAATGCATTGACCGTGTTGTCATTGAACCCGCCGCTGCCCCCCGTGCCGTCGCTGCCGCCCGCGCCCGCGTTCAGCGACGTGGCGCCGACCGGCTGGCCGCCCGCGCCGCCGGCCGCGAGCACCGGCACGACGCAGACCCACAGGGCCGCCGCTGACACCGCAGCCGCCACCACGCGCACGCCGCCCCCGCCGCACGACCGCGCATGGCCGCGCGCGATTTCCGGCGCGGCCACCCAGGTGCCCGCAGTGGGATTCCACAAGGTTCGGAAGATCTGATTCATGGCTTCAACTCCCTCTTCGTTCACTGACTGAGCAGGTTGGAATCCGTGTGCAGCGGCAATGGCTTGCGCATCCACACGGCGACGATTTCGGATTGGCAAGTCAAAAATGTAAGAACGGGTGGCGGTTACGCGTATCCCTGCAAGGGGGTACCCTGAAATGGGAGCGGCCTACCCGACAAGGAGTTGCTTCCCCTCTGTCAGTGCGTGCGGTAGGCGGTCTACCCACGCGCGTATCCGTGCGTAACATGTGACATTCGCACAGCACACTCTTTCACGCCACGCGCGGCACCGACGCGCCCAAAAGAAAAGGCACCCTCGCGGGTGCCTTGTTCGTTGCGGCTGCTGAGCCGAGCGCAAGCAATCAGTCCAGCGACACGTTCGCCTTGCGGATCACGTCGGTGAAGCGCTTCGTTTCCGTCGCCACGAACTGGTCGAACTGCGGGCGCGTGGTCGGGAACGGCTCGTAGCCGAAGCTCTTGAACTTCTCTAGCACGTCGGGTTCGGCCAGGCCCTTTTCGATGTCGCGCTTGATCTTCTCCGTCACCGAAGCGGGCAGGCCCTTCGGCACGGCGATGGCGTTCCAGCCGATCACCTCGAAGCCCTTCGGGCCGCCCGATTCGCTCACGGTCGGCACGTCGGGGAAGGCGGCGTTGCGCTGGGGCGCGGCCACGGCCAGGAAGCGCAGCTTATTGGCGCGCTGCAGCGGGCCGGCGGTGGCGCTGCTGCCCAACGCAAAGGCCAGCTCGCCCGTGGCGACCGAGGTGTACAGCTGCGTGGTTTCCTTGTAGATGATGTGCTCCATCTGCGTGCCGGTGGCCGACTCGAACAGCTCCGAGCCGAGGTGCACCGGGTTGCCGACCGACCACGAGCCGTAGTCGAGCTTGCCGGGGTTGGCCTTGGCGTCGGCGATGAGGTCGCCCACGGTCTTGTACTTGCTGTTGGTGGCGACGGTGAAGAAGAAGTAGGTCTTGAACAGCGGCAGCAGCGCGTCGAAGTCCTTCGATGCGTCGTAGGGCAGCTTCTTGAACAGCGCCGGGTACGCGGCCAGGTGCACGTTGTCGAGCACGACGATGTCGTGGCCGTCCTTGGCGCCGCGCTTGAAGGCGTCGATCGCGATGAAGCCGTTGCCGCCCGGGCGGTTCTCGACCACCACGGGCTGGCCCCAGGCGCGCGAGAGCTTGTCGGCCACGAGGCGGGCCACGCCGTCGGGACCACCGCCGACCGGGAACGGCGTGATGATGCGCACGGGCTTGGTCGGGAAGGCCGCAGCTTGTTGCTGTGCCGAAGCGGTCAGCGGCAACAGGCCGCCGGCGGTCAGGGCCAGCGCGGCCGCGGCAATGGCGCGACGCGAGAGCGACGAACGGAAGAAGGACATGAAGGAAGTCTCCGGTTTAAAAATCGTTGATTGGTTGGTGCAGCGCGGAGCCGCTCGGTCAGTCGACCGACGCGCCCGAGGCCTTGACGATGCCGGCCCACAGCGCGCTTTCCTTCGCGATGAGCGCGGCGTAGTCGGCCGGCCCGCCGAGCAGCGGCACGGCGCCTTCCACGTCGAGCCGCGACTGGAACTCGGCACTACCCGCCACCTGCAGCATCTGCGCCGACAGCGTCTTCACGAACGCATCGGGCGTGCCGCGCGGCGCGAGGATGCCGTAGGTGAGCGTGCTCTCGAAGCCCGCGAGTTCGCGCAGGCCCGACTCGGCCACGGTGGGCACGTCGGGCAGCGACGGCAGGCGCTTGGCACCCGTGACGGCAATGGCGCGCAGACGCCCGCCCTTGACCAGCGCGAGCGCGGGCGGGATGACGCTGAACATCATCTGCACCTGCCCGCCTGCGAGGTCGGTGAGCGCGGGGTTGGTGCCCTTGTAGGGGATGTGATTGACCTTCGTGCCGGTGCGCTGCGCGAAGAGTTCACCCGTGAGGTGGCCGCCGGTGCCGCTGCCGCTCGACGCGTAGTCGAGCAGGCCCGGGCGCGACTTCGCCTCGTTGACGAGGTCGGCCACGGTGCGCACCTTCGAGGCCGCGGGCGCCACGAGCACGAGCGCGGACGACGCGAACATGGCCACGGGCAGCAGGTCTTTGCGGGCGTCGAACTTCAGGCCCTTGTACAGCGCCGGGTTGATCGACACGGTGCCCGTGTGGCCCAGCAGCAGCGTGCTGCCGTCGGGCGTGCTGCGCACCACCTGCTCGGTGCCGAGGTTGCCGCCCGCGCCGGGCTTGTTGTCGACGATGACGCCCGACTTGCGCACCTCGCCCAGGCCCTTGGCCATCTGGCGTGCGAACACGTCGTTGCCGCCGCCGGCCGCGAAGGGCACGACGATGCGGATCGGCTTGCCATCGCTCGGCTGCGCATGCGCGGGCAGGCCCGCCGCCGCCAGCAGGCCCAACAGCAGGTCGCGTCGGGCGAGGCCCATCAGACGCGTTCCAGGATCACGGCAATGCCCTGCCCCACGCCGATGCACATCGTGCACAGCGCGTAGCGGCCGCCGCCCTTGTGCAGCTGGTTCACCGCGGTGGTGGCCAGGCGTGCGCCGCTGGCGCCGAGCGGGTGGCCCAGTGCGATGGCGCCGCCGTTGATGTTCACGCGCGCGTCGTCGTCCTTCAGGCCCAGCAGGCGCAGCACGGCAAGGCCTTGTGCGGCGAAGGCTTCGTTGAGTTCGATGACGTCGATCTGGTCGAGCGTGAGGCCGGTGAGCGCCAGCACCTTCTGCGTGGCGGGCGCCGGGCCGATGCCCATGATGCGCGGCGCGACGCCGGCCGTGGCCATGCCGACCACGCGGGCGCGCGGCGTGAGGCCGTGCCTGGCGGCGCTGGCTTCGTCGGCCAGCAGCAGCGCGCAGGCGCCGTCGTTCACGCCGCTGGCGTTGCCAGCGGTGACGGTGCCGTCGGGGCGCACGATGGGCTTGAGCTTGGCCAGCGCCTCCAGCGTGGTGTCACGCGGATGCTCGTCCTTGTTGACGATGAGGGCGTCGCCCTTTTTCTGCGGCACGCTCACGGGCACGATCTCGGCGTCGAAGAAGCCGGACTTCTGCGAGGCCACGGCGCGCAGCTGCGAGTTGAGCGCCATCAGGTCTTGCGCCTCGCGCTCGATCTTGTAGTCGGTGGCCACGTTCTCGGCCGTCTCGGGCATCGAGTCGACGCCGTACTGCGCCTTCATGAGCTTGTTGACGAAGCGCCAGCCGATGGTGGTGTCGTACACCGCGTTGTTGCGGCTGAAGGCGCTCTCGGCCTTGGGCATGACGAAGGGCGCGCGGCTCATGCTTTCGACGCCGCCGGCAATCATCAGGCCGGCTTCACCGGCGCGGATGGCGCGGGCGGCGGTGCCCAGTGCATCGAGGCCCGAACCGCACAGGCGGTTGATGGTGCCGCCGCCCACTTCGATCGGCAGGCCCGCGAGCAGCGCCGACATGCGAGCGACGTTGCGGTTGTCTTCGCCGGCCTGGTTGGCGCAGCCGTAAAGCACGTCGCTCACGGCCTGCCAGTCGACGTTCTTGTTGCGCTCGATCAGTGCGCGCAGCGGCACGGCGCCGAGGTCGTCGGTGCGCACGCTGCTGAGCGAACCGCCGTAGCGGCCGAAGGGAGTGCGCACGGCGTCGCAGATGAAGGCTTGATTGGTCATGTCTGTTGTCTCTGAATGGTTGAACGGATCAGGCGGCGATCGGCAGGCCGACCAGCGTCTCGAGTTCTTCGCGGGTGAGGCCCTCGACGGTGTCGACGAGCTTCAGGCCCTGCGGTGTGCATTCGAGCGTGGCGAGGTCGGAGTACACGCGCTTGACGCAGCCGATGCCGGTGAGCGGATAGGTGCATGCCTGCACCAGCTTGCTCGCGCCCTGCTTGGTGAGCAGATCCATCATGACCCACGTCTGCTTGGCGCCGATGGCGAGGTCCATCGCACCGCCGACGGCGGGAATGGCGTCTTTCTCGCCCGTGTGCCAGTTGGCGAGGTCGCCGGTGGCCGACACCTGGAACGCGCCGAGCACGCAGATGTCGAGGTGGCCGCCGCGCATCATCGCGAAGCTGTCGGCATGGTGAAAGAATGAGCCGCCCGGCAGCAGCGTGACGGGCTGCTTGCCGGCGTTGATGAGGTCGTAGTCTTCTTCGCCGGCCTCGGGTGCGGGGCCCATGCCGAGGATGCCGTTCTCGCTCTGCAGGATGACCTCGCGGCCCTTCGGCAGGTGGTTGGCCACGAGCGTGGGCTGGCCGATGCCGAGGTTGACGACGGCGCCGTCGAAGATGTCTTGTGCCACTCGCGCGGCGAGCTGGTCCTTGGTGCGACGTGTATATGCCATGGTCATGCTGCCTTCTTGAAGCCGCCGGCTTGGGTCGCCACGCGTTCGATGCGCACCACCTGGTGCACGAAGATGCCCGGGGTCACGATGGTCTCGGGGTCCAGGGTGCCGAGCTCGGCGATGTCGTGCACGGTGGCGATGGTCTTCTTCGACGCCATGGCCATCACCGGGCCGAAGTTGCGCGCGGCCTTGCGGTAGACCAGGTTGCCCCAGCGGTCGCCGCGCTCGGCCTTGATGAGCGCCACGTCGCCGTGGATGGGGTACTCGAGCACGTACTGCTTGCCGTCGATCTCGCGGGTCTCGCGGTTGCCTGCGAGCTGCGTGCCGTAGCCGGTGGGGCAGAAGAAGGCGCCGATGCCGGCACCCGCGGCGCGGATGCGCTCGGCGAGGTTGCCCTGGGGCACCAGTTCGAGTTCGAGCTTGCCGCTGCGGTACAGGCCGTCGAACACCTGGCTGTCGGCCTGGCGCGGAAAACTGCAGATGATCTTGCGCACGCGGCCGGCCTTGAGCAGCGCCGCAAGGCCGGTCTCGCCGTTGCCTGCGTTGTTGTTGACGACCGTGAGGTCCTTGGCGCCCTGCTCGACGAGGCCGTCGATGAGTTCGCCTGGAATGCCGGCGGTGCCGAAACCGCCGATGAGCACCGTGGCGCCGTCTTGGATGCCTGCCAGGGCATCGGCGACCGAGCGCGCGATCTTGTTGATCATGAAGCTTGTCTCCGGGAGTGAAGAAAGAAACCGAACGGTCCGAACAGCCTGCCGAATTCACGAATCCTCGCGAACTGCAATTTGTTCGTCTAAAGAACTTTTGTTCGTATAATGAATTTTAGAGAGGATCGCTCGCCATGGCAACCCGCCCCGTTTCCGCTACTTCGACCACCGACACGCCCGCCCCCGGCGACAGCTACGTGCAGTCTTTTGCGCGCGGCCTGCAGGTGATCCGCTCATTCAGCGCGAGCGCGCCGCACCAGACGCTGAGCGAGGTGGCGGCCGGCAGCGGCCTCACGCGTGCGGGGGCGCGGCGCATTCTTCTCACGCTGCAGACGCTGGGCTATGTGGTGACCGACGGCAAGCTGTTCACGCTCACGCCGCGCATCCTCGACCTGGGCTTTGCCTACCTGTCGTCGATGCCGATCTGGAACCGCGCCGAGCCGGTGATGGAAGCGCTGGTGCAGCAGGTGCAGGAGTCGTGCTCGGCCGCCGTGCTCGACGCGACCGACATCGTCTATGTGCTGCGCGTGCCGACGCAGAAGATCATGCGCATCAGCCTGGGCGTGGGCTCGCGGCTGCCGGCGTACTGCACGTCGCTGGGCCGCCTGCTGCTGGCCGACTTGAGCGACGACGAGGTGCGCGCACGGCTCGAGGCCTCGAACCTCGAGCTGCTGACCAAGCACACCGTGACCGACATCGAAGCGCTCATGGCCAAGGTGGCCCAGGCGCGCAAGCAGCAGTGGTGCCTGGTGAACCAGGAACTGGAAGAAGGCCTGATCTCCGTGGCCGCGCCCATCGTGAACCGGCAGGGCCGCATGGTGGCCGCGCTGAACATCAGCGGGCAGGCGAACCGCACGAGCGCGAAGGTGATGCAGGAGACGATGCTGCCGGCGCTGATCGATGCGGCGAAGCAGGTGTCGGCGCTGCTGTAGGAAAGAACAAGGCCGACATGGGGTGAAGGCCGTCGTGCCCTCACCCTAGCCCTCTCCCAGAGGGAGAGGGGACAAGACATCACGCCTCGGAGCGGATGCCTTTCATGATGATCACGCCGCCCAGTCGGGTGGTGTCGGCGCGCATGCGCTTGGCCAGCGTGTCGGGCGAACCGGGCTGCGCTTGCCAGCCGGTCTTCAGCAGAGCCTCGCTCACCTCGGGCGAACTGATCACCTCGACCAGCGCGGCATTGAGCCTGGCCACGGCCGCCGGCTTCATGCTCACAGGCGCGGCGAGCGCGGTCCAGATCTCCAAGTCGGCGCCGCGCACGTCGGCGTCGCGGATCGTCGGCAGTTCGTTGACCAGCGGGCTGCGCTCGGGCGAGGTCACGCCGATGGCCTTGAGCTTGCCCGACTTCACGTGCGGCATCGCCAGGCCCGGCGGCAGCAGCGCCAACTGGATCTCGCCCGCGAGGATGCCGGCGATCACCTGCGGGTTGCCCGTGTAGGGCTTGTGCTGCGCGGTGATGGCGGCGCGGCTCTTGAGCAGCTCCATGCCCAGGTGGCCGACGGTGCCCACGCCCGGCGTGCCGTACTTGCCGCCGCTGCCCAGGTTGCGCACCCACAGCAGCAGGTCGGCCGCAGACTTGCCCGTGGCGTTGCCCGACACCACCAGCACCAGCGGCGCGGTGCCGATCAGGCCGATGGGCGCGAAGTCTTTTTCGGGGTCGAAACCCAGCGACGGGTTCAGCAGCTTGGCGATCGTGAGGTTGCCGTTGATCAGCGCGCCGATCGTGTGGTCGTCCGTGGCCTTGGCCACTTCGGCGGCCACGAGGTTGCCGCTGGCGCCGGGCTTGTTCTCCACCGTCACCGGCTGGCGCAGGATCTTCGAGAGCGGCTCCGCGATGGCGCGCGCTGCCAGGTCGGGCGAGGCGCCCGCCGGAAAGCCCACGAGGATGCGCACGGGCCTGGTCGGCCAGGCGGCATCGCCGCCCGCGGCGCGCTGGGCCCACGCGCCCGGGGTGAACAGCGAGGTGGCAATGGCTGCAGCGCCGCCTTCGAGCAGGCGGCGTTTGGTGATCTTCAAGACGGACTCCGGAGGGTTGGAAAAATCAGGGTAAACACGTGCATTTTTGCTTACGTGAAGTTACATGATGATGCTGCGTTGCACAAGTTCGGCACAACTGTGAATGGGGCCATCGCAGGGCCTTGTCAGCTTGGTATCCAGAGGTGACGAGCGCATTTACAATGCCTGCCGCATTCCCCTTCCCCTACCACGAGGTCTTGTCCGCAATGCCCAAGAGCCCCCGGCCTCGCGCCCGCTTCAGCTTCTCCCCCACCGTGCGCGCCCTGTTCCTGGCCGCTGCGGCCTGCGGCGCCACGCTTCCCGCGCTGGCCGCCACCGAGCATGAAGACGTCGACCGCCTGATGCAGGCCGGCAAGCTCGACGAGGCCATGACCAAGGCCGAGGCCTTCCTCAAGGACAAGCCGCGCGATCCGCAGATGCGCTTCCTGAAGGGCGTGATCCAGCTCGACACCGGCAAGCGCGCCGAGGCCATCGCCGCCTTCACCCAGCTCACGCAAGACGCGCCCGAGCTGCCCGAACCGTTCAACAACCTCGCCGTCATCTACGCGAGCCAGAACCAGTTCGACAAGGCCCGCAACGCCCTCGAAAGCGCGATTCGCACCAACCCCAGCTACGCCACCGCCCAGGAAAACCTCGGCGACGTGTACGCGCGGCTGGCCAGCCAGGCCTACAGCAAGGCGCTGCAGCTCGACCAGAACAACACCGCGGTGCAGCCCAAGCTGGCCGTGATCCGCACGCTCTTCACGGCCCCGCCGGCCGCCGGCGGCTCGAAGGGCTCGACCCTCGTGGCCTCGGCCACGACGACGCCTGCACCGGCTCCGGCTGCGAAGCCCGCTCCGGCGCCTGCGCCGACTCCGGTCGCCAAGGCCCCCGCTCCGGCCCCCGTGCCCGCTCCTGCTCCCGTCGCCAAGGCACCTCCTGCGCCCGCGCCGGCACCTGCTGCCGCGCCCGTTGCACCGCCCGTCAAGGTCGCCGCAGCGCCCGCACCGGTGGCCAAGACGCCTGAACCGGCACCCGCTCCGGCACCTGCCGCTGCGCCGGCGGCGTCCACCGCAGAGATCGAATCCGTCGTGCGCGGCTGGGCCGCGGCCTGGGCCGGCCAGGACATGGACCGCTACCTCGCCGCCTACGGCAGCGACTTCGTGCCCGCCGGCGGACAAAGCCGCAAGGCCTGGGAAGAAGACCGCCGCGCCCGCATCGTCGGCAAGTCCAGCATCAGCGTGAACCTCGAGAACCTCGCGATCAAGGTCGACGGACAGACCGCCACCGCCAAGTTCCGCCAGGTCTACCGCGCCGACAACCTCAACATCGCGAGCCGTAAGACGCTCGAGCTCCAACGCTCTGGCAACCAGTGGCACATTCGCAAGGAAAGCGTCGGCGGCTAGTGGCAGACATCGTCCGGCAAGGCCGGCTTCAGCCCCTCCCGTTCCCGCAGAGGAGCGGGAAACTGCTCGCGGCCTTGATGGCCGCCTCTGCGCTTCTGCTGGCCACGCCCGGCGCGGCGCTCGCAGCCAACAACAACAGCACCAGCAGCAAGACAGCCAAGGCCGGCAGCGCGAAGAGCGCCAAGGCCGGTGGCAGTCGGGCGTCTGCCAAGGAAGCCCGGGCCAGCAAAGCCGGCAGCGGCGCCAGCAAGACGCAGCTGCAAGCCAAGGGCAAGCGGTCCGCCGTGGCGGACAGCCAAGGCGCCGCGCGCCCGGCCCGCAAGTCCGCAAGAACAGCCGCGCCGCTCCAGGAAGCCAACGGCGCCGAGGCCCGCCTCATCGCCGTCTACGAGCTGTTCGGCCGCGGCAAGAGCCGCGAGGCGCTGGCCAAGGCCCAGACCCTCGTGCGCGACCATCCGAACTTCCAGCTGGCGCAATTGGTGTACGGCGACCTGCTCGCAGCGCAGGTGCCGCCGTCGAACGCCATGCCCGACACCGCCGGCATTGCGCGCCTGCGCGGCAACCCGGCCATGGTCGAGCTGCACGAGGAATCGCGCCGCCGCCTGCAGGCCCTGCGCGAACGCCCGCCCGCCGGCACCGTGCCTTCGCAGTTCCTCACGCTCTCGACCCGCAGCCGCTTCGCCATTGCCGTCGACGCCTCGCGCTCGCGGCTGTACCTGTTCGAGAACTCCGACAAGGGCATGAAGCTCGTCGCTGACTACTACATCTCCGTCGGCAAGTCGGGCACCGACAAGGCCGTCGAGGGCGACGCGCGCACCCCGCTGGGCGTGTACTACATCACCAGCAGCCTCGACCCGCGCTCGCTCAAAGACTTCTACGGCGCTGGCGCCCTGCCCATCAACTACCCCAACCCGTACGACGTGCGGCGCGGCAAGACCGGCAGCGGCATCTGGCTGCACGGCACCCCGCCCCAGCAGTTTGCGCGGGCACCGCTCGCCAGCGACGGCTGCGTCGTCATGGCCAACCCCGACTTGAAGCAGCTGCTGCGCAAGGTGCAGATCGGCGCCACGCCGGTCGTCACCGCGCGCAGCCTGCAATGGATTTCGCAGCCACAAGCCGAAAAAGAAGAAAAAAAATTCGCCGATTCAATTACCGCCTGGAAAGACGCACGCGCCAGCGGCAATGAAGCGCAATTGAAGAAGTTCTATTTGCCGGATTTCCAGCGCGCCAGCCGGAAACCCGTCGATGCCAATTCGGTGCTCCGCGACGAATTGACCTACGCACAAGGTAAACGAGTGCAAATCAAGGATGTGTCGTACCTCCACTGGCGCGACACCGAGGACACCATGGTCGCCACCTTCGGCGAGGTGTTCGAGGGCGAGAAGAACGGCCGAACCCGCCGCCAGTACTGGCTCCGTCAGGCGGGCGAGTGGAAGCTCTTCCACGAAGAAATCCTGGGCTGAGGCCCCATCACCGAAGGGGTCTCGACCCCCAAAGTGTGATTTATTGCCCAAACCGGGCCACCTTGTCGAGTGTTACAAATTGCACCACTGGGTACCCCGCTACGTAACACGTAACGGGTGTGTTCCCGTAACACTCAACTTTCGGACGTTCCCTCGCCCGTAACGCGTTCCCCTCGTCCATGCCAGTGTGCATGCGGTTTACAGAGGGAAACGAACATCTCCACACTGTGAATAAGTGACCTTTTCTGCCCCGTTGTGGGGGCCGAACGAGGCTGGCCGTCTTCCTGCTTTACCCCTCCGAGTAGCACATCCGGGACTCGATCCCATGTGTTTCCGCCCTTGATACACGGAGTTACGCTGTATAACATCCACCGTGCCAGCCTTTGTTAACACTTCCTTTCAGGAGATCACCATGCTTAGCTCTATTACTCGGTTTCTGCGCGATGAAGAGGGTGCTACCGCAATTGAGTACGGTCTTATTGCAGGTCTTATTTCCGTTGTAATCCTTGTGTCCCTCACAGACATCGGAACCAATTTGAACGCTATTTTTGTAAAAGTCGCAGGCAAACTCGATATCACGCCGTAACACGCGCCTTCTGGGAAACGGCATGGCGATAGCTTGTCTGTTCTGGTTGGTGCTTGTTGCGGTCTATGACTGCCGGAAGCGTCGCGTTCCCAACTGGCTTGTGCTTGCAGGGGCCCTCACAGCTCTTGCAGCGCTTGTGTTAGGAGCCCAGCCTTTCGGAACTGACTGGCGGGCCGCGCTGCTCGGCATGCTGGCTGGCTTTCTCCTCATCGCGTTCTACGCAACTGGACTGATGGGAGCAGGCGACGTGAAATTCGCTGGCGCCCTGGGACTATGGGTCGGCCTGTCGGCCCTGATACCGATATGGATCGGCGCCAGCCTGCTGGCCAGCGCCCACAGCGTCCTCTGGCTCGCGCTCAAGCGCTGGCCCTTTTTCCCGCGACTCGCCTTGATGCTTGCCGGCCCGTCGCGAACACCCGAATCCGGCGTTCCGACACGCCGGATTCGCATCATTCCTTATGCGGCTTACCTAGCCCTAACCGCTGCGGCGTGGATGGTTTGGGGCCGACAGAGTTAGCAGCCAACTCTGCTTCGTCTCGCAGGCCCTTCATTTCTTTCCCTTGATCGCTTGCCCCCTTCTTTCAGCTCGCCGCCCATGATCAACCTCCCCAAAATCATCGCCGCCATCCTCGTGCTTCTCGCCCTCGCGCTCGGAGGCTATGCATGGGTTCTCAGCCGCAAGGCGCCGCCTCCGCCGCCAGCAGCAGCAAGCTCCGGCACGGCGACTGTCAAAACTTCACAGGCGCAGACCTTTCCCGTGGTCGTCGCTACCAAGGCACTGCTGGCCGGCCAAGCGATCCCCGCAGACGCGCTGCGTGTGGAACAACTGACGATCAATCCGACAGGGGCCTTCAAGGACACCGCGCCGCTCGCCGGCCGCGTTCCGGTGATTGATCTGAGCGAAGGTTCGCCCCTGCTCGAAGGCCAGTTGGTTTCCGGTCTCGCTTTGCGCGTTGCCGAAGGCGAGCGCGCTGTGGCGATCAAGGCCGACGAGGTCATGGGCGTGGGCAACAAGGTCCAGCCCGGCGACTTCGTCGACGTGTTCCTGATGCTGAAGTCCGACAGCAAGGACATCGACCGCAGCCAGGCGCGCCTGCTGCTGTCGCGCAAGCGCGTGCTGGCGTTCGGCAGTGCATCCGTCGACGGCCTGGCGTCTAAAGCCGACAAGAACGGCAACTCCCAATCACAGCAGCGCGCCGAAGCCGCGCGCACAGCCGTGCTTGCGGTACCGGTCGACGATGTCAATCGACTGGCACTCGCAGAGAACAGCGGCCGCCTGCTGCTGGCCCTGCGCAATCCCACCGACATGTCGGAGCCCGATCCGAAGTTGTTTGCCGAATTGCCCACGGCCCTGCAGCCAGCACCACCGAAGCGCGGCGAACTGCCGCGCGCGCCGCTCGAAGGCCTGGACCGCGCCCAGGCCGGCCTGACGGCCGCCGACTTCGTGACCGGCGGAAAACCCGGCGCCCTTCGCGCACCCACAGCCGCGGTGCGCGCCCCCGCGGCTACCGGCACCGGCGCCAGCCGCGGTGGACTCCAGGTCGAAGTCATCCGCGGCGATCGCAGCGAAACCATCCGTTATTGATCGGCGCCACGTCCATGCATGCCCCGCACGAAAAACACACCATGACGCATCCTCCTTGCGCGAAGCCCAACGTTCCGGTTCATGCCCTGCGTCCGACCCTCGTGGCGCTGTGCCTGCTGGCACCGGGGATCTGGCCCGTTGCGTCCTCGGTGGCCAACGCGCAGGCCGTCGCTCCGGGGGCGCAGATCCCATTCCGGGTCGATGCTGGCACACAGAAGGAGCTGCTGATTCCGAAGGGCATCGAGCGCATGGCCATTGCCGACGAAGCGGTGGCTGGGGTGACGCTCACCCGCCAAACGCCGAACTCCCCGGCTGCACGTCTGCTCGTGACCGGCAAGGCTGCAGGCCGCACCACACTGATGCTCTGGGAAAAGGGCCAGTCGACCGCCACGGTGTACACGCTCGAAGTACGCCGGCGCGCCTCCACACTCACCGGCTCGCTCGACAGCATGACTGCGCACCAGGACGCGCGAGACACGGCGCTTGCCGCTGGCGGAGAGAAATCCCCGCTGGTCGATCGCTCCGTCGTCAACGTGCGCAGCAACACCGTGCAGGTCGAAGTCAAGGTTGTCGAGTTCAACCGCAGCGTGCTCAAGCAGGCAGGCCTCAACATCTTCAGCACGCGCGCCAATTCCAACGGATTCAGCTTCGGCTCCTTCACGCCGTCGTCGCTGAAGTCCGCGTCTTTCGCGTCGGATGGAAGCATCAGCGGCGAATACAACAACCCTCTCGCCCAAGCTTTCAGCCTGCTGTTCAACTTCGGCAAGGCCGGCATCGGGCTGAACGTCGGGTTTCTCGAAGGCAACGGCATGGCACGCGTGCTCGCCGAGCCCACGCTGGTGGCGCTGTCGGGCCAAAGTGCGAGCTTTCTGGCCGGCGGCGAATTACCGGTACCCGTGCCGCAGGGGCTGGGCACGACAAGCATCGAATACAAGCCTTTCGGCATCGGCCTCACGGTCACGCCCACGGTGCTGTCGAACGAGCGCATCGTGCTCAAGGTGGCACCGGAAGCCAGCGATCTCGATTACACCAACTCGCTGAGCATCAACGGCGTGGCCGTGCCGGCCATCACCACGCGCCGCGCCGACACCACGGTCGAACTCGGCGACGGCGAGAGCTTCATCATCGGCGGCCTCGTGAGCCGCACCACCACCTCGAACGCAGACAAGGTGCCGCTGCTCGGCGATATTCCAGTGCTCGGTACTTTCTTCAAACAGAACAGGTACCAGATGAACGAAAAAGAACTGGTCATTCTCGTCACACCCCACCTGGTGAAGCCGATCGCGCGCAACACCGACCTCGCCCCGTATCTGCCCGGCGGCGCCGAGCAGCGCGATGGCCCCGTGTGGCGCGCCCATCTCCTGGGGCCGGCCTCTGGCACGACGGTGCCGGGCTTCTCCCGTTGATGGACACCAGCCATTCACGACCTGTGGCCGACGCCATGAATGCTCCACGCGATCCGCTTCCAGAGACTGGCGCAGAGACCTATCTCTTCGCCTCGCCTCACGACGGCCACATCACCTGGTTGACCGATGCGCTCGGCAGGCAGGGCGCCGTGGTGGTTCTCCCGCCCGACACCAAGCTGGTCGGCGAGCGCATCGCCCTGCTCAGCCCCGCAGCCGTCTTTCTCGACTTCTCCGGCGACCACGCCCAGGCGGCGAGCGAGCTGCATCAACACCTCAAGCGCGACTGGCCCGAGCTGCCGGTGTTGGCAACGGGCGTCTCGGCCGAACCGGCTTCGATGCTCGCCGCGCTGCGTGCCGGTGTGGACGATTTCATCGACATGGCCGCACCGCAGACCGATGCGGCCAATACGCTGCGCAAGCTGCTCGACCGCCGCAGCACTCTGTCGAGCGGCACGCGCGGAAACACCATCGCGCTGCTCGGTGCTCGGCCGGGCATCGGCGTGACCACGCTTGCGGCCAGCTTGTCGACCGTGCTCCAAGACCAACTGGCACTGCCGACGCAAGCGGCAGCAAAGGCCTCGGGTCGCAGCGCGCGACACGGTGTGGCCCTGCTCGACCTGGGCCTGCCTGCACGCGACGGCCTGCTCTACCTCGACACGCAGAGCAGCTTCAGCTTCGTCGACGGCGTGCGCAACCTGCGCCGTCTCGACCAGACATTGCTGCACACCGCCCTCGCGCATCACGCCAGCGGCATCGCCGTGTTGCCGTTACCGGCAAGCCTCGCCCAGGTGCGCGAGATCTCGCACGCCGACTCGGTCGCACTGATCAAGCGGCTGGGCGACTTCTTCGACTACCAGATTGCCGACCTCGGTGGCTTCTCGACCATCGACTTCGTGGCGCAGACAGTGAAAGAAGCCCAGCGTTCCTGGGTCGTGTGCGACCAGAGCATCGGCGCCATCGTGTCCACAGCGACCATGCTCAAGGAGTTGCGTACGCGCGGCATCGAGACCAATCAGCTGTCGCTCGTGGTCAACAAGTTCGACAGCCATGTGGGGCTGTCGGCCAAGGACATCGCTGAGCGGCTCGAACTGCCGCTTCGCCACGTGTTGCCAGCGCGCAGCGCCCCATTGCTCGGCGCCGCAAGCCGCGGCGAGATGCTGGTGCGCATTGCACGCAACGACCCCTATTCGCAAGCCGTGGTCGGCCTCGCGCGCAGCCTGCACGAGGAGTGCACGACAGGCTCGGTGCCGGCGCCAGCCGGGGCCACGCGCTGGACCTCGACGCTGATGTCGAAGATCACCGGCCTCCGGAAGAGCTCTACCCAAGGTTGAACAGCCCATGTCCACCGATATCGAATTTGCCGACGACGACCAGGCGTTCATCAACTCCCAGCAGTTCCAGGACATCAAGAGCTGGACGCACGATCATCTGCTGAGCCGCATCGAAGAGCTGGGTGCGGAGTTCGGCCGCTGGTCGCGTGCGTCGATCCAGCAGTTCGTCGAACTGGAGGTCGACAGCTTCGTACGCTTGCGCCGCGTGCCGATCAACGACCGCGAGATGCAGCTCATCTCCAATGCGCTGACCAAGGAACTGGCCGGCTTCGGCCCCCTTGAGGATCTGTTGAACGATCCGGCGGTCGAAGACATCCTGATCAACGGCTACCAGAACGTCTATGTGTCGCGCCACGGCATGCTGGAGCGCGAGACGCTGCGCTTTGCCGATTCCGAGCACGTGATGCGGATCGTGCGGCGCATCCTGGCTCCGCTGGGGCGCCGGCTTGACGAGGCCAACCCGATGGTCGATGCACGGTTGCCCGATGGCGGCCGAATCAACGTGATCATCGAACCGCTGGCGATTGACGGACTCTCCGTTTCGATCCGAAAGTTCCGCAAGGAGCCCCTGACTCCCGCAGACTTGGTGAAGCTTGGCACCTTCGATGCCGGCATGGCGCAGCTGCTCGAGATTGCCGTGCGCGCACGGTGCAACGTGCTCGTGAGCGGCGGCACCAGCTCGGGCAAGACATCGCTGCTCAACGCGCTGGCCAGCTTCATTCCCTCGCGCGAGCGCGTGATCACCATCGAAGACACGGCCGAACTCTCGCTGAGCACCAGCCACGTGGTGAGGCTCGAAAGCCGCCCCGGAGGCTTCGACGGTACAGGCGTGGTGTCGATTCGCGACCTGCTGCGCAACAGCCTGCGCATGCGACCCGACCGGATCATCGTGGGCGAGGTGCGCGGCGCGGAGGTCATCGAGATGCTGCAGGCCATGAACACTGGCCACGAAGGCTCGATGGGAACGATCCACGCCAGCTCGCCGCGTGAGTGCCTCTATCGCCTTGAAATGCTGGCGGGCTTTGCCGGCTATCAAGGCAGCGAAGTGAGCCTGCGACGCCAGATTGCCAGCGCCATCGACTTCATCGTGCAGATCGGACGGATGTCGAACGGTCAGCGCCGCATCATCTCGCTGAGCGAAGTGACGGGAGTGAACGACAACGTGGTGGCGATGCAGGAGCTGTATCGCTATGAGCCGGTTGTTTCGCCCGACGGCGAGGAGCGCGACCGCTGGGTGTCGCTGGGCATCGCGCCGCACTCGCCGAAGATCACGCGGTTCCGCCAGTCGCTCGCACGCTCGCAGCAGGGAGAGCCCCGTGCGTGAGGTCGTGCTGCTCGGCGTTGCAGTGGCCGCGCTGCTGCTGGCGGCGTGCGGGCTGTTCCTGTGGCAATGGGCAAAGAAGCGCCAGACACAACTCACCGTGGGGCGGCATCTCGACCAACAGATCCGAGCGGGAACGGCCGCATCGGCACCAGCGACCTTCTCCGCGATGCCGCCCGCGCGGGAGGCCGAGCCGATGGGCAGCGGCGTCTCCGGCCTGACCACCGACCCCTGGCTCGAGACCGAGGCCACGGCCGCAGCGGCCGCTCGGCCCAAGCGCTGGCTTGACCGGGCGTTGCCCGGCTGGCTGGTGGGTGTGGTCGAAGCTAGATTGCTCGCTCTCGGCTTGGTCGCCATTGCGGCGCTATCGCTCGTCGCCGGCTTGTTCGGTGGCTGGCTCGCCGCGTTCGCCGCGCTGGTGCTGCTCGCGCTGGCCGGCACTTTCGGCGTCTGGCTTCGGTTGCAAAAGATGCGTCGCAAGCTGGTGAGCCAATTGCCCGGGTACATCGACGCCATGGTTCGCCTGATCACCATCGGCAATTCGACGCAGGCCGCCTTCCAGCTTGCCATCGGCAGCACGCAGGAGCCGCTGCGCGGCCATCTGGAACGCTCAGCCTCCTTGGTGCGTGCGGGCGTGGACCTGGACAAGGCACTGCACCAGACCGCCACCACCGTGCGCGTCGAGGAGATGTTTCTTCTGGCCGCGATCCTCGGGCTGGGCGTGCGCTACGGCGGACGCGCCGACCTGTTGCTCGAGCGCGTGAGCAACTTCATGCGCGATCGCGAACAAGCCGAGCACGAGCTGGTGGCGATGTCGTCGGAGACGCGGCTGTCGGCCTGGATTCTCGGTCTGCTTCCAATCGCGGTGTGCGCCTTCATGATCATGAAAAACCCCGGCTACTTCCTGGGGATGTGGAACGATGACAGCGGCCGGATGCTCGTCCTCACGGGCGTTGGACTTCAGGCATTGGGCGGCCTGCTGCTGTACCGGCTTGCGAGGATCGCATGATGCTGACAACCAACGTATTGACGGCCATCAGCCTGGGGCTGCTGGCGCTCGGGCTGCTCGTGGCGGCCGGGACGTTGATTGCGTCGGAGCTGCGCCGTGCACGCAGCGGCCAGGCGATCGGCAAGGCGATTCACCAAGGCACAGTGGCTGCGGCCACGGGCACCACCGAAGTCGACACGGCGTTCGGAGGACCGTACAAGCCCGACGTCGAGTTGCCATTCCACTGGCTGGATTCGCGCCTCGGACGGGCCTTCGTTGCCGACGAAGACCGCAACCTTATTGATCAATGCGGGCTGCCTTCCCAGCGTGCTCAGTTGATATTTCTCGTCACGCGCGTGCTGCTGGCGATCTTGCTGCCCTTGCTGGCGTTTGCTTTCTGGAGCGGAGGGCACAAGCAAAGCACCGTCATCCTCGTGCTTGCCGTCCTCTTCGTGATCGGTTTCATGGGGCCGAAATGGGTGCTGGGCCGAATCGCCGCGGGTCGACGAACGCAAGTCGCTAGAGAACTGCCACTCTTCGTGGATCTCTTGAAGTTGCTGCAAGGCGTCGGGATGAGCCTGGACCAGGGTTTGCAGGTCATGGCGAGTGACTTCTCACATGTACTGCGCGTTCTGGGGCACGAATTGACGTTAGCCAATCGGCAATACGCCCAAGGCCGCACCCGAGAACATTCGCTGCACCGCCTCGCCACGCTGCATAAGAACGAAAACCTGGGCAGCCTAGTTGCACTGCTGGTGCAGGTCGACCGCCATGGCGGCGCGGTCCAGGAGCCGCTGCGGGCTTTCAGCGATCGCCTTCGCGAGCATCGTCGCTCGGAAATGAAGGAACGCATCGGAAAGATCACGGTAAAGATGACAGCGGTCATGGTCACCACGCTGCTTCCCGCACTGGTGATAGTGACGGCGGGCCCTGGTGTTATGGCCATCATTCGTGCTTTGGGGAACGTCGGTAAATGAAAGCAACCTTCAATCCACTTGTACGCGTCGCATGGACCTCCGTGACCGCGGGGTTGGTTCTCGCAGTTTCCGGCTGTGCAGCCACCAAGGACCACTATGCCGCCGGCGAAGACGCCCAGCAGCGGCAAGCCTTCGAGGCCGCCAGCGAAATGAAGACTGGCGCCAATATCGACACTCAGGCGACCTATCTCAAGGTCGTCGGCCAGATGCAGCAACAGGGCCTGTGGTTCGCGTCGCTTGCGCACATCGACGCCCTGGAGCAGCGCTGGGGCATCACGCCCGACTCCACCCGTGTACGCGCCGACGCGCTGCGCCAGACTGGCCAAGCTGAGCCTGCCGAAGCCGCCTACAAACGCTTGCTGAACACGCCGCAGGAGAGCGCGGGCTACAGGGGGTTGGGCCTGCTAGCCGGTGCACGCGGCCACTACGCAGAGGCAGTGCAATTGTTCAAGCAGGCACAGCGCCGAACGCCGACGGATGCGTTGCTGCTGAGCGATCTGGGTTATGCGAGCCTGCGCGCCGGCCAGCTTGAGGAAGCACGGCTGCCCCTGATGCAGGCCCTGCAATTGCAGCCCGACAGCAAGCAGGCACAGGCCAACGTGGCGCTCTACCTCGAGGCCACGCATCAGCCCGAACAAGCCACGGCCCTGATGGATGCGAACCGCATGCCCGAAGCCACGCGCGCAGCCGTGCGCGCAGCTGCGTTGCAGATGCGCGCCGCCGCAGGCAGCTCGGCCGCCTCGGCCCCTGCGTCCGCAACGCTGCAGCGCGATGAGCCGACGGCACCCTTGCCGCTCGCACTCAAGCCCACCCGCTGGGCTGGAATGGGTGGCGTGCGCACCGCCGCCCAGTTGAACCCGTCCGCCTCGGCCGCAGACGCACGTCTTTCACCGAACCCGACTTCACCACGAGGGACACCATGAACAACAACGAGCTTGCCCACCGGTTCTCCACGCTGCCCGCCTGCGCGCTAGCCGCGGCCTTTTTCTTCGTGACGACGGCAGCCTCTGCGCAGACCGTCAGTTCAAATCCCGCGCAGGGCGGCACCAGCAGCACCACAGCACCGGCCGCGGATCCTGCCGCCGCCGCTGCGAAGCCGGCCATGGAGGCCCCGGCCGTTGTGGCAGAGGAAGAAGAAACCTACAGCCTCCCGCTTCAGGTTGGCGATGCGACGTCAAACCTTTTCGCTTGGCAGCGAAGCGGAGAGATCGCGTCGAATACACCCCGACCTATCGCGGGAAGTGTCGCCAGCCGCAGCTACGAGCGCTATCTGAAGAGCTTCGAGCATCCCATTCCAGAGCACATGAGTTCGACGGTCAAGACGTCGACCGGCGGCGGCAGCAAGTAAGACGAGACACAGCCGCTCTCGACACATCGCGCCGGCGCACACCACACCATGCGGACGACCCATGCACTCCCTTCGCCGCGCTGCCAGCGCGGTGTGTATGTGATCGAGTTCGCCATGGTGTTCCTGATTTTTTTCACTCTCCTCTACGCGGTCATCTGCTACGGCATGCTGTTCGCGTTTCGGCTGGGGTTGCAGAACGCGGCGGAAGATGGGGCGCGGGCGGCGCTGCAGTACCAGAGCAATCTCGGCGCTCGCGTACTCCGCGCACAGGATGTCGCAAAAATTCGAAGCGAATGGATGCCTCAAGTGAAACTGCCGGCAGATGTTTCCATCTGCCGGGTAGAGGGCGCAGCGGGGGTTCCGCTGTGTCCAGCAGTCAGCTGTGGCCCCGCATGGAGCCAACGGTGCCAGGTCCACGTCGTCGTTGAAGCCGAGAACCTTGGATCGCTGTTGCCCCCCTTGCCGGGCTTTGCCGTTCCCGACCAGATCGCCGGCAAGGCAAGCATGCTGCTGGAACTGAGGTAAGAACCATGTTCGTCCTCAACACCCAGCCGCGGCGCCCCCCCCATGCAGGCCGACGTCAACGCGGCATCGCCTCCATTGAGTTCGCTTTTGTCTTCTTGCTGCTGTTCATTGCGATGTACGGCGTGGTGACCTTCGGTGCAGTTTTTTATACGCAGCAAGCCATCTCGCGTGCGGCAGAGGATGGGGCTCGGGCGGCCAGGTTGCTGCCGCAACCGCCGTCGCTGGCCAGCGTGTGCCAAGCCGTTTCCAACTCGCTGGCAAGCTCGGTTGTGCCACCGCTCACCTGCCCAAGCAGCGCCTCAGACCTGACCTCCGTCTCGCTCACCGGATGCTCATCGACTGACGCAAGTTGCGCAGTGACCGTCACCTATCGCTACGGGGACAACCCCATCCTACCTTTGGTGTCGTTGTTCGATACCAGTTGGGTTCCGCCCAAGTTGCAAAGCCGCGCAACTGTGGCGCTCAAGGCTTCATGAAATGGCTCTCGGCATGAACACGACACCGACACGCCCCATTCGATCCCCCGTGCGACGGCTTGCGCGCGGGTCGATCATCATCAATACGGCCATCGCGCTAAGCCTCATCGTGATCACGCTTGTGGGCGCGGAACTGGGATACCAGTTCTACCTGAAGCGAGAGCTTCAGAAAACCGCAGACCTCGCCGCCCTTGCTGGAGCGCAGAAGCTGGGGCAGCCAGGGGGAACCAGTGCATGCGACTCTGCAGAGCTAGCCGCGCGCGCAAACGCAGTAAAGAACTTCGCGGGCATTGTTCTTACAGAAGCAATATGCGGGCACTGGGACCCGACGAAAGTCACGCCAGTCAGCACGGACTGCTTTGCTGGCACCGATGACCACTTTTCTCCCCTTGCCCCGCCAGAGAACGCATTTCGCGTGCGAATCAAGCCGCCGTCTTCTACTTTGCTTCCTTTCTTTGCAGGCAATCGGACGATATGTGTTCAAGCAGTTGCGGCTCAACGGCAGCCCCTAGCGTCACTGACGATACGCAGCACGCTGCTGACAGTCGACCCGACTCAGGTGTCCCTGTTGAATGCCGTCTTTGGCGGGCTGCTCGGCGGCTCGCTGTCGCTCGATATCGCGGGCTGGCGGGGGCTCGTCAACACCAACATCAAGCTGCTCAGCTTCCTCGACCAGCTCGGCATCGACCTGGGGATAGGGGCCGGGAAGTACGACCAGGTGCTGGAAACCGACGTCAGTGTCGGGGTATTGATCCAGGCCATGATCAACGCGCTGCAGAAAAGCGGGGCGACTGCCACTGCCGCCATCCAGGCACTGGGCTTGATACAGACGGCCGCGGAGATCTCGCCGACCGTCGTGAAGCTGGGCGATCTGCTCGGCGTCCAGACCGGATCGGATGCGGCGGGACTGAACCTCGATCTTCAGCTGTTCCAGCTGCTACAGGGCGTGGTCCAGGTAGCGAACGGCAAGAACGCACTGGTCGCTAGCGTCCCGCTCACGGTTCCCGGCGCGCTGTCAGTCACGGCGAACATCCAGGTCATCGAGCCTCCGCAGATTTCCGCCGTCGGCGATCCGAGGCTGGCCAAGCTCGATCCGACCGGGCCCAACCAGATCTACGTGCGCACCGCGCAGATCCGGACCTTGATCTCCGTGGAACTGCCGGCGTTGAACGGGGTAACTAGCCTGCTCAATGCCGTAACAACACTGGTGTCGCCGGTGACCACTCTTCTCAACAATCTGCTGAGCTTCAAGCTGGATCTTCTCAGCGACGTTCTGGGTTGCGTGATCGCCTGTACGAAGGATGTCACCGACGTGGACATCCTACCCGCCCCGATTCGTCTCGACATCAATCTCGATGCGGGCGGCGGCGAATCGCGCGTGAACAACTTCAGTTGCCCGGCGGACGCGAAGACCCTGTCGGTACAGACCTCTACCGCAGCCGCTCAACTGCGAATCGGCAAGATGGGGACCTCCATGGCCGATGCGAAGAGCAAGGTGTTCGCCTCGAACGCGCCACCTGCGGTTGCTCCCGTACCCGTGATCGACATCGGTTTACTCAAATGCACGCGCCTGCTGCTCGGACTGATCCCCGTCGAGTGCGACGAGGCGCATCGCAAGGCCTTCTACGGTGGCGGCCTGGGCCTCAAGGCCGACGTGCCAGTCGCCAAGTCCGGTGCATCGCAGACCTTCGTCAATCCGCCCGATCTTGCCGACCTTGAACAGGAAACACCCTTCCTCCCCGTCACTTCGCTGAACATCATCAATAGCCTGACTTCGACGCTCGACGGACTCAACATGCTGAGCGTCATCACGCCGACGGGCAGTCCCAACGGAGGACTGCAGAACGTGCTCACCGCCCTGACGAATACCCTGGGCACCGTTATCGGCGTCCTCCAGGACGTTGTCGGCGGCGTTCTCGCGCCGCTGCTCGACCCTCTCGTGAACACTTTGATCCGCGACGTGCTCGGTGCCAATCTCGCTCAGACGGAAGTCGGCGGGCGACTCACATGCGACGGGAGCGCGGAGCTTGTTTATTGAAATGCTGATTCCCTAGATGAGCGCCTCCTCCAACTTCGACGAACTCGACCTCTTTGTCTGGGAAGGCAAAGCCGACATCCTCGACCGCATTGCGCGGTGCATGGCGAGCTTCGACGTGGAAGTCATCCGGGCCGATGGCCTGCCGCCGCCTTCGCAGGACCGTGGTGTCGCACTGCGCCCTTCCGTCGCGATCATCAGCGTCACCGTGATCGACGGCGGTGGGTTGCCGCACGCGACCGAGCTGCTGCAAGGCATGCCCGTGATCTGGGTGGCTGCGGCTTCGCGCGAGCGCGATTCGCGCACGTATCCGCCCGAGTACCTGCACGTTCTTCCCTACGACTTCACCTGCGCCGAGCTGCGCACGATGGTGGCCAAGCTTGTGCGCCAGCTGCGCGCGCGCGATGTCGCGCCGCAGGCGCCCGACATGCTGGTGGCGCATTCCGATGCGATGAAGGGACTGCTCGCCGAAGTGAATGCCTTCGCCGACTGCAACCATCCGGTGCTGGTGCGCGGCGAGACCGGGGTCGGCAAGGAACGCATCGCACAACAACTTCACATCGGGCACCAGCAATACGGCAAGGGCGCGTTCGTGGCGGTGAACTGCGGCGCGATTCCCGATGGGTTGTTCGAGTCGCTGTTCTTCGGCCACACAAAAGGTTCGTTCACCGGCGCCGTGCATGCGCACCGCGGGTACTTCGAGCAGGCCACGGGCGGCACGTTGTTCCTCGACGAGATCGGTGACTTGCCGCGCTACCAGCAGGTGAAGTTGCTGCGCGTGCTCGAAGACAGCGCGGTCACGCGGCTGGGCGCGACGTCGCCGATTCGCGTGGACTTCCGGCTCGTGGCGGCGACGAACCGCAACCTGCGCGAGATGGTGGCGAGTGGCGAGTTTCGGGCCGATCTGTTTTACCGGCTCGCGGTCATCGAGCTGCATGTGCCGAGCCTCGAAGAGCGCGGCGAGATCGACAAGATCGCGATCTTCAAGGCGCTGCTGACGAACGTGCTCGGTGACGAGCTCGAAGCCCTGGGCGAAACGCCGCACTGGCTCAGCGATGCGGTGGCCGAAACCTACTTTCCCGGCAACGTGCGGCAGCTGCGCAACCTCGCGGAGCGGGTGGGCGTGATCGCGCGGCAGTTGCACGCCTGGGACCAGAACCTGATCCAGCGCGCGATCGCTCTCACGCGTGGCACGCCGGCACCGGCTGCATTGGCCACCGACCGCAACGGCAACGGTGTGGCACTCGATGCGAACGGCGATCGCAAGGGCTGGAACAGCGGCGAGCGCAACCGCATCATCGCGGCGCTCGAAATCAACGACTGGAAGCGCCAGGACACGGCGCAGCATCTGGGCATCAGCCGCAAGGTGCTGTGGGAAAAGATGCGCAAGTACCAGATCCTCGACGGCGAGCCCGGCATCCCCGAAACAGAATAAGGCTCGCCCCCAGGCTGCGCGGCACTTCGTGTCGAGCACTGGGCTCGCCCCCAGCCTGCGCGCACTTCGTGTCGCTTCGCCAACCCCCTACCGGGGGCAACACCTACGGCCCGGCAAAGCCGGTTCCATGGTGTTTCGCGAAGGGGCTTCGCTTCGCTTGCCGCTGAAGGCTATTGAGTTCCGAGGCGCGTCGACCTGCGCAGCGGCGGGTTCGCAATCGCTGCGCCCGGGGCGCGATCAACCAGCGGTTCGCTCGCACACGTCGTATTGCTCGAGATGCACAGCACGCCCAGCAAACCATCCTCGGTCAGGACGTTGCGGCTCGGGGGCCCGAAGATGCGGTCGATCCAGTTGTTGGCGCCGAGGGGGTCGACGCGCAGTTCGCCGGTGGTGCGCGCCAGGCGCAGTTCCGAAATGCGCAGATCGAACACGCCGTCGATGTAGTCGAACAGCAGGGTGTAGTAGTCGAGCTGCGCGTCGAGCACCTGGGGCAGGGTCTCGCGGCCGAACTCCATGAGGCGGCGACGGCCGCGGAAGGCCTGGCCCGAGGTGCTGACGGCTTCCATCAGCTGGCGCTCGCGTTCGCGGCCGGCCACGGTGCGGGACCACGACGACGCGGTGAGCTCCATCAGGTTGAGCTTCACGCCCTCCATCTTGGCTTCCTGGTTCGCGACTTCGGCCAGGGCGCCCTTGAGTTTGAGCTGGCGATCGAAGCCGTTGCCGAAGTTCCAGTTCAATTCAAACGCAGCGCGCGTGGGGTCTTGCGGCGACACGCCGCGCGGGTCCTTGCTCTTCACGACGACGGCGTCGAGCGTGGGGTACAGGCTGGATTCGGTCTGGTCGACCAGCGCGCGCGCACGCGCCACGCGGCCCTGGGCTTCGGCCAGTTCGGTGCTGCGCGCTTCGGCGCGGCGCAGCGCTTCTTCCTGCGAGGCGATGCGCCAGTGCGATGGCGCAGCGAGCACGGGCAACGATTCAGGCGCGGGCGAGAACTTGAAGTAGTTGCGGAACTTGGCCAGCGCCTCGTCGCGCTGGGCCTCGAAGTCGGACTCGCGCGCGGCGACGAGGGCGCGGCGCGAGGCGGCCATGTTGAGGTCGTTGTCGCCGCTCACGCCGAGGGCCACGCGGCGCGCCTCGGCCTTCGACAGCTCCGCCACGACCTCGGTGGCGCGGCGTGCAATCTGCTTTTTCAGGTCAAAGCGCTGCACCTGCAGGTAGGCGGTGAGTGCATCGAGCACCACTTTCTGCGAAGTGGTGGTGACGGCTTCGTCGTCGGCCTGGTTGCCGAATTCGGCGGCGCGCTGCGCGGCGCTCATGGCACCCCCGTCGATCAGGCTCACGCGCGCTTCGGCGGTGAGCACGGTGTAGTTCTCGCTCTTCGCATCCCTGGCGCCGCTGCTGTAGGTGCCCGACGACGTGCCGACCTTGAAGCGCGGGTAGCGCGCCATGCGGGCCGCGTCGACGCCGAAGCTGCTGGTGTTGGCGGCGGCCTGCGCGGTCAGCACCTCGGGGTATTCCTGCGACAGCACGATGAGCGCCTGCTTCACGCGCTGCGCGTAGCTCGCAGCGCCGAGCGACGGCGGCGACAGGCGGCGCGACAGCGCGAGCGATGCCGGCGGCACCTCGGGCTCGGAGGCTTGGGCATACGCGGTGGGCGGCAGCGCCATGCTGACGCACAAGGTCGCGCAGAGCACACCCGGGGCGATGCGCGCGCGCCGGCCCGGCAACACGGGCTTGCTCATGGTTCGCGGAAGGCTTCGCGCCGCAGTTTGAGCACAGGCCGCAGGATGTACCAGATGAACGGATCGGTGCCCACGCGCAGGTCGACTTCGGCTTCCATGCCGGCGGTGACGCGGTTTTCGGGCCGCCCTACGTGCGACTGCGACATGCTGATGAGCAGCCGGTAGTACGGCGCGCCGTTGGAAATGGCGGCGTCGCGGTCGGCGTCGGCCGCCACGAGCTTGACCTTGCCGTCGACGGCGCCGTAGCGCAGGTAGTCGTAAGCGGTGATCTTCACGCGCGCCAGCTGGTCCACTTCGACGAAGCCGCGGTCGTTGGGGTTGAGGCGCGCCTCGACCATGATCTCGTCCTCGTCGGGCACGACCTCCAGGATGGATTCGCCGGGCTTCACGACCCAGCCGGCGCTGGAGCTGCGCAGGCCCTTCACGATGCCGTCGGCCGGCGCCTTCACCACCGTGCGCGAGCGCTGGGTGCGCGCGCGCGCGAGGTCTTCGCTCAGGCTCGCGAACTGGCGTTCGACCGTTGCAAGTTCGTCCGAGGCGCGGCGGCGAAAGCGCCCTTCGGCCTCGGCCATCTTGGCCTGCGCTTCGGTGATGGCAGCCTGTGCCGAGATGATGCCCTGGCGCGCCACGGCGAGTTCGCTGCGCACGGCTTCGGCCTGGCGGCGCTTCTCGAGCACCTCGACCTGGCCGACGAGTTTCTCGCTGAGCAGTTGCTCCGAAATTTCCTGCTCTTTCTGCATCAGTTCGAGCCGGTCGGCCAGGCCCTTGGCCTTGGCCTGCTGCTCGAGCTGCTTGCTGCGCGCCTGTTCCAGGGCGGACACGGCGCCGGCCATGACGCCGCGCTGTTCGAGCGCGCGCGCCTGGTAGGCGCCGACCTCGCCTTCGAGCACGGCTTCGTCGATGTCGGCATCGAACGAATCGCGCTTGAGCGGCTGGCCGCGGCTCTCGGCAATGAGGCGCACGCGCGTGGCCTGCGTGGCGGCGTAACGCGCGGTGAGTTCTTCGAAGTTCAGGCCGCTGCCGCCCAGGTCGATCTCGACGAGCGACTGGCCCTGCTTGACCTTGTCGCCGTCTTTCACGAGCACGTTGCTGACGATGCCGCCTTCCAGATGCTGGATCGACTTCACGCGGTCGGAGGGAATCACGCGGCCCGGCGCGACGACGACGGTTTCCATCGGAAAGCCCAAGCCGACCACCGCCAGCACCGCGACCGCGCCGCCGATGATCCACTGGCGCCGCCGGCCTTGCGGCGTGGTCTGCGCCGCCTGTTTCTCGCTCTCGCCCTGAAGCACCTGCGGCAAGTCTGGTTTCAAAATCCCGTACCCCTGTCTCTGTCTGTCAGTCGGTCGATCCGTGTCACTCACGAATCACGCATCACATGCCGCGATGGCCCTGCTCACGCCATCGAGCGCGAGGCGGCCGGGGCGCCTGCATGGTTGCTGTTGCCGCCACTGCCGTCGTCCGTGTCGCCCAGCGCCACCAGCGGCTTCTTCACGCCGAAGAGCTTGGGCACCATGACGGCGGCCGAGCCGATTTCCACGTTGCCCTGGCCGGTGACGTGATAGACGGCGGTGGCCGCCGACACGATGCGCAGCGAGTGCGTGACCACGACCACGGTGCGCACCTTGGCCACCGCGAGCATGGTCGCGAGCAGGTTGCGCTCGCTCTGAAAATCGAGGTCGTTGCTGGGCTCGTCGAGCACCAGCACCGAGGGCTTGCGCAGGAAGCTCATGGCGAGCGCGAGCTTGCGCCGCTCGCCCACCGAGAAGCCGGTGCCGCCCTCGCCCACCACGGTGCGATAACCGTCGGGCAGTCGCGAAATGAAGTCGTGCGCGCCCGAGAGCTTGCAGGCCGCGACGATCTGCTCGTCGCTCTGGCCCGGCGCGCCGCGGCGCATGGTGTCGACCAGCGGGCCGCCGAACCAGTACACCTCTTGCGAGAGGTAGCTGATCCAGCGCGACAGCTCTTCGCGGCCGAACTGCGACAGGTCGTACTCGCCGATGCTCACCACGCCGTGCGTGGGCGTGTACAGGCCCGACAGCAGCTTCACGAGCGTCGACTTGCCCGCGCCGTTGCGCCCGACGATCACATGCAGGCCGCCGGGGCCGATGTCGAGGTCGACGTTTTCAAGCACGGGCTGCGGCGCGTCTTCGGTGAAGCTGAAGCTCACGTCCTTCAGCGTGACGCGGCCCAGCGGCTGCGGCAGCGCCATGCCGGTGGGCGCCTTCTCGACGGGCTCGCCGAGCACGGTTTCCAGGCGCTTGGCGGCTTCCTTGGCGGTGGCCAGCGCGCGCCAGTTCGACACCAGCCCGGCCACCGGCTGCAGCGCTTTCAGCGCGAGCATGTTGGAGGCGACGAGGCCGCCCACCGTCATCCACTGCTGCATGACGGCGATGGCGCCAACGGTGACCACGATCACCGAGAACACGGTGAGCAGCACGGTGGTGCCGTCGCGCGCGGTTTCGATCTGGCCGTTCTTGCCGAAGCTCTCGCTGAGCCAGGCGTTGTAGGTCTGCTGCCAGACCTCGATGGTCGGGCCGTCGTTCGACTGCGCCTTGAGCGTCTCGCGCGCATGGCAGATCTCGGAGGTGATGCGGTCCAGGCCGCGCCCGCGCAGCACTTCTTCGACGCGGCCGGCGCGCACTTCGTCGGCCCACCACCAGGCCAGGAACGCCATGATGGCCAGGAAGGCCGCCACCACGGGCAGCACCGGCAGCGCGACGATGCCGATCACGATCAGCGCAAAGATCGCCATCGGCAGGTCGAAGATCGACTGCGCGAGCCCGCCGGTGACGGTGCCGCGCACCGAGCCCACGTCGCGAAAGAACAGCTGCCAGGACGAGGCCGGCCGCGCCTCGAGCGCGCGCAGCGGGCGACCGAGCATGGAGTGCAACAGCGCGCCCGACACGCCGTGGTCGACGGTGGCGCCCGCGTTGCGCAGCAGGCGCGAGCGCCGCGTGCGCAGCCAGAACTCGATGCACAGGAAGAACAGGATGCCGCACACCAGCGCGGCGAGCGTGGAGACGCCGCTGCGCGAGAGCACGCGGTCATACACCTGGAGCAGGAAGATCGAAGGCAGCAGCCCGAACAGGCTGATGGGCAGCGACAGCCAGGCCGCGCTCTTGACGAGGGGGTAGGCCGCGCGAAACGCATCGTTCAGCGCACCGGCATACGGACTGGCACCAGGCGCGTCCGGCCTGTCGGCAACCAGCTGGCTGGGCAAGAGGAACTTGATCATGGAGAAACACCGATCCGTCGGGCAACGACGCCGGCACCATTATCAACTGTTACCCGATCGTTACAAGGCAGAAATTCGCCTCTGACGCCTCTCAGCATCGGTGCGCGCGAACCTGCGCCGGACCGGTCGCTTGCGCACCGTGCGTTCCTTGCGGCGCGGCGCTGTCCCTGGACGTGCAATTCACCGCTGGATGGGCGTACGTGCGGGTCGCGCTGCGGCCGGACGGGGACGGCAGGTTGTCGGCAAACGCGAGGGCGATGTTGGCGCACAGCAGCATCAGCAGCACCCAGGCGCACAGCAGCTGCAGCCAGCCCAGCCACCAGCGCCGCGGGGGTACCTCGCGTTCGGATTCATAGGGGATGTGGACCAGTGCGTTCCATCTCATGGCAGTGCTTTCAGAACCCGGGCGAGCCGGGAAAGACCGACACCGGCGGAGCTTTTGGCCAGCACCCAGTCGCCTGGTTGCAGCAGCCCGCCGAGTGCGGTGGAGAGGTCGGACACATCGACAAACCAATGGGAGCGGACCTTGGTGCGGATGCGCGTGTGAAGCGCCCGCATCAAGGGTCCGCAAAGGAGCACGCGGTCAGGTTGCGACGCCAGCAACTCGGCCTCCAAGTCGAGGTGGTGGCGTTGCGCCGCGGGCCCCAGCTCCTGCATGTCGCCCAGGATGGCCACCCGGCGCGCAGGCTCGCAGGGGGCTTGTGACAGCAACTCAAGCGCCGCCCGCATCGAACTCGGGTTGGCGTCGTAGGTTTCATCGATCAGCTTGAAGCTCCCGCCGCCGATGTGAATGGTGTGCAGCGCCCCGCGTCCGCCCGGCGGCTCGAAGTGCGCAAAGGGTTCGACGGCCGCGGCCAGCGGCAGGCGCAGCGCCTGCAGCGCGGCCAGCGCGGCGACAGCGCTCGCGCCCATGTGGCGGCCCGGCGCATTCAGGCGCAGCTGAAAAGGCTCGCCGGCCACCTCGGCCTGCACCTCGCCGTGGTCGAAGGCGAGCAGGCGCACGTCGGCGTCCTTGTGCTCGCCGTAGGTCACGATCTGCAGCTGGTGCGCCATGGCCGCTTCGGCGAAGGTGGCGAACTCGGGCATGTCGCGGTTGAGCACCACGCGGTCGCCCGGGGCCATGGCCTGGAACATGCGGCAGTCGAGCCGCGCGGCGGCCTCCGACGGGCCGCGGTGCTTCTGCGAGGCGGCCGAGATGCCCGTCACCACGATGAGCGACGGCCGCATGAGCTGCGCCGATGCGGGCATGTGCGAGGTGCCCATCTCGAGCACCCAGTAGGCGGCATGGCGCGGCATGCAGGTGAGGTTCCACGCGATGCCCGACGGCAGGCTGATGTTGCCTTCGGGCTGCGCCACTTCGCCCCACACGGTGAGCGCGCCGGCCAGCATGGCGGCCACGGTGCTGCTGCCCGCGCCGCTGCCGAGCACGCCGCACACGCGGCCGGTGAACTCGGTGCGCGCGTGGTCGCCCAGCTCGAGCACGGCCTGCAGCACGTTGGCCACCTGCAGCACGGGCACGCGCTTGTCCAGGTGCGGCTTCGGGTCGGTGCACAGCACGGCCGCGGCCGGCTGCAGCACGCCCTTGAGCGTGACGGCGGCCAGCGGCGTCTTCGAGGGCCGGGCCTGGTGTTCGAACACGACGCGGCCCTTGCGCATGAAGGTGCGCTGGGTCACGCCGGTGGCGCGCCAGCCGTCGTCGGGCTTGACGACCCATTCGCCGCCGGTGACGCGCGCCATCTCGCTCGCGGTCCAGACGGCGCCGTCGTCGCGCACGCCGCCGCCGCCCCCACTGCCACCGCTTCCGGGGCCGGGACCGCCAGGCTGGCTGCGCCGGTCGAGCAGGTAGCGGTGGTAGGCCGCGAAGCCCGTCACGTACTGCTCGACGTCGTCGATGCGCACGCGGAACGAGTGGTGTCGCACGAAGAACGCGCCGACGACCGTGGACGGCCGACGGAAGTACATCGCCATCTCGGGCCAGAAGAAGCCGTTGAGCAGGTAGTGCGCGCGGTAGTCGAGCGCGCGGTAGAACTTCTCGGTGTCCAGCTCGTCGAGCAGGTGTCGCATGGCGGGCATGCTTTCGAGGCGCTGCAGCATCTGCTGCGCCGCCAGCATGAGGCTGAGCAGCGTGGGAAAGGTGGTCTTGCGGTCGAGCACGAAGTCCAGGTAGCCCGCCACGTTCTGCAGCCCGAAGCGGAAGTAGCGCTCCTGCGGGCTCCACTGCGTGAGCTCGTTCACGCAGCCGCTGAGCCAGTGGTCGTGCGACTGCCAGTGCTGGCTCGCAATGAAATGGTCGAAGGCTTTCTCGACCGAGGCCAGCCAGCGCGGATCGCGCGTGAGGCCGTACAGGCGCATGAGCCCGAAGGCCGCCTCGCCGTCGTAGAAGATGACGCGCGAGGCCTGCTTGAGCGTCAGGTCGGCCGCGTGCAGCACGTGGTCGAAGCGCCCGCTGGCGGGGTCTTGCAAAGCGACCATGCCGAGCGCGAGCTTCTCGAGCAGCGGCAGCCAGTGGCGCGTTTCCATCAGCTCGCAGTAGCGCACGAGCATGCGCACACAGGCCGCGTTGCCGCCCAGGCGGATCTCGCCGCCGGTGTCGACCAGGTACGCGACCTCGCGGCCGTCGGGCAGCGTGTAGTCGCGGATCAGCGCGTCGGCGAGGTGGTCGATGGCGCGGTCGATGGCCGCGCGCAGCGTGTCGTCGCGCGTGAGTTCCCAGGCCTCGAGCATGGCGTGCACGGTGCCCGCGTGGCGCATCGCGTCGTAGGTCGGAATGCGGCGGTCGAAGCACGGAAAGTAGCCGTACACGAACAGGCCGTCGCTCTGCATCTGGCGCGCCAGGTACGAAGAGCCGCTGCGCACCAGCTCGAGCACCGACTGCGGGTTGAGCGCCGGCAGCTGGCGCCGGCCCGCGTCGAGCCCCGTGCCCACGAGCTTGTGCACCACGCCGTCGGGCTGGCAGAACACGCCGACCGTGGCCAGCAGATAGACGGTGCGATCCGACGACGCTTCCAGCGGCAGCGTGTGCTCGAAGCGGGCCTGCGCATACACATCGAAGTTGCGCACGTTCACCACCGAATGCGCGATGGTCGAATCGCCGCACAGCATGGCGTTGGCGTTGAGCTCCTGCTCGGTGAAGGCAAAGCCGAAGTCCTGGTCGAAGGCCAGGCCGAGCCGGAAGTAGTTGCGCTTGACCGCGGTGAGCTGGGTCTTGAACTGCGTCCAGTCCATGGGGCTGGCGCCTTCGACCCAGTCGATGCGCAGCCAGGGCGAGACGATGCCGCGCTCGCGCACCCATTGCTCGACGAGGTCGGCGCCTTCGCGCCAGGCGGTTTCGAAGTCGTCGGCCCGTGCATGCACCACGTGTGCACGCTGGGCGCCGTCGCTCACCGAGAAGAAGAGCGTGAAGGCCGGGTACGGCGCGGGCAGTGCCGCGCACACGGACACCAGGCGCTCGTGGCAGGCGTGGAGCTGGTCTGAGAAGGACATCATTCGGCTCCGGTCGAATGCGGGCGGCGACCGGTCGCGTCCGTCATCTGCTCTCGCCTGGATGACGTGATCGCGAGCCGGACACTGCCCTCGGAATCATCGCGGGGACCCGGTTCAGCGGTAGCTGAATTCGGCGCGGCGATTGAGCTGATGGCCCTCCTCGGTGGTGGCAAGCGATGCGGGCTTTTCAATGCCCCAGCTGACGGCTTCGATGCGTTCGCCCGGCACGCCCATCTGCGTGAGCATGCGTTGCACGGCCTCGGCGCGGCGCTGGCCGAGCGCAAGGTTGTACTCGCGGCCGCCGCGCAGGTCGGTGTGGCCTTCGATCACGACGCGGCTCGCCGGCCGGTTGCGCATGTAGCCCGCGTGCGCCTCGACGATGCTGCGGTCGCCCGCCCTGACGTCGTATTTGTCGAAGTCGAAGTAGACGATCTTGGCCGGCGTGTTCGGCGGCGGCGCCGGGGGCGCCGGCTCCACCTTGGGCACTTCGCGCAGGCTCTTGTTGGAGTAGTAGTAGGTCGCGTCGTCGCGACCCGTCTTGGAGGCCACACCGCACCCAACGAGGCTTGCGCTCATTGCCACGAGGGCCAGTATCCGGAAATTCTTGTTCATGACGGTCCTTTCGCGGGACAGGCCGCTGCCGGCCTGTCCCTGTCTGCTTGCTATCGAGGTTTCCCTTCCTCCCTCTTCGTATCCCTTGGATCAGCCCAGCAGGCCGTGCAGGATGTTGGTCACGGGGGCCAGGGCACCGCCGGTCGGGCTCTGATCGACCAGGCTGGAGATCGGGGCGAGCACGTTGTCGAGCACCGGGGCCACCGTGTGTTCGACGGTGTCCAGCACACCGGCCACCACGTCGCCGACCGGCGCCGTCAACGGCGTGCCGGCGAGGATGTCGGTCACCGGTTCGACCGCGGTCGTCACCGTTTCGACCACCGTCGAGACCACCGAGCCGGCCGAGCCGTCGAGCAGGCTCGTCACCGGTTCCAGGATGCCGGCCACCGGTTCCGCACCACCCGTCAGGCCGCCGAGCAGGCCGCCCACGAGGCCGTCCGCACCGAGCAGGCTGCCGACCAGGCCGTCGTCACCGAGGACGCCGCCGAGCAGGCCACCTTCGCTGCCGCCGAGGACGCCGCCCAGAAGGCCGCCGTCACCGCCAAGGACGCCACCGAGCAGGCCGTCGTCACCCAGCACGCCGTCGAGCAAGCCGCCAGCGTCGCCGCCAGCCACGCCGCCGAGGACACCACCGAGCAGGCCGTCGTCACCCAGCACGCCGTCGAGCAGGCCGCCAGCATCGCCGCCGGTCACGCCGCCGAGGACACCGCCCAGCAGGCCGTCGTCGCCGAGGATGCCGCCGAGCAGGCCGCCAGCGTCGCCGCCGGTCACGCCGCCGAGGACACCACCCAGCAGGCCGTCGTCGCCGAGGATGCCGTCGAGCAGGCCGCCCGCGTCGCCGCCGGTCACGCCGCCGAGGACACCGCCGAGCAGGCCGTCGTCGCCGAGGATGCCGCCGAGCAGGCCGCCAGCGTCGCCGCCGGTCACGCCGCCGAGGACACCGCCCAGCAGGCCGTCGTCACCCAGGATGCCACCAAGCAGACCGCCGTCACCGCCGAGGACACCGCCCAAGAGGCCGTCGTCACCCAACACGCCGCCAAGCAGACCACCGTCACCGCCGAGGACGCCGCCCAACAGGCCGTCGTCACCCAACACGCCGCCGAGCAGGCCACCTTCGCCGCCAAGAACGCCGCCCAACAGGCCGTCGTCACCCAACACGCCACCGAGCAGACCGCCTTCGCCGCCGAGGACGCCGCCCAAGAGACCGTCTTCACCCAACACGCCGCCGAGCAGGCCACCGTCGCCGCCGAGGACACCGCCCAAGAGGCCGTCGTCACCCAACACGCCGCCAAGCAGGCCACCTTCGCCGCCGAGGACGCCGCCCAGGAGGCCGTCGTCACCCAGCACGCCGCCGAGCAGACCGCCTTCGCCGCCGAGCACGCCACCCAGCAGGCCGTCGTCACCCAACACGCCGCCGAGCAGACCGCCTTCGCCGCCGAGGACGCCACCCAGCAGACCGTCGTCACCCAGCACGCCGCCGAGCAGACCGCCTTCGCCGCCGAGAACGCCGCCCAGCAGGCCGTCGTCACCCAGCACGCCGCCGAGCAGACCGCCTTCGCCGCCGAGCAAGCCGCCCAGCAAACCGTCGTCACCCAGCACACCGCCGAGCAGACCACCGTCGCCGCCGAGGACACCACCCAGCAGGCCGTCGCCACCGATCAGGTTGGCCACGCCGTCGGTCACGAAGTCGACCTGCGTGTCCACCGCGGTCAGCAGGCCGCTCGTTGCGCCGGCGCCGAGCAGCTGGTCGACCACCGGGCTGGCCAGGTCGGCCACGCCGTCGGTGACGTCATCGACGAGACCGTCGGCCGGGTCGAGCACGTTCGGGTCGTTCGGCGTGAAGCTGGAACCAAGCACCGGGGCCAGCAGGCCGCCGACGGTGTCGGTCACGCTGTCGGTCAGTTGCGAGACCGGGGCCAGGACGTCGCCCAGGCCGAGGTCACCGAGCACGCCTTCGTTCAGGCCGTCCACCAGACCGGCGACCACGCTGTCGGTCGGGTCGAGCAGTGCCGCGCCGGTGCCGGGGGTGCCGCCACCGCCGATGCCGCCGACCACACCACCCAGCAGACCGCCGAGCAGGCCTTCTTCACCGAGCAGACCGCCCACAGGGCCGTCTTCGCCGAGGAGGCCGCCGACCACGCCGTCGGGTCCGAGCAGGCCGCCGACGCCGTCGCCGCCGAGCAGGCCGCCCAGCGGGCCGTTGTCGCCCAGCAGGCCGCCGAGCAGGCCGTCGTCACCGAGCAGACCACCGATGGGGCCGGTGCCGCCGAGCAGACCGCCGACCAGGCCGTTGTCGCCGAGCACACCGCCCAGCACGCCGTCGCCGCCGAGCAGGCCGCCGATGGGGCCGGCATCGCCGAGCAGACCACCGACCAGGCCGTCGTCACCCAGCAGGCCGCCCAGCGGGCCGTCGCTGCCGAGCACACCACCCAGCAGGCCGTCGTCGCTCAGCAGACCGCCGACCAGGCCGTCGTTGCCGAGCAGGCCGCCGATGGGGCCGCCTTCGCCGATGACACCGCCGAGCACGCCGCCCAGCAGACCGTCGTCGCCGCCGAGCAGGCCGCCCAGCGGGCTGTCTGCGAGCAGGCCGGAGATCGCGCCGTCCTGGCCGAGCAGGTTGTCGACGAGGCCGCCCTGGCCCAGCAGTTCGCCGGTGAGGCCTTCCGAGCCGGCAAGGCCGGCCAGTGCGCCGTCGCCGCCGAGCAGGCCACCCACGAGGCCGTCGTCACCCAGCAGGCCGCCGACCGCACCTTCGTCGCCGAGCAGGCCGCCCAGCAGACCTTCCGCGCCGAGCAGGCCGCCGGTCAGGTTGCCGACAGCGCCATCGCCGAGCAGGCCGCCGACGAGGCCGTCGTCGCCGAGCACGGTGTCGAGCAGGCCGCCGACGGCGGTGTCTTCACCCAGCAGGCCGCCGACCAGGCCGTCCGGTGCCAGCAGGCCACCGACCAGGCCGTCTTCGGCCAGCACACCTTCCACGAGGCTGCCTTCGCCGAGCACGTTCTCAAGCAGGCCGCCGAGCGCGCCGTCGTCGCCCAGCAGTTCGTCGGTGACGCCGCCGAGGCCGAGGGCGTCGGTGAGGCCGCTGACGATGCCGTTGTCGCCGACGAGGTTCTCGAGCCCGTTGTTGAGCGCGTCGGTCACGTAGTCGACCTGGTTGAGCAGGCCGTCCGTGATGGCACCGGCGGCGCCGGCACCGAGCAGCGGATCGAGCACCGGGCTCAGCACGCCGCCGAGCGGGTCGGTGATGCTGCCGACGGTGTCGTCGATCGGGTCGAACTGGTTCGGGTCGTTGGCCTGGAACTCTTCGCCGAGCAGCGGAGCCAGCACGTCGTCGACGACGTCGGTCAGGTTGTCGACCGTCTCCGACACCGGGGTGAGCGAGCCGCCGAGGCCGAGCGCGTCATCCAGGCCACCGACAGCGCCACCCAGGATGCCGTCCGCGGGGTTGAGCAAACTGTCGCCGTCTGCGTCGGCATCGCTGTCCGCGTCTGCGTCGCTGTCCGAGTCGGAGTCCGAATCAGAGTCGCTGTCGCTGTCGCTGTCCGAGTCACTATCCGAGTCGCTGTCCGAATCAGAGTCGCTATCGCTGTCAGAGTCACTGTCCGAGTCAGAGTCACTGTCCGAGTCAGAGTCGGAGTCACTGTCCGAGTCAGAGTCGGAGTCACTGTCCGAGTCAGAGTCGGAGTCACTGTCCGAGTCGGAGTCGGAGTCGGAGTCGGAGTCCGAGTCGCTGTCGCTGTCGGAGTCGCTGTCCGAGTCAGAGTCAGAGTCGCTGTCCGAATCGCTGTCGGAATCCGAGTCGCTATCCGAATCCGAATCCGAATCCGAATCCGAATCCGAATCCGAGTCGGAGTCCGAATCGCTGTCCGAGTCCGAGTCGGAATCCGAGTCCGAATCAGCGTCCGCATCGGACTCACCGCCCGGGCCGCCCACGAACAGCGGGAAGCCGGTGGTGCCACCGTCGCTGCCACCGCCGCTGAGCGCAGCACCCAGCGCCGCGGCGCCCAGGGCGCCCAGCGCGAATTCACCGAGGCCGATGCCGCTGCCGGCCGCGGTCTTCTTGGTCACTGCCAGAGCGGCCGCATCGGCGTCGCTGTCCGGCGGGGTCACTTGCAGGTCGCCCGAGGCGACGTCCACATTCACTTGTTCGAGGCCGCCGGGCAGCTTGGTCGAGCCGATGGTGGCATCGGTGCCGCCGGTGAAGACGCCGGCCAGCGGCGCCTTGTTGGAGGCCGATCCGGGGAACAGCACGTTGGCCTGGCCGCCGTCCGGCACGATCACGCGGTCGCCGGCCATCAGGGTCTGATTGCCGTCCACCGGAATGCGGACACCCTCGCGCATCACTGCAACGCCGGGCGTAGCATTGGACAATGTGCCCACGCTGGAAGACGCCACGGCCGCAGGCGCGGCGGAGGCGCCGGCGCTCATACCCGGCGCGCCCAGCGGCGTGACGGTGGCTTGGGCAAGAAGCACGGGCGCAGCGCCATTGGCGGAGAGCCCTTCGGTCGAAACGGTCGATGCTTGTGGAGCGGTCATGGCAGCCTCTGTGACAAAAGATGCATCTACAGGGGCAACTTGCGTGCCGCTTTTCCGCCGCCGTGCCAACAAGGCCTCGCTGGCGCTTCAAGTGATTGATTTGTATGAGAATTTTTCTGAAAACCGCGTCGCATGCCGGCCGCCGAAACCGCTCACGAAGACCTCATTTCGCGATTCGTTACGTAACGATGTAACGCCACGTACCCGGAACGCCGGACACGTCTCTCGCACTTTCCACCGGGCCGCGATGCACACCGCGCCGCCTGTTTTTTCTTTCTCTTCTTCTCCCTTCCTCTCTCCTCTATCTATATGTTCAATCCCTCCCAGGAAGACGTGCGCCGCTTCTTCTGCGACGTGTACGCCAAGCACCGGCAGGGCCTGCCGATGGAGCCGCTGGAAAGCATCGCGGCCGGCTGGATCGACGAGCACCCCGAGTACCACGAGGACCTGATCGACGCCGACGCAGCGGTGGCGCGGGTCTATGACGGATCGAACGGCCGCGAGAACCCGTTCCTTCACTTGTCGATGCACCTGTCGATCAGCGAGCAGTGCTCCATCGACCAGCCGCGCGGCATCCGCCAGGCCGTCGAGCTGCTGGCCGCGCGCCGCGGCTCGCTATTGCACGCGCATCACGAGGCGATGGATTGCCTGGGTCAGATGATGTGGGAGAGCCAGCGCGCGGGGCGTCCGCCGGATGGCGATGGCTACGTGGCCTGCGTGCAGCGCCGCGCCACGAAGGACTGACCCGGCTCAGCCGGAAACGCGCGGCGTTCCTTTTCGCGACGGCAACGCGCCCTGCGCCTTCGCCGCCTCGCGCAGCAGCCCCGCCATCGCGGCGCGCAACGGCGACGGCTCGGCCTCGCTGCGCTGCAACAGGCCGACGGGCTCCTCGGTGCCGGTGGTGTCGATCGGCAGGCGCACCAGGCGGCCGTCGGCCAGTTCGCTGCGCGCGGCACCCAGCGGCGTGATCCACACCGCATCCGACACCGCCACCAGCGCACGCGCCACCGCCACGTCGAGCGTCTGCAAGGCATTGGGCGGCAGCGCCAGGCCGCGCGCCGACAGGAAGCTCTCGGTGTTGTGGCGCGGCGCCGTGCCCTCGCCGTACACGACCAGCGGATAGTCGAGCACCGCCTGCACCGGCGCCGGCTTGAGTGCAAGCGGATGGCCGGCGCGCACGGCGAACACCAGCGGCTCGGTGTGCAGCAGCTCGAAGCTCAGGCCGCCCATGAGGCGCGGATCGCTCATGCGGCCGACCACCAGATCAAGCTCGCCGGCGCGCAGCTCGTCGAGCAGCACGGCGTTGGCCGCGCTCTTCACCAGGATCTGCACCGCCGGCCAGCCCTCGCGCAGCCGCGCCAGCGCCACCGGCAGCAGCGCGGGCGCCACGCTCGGCAAGGCGCCGATGCGCAGGCGCTCGATGCGCCCGCCCGCCGCCGGCGCCACGGCCTGCGCGCTGGCGTCCATCGCTTCGAGCACGCGCAGAGCGTGGGCCAGCAGCTGTTCGCCGGCCGGCGTGAGGCCCTGCACACCGCGGCGTCCGGCCTGGCTGCGCTCCACCAGCCGGGTGCCGACCACGGCCTCGAGTTCCGACAGCGTCTTCGACACCGCCGGCTGGCTCAGTGCCAGCCGCTCGGCCGCGCGCGCCAGGTGGCGCTCCTGCGCGACCGCGACAAAGGCGCGCAGGTGCCGCAGCTGCACGTTGCGCACGAAATCCTGGCGAAGCTCGGCGGGAGACTTTTTCAATGCCTTCTGGTTATTGAAACTGGAAAAATCTTCAATTTACATCATTGATTGCGACTTCTACAGTGCGGGCTCCGGATTCGTCCCACGACAGGAGACAACGTACATGACCAAGACCCCCGGCGCCCAGCCCGTCCTCACCCCGCGCGACTGGGAAGCCCACCCCAGCTACATCTACCCCGGCTACAAGTCGACCGGCAAGCGCGGCCCGCAGAAGCCGCTCATTCCGCTGAAGGCCTCGCTCGGCGAACTGCAGCAGCCCGTGTACGGCCACGACAGCATCGGCGCGTTCGACCACGACCTCACGCGCAACGCGCGCGTCAACGGCGAGCCGCTGGGCGAACGCATGATCCTCACGGGCCAGGTGCTCGACGAGCGCCGCCGCCCGGTCGCCAACACGCTGGTCGAGCTGTGGCAGGCCAATGCCTCGGGCCGCTACGTGCACAAGGTCGACCAGCACGACGCCCCGCTCGACCCCAACTTTCTGGGCGCGGGCCGCTGCCTGACCGACAGCGAAGGCCGCTACCGCTTCCTCACCATCAAGCCCGGCGCCTACCCCTGGGGCAACCACCCGAACGCCTGGCGTCCGCAGCACATCCACCTGTCGCTGTTCGGCCAGAGCTTCGCGAGCCGCCTCGTGACGCAGATGTACTTCCCCGGCGACCCGCTGCTGCAGTACGACCCGATGGTCACCGGCACGCCCGAGCGCTACCGCAACCGCCTGATTGCCGACTTCAGCCTCGACATCACCGAGGAAGGCTATGCCCTGGGCTACCAGTTCGACATGGTGCTGCGCGGCGCCGATGAAACGCCGTTCGAGAACCGCTGAAAGGATTCCCCATGCCATTGATGACCGCCCAGGCAGCCGACTTCGGCCAGACCCCGTCCCAGACCGTGGGCCCCTACTTTGCGTACGGTCTCACCGCCACGCAGTACGGCTACAACTTCAACCAACCCTTCGACGCCGTGCTGGCGCTGGACACCGCCAGCGGCCAGCGCATCCGCCTCGAAGGCCGCGTGATCGACGGCGACGGCAACACGATCCATGACGCACTGATCGAGATCAGCCAGCCCGACGGCGAAGGCCGCTACCCGCAGACGCCCGACGAGGCCCGCGCCCTGGGCTTTCGCGCCTTCGGCCGCGTCGGCACGGGCACCGACGCGCAGCACCGCTTCGTGTTCCACACCGTCAAGCCCGGCGCACAAGCGCCCGGCGAAGCGCCGCACATCAACGTGATCGTGCTGATGCGCGGCCTGCTGCTGCATGCGTTCACGCGCGTGTACTTCAGCGACGAGGCCGAAGCCAACGCGAAGGACGCGGTGCTGCAGAGCGTGCCGGCCGATCGCCGCCACACGCTGATCGCCGAGCGCATCGAACAAGGCGGCGCGGTGACGTACCGCTTCGACATCCGCATGCAGGGCGCGGACGAGACGGCCTTCTTCGACGTCTGACCTCCGGGAAAATCCGGACGCAAAAAAGCCCGCATCTGCGGGCTTTCTCTTGGGCGCAGCGGGCCTCAGTGCCCGTCTTGCTTACTGAGGCGCGTGATGCAGGCGCGACTCCGGCACGATCTTCAGTTCGCCAGGCAGCGAGCTGATGTAGGTGGCCAGGGTCTTCAGTTCGGCGTTGGTGAACTTCTTGGGCTCGACCTGCGCGGCCATCACGGCGTTCGAACGGCCGAGGTGCGGGTTGTTCTTCACGCGGTACGACTTGAGCGCGACGAACAGGTAGTCGGCGTGCTGGCCGGCCAGCTTGGGCACGGTGCCGTCGTTCGGCGTGTTGAAGTTGGCGCCGTGGCACTTGGTGCAGCTGTTGTCCTTGTCGCGCGCGATGAGCGCCTGGACGTTCTCGGATGCGGCCTTGGCCGGTGCAGCCGGCGGTGCATCGCCTTCCTTCACGCCGAGCTGGCTGTAGTAGGCCGAGAGGTCGGCGATGTCTTGTTCGGTGAGGCTGTCGGCGATGGCGCGCATCGTCGGGTGCTTGCGGTCACCACCCTTGTACGCGGTGAGCGCGGCCGAGATGTAGGTGGCGCTCTGGCCCGCAATCATCGGGACCTTGTGGATCTCGGGGAAGCTCGCCTGGTAGCCGATGATGCCGTGGCAACCCACGCACATCTGGACCTTCTTGGCGCCGTCCTGGGGCTTGCCAGTGACTTGCTGGGCTTGTGCCGAGAGCGTCACGCAAGCGACAGCAAGGGCAAACATCGTGGTCAACAACTTGTTCATTTTGCGCGCACAATCTCGTGGAGATACAGTTTTTCGAATCAACATTCGATTATATGCAAGGGTCCCACGGGAACCTCGCGCGAGCTGCACAAGAGGCTGCGCAATGCAGTTCGAGTGTGTTCTTTTCTCCACCCTGCCTCCGCTCCACTCATGAAATTCAAGGGCTCAGACAACTACGTCGCCACTCAGGACCTGATGCTGGCGGTCAACGCGGCCATCACACTCCAGCGCCCGCTGCTCGTCAAGGGCGAGCCCGGCACCGGCAAGACCATGCTGGCCGAGGAAGTGGCGCAAGCGCTCGACATGCCGCTGCTGCAGTGGCACATCAAGTCGACCACCAAGGCGCAACAGGGCCTGTATGAATACGACGCCGTGAGCCGCCTGCGCGACTCGCAGCTCGCCGACGTGGACGGCGGCCAGCGCGTGAAGGACATCCAGAACTACATCATCAAGGGCGTGCTCTGGCAGGCCTTCACGGCCGACCAGCCGGTCGCGCTGCTGATCGACGAGATCGACAAGGCCGACATCGAATTCCCGAACGACCTGCTGCGCGAAATCGACCGCATGGAGTTCTACTGCTACGAGACGCGCGAACTCATTCGTGCCAAGCACCGTCCGCTGGTGTTCATCACCTCGAACAACGAGAAGGAACTGCCCGACGCGTTCCTGCGCCGCTGCTTCTTCCACTACATCAAGTTCCCCGATGCCGAGACGATGAAGCACATCGTCGCCGTGCACTTCCCGAACCTGAAGCAGGAGCTGCTCACGTCGGCAATGAAAACCTTCTACGACGTGCGCAACCTGCCCGGCCTGAAGAAGAAGCCCTCGACCTCCGAGTTGCTCGACTGGCTCAAGCTGCTCGTGGCCGAAGACATTCCGCTCGAAGCCCTGCAAAGCAAGGACGACAAGGTCGCCGTGCCGCCGCTGGTGGGCGCGCTGCTCAAGAACGAGCAAGACGTGACGCTGTTCGAGAAGCTCGTCTTCATGCAACGCAACAACCGCTGAGCCCATGAGCCAGCAACAGCCACCGCCGCATTCCACCGGCCAGTTGATGAAGCTGGGCATTGCCCAGGCGGTGCTGTTCGTGGCGGGCGCCCTGCTCGGCCGCGGCATCGGCCTGCTGCTGGGCCTCGACGCCTTCGGCGCCGGCGGCTACGGCAACAAGGAAATCTTCGGCATCCTGCTGATCGGCCTGGGCGGCGGTGCCGGCGTGCAACTGGCGCGTGCCTGGTACACACGCAAGTACGGCAACCCGCGCGGCTGAGCACAAACAAGCCGCAAGCCGAGCCCCAGCTCACGAGAGAGTCTTTGATATGGCGTTCGTCGAACCTGTCACCCTGAAGGCCCGCGGCATCGCGCTGGTGCCGCTCGCACTCCCCCACGAAGACGGCCTGCGCGCCGCGGCCGCCGACGGCGAGCTGTGGAAGCTGCGCGTCACCTCCGTGCCCGAGCCGCAGGACACGCGCGCCTACATCGAGACCGCCCTCAAAACGGCCGACCGCTTCGCCTTCGCCGTGACCGACGAGGCCACCGGCACGGTGCTCGGCAGCACGAGCTTTCACGACATCCTGCCGGGCGTGAAGCGCGTCGAAATTGGCTACACCTGGTACGCCGCGCGCTGCCACCGCACCCACGTCAACACCACCTGCAAGCTGCTGATGCTCACGCACGCATTCGACACGCTCGGCTGCCACGTGGTGGGCTGGCGCACCGACAACTTCAACTTCGCCTCGCAGCGCGCCATCGAGCGCCTGGGCGCGAAGAAAGACGGCGTGATCCGCGGCCACGTGATGCGCCGCGACGGCACCATCCGCGACACCGTCATGTACAGCCTGCGCGCGGGCGAATGGCCCGAGGTGAAGGCCCAGCTGCAGTACCTGCTCGACCGGCCGCGCGACTGACGCCGGCGACGACACACAAGGAGCGCACCCCATGCTCATCGACTTCTTCTACACGCTGCGTTCGGCCAAGCTGCCGGTGTCGGTCAAGGAATACCTCACGCTGCTCGAGGCGCTCAAGGCCGACGTGGTGGGCCCGAACTCCGACGGCGCCTACGGCATCGACGACTTCTACTACCTCTCGCGCACCGCGCTCGTGAAGGACGAGAAGCACTACGACAAGTTCGACCGCGCCTTCGCCGCCTACTTCAAGGGCGTCGAGATGCTCACCGACTTCACCAAGGAAGTGCCGCTCGACTGGCTCAAGAAGACGCTCGAACGCGAGTTCACGGCCGAAGAGAAAGCCAAGATCGAGAAGATGGGCTGGGACGAGCTCATGGAAACGCTCAAGAAGCGCTTCGAAGAGCAGAAAGAGCGCCACGAAGGCGGCAGCAAGTGGATCGGCACCGGCGGCACCTCGCCCTTCGGCAACGGCGGCTACAACCCACAGGGCATCCGCATCGGCGGCGCGGGCAAGAACAAGAGCGCCGTGAAGGTGTGGGACCAGCGCGCCTACAAGGACTACGACGACACGCAGGAACTGGGCACGCGCAACATCAAGGTCGCGCTGCGCCGGCTGCGCAAGTTCGCGCGCGAAGGCAACGTGGAAGAGCTGGACCTGGACAACACCATCCACTCGACCGCGGCCAACGCCGGCTACCTCGACATCAAGATGCGGCCCGAGCGCCACAACAACGTCAAGGTGCTGCTGCTGATGGACGTGGGCGGCACGATGGACGAGCACATCCAGCGCGTCGAAGAGCTGTTCTCGGCCGTGAAGACCGAGTTCAAGCACCTGGAGTTCTATTACTTCCACAACTGCGTCTACGACTTCATGTGGAAGAACAACAAGCGCCGCTTCTCCGAGAAGTTCGCGACCTGGGACATCCTGCGCAAGTACAACAAAGACTACAAATTGATCTTCGTGGGCGACGCCACGATGAGTCCTTACGAAATTTTGCAACCTGGCGGCAGCGTCGAATACAACAACGAAGAGGCCGGCGCCGAATGGATCCAGCGCCTCACGCACACCTTCCCCAAGTTCGCCTGGATCAACCCCGAGCCCCAGGGCGTGTGGCAGTACCGCCAGAGCATCGCGGTGATGCAGCAACTGATGTCCAACCGCATGTATCCGCTCACGCTGCGCGGCCTCGAAGAGGCGATGCGCATGCTGTCCAAGTAACCCGCGGCCCCGCACAGGCGGGGGCACGCGTCACACGTGTGCTGTCAGAATGCCTCCATGGTCAGGGTGGCATTCGTTCTTTCGCCGGCGTTGTGGCCGGCTTTGCTTTTTTCCGGCGTCCTGCTCTTGCAAGGCTGCAGCCTGCTGCCTAAAAAAGAGGCGGCGGACACGGGCGCGTCCACGGTCGGCGTGGTGCGCAGTGGCGACAGCAAAGGCGACACCGCCAAGGACGACGACGGCAAGGCCAAGGCCGACGGCCGGCGTCGCGCCTTCACCGTCGATGTGCGCGGCCCGGAGACCGAGCGCGACTACCTCACGCGCCACCTCGAAATCCAGCGCTACCGCGAGCTCGACGACCTGGGCGTGACCGAGGTCTCGCGCCTCATGGTCGCGGCCGAGGCCAATGCACGCGAGCTGCTGGGCACGCTGGGCTACTTCACGCCCACGCTCACGCTCGAGCTCAAGGAAACGCCCGACGGCACCGAGGCCCCGCGCGAGGTCGTCATCACCGTCGCGCCCGGCGAGCGCACCAAGGTGTCGACCGTGCAGATCCGCTACGCCGGCCAGATCGCCGACGACCCCACCGCCGAAGCGCAGCGCGACGCCATCCGCACCGGCTGGGCGCTGCGCGCCGGCGAGCCCTTCACCCAGGGCGCGTGGGACGACGCCAAGACCACCGCGCTGCGCAGCCTCACGGCCAGGCGCTTTCCCACCGGCAGCGTGGAAGTCAGCCGCGCCGAGATCGACGCCGATCGCCACGAGGCCCGGCTCGGCGTGACCTACCAGTCGGGCCCGGCCTACAAGTTCGGCCCGCTCGTGCTGCGCGGCGTGGAGCGCTACGACGCCGACGCCGCGCGCCGCATCGCGCGCCTGCCCACCGGCACCGACTACGACCAGCAGAAGCTGCTCGACGCGCAGCAGCGCCTGGCCAGCAGCGGCTACTACGACTCGGTGTTCCTCACGCTCGACACCGACAACAACACGCCGCTGGCCGCGCCCGTGATCGCCCAGCTGCGCGAGGCGCCGCTGCAGAAGGTGGTGATGGGCGTCGGCTTCACCACCGACAACGGCCCGCGCCTGTCGATCGACCACACCCACAACCGCATGCCGCTGCTCGGCTGGCGCGCGGTGTCGCGGCTCTCGCTCGACAACGACATCCAGTCGCTGGGCACCGAGTGGAACGCCGTGCCCAACGACCGCGGCTGGCGCTGGTTTGCCGGCGGCGAACTCAAGAGCGAGCAGTCGGGCAGCTACGTGGTCGACAGCGGCCGGCTGCGCGGCGGGCGCAACAAGTCGAGCGACCACATCGACCGCAGCTACTTCCTGCAGTACGACTACGCGCACAACCGCGGCATCGACGCGCCGCCCTCGGCCTCGGCCGTCACCGCCAACTGGGGCTGGACCGGTCGCTACTTCGACGACAACGCGGCGCCCTCGCGCGGCTACGGCCTGGCGCTCGAAATGGCCGCGGGCTACACGCTCACGGGCCAACAGCTGCCCTTCACCCGCACCTACGCGCGCTTTCTCGGCGTGCTGCCGCTGGGCGCGGCCGACGACAAGAACGCCCGCGCGCGCCGTAGCCGGCTGCAGATGCGCCTGGAGGCCGGCGCCGTCGCCGCCAAGGACATCGCGCAGATCCCGTCCACGCTGATGTTCCTGACCGGCGGCGACACCACCGTGCGCGGCTACAGCTACAAGCAGATCGGCACCGTGCGCGCCGACGGCCAGACCGTGGCGGGCCGCTACCTCGGCGTGGCCAGCCTCGAATGGCAGCGCCCCTTCGTCTACAAGGACAAGCTCACCGAATGGGAGAGCGTGGTGTTCGTCGATGCCGGCGCCGTGGCCGACAAGCCCGGCGAGCTCAAGCCCAAGGTCGGCGTGGGCGTCGGTGCACGCTGGCGCAGCCCCGTCGGCCCCGTGCAGGCCGACCTGGCCTACGGCGTCGACTCGAAGAAATTCCGCCTGCACTTCCGTCTCGGCTTCACCTTCTGACCCGCTTCATGCCGACCACGCCCGCCGCAGCCCCGCCCAGTCCCCGTCCCCGCTCGCGCAGCCGTCGCGTGCTGCGCGCGCTGGGCTGGACGCTGGCGGGCCTGTTGCTCGTCGTGCTGCTGCTCGCCGCCGGCACCTGGTGGTGGCTCGGCTCGAACACCTCGCTGGCCTTCGCGCTCGCACAGGCCGCGCAACGCCTGCCCGCGGGCCAGACGCTCGAAAGCCGCGACGTGACCGGCTCGCTGCGCACCGGCGGGCGCATCGGCTGGCTCAAATGGCAAAGCGAAACCCTCGCGGTCGAGGTGAACGACGCCACGCTCGGCTGGCAGCTCGCGCCGCTGTTCCAGCGCAAGGTGCAGCTCGGTGAGATCCACGCCGCGCGCCTGTCGATCGAACGCCGCGGCCCGCCCAGCGACACGCCGACCGAGCCGCTCGCGCAGGTCGCGCTGCCCGTCGAGGTGGCCGAGGTGCCCTTCCGCATCGACGAACTGCGCTGGGCCGGCCCGCCTCCGCTGCAGGCCACCGGCCTCGCCGGGCGCTACAGCTACCTCGGCGCGCAGCACGCGCTGGACATCGAAGGCGTAGACATCGCCGACGGCCACTACAGCGCCCGCGTGCGGCTGCAGGGCCCGGCGCCGATGGCGCTCGACGCCACGCTCGACGGCCGCGTGAAAGCCCCGCTCGCCGAAGACCGCCACATCGAGGTGCAGGCCAAGGCGTCTGTGAAGGGCACGCTGGCCGGCCCCGAGGCGCGCCTGCAGGTCGCCGCCGACCTGCAACCCACCGAGCCCAACGCCGAAGCGCCGATGGAAGCCAAACTGCGCGCGCAGATCGCACCCTGGCTGCCGCAGCCCGTGGTCGATGCCAAGGCCGACCTGCGCAACGTCGACGCCGCCAGCCTCTGGCCCGGCGCGCCGCAGACCCGGCTCACCGGCACCGTCGAACTCGCACCCGACGCCGCCACCGGGCCCGCTGCGTGGAAGGCCTCGGCCGACATCCGCAACGCCGTCGCCGGCCCGTGGGACGAACAGAAGCTGCCGGTCGAGCAGGTCGAAGCGCAGGTCGGCTTCGATGGCACGACCTGGACCGTGCCCGAAGCCACCGTGCGCGCCGGCGGCGGCCGCATCGACGCCGAAGGCAGCTGGAGCCCCGCGCCCTCGCCCTGGCAGGTGCGCGCCACCGTGCGCGGCGTGCGGCCCGGCGCGCTGTACAGCGAGCTGTCGGGCGCGCCCTTCGGCGGGCAGATCAGTGCACGGCAGGCCGAAGACTCCGACACCCTCGTCTTCGACGTGGCCCTCAAGGCCGAAGGCAACGGCGGCGCCGGCAGCAAGGCATTGCCCGGCTTCGGCCTCGACCGCGCACTCGCGCAGGGCCAGTGGAAAGACCAGGTGCTCGACCTGCGCACCCTGCGCGTCGAAGCGATGCGCGCCAGCATCGACGGCAAGCTGCAGGTGCGCGTGGCCGACCAGGCCGCCAGCGGCAAGCTCGACCTCTCGCTGCCGGGCGGCAGCGCGCAGCTCGACGGCCGCATCGCGCCCAGCACCGGCGGCGGCGACCTCAAGGCGCGCATCGACGACGCCGAAGCGATGCAGCGCTGGGTGCAAGGCCTGCCGGGCCTCTCGGGCGTGTTCGCGAACGCCAGCGCCAAGGGCAGCGCCCGCCTCGACGCCAGCTGGCAAGGCGGCTGGCAGACCGTGCAGCGCCGCATCGAGAACCCCGGCGCGCCCACCGCGCGCGGCAGCAGCGCCGAGCCCAGCCTCAAGGCCGCGCTTGCCGTGCCGCGCCTCGATCTGAGCCTGCCCGCCGCACAGCCTGGCGGCACGGCCACCTCCGTGCAGTTGCGCGAGCTGCAGGCCGACCTTGCCGGCAGCATTGCCCAGGCCACGCTGACGCTCAAGGGCGAAGCCACCACCGGCACGCAGAAGCTGGCGCTCGACACGCGCGCCAGCGGCGGCCTCGCCAGCGCCAACCAGTGGCGCGCCACCCTCGCCAGCCTGCGCCTGCAGGCACAAGACACCGCCACCGCGCGCCCCGGCCAAGGGCCCTGGGTGCTGGAGCTGGGCCGTGAAGTCACGGCCACTGTGCGCGCCGCCGACAACCGCCTCGACGTCGAAGCTTCCGCCGCCGAGGCCACCCTGCGCGGCCCGCTGCCCGGCACCGTGCGCATCGACTGGCAGCCGCTGCGCTTCAACCAAAGCGGCGCCGCACCCAACCGCGTGTTCCGCCTGCAGTCCAAGGGCCAGATGCAGGGCCTGCCCATGGCCTGGGCCGGCGCCTTCGGTGCCAATGCCACGCTGAGCGAACTCGGCATCAGCGGAGACCTCCTGTTCAACGGCGACTGGGACATCGACGCCGGCGACACCCTGCGCGCCAAGGCCCGCCTTGCGCGCCAGAGCGGCGACATCCGCGTGCAGGCCGGCGAGGCCGCGCTCGTCACCCGCATCACCAGCACGGGAACCGGCACCGCGAGCGAACGCACCATGAGTTCGGGCAGCGGCAAGAACGACGTCAACGGCGTCGATCTCACCGCCACCCCGGCCGGCCTGCGCCGCGCCGAACTGCAGCTCGACGCGCAAGGCGACGCCGTGCGCGCCACCCTGGCCTGGGACAGCGAACGCGCCGGCCGCCTCGACGCCGAACTCGGCACCCGCATGCAGCAGCGCAGCGGCGGCTGGCAGTGGGCGCCCGACGCGCCGCTCAACGGCACCCTGCGCGCCGCGCTGCCCAACCTCGGTGTGTGGTCGATGCTCGCGCCGCCCGGCTGGCGCATCGCCGGCACGCTCGACGCCAACGCCACCCTGTCGGGCAGCCGCACCGCGCCACGCTGGAACGGCACGCTCGGCGCCGACCAGCTTGCGCTGCGCGCGCCCGTCGAAGGGCTCGACCTGCGCGACGGCCGCCTGCGCGCCTCGCTCACCGGCGACCGCCTCGAAATTGCCGAGTTCACGCTCAAGGGCGGCGCCGGCAGCAACGCCCGCATCGGCGGACAGAGCGGCAACCGCAGCACCGCCGCCAGCGAGGCGCGCACCGACGGCGGCTCGCTCACTGCGCGCGGCGACCTCAGCTGGGGCAGCAACAACAGCGCGACCAGCACCGGCATCCGCATGGCCCTGCAGGCCGAGCTGCGCGCCCTGCGCGTGCTGGTGCGCACCGACCGCCAGGTGTCGCTGTCGGGCAACCTGCAGGCGCGGCTGGACAACGGCCAGTTCAACGTGCGCGGCAAGCTCAAGACCGACCGCGCCGTCATCATCCTGCCCGACGAAACCGCGCCCAGCCTGGGCAGCGACGTCGTCGTGCGCTCGGCCGCCAAGGACAAGGCAGACGCCGAAGCCGCACAGCGCGAAGCCGCCAAGGCCGACGCCCAGGCGGCCAAGGCCGCCAAACCCCAGACCGCCAAGCCGCCCGACATCGTCGTCACCTTCGACCTCGGCGACGACTTCGCCGTGCAGGGCCGCGGCATCACCACGCGGCTCGAGGGCGAACTCGAAATCCGCAGCACCCGCCTCGATGCTCCGCCGCGCATCACCGGCGAAGTGAAGACCGTGAAGGGCCAGTACCGCGCCTACGGCCAGCAGCTCGACGTCGAGACCGGCATCGCGCGCTTCAACGGCCCCTTCGACAACCCCGCGCTCGACATCCTGGCCATCCGCCCGAACATCGCGCAGCGCGCCGGCGTGCAGATCACCGGCTCCGCGCAGTCGCCCCGCGTGAAGCTCTACGCCGAGCCCGCGCTGTCCGACGCCGAAACGCTGTCATGGGTCATCCTGGGCCGCGCTTCGGCCACCAGCGGCGGCGAATCGGCCCTCTTGCAGCAGGCCGCCCTGTCGCTGCTCGGCAAGATCGGCGGCACCAACACCGGCGGCAGCCTGGCCAGCCGCTTCGGCCTGGACGAACTCGGCTTCAAGGGCCCCGGCAACGGCGGCGACCTGCGCGAATCGGCCGTGACGCTCGGCAAGCGGCTGTCCAAAGACTTCTACATCACCTACGAACGCAGCTTGGGCGGCACCTTCGGCACCCTCTTCATCTTCTACGACCTGACCAAGCGCCTCACGCTGCGGGGGCAGGCGGGGCAGACGAGCGGGGTCGACCTGATCTATACGGTGAAGTACGACTGAGGGTGCGGACACCCCAAACTGGTAAAGTGCGGGCCGCGCAGCAGCAGCCGCAGCGCGCACCGTCTTCGTAGTTCAATGGATAGAACGGGGTCCTCCTAAGACTCAGATACAGGTTCGATTCCTGTCGAAGGCACCAAATACAGACATCACAACGTCTCACTGTTGATTGCTGCCGAAAATGGGGGTGCGGCATCACATCGAACGCAACCATGCGTTGCTGAGCAGAACGCTGCTTTTCAGGCGCCGCACGCGCAGTCGCGACTGAGTTGCCGGTACGCCGCAGGCGTACTGCCGAAGCGTTCCTTGAATGCCGTCGTGAAGTTCGCGGCACCCGAGAACCCGATCGCATGCGCCACCTCTTCGATGCCGAGCGGCGTTTGGACGAGCAGATGCTGCGCGCGCAAGAGCCGCTCCTCGCGCGCGAATTCGAGCACGGTGCGCCCCGTGTGGATCCGAAACGCCCGCGTCAGCCGCTTCTCGTGCGTGCCCACACGTGCGGCGAGCGCCGGCAGCGGTGGAATGTTCGCAAGGTCGTTCTCGATGAGCCGCTGCGCGGCCCTGGCTATCACGCGGTCCAGGTCGTGGGGTGCTTCGTCCCCGGATTTCAGCGGCCTGCGAGGCGCCTCGGCGACACCGCCGGGCGGTTGCGCGCCACCGCCTGCGAGCGTGAGATGGACCGAGATGCGAACCAGCACCTCTTCGGGTTCGAAGGGCTTGAGGATGTAGTCGACCGCGCCGGCCCGTAGACCGGTCAGCCGCTCCTCGAGCGTCGCACCGGCCGTGAGAAAAATCACCGGGATGTGCGCGGTGGCGTGGTCCGCCTTCAGCAGCCGGCACGTCTCGAAGCCGCTGGTGGCCCCCAAGTGCACGTCGAGCAGGATCAAGTCCGGCTGCAGCACTCCGGCGCGGCGGTAGCCCTCGAGCGCGTCGAAGGCAAGGCTGATGCGATGGCCGGCGCGCTGCAGCGCGGTAAGCAGCACTTGGAGCTCCTCGACGCTGTCGTCGATGACCATGATGTGCGCAGGCGCGGAAGATTGGAACCAGTAGGACATGAAGATGCGGCGCGTTGCGCGTGCCGCATGGTGCAAGTCCCGATCTTTTGTTTCATGCGCCCTTCCTGACCTTTCCTGACGGTTCCTGACCAAGCGCCTGGCCCCCGCATGCCCGGCAGCCTCAGTTCGCGAGCACGTACCCTTTGCCGCGCACCGCATGAAGCGGCAGGCGCATGCCGAGCTTCGCGGCCTTGCGCCGCAGCCGGCTGGCGATCGCATCGATGCGGTGCTCGTCGAAATCGAACACGTCGCCACCGAGCGCGCGGATCAGGTCGTCGCGGCTCGCCTCTGTGCCGCGCTGCCTGAAAAGGCAGGCGAGGAACGCGCGCTCGCTGGTGGTGAGCGCCATCTGACGGCCTTCGGGGTCGCCGAGGATCCAGTCGCTCTCGAGCAGACGCCAGGTGGCCGCTGCGGGGGGCGCGGGCGCTGCGTTCTCCGGCGGTGCGGCCGTGAGCCTGCGACCGACGGCGTTCAGCGTCTCGGCCAATTCCCGCATGTTCACCGGCTTGACCAGGTAGGCGTCTGCACCTTCGCGCAGCCCCAGCAGCCGATCTTCGAGTTCGCCGCGCGCGGTCACCAGCACCAGCCCGAGCCGTCGCTGCACTGCGCGCAGATGTGCAACGACCGCAAGGCCGCTCTCGCCTGGCAAGCCGATGTCCACCACGACGATGTCGCAGGGCTGGACCGCGAACGCCTTGTAGAAGGACGCGGCGTCGCCGAAGCCCTGCGCGTCGAAGCCGAGCTCTCCCAATGCGAAGATGGTTTCTGCACGGATGTCTTCGTCGTCCTCGATCACATGGATGCGAAAACCGGTGCGCTGGCTCGGGGATGGCATGGCGCGGAAAGTATAAAGTCGCGTCCCAATGCGCCTCGACGTCGAAACCACCCGGGCAGGTCCGGGCCGCCTGCTCGCTCTTGTGTTCCTGCTGCTGTGGTGCTTTGCAATGCCCGCCAGGGCGCTGGTACTGTCGGCTTCCGATGGCCTCAGCGGCGGCGTCCAACTCTCCGGGAGCCTCGAGATCCAGCGCGACCCCTTGGGCCGGTGGCGTATCGCCGACGTCGCGCGCGGTGCGCAGCACAGCGGCTTCGCGCCGCTCGAAGGGCCGGTGCAGGAAGGCTTCAGCCGCGACGCCGTGTGGCTGCGCTTCTCGCTCGCGCGCACGGTCGACGCGCCCGCACGATGGCTGCTGCGCGTGCGACCGCCGCGCATCCACGAAGCCACCTTGTATGCGCCGGACGGGCGCGGCGGATTCGTCGAGACGCCGCTGGGCGACGCCCGCCCGTTCGCGGCACGCGAGATCCCCGACCACAACTTCGTCTTCCCGCTCGACATTTCGACCGAGCCCGCTGTCTATTTCCTGAGGGTGCGCAACGACGGGCCGTCGCTGCGGGCCGAACTGGACCTGTGGCAGCCTGCGGGCTTCGAGCGTGACCGCACGGCCGACTACACCATCATGGGCGTGCTGCTTGGCGCCGCCCTGCTCGCCGTCTGCATGAACCTGATCTTCGGGGCCTGGCTGCGGGACAGGCTCTACGCCCATTACGCGCTCTACGTGCTCTGCATCGCAGCGCTGTCGGCCAACCGCCAGGGGTTCGCAGCGCAGTGGTTTCTCGACGCTCGCCCCGAACGCGTTGCTCAAACGCTGCTTGCCGTCAATTGCTTCTTCAACATGGTGGGTACCGCGTTCATGTCGCGCATCTTCCAGTTCCGACGCCATTGGCCGCCCGCGGCATATTTCTTCCATGCGGTCGTGGTGTTCAACTTCGTTGCGTTCGTCCTGGTCCTGGCCGGCCATCACGCCGCCATGGCGACCTGGGTCAGCGCGGGCAGCACCGCGTCCACGGTGTTCGGCGCGGTCTTCGTCTGCTACCTGCTCTTCGTGCGGCGGCAGTTCCAATACCTGCTCCCGGCCTCGGCCTTCGCGGTGGGAACGGTGCTGGGGCTCTATGGGCTGTTGAAGCTCTGGCTCGGCGACAGCGTGCCCGGCGTGCCACCTGACCGCATCTATTGGCTGGGCAGCATGTTCCACCTCATCCTGCTGAATGTGGCCGTGGCCGACCGGACGCGGCGCGCCGAGCGCGATTACCGCACCGAGCGCGAGCGCGTGCTCGCAGTGCGGCTGGAAGCCGAACAGGCGCTCGAAGGCACGGTCGTGCGGCGCACCGCCGAACTTCAGCAGACCAATGCCGCGCTGCATGAGGAGATCGCGGCCCGCGCCCGTCTGGAAGCCCGGCTGCGCGAGTCGCTCGAGGTCGAGCGCCAGGCGATCGTGCAGCAGCGCGAGTTCGTCTCGATGGTGTCGCACGAGTTCCGCACGCCCTTGACGGTGATCGACGGCGCGGCGCAATCGCTCGACATCTCGAAGCTCGGCGCGGAGCCCGTGGTGAAGCAGCGCACCGAGCGGATCCGGCGCGCCGTGCAGCGCCTGACCATGCTCATCGAGAACATCCTGCTGGCCGACCGCCTCCAGCCTGAGAACCGGGTGTTGCGCCACGAAGTCTTCGACATGGCGGCGCTCGCGCGGGGGCTGTGCGAGAGCTTCCACTTTCCCGTCGCTCCGCGCCTGTTGATCGACGTGTGCGAACCCCTGTCCCAGGTGCGCGGCGATCGGGCGCTGCTCGAGATCGCGCTGCAGAACCTGATACAGAACGCATTGAAGTACTCGCCGCCGGAGCAACCGGTGCATGTCGTGCTGCGGCAGGTGGGCGACATCGTGCAGGTCGACGTGATCGACCGCGGACCCGGCGTCGCAATGGCCGACAAGGCCCGCATCTTCGAGAAGTATTTCCGTGCCGAAACCGCGAGTGCAGTGCCCGGCACCGGGCTGGGGCTTCACCTGTCGCGCGAGATCGCGGTGCGCCATGGCGGCGACGTGACACTGCACGAAACTGGCACCAGCGGGTCGACATTCCGCCTTTCGCTTCCGGCTGCGCCGCTCGAGCAAGGCACATGACCCGTCGCACGGCGTGCGGAAACAGCATCCATGCGCCCTACCGCTTGATTTTCGATTCCTGTCGAACCACCGACCCGACACGCTGCAAATACTTCCGATACGCCACGTAGCCGGAAAGGTAGTGCTCCACGTCATCGATCCGGACCCGGAAGCTGTGGTGCCGGATAAAAAAGCTCCCCACCACCCGCCCCGGGTTCTTGAAGAACATCGCCAGCTCGGGAAAGAAATGCCCCGTCATCAGGTACCTGGCCCGTTGTTCCAACGCCAGGTGGAACTTGTCGAGGTCGAAGCCTTCCAGCAGATGCGACAACTCAGGCGTGGATTGCAGGCGCACGATCATCTTTTCGGCCGCCATCATCAGTTCCAGCAAGGTGGGAAAGGTGGTGATGCGTTCGAGCACGAAGTCCAGGTGGTCACGCACGTTGTCCAGACCAAAGCGGTAGTACCGCACCTCGGGCTTGTACAGCGTGATTTCGTTGACGCAGTAGCCCAGCCAATGGTCGTGCGCTCGCCAGTGCTCGGCCTCGATGAAGTAGTTGAAGGCCAGTTCGGCACTGCGTAGCCATCGCGGGTCGCGGGTCAGGCCGTAAAGACGCATCAGACCGAAGGCGGCCTCGCCGTCGTAATAGATGATGCGGCTCTCCTGCTTCACGGTCAGGTCCGGGTGGTGAAGCACGTGCACGAAGCGCCCCGTCGAAGCGTCCTGCATATGGACGATGCCAAGCGCCAACGCCTCGAGCAACGGAAGGTATTGCGTGTCGCCGGTCAGCTCGGTGTATTTCGAAAGCGCCAGCAGGCAGACGGCATTGCCGCCGAGCTTGATCTCGTCGCCTTCGTCCACGAGGAACGCGGCCTGCGCACCTGACGGCAGCGTCGCGCGGTGGATGAAGTTGCCGATCAGGTGAGCGATCGCCTTGTCGATCGCCACCTTGTGCCGCGGATCGCCCGTGAGCTCCCAGCCTTCCAGCAACGCATAGGTGGAGCTGGCATGCCGCAAGGTGTTGTAAGTGGGAATGGGACGGTCGAAGCACGGGAACCAGCCGTACTGGTACTTGCCCGAGGGCGTGACCTGCCGCGCGAGATAGTTGGTGCCCGTGGCGATCACTTCTTGAACGTACGCCGGGTTCCAGTCTGGCAACACCCGATGGCCCCGGTTGCGCCCCTGGTGCTCCACACGGTGCAGCGCCTTGCCGTCGGTGAAGACGGCGCGCGTCTCGAACAACCACACCCGGTCCGTCGGCTGCGACGGCCAAGTCAATTCACGGCCAAAGCGGCGTTGACCATAGCGCTTGAGGTTGGCCTCGTTCGGCGTTGCCTTGTCGAAGTTGCTGTCATAGAGCACCGCATTCGCGGCGATCTCGGGCTCGAGCATCGCCACTGTGAATTCTTCGTCGAAGGCAATGCCGAAGCGGAAGTAATTGCGCTTGGTGACTGTGAGGCCCTGGGTCAAGGTCGCCCAGTTCATGGCATGCACCGTGTGGACCACATCGATGCGCACCCAGAGGATCTGCAGGGCGGCCTGCTTGCGTTGCCATGCGCTCAGCAATTGCGCGCCACGCTGCCAGGTGGCGCCGAAGTCCTTGCCACGCGCCACGACGACATGCGCGCGTTCCTGGCCGGTGCAGGCCGACATGAAGAGCACGCCGGGTTTCCCGGCGGAGCCCGAGGAGGCCGCGCGGCACTCGTCCCACAGCTCGGCGCCCGCAGCGCGTGCCTTGGCCAGCAATTCACTCAGGCTCATGGATCAGGTCTTTTTGCAATGAAGGGGTCAACGCCAGAAATGCGTCGAGTTCGGGCGAGTTCGCCAGACCCGCACGGCGGGCCTCGAGGCGGACCACGCTCTGGATCCTTCCGAAGATGTCCGCGTCAAATTGAGCGGAGCGCTGGTCAGCCTCTTTCCATTGATAGGCAGGCCAGCCTCTTTGCGCTCCGATGTCGCGGTCGAGCGACGCCAGCGATTCGAAGACCGCCTTCATGAAGGCAGCGCCGTGCAGTTCATCGTCATGGACCACCCGACTGCCGTCGACGTAAGCCAGGTGGGCCACCGCAGCGGGCAGTTTCATGCGGCCCGCCGGGTCCAGCAGCTGGGCGAGGCGATTCCAGAAATTACTCGCCGCGTAAGTCGTGCCGAAGACCTGCTCCTGCAAGGACGCCGACGACAGCGGCAACGGCTTCTGCGGCCCGCTGCCGAGCCGCAGGGCGTACTCGGCCCATCGCGCCGTGCCTTCGAGAAACCAGCGGGGCTTGAACATGGTGTACCCGTACTGGTACAGGTGAAAGAGTTCGTGGACTGGCGTCACGTTCTGGTTGACGTGGCTGTTGAGCAGATCGATGCGCAATGCGCATTGGCCGGTGGCGCCGTCGAATCCGAGACGGTAGTTCCTGACCTCGTCGTAGGCCAGGCCGTTGCCTCTTTCCAGCTTCAGCAAGAACACATCGATGGACGTTGCTTGCGCGTAGCGCGGCTGCTTCAGAGGCGCCACGAAGCCCATCAGGTCGCTGAACAGGTGGCGGCCGGCCACCAGCTGTGTTGCGACGTCCTCCACCTTGTCCGGGATGCCGTTGCCGTTCAGGTCGCGCTGGTCTGCCAGTGCGTGGGGGCCTGCCAAGGCATACACGATGCGGAATTCATCGCGCACATGGATTCGTTCCAGCATCGGGAATGCCTGGCTGGTGCCCGGCCGGCACGGCCCCGAGGCGGACTGCTGCGCCTGAGCCGTCGCTCCTGCACAAGCCAGACAGAGCAATGCCGCGACGCGAAGTGCACGCCATTGCCTCCGATGCCGCTCGCTCCCGCCCTGTAGCGCGTGCACGCTCAGTTCGCCATCGAATGCGCAAAGAGGCTCAGCGCGGCAGCCTGTTCTTCTGCCTGGTGCGAGGGGCTCCGCTCGCGCGCGACTGGCAGCCAGGGCTCGGCGAGTTTCTGGAAAGGCGGGTTCACGCTCAGCCCCATCAACAGATGCACCCGATGGGACGGCTCGTTGCTGCGATTGACCGCGCGATGATTCACGTCGACCCGCACCAACCAGGCGGAACCGTCCGCCGGCAGATGGACGCTCTCGATGCTTCCATCGTCACGCTGCCATTCGAAGAAGCAGTTGGGATTGGTGATGATGGGGATGTGCAGCCGCCATGTTTCCACTTTGGCGTCTGTGTGCAGCGGCATCTCTGCACCCTCGCTCTCCAGTTGCATGATCCGAGCCCGGTAAGGCTTCAAGCCTGTGCGGCCCAAGTCGTCGATGACCTGGGCCAAGCTGCCACTGCAGGCGTCGGTGGGATTCACACCACGCGCGTTGGATCCGCCAGGTGCAATGCGGCGAATGCCATCGTCCAGCGTTCCATCGCGGCTGGTGACCGCCCAACCGACGTAATCGACCCTGTTGTCTCTGTAGGGCGTCGAAGGCATCTTCTGGACATGACCGAGAAAATGCGTGCGCAGCGCTTCGGGGTCCGTCTTGAAGTTTTTCAAGCGTGCAAACAGGACATCTTTGGACTGGTTCATGAGTCTTCCTCACAGCGGCGTTGCGACTTCGAGCGCACTGGGCAGTCGAAAGAGGCAGGACTTGCCGCGGAAATAATTGGGGAGATGAAGGCCTTCGTCGGCCGGCTCGAGCGCTATGCCGGTCAGACGCGAGGCCGCTTTCACAAGTGACTGCCGGACGCGATCCAGCGTCGCCGTCAACTTGGGTCTACGTGAGGAGGGCAGCCGGGCACGGAGGCCGCATCGGGCACTCAGGCCATCGGAACGGAAGATTCCGGAAACTGCCGATGTCATGGCGCTCAGCCGCCTGTGCGGCTGTTGAGATGACATCGAGTCGCCTCACAACAAGGGGGAAGTCGTCGAGCTCCGTCTGTGCGGACGCGCTGTCGTGTGGTTGTCCGGAGCCGTTGCTGCCTTGGGCGACCGATGCTGTCATTTCATCCGGTTCCCCTGCGGCGCTATTGGTCATGCCTGCTTGCGCAAACCAAACGTCCTGCATCACCGCAGCCCAGCCGTGACAACACAGCAGGATTGCAAGGAACAACAGTGAAATGGAGATTCGACTCATGACGGCCATCGGGTGACAATTCACCGGTCGAATCAGTCTATTTCCTTGCCAGTCTGCTGTCACTCGGCCAAGGTTATTTCTACGGAAACCGGTAGCCGTCGCAAATCAATTCCTCAATTGAAAGCCGACTGACGGGCTCAGCCAATAGCTGAACGCCAAGCTCGATCCGAGCTCAAGAAGATGTCAATTCAGCTTGCGAGCGTGAGGGGCTCGCGATGGCGTGCGATCTCTCGAACCTCCGCCCACCATGTGGACCATCGCTGCGCGATCTTGTCCGCCGTGAAGCGCTCTGCGGACGCCAATGCGCCGAAGCGCAGGTCGTACGCTTTCTCGGGGTCTTCCAGCAGCGCGACGATCGCGTCGGCCATCGCGCCGATCTCTCCGGGAGGAACCAGGATGCCGGCATCACGGCCCTCCAGCAAATCCTTCGGGCCGTACTTCACTGCGAACGCCACCAGCGGACGCGCGTGGGCCAGGCACTCCAATCCGAACTGCGAGAAGCCCTCCTCGCTGGACGCCATCACGCCCAGGCTCGATTCCCTGAAGAGGGTCGCGACATCGCTTGCATAGCCGTGGATGTGGATGCTTCCGGCCAGGCCGCTGGCGTTGACGCGCGCCTGGAGCGCCGCCTGCAGAGGGCCGACGCCGTGGGTGTGCAACTGCGCGTCCGGGAGCTTTTTCAGGACGCGTTCGAACGCCTGGAACAGCAACTCATGCTGCTTCTCGGGTGTGTAGCGCGCCAGATAGATCACCCGCTTTTCCGGCGAAGAAGCCGTTTCGACGGTCTCCGGCACACGGGCCAACGCGTGCGGAATCACTTTCAGTTTCGCCGCCGGCACACCGGCTTCGAGCAGGTCCTGATGCTGCTCTTCGGTGGCAACGATGAGGCTGTCGAACGCGTCTGAATCTTCGAGCAGGTGCCGATAGCTGCTCTTCAGTTGTCCGTTGGGCAGCCGATGGGTGCTGTGCAAGAAGGCACTGACCGTGCAGTGAAGCCGCTGGCTCACCGCACTCTGCCGCAGCTTGCGGTACATCTTGTTCTTGTCGACGAGAAAGTGCCAGGTGACATCTGGCTCCAGATTGGCGCCCATCATCGCGCAGACAAAATCGCTCTCGCTCGTGTAGCTGATCGCGGCGCCCTGCGCATCGCGTATTTCGATGGCCTGCAGATCCGCGCCGCCCCGGCCCGATGCGAATGTCTTTCGCATCACGACCTGGCCGTTCGCCAGCTCGAATTCTTCGCAACCGGTCTGCGTCGGATCCCAAGCGGCCGGGTGGCTGATCTTTCGCAGCGAAGGCCTGGCCGCATTCGGCTTGGCCCTGGCCGGCGGCGAGCCGGATGCCGAGGGCAATGAAGCCAGCGGGGTGAGCAAGCCTGCGTCACTCATGTCGACCAGCCAGTCGTAGACATTGAGCACCTTCGTCTCGAGCGGCAGCACCCCCGAGTCCTTCAGGACCGCTTCGTTCCTGCGCAGCTGGGGAGCGAAGTTGCTGGTCAGGATCCACGGGGTGATGCCGAGTTGGCTGTGGAAGAGATGGGCTCGGCGGAGGCCGGCGATCTCAATGCCATTGCCGACCTGACGCAGGTTTTCGTGCAGGAACAACACGCGCTCCACCCGGGAAGCCGCCGCGACGCCCGTTGCTTCCGGAAGGGTCGATGCAGGGTCGGCATGGCGCGGCGATGTCCCAATGTCGTTCGTCAAACCCAACTCCTCGAGGTGCGCGCCGGCAGGATGCGTGGCGTCGAATTGTCAATGATGATCACACTGCGTGTCGCACTTCGCTGCGTCGACGGGGGCGTGTCGCTTCGGTGTGCGTGCCGCCCCGCGCGGTGACGCGCCTTCCCGCCACGGCCCGACGGCGCGCCGGACTACTTTTGGATGCACGGCGTAACGGCATGCTGCCCCTCATAGCAGACACAACACAGCAGGGGGCAAGCGATGAACAAGACCGAGGCCTTGGCGGCCATGGTGGAAGTGGCTCGGATCGGGCGCGGCATGACGCCCGCCGACGCACTCACGCACCTGGGCGAACTGATCGCGCAAGAGTCACCGGACGATCCGGCGCATGACGCCAATGTCGAAAAGCTGCTGCGCCTCGGCGCCTGCATCTGGTCACTGCGGCGTGGGCTGTTCCTGCCCGAGCCGTCCGGGCGTGGCGACGCGCTGGACGCACCGCCGGTGCACCGCCCCCACGAAATCACACCCATCGGCACGGTGCCTGCGCGTGCATCGCACCCCGCGTCGCACCACCCGGTGATCCCGGCGCTGAGCACGTCGGTGCACTACGGGCTCGCGGCCGCGCTCACACCACCCGATGCTCCTCCACCACAAAGGCGGTGATCTCGGCCAGGAAGGTCTTCGCGTGCGCCATCGTGCGCCGGCCTTCGGGTGAGGCAAAGGCGGCGTTCAGCGTGTCGGTGTTCTCGAACCACAACTCCACGATGCCGTCGATCGGCAGTTCGGCGTAGCCGCAGGGCGTGCCCTTTTCGAACTCGCGCGCAACGACCACGTTCTGGCGGTAGCCGGCCACGCCGGGCATGCGGCGCACGTGCTCGGCGTGCACCTTCCATTCACGGCGGAAGTCGGCCTCCGACTGTGCGGCCGGTCGGCGCAGGGTCGAGATGCGCTTGAGCATCGCCGGCCCCGCCGACGATGCGGGCGACGGCGGGGCGATGACCTCGGTCTGTTCGACCGTCACGATGTGCAGCCCACCCAGAAAGTGGCGCTCGTCAGCGCGGATCTCTGCAGCGAGTTCGCCGATGTTGAAGGCCGCATCGGCCTGCGCCGCGGCATCGAACTGCAGCTGCGAGAAACCATCGAAGTCCCACGGTCCGCGCGCGAAGTCGATGCCGCGCTGCAGGCGATCGGTCACGCGGTTCTGCCGATAGCCGCGCAGCGTGGGCAGGCGCGCGACGAGCGGGCCGTGGCGTTCGCGCCAGTGGCGGCTGAAGGCCTCGTCGGTCCAGCCGGGCTGCTTGCGGATCAGGCCCATGCGCAGGGTCGTCGTGGTCGGTTCGGTCATCGGTCGGTCTCCTTGTGGGGTTGCGTGTGCTCTGCCTCGGCGCGCGCACGCGCCAGGCCGGGCGCGCGCTTGGCGAGCCACACGCCGTGGCGCACGGGCCAGCGCTGGTATTGCGGGTCGGCGCCGAGCGCAGCGGCCGCGTGGTGCGGCCAGTAGGGATCGAACAGGGCTTCGCGGCCGAGTGCGATGAGGTCGGCCTGCCCTGCGGCGAGCACGGCTTCGGCCTGCTGCGCATCGACGATCATCCCGACGGCCTGCGTGACCACGCCGGCCTCGCGCCGTATGCGTTCCGAGAACGGCACCTGGAAGCCCAGGCCGCGCGGCACGGGAAGCGCGCGCGTCTCTTCGGTGAGGCCGCCTGACGAGCAGTCGATCACGTCGACGCCGCAACGCTTCAGCTCGCGCGCGAGCAGCACCGAGTCGTCGAGGTTCCAGCCGTCGAGCGTGCCATCCACGGCCGAGAGGCGGCAGAACAGCGGCTTGCCGGCGGGCCATGCGGCGCGCACGCGCTGCGCGATTTCGAGAGCGAGCGACATGCGGTTCTCGCGGCTGCCGCCGAGCGCGTCGTCGCGGTGGTTGGCGTTGGGCGACAGGAAGCTCGCCACGAGGTAGCCGTGGCCGAAGTGCAGCTCGACCACGTCGAAGCCCGCCTTGTCGGCGCGCACGGTCGCATCGACAAAACGTTGCACGACCTCGGCCATGTCCGCCGCATCGAGCGCGCGCGGCGCCGACCAGCCCGGGCCAGCCGCGAGTGCGCTGGGGCCCAGGCGCTCCCACGGCTCGTCGTCGGCCGCCATGCATGCCGGGTCGATCGCGGCACCGCCCTCCCACAGCGGCTCGCTGCCGGCCTTGCGGCCCGCGTGCGCGAGCTGCACGCCGATGGCGCTGCCTTGTGCGTGGACGAAATCGACCACGGCCTTCAGCGGTGCGATCTGGCTGTCGTTCCACAGGCCGAGGTCGGCGGTGCCGATGCGCCCGCGCGGATCGACGGCGGTGCTCTCGGTGAGGATCAGGCCCGCGCCGCCGAGCGCGAATTTGCCCAGGTGCACGAGGTGCCACGGCGTGGCATGGCCGCGCTCGGCGGCGTGCTGGCACATGGGCGAGATGACGACACGGTTGGCGAGCGTGAGCTCGCGCAGCTGCAAAGGCTGGAACAGCAGTGGAAGGGAAGAATCAGGCATGGAAGGAGATCAAGAGACCGGCGGGGCCACCGGCCGCGTGCCGAGCCAGGTGCCGGTCATCACCGCGGCAAAGCCGAACAGGTGCCACCACGTGAGCACTTCGCCCAGCAGCAGCGCCGCGAACAGCACGCCGAACACCGGCACCCAGTAGAGAAAGACGGCCGTGCGCGCCACGCCGATGACGGAGATCGCACGGTTCCAGATGAGGTTGCCCGCGGCGGTGGCCGCGATGCCCGAGAACAGCACCAGCGCCCACGGCCACACGCCGGGAAAAAGCTGCGCCGTGCCCAGCCGCGAGGGCCCGAGCACGGTGTGGACCACGAGCATGAGCGTGCCGATGACGTAGATGACCCAGCTGATCGACAGCGGATCGATCTGCCGCGCCAGCCGCTGCACGCCCACGCCGCCGATCGCGAAACTCACCACCGACAGCGCGAGCATCAGGTCGCCGATGCCGGCGCTCGACAGGCCCGCGCCCGGGTGGCTCAGCACCACCGCGGCCACGCCCATGAAGCCCAGCGCCACGCCCGCCATGCGGCGCGGCGTGAAGCGCTCGCCGAAGACCAACGCGGCCATCAGCGCCGACACCAGCGGGCTCAGCGCCATGATGAGCGCGCCGTTGGTGGCGGTGGAGCGAAGCAGCCCTTGCGCGAACAGGATCTGGTTGCCGTAGACCATGAGGAAGGCGCAGCCCGCCATCACCGCGAGTTGCCGCGCGGTGAGCCGGGGCACGCCGCCGCGCCGCCACAGCACGATGGCGCTGAGCGCGCAGCACGCCACGCCCATGCGCAATGCCGAAAGCGGCAGCGTCTCGAAGGACGTGGTGAGCGCCTTCACGACCGACACGTTCACGCCCCACACCAGCATCGCGAGCAGCATCCAGCCCTGCACGGACGCGGGCGTGGCGCCGTGCGTGGGCGCGGGTTGGCTCACCTCAGCTTTCGAGGGCGTTCCACATTTCGATGTCGCGCTCTGCGGTCCAGATGCGCGGGTGCACGTGGCCGGTGGCCTCGTCGTAGGCACGCGTCACGTCGAAGGGCATGCAGTGGTCGAAGATGACCCAGTGGCCGTAGGTCGGGCGCAGCGCGGCCACGGTTTCCTTGTAGATCACGTTGAGCGACTTGCCTTCTGCCACGCCGTTGTTCACCAGCGTGTAGACGTCGGAAATGAAGGCGCGCGTGGAGGCAATCGCCTTGCGCACGTCGGCGGCGTTTTCCAGTGCGGCGCCGCGGCCGGGCACCAGCTTCTCGAAACCGAAACCGGCCAGGCGATCGAGCGTGGTGGGCCAGTCGCGGAAGTAGCAGTCGCCGGCGTACGCAGTGCTTTGGTACTCGACGAGGTCGCCGGCGAAGCAGATCTTCTGGTCTTCGAGGTAGGCGATTGTGTCGCCCTTGGTGTGGCCGCGGCCGACCTGCGCGATCTTCACTTCGAGCTTCTTGCCCAGCCACACGCTCATGGTGCCGTCGAAGGTCATGGTGGGCCAGGTGAGGCCGGCCGGCACCGACTCGACGTTGCGGAACAGGCGCGGGAAGCGGCCGATCTCGCTGGCCTTGTCCTGCTCGCCGCGCTCGACGATCAGGTCGTAGGTGTCGCGGCTGGCCAGGATCTGCTCGGCGCCTTCCTTGAAGTACGCCGACGCGCCCAGCACGCGCACCGCGTGGTAGTGGCTCAGCAGCACGTACTTGATGGGCAGCGGCGTGACTTCGCGGATGCGGCGGATCACGTCCTGCGCCATCGCGGGCGTGGCCTGGGTGTCGACCACCATCACGGCCTCGTCGCCGATGAAGACGCCGGTGTTGGGGTCGCCCTCGGCGGTGTAGGCGTAGGCGTTCTCCGAGAGGCGGGTGAACGAGACCTTCTTTTCTTCGAGGTCGGCCTGGCTGGCGAATTTCTTGGTGGTCATTGGGGTTCCTTTGATGTGAGCAGTAAGAGTCAATGCGTGCCGAGGTACGCGGACTTCACCTTGGGGTTGTCGAGCAGCTCGCGGCCGGAGCCTTCGAGCGTGATGCAGCCGGTTTCGAGCACGTAGGCGCGGTCGGCCACGCCGAGCGCCTGCTTGGCCATCTGCTCCACCAGCAGGATCGTGAGACCCGAGCTGCGCAACTGGCGGATGGCGTCGAAGATGTCCTTGATGATGAGCGGCGCCAGGCCCAGCGAAGGCTCGTCGAGCAGCAGCAGGCGCGGCTCGCTCATGAGCGCGCGCGCAATCGCGAGCATCTGCTGCTCGCCGCCCGACAGCGTGCCGGACAGTTGATGCTCGCGTTCTTTCAGGCGCGGGAAGCGCGTGAACTCGCGTTCGATGGCGCGCTCCACGAAGACCTTGTCGCTGCGGCGCGAATACGCGCCGAGCATCAGGTTCTCGCGCACGGTCTGGTCGGGGAACACGCCGCGGCCTTCGGGCGACAGCGCCACGCCCAGGCCCACGCGCTGGTGCGCGGGCACCTGCGTGCAGTCCTTGCCGTCGATGAGCACGCGGCCTTCGGCCACGGGCTCCAGCCCGACGATGCTCTTGAGCAGCGTGCTCTTGCCGGCGCCGTTGGCGCCGATGATGGTGACGACCTCGCCCGCGCGCACTTCCAGGCTCACGCCCTTGACGGCCTCGATGGCGCCGTACGAGACCTTCACCGATTCGATTTTCAACATGATGGTTTCGGTCCTCTGGCTCAGGCGGGCACGGCCTGCGCCGTGTGCGCTGGTTCTTCGTCGTCCACGCCCAGGTAGGCCTCGACCACGCGCGGGTTCGACTGCACCTCGGCGGGCTTGCCTTCGGCGATCTTCACGCCGTAGTCGAGCACGATCACGTGGTCGGAGATCGACATCACCAGATCCATGTGGTGCTCCACCATCAGGATGGACACGCCGCACTTTCCGATGCGCACCAGCAGTTCGCCGAGCTCGGCGGTCTCCTGCGGGTTGAGGCCGGCGGCGGGCTCGTCGAGCAGCAGAAGCTGCGGCTCGGTGGCGAGCGCGCGCGCCAGTTCCACGCGGCGCTGCAGGCCGTAGGGCAGGCTGCCGGCAGGCCAGTGCGCCAGGTGGCCCAGGCCCACGAGGTCGAGCAGTTGCAGCGCGCGGTCGCGCGTGGCGCGCTCCTGCTTGCCGGCCGTGGGCCAGGCCACGAGCGACGACAGGAAGCCGTTGCTCATGCGGCTGTGCCGTCCGAGCATCACGTTGTCGAGCACCGAAAGGTCGGCGAACAAACGCAGGTTCTGGAAGGTGCGGCCCATGCCCAGGCAGCAGATGGTGTGCGCCGGCTGGCCCACGATGTTGCGGCCCAGGAAGCGGATCACGCCCGCGTCGGGTTCGACCACGCCGGTGAGCATGTTGATCATGGTGCTCTTGCCGGCACCGTTCGGTCCGATGAGCGCATGGATGTGGCCGCGCTGCAGGCGGAACGACACGTCCTGCGCGGGCTTCACGCCGCCGTACGACTTGGTCACGCCCTGCACCACCAGCAGCTCGCCTTCGCCGCCGGGACCGATCTGGCCCGGCACGCCGTTGCCGGCCGGCCCTTCGCCACGATGGCGCGACTTCAGGAACCACTTGTTGAAGAGACCCACCACGCCGCCCGGCATCACGTAGAGCGCGAACAGCAGCAGGAAGCCGTACAGGAAGTGCTGCGCCGAGGGCCAGCGCGCGAGCAGCGCGTCGGTCGCCGTGAGCAGCACCGCGCCCACGATGGGGCCGTACATCGAGCCCGCGCCGCCGAACAGCACCAGCAGCAGGATGAAGATCGACAGGTGGAAGGTGATGAAGTCGGAGTTGATGTACTGGTTCTGCTGCGCCACGAGCGCGCCCGCGATGCCGCAGGTGACGGCCGCGACCACGAAGGCCATGACCTTGGCGCGGTACACGCGCACGCCCACCGACGACGAGGCGATTTCGTCCGCCTGCAGCGACAGCAGCGCGCGGCCGAAGCGGCCCTGCAGCAGGTTGCGCAGCAGCAGGTGCAGCGCGGCGCTGAGCACGATGCCCAAAATCACCCATTGCACGCTGCTCAACGGCTGGCCGTTCCAGGTCAGCGGACGGATGCCGTAGATGCCCTGCGCGCCGCCGAACACGTCGGTCCATTCGCCCACGAGCTTCTCGACCACGATGCCGAAGGCCAGCGTGACCATCGCGAGGTACGGTCCCTTCACGCGCAGCGAAGGCAGCGCGATGAGCACGCCGCACACGCCCGAGACGACAGCCGCGATCACCAGCGCGAGCCACGGGCTCAGCTCGGTGCGCGAGGTGATGAGCGCAACCGCGTAGGCGCCGGCCGCGAACAAGCCGGCCTGCCCCAGCGATTTCTGCCCTGCATAACCGACCAGCACGTTCATGCCGGCGGCGCACAGGTAGTAGACGCACATCATGAAAGCGATGCGCAGGTAGTAGTCGTTGCCGGACAGCGTGACGAGGCCGCACAGCACGGCCGCCACCAGCACCACGGCGGCGGGATGGGCGAGGCGCTTCATACCTTCTCCACCGTCGAGCGTCCGAACAGGCCCGTGGGCCGGAAGGCCAGCACCAGGATGACGAGCGCGAACACCGCGACCTCGCGCCACTGCGCCTGCCAGAGATTCACCATCGACTCGAGCACGCCCAGCAGGAAGCCGCCGATGACGCAGCCGCGCGGGTTGCTCAGCCCGCCGATCATGGCGCCCGAGAAGCCCTTGAGCCCCACGGTCAGCCCCATGAAGAGCGAGGCCTGCGCGATGGGCGCAAGCAAGAAGCCCGACAACCCCGCCAGCGCCGAGCTGACGACGAAGGCGCCGATCATCATGGCGTTGGTGTTGATGCCCATGAGGCTGGCGACGTTGCCGTTCTGCGCCACGGCGCGCATGGCCTTGCCGATCATGGTGCGGTTCATCACGCGGTCGAACCCGATCATCACGACCACGGCCACGCCGAGCGTGAGCAGCTCCTGCGGGCGCACGCCCACGCCGAACATGCGGATCACGGTGTCGCCCACGGGCGCGGGCACCACCACGGGCTTCGGGCCCCAGATGGCAAGCCCCACGCTCTGCAAGATGACGCCGAAGCCCAGCGTGCTCATGACCCAGGCCATGCCCGGGCGGCCCGCGAAGGGACGCACGCCCAGCACATAGAGCAGCCAGCCCAGGAAGCCCATCACGCCGAGCGCGGCGACCAGCGCGAACAGCTGCGCGCCCGCGCCGGGCACGGCGTCGCCGAAGGTGGTGGAACTGAGCGGCTTGCCCAGCACGAGGAACAGTGCGCTCATGCCGATGAACGCGCCGGCCGAGACGAACTCGCCGTGCGAGAAGTTCAGCGTCTTGGTCGTCGTGAACGTGATGCTGAATCCCAGCGCCACCAGCGCATAGGCACCGCCGACGGCGAGCCCGCTGATGAGCGCCTGCAGGAGCGCTTCAACCATGGTGTGTATCTCCGTTGCGGAACGAGGCGGTGCCCCGTTCCTTTGTCTCAGACGTTTATTGCTTGAAGTCGGCCGGCTTGAGCGCACCGATCAGCGCGTCGCTGTAGGGCATCAGCTTGCCGTCCTTCCAGCGGATCCAGACCAGGTCTTTCGCCGTGAGGGCTTCGTGGTTGGTCTTGCTGAAGGGCTTTTCGTAGGTCTTGAGCACGCCCTGCACCGGCGTCTTCAGGTCTTCGAGCGCGACGCGCACGGCGGCGCCTTCGGTGCTGTTGGCCTGCTTCATGGCCTGGGCCAGCAGCAGCACCGAGTCGTAGCCGTGCAGCGCGAACGAGAACGAGCCCGGCGCCTTCAGCTTGCTGCCGATGCGGTCGAACAGCTTCTGCTGCGCGGGCGTGCGCGTCTCGCTCACGGTGCGCATGAAGATCGGCTTTTCGGCCAGCGCCTTGCCGGCTGCGTCGTAGAAGGTGATGTTGTCGGCCGCCCACGAGGTGAGCGTCAGCGGGAAGTAGTTGATCTTCTCCATGCTGCGCACCAGCTGCGCGATGGGCGTGCCCTGCGCCCACACCACGACGGTGTCGACATTGGCGGCCTTCATCTTGCTCAGCTGCGAGGTCATGTCGGTGTCGCCGACGCCGAAGCGCTCGGTGGCTGCGATCTTGATGTCCTGCAGCTTGGCGATTTCTTCCATGTCCTTCAGGCCGCCCTGGCCGTAGCCGGTGGTCTCGGCCATGAGGCCCACGACCTTGGAGCCGGCCGCGTTGCGCTTCACGTAGGCCATGAGCGCGGCGACCTGTTCGCGGTCGACCATCGAGACGCGGAACATGTAGTTGTCGGCGCCGGCGCTCATCGGCTTGGTGATGTCGGTGCCCGAACCCACGTTGCCCAGCACGGGGATCTTCTTCTGGTTGGCGATGTGCTTCCAGGCCATGGCGTTGCCCGAGTTGGTGGGGCCGAACACCGCCACCACCTTCTCGTTGTCGACCAGGTCGCTCATGTTCTGGATCGACTTCGGCGGCGCCGAGACGTCGTCGCGCGTGACCAGCGTGAACTTCCGTCCGAGCGCGCCGCCGGCGGCGTTCAGGTCGGCAATGGCCGCTTCCATGCCCAGCACCGCGGCCTGGCCGCTCTGCGCCGAGGGCGACGCCGAGAGGTCGCCGTTGTAGCCGAGCTTGATGTCTTGCGCGTAAGCACCGGCACTGAACGCAGCGAAGGCGGCGGTCGCGAGCAGGGTCTTGTACAGACGGATCGTTTTCATTCTTTGTCTCCTGAAGTGTTTGACGGACGGGAACGGGAAATCGAAAAAGAAGGGGCCTGCCTCAAACGGCTCAGACCGCGAGAAAGCCGCCGTCCACCGGCAGCGTGATGCCGGTGACGTAGCGGGACATGTCGCTCGCCAGGAAGATCACCGGGCCCACGAGGTCTTCGGTCTGGCCGACGCGGCCCATCGGGATGCGCGTCATGAACGACTCGAGGCGCTGCGGGTTCTCGCGCGTGGCGGCGGTCATGGGCGTCTCGATCACGCCGGGTGCGAGCGCGTTGACACGCACGCCGGCCGGCGCGAGCTCTTGCGCCAGCGACTGCGTGAGCATCTTGATGGCGCCCTTCGAGGGCGCGTAGCCCAGGCTCGCGGCCTGCCCCGCATAAGCGGCAATGGAGGCGATGTTGATGATCGATCCCTTCGTCTGCTTGAGCACGGGGATGAAGGCCAGCGTGGTGTTGAAGGTGCCGTGCACGTTCACGTCGATGGTCTTCTTCCAGTTGGCCGCGGCGTTCGGGCTGCTGGTGGTCTCGCGGATGATGATGCCGGCGTTGTTCACCAGCAGGTCGACATGGCCGACCTCTTGCGCCACGCGCGCGGCCAGTGCATGGCAGGCCTCGGGCGCGGTGACGTCGAGCACGAACGACCAGGCTTCGCCGCCTTCGTTGCGCACCAGCTGCGCGGTCTCGGCCACGGTGGCTTCGTTCATGTCGGTGACGACGACGCGTGCGCCCGCCTGGGCCAGGCCGAGCGCGAGCGCGCGGCCGTTGCCCTGGCCGGCACCGGTGATCAGCGCAAGGCGGCCTTCGAGCAGGCGCGGTGCGACGTGAGGAGGAAAGGGCATGGTCGGCTCCTTGAATGAATGAATGCGTGCGTGCGTTGAATCGGATCGGGGTCAGGCGCTGCGCGGCACGGCCACGGCTTCGCGCTGTTCGACGTGCAAGGGCACGGCCACTTCGGCCTGCGCCACCTGCAGCCCTGCGACGTAGCCGAAGGTAAGCGCCGGGCCGAGCGTGATGCCCGCGCCGGGGTAGTTGCCACCCATCACGCTGGCCGCGTCGTTGCCGACGGCGTACAGGCCCTTGATCGGCTGGCGGTCGGCGCCGAGCACGCGGGTCTTCTCGTCGGTGACGAGGCCGGCGAAGGTGCCGATGTCGCCGACGACGAGCTTGATCGCGTAGTACGGGCCGTTTTCGAGCGGTGCCACGCAGGGGTTCGGCGTGACGTTGGCGTCGCCCTGGTAGCGGTTGTAGGCCTTGCTGCCCTTGCCGAACGCGGGGTCGTCGCCGGTGCGCGCGCCTTCGTTGAAGGCTTGCACGGTGGCTTCGAGCGCGGCGGGGGCGATGCCGATTTCTTTCGCCAGTTCGCCGATGGTGGCGCCGCGCTTCAGATAGCCGGTCTTCAGGTGGCGGCCGATGGGCAGCGGTGCGGGCGCGACGCAGCCCAGGCCATAGTCGCGCAGCGCCTTGTGGTCGCACAACAGCCAGGCCGTGACCTCGGGCTCGCCGTCGCTTTCGCAGGCCTTGACCATCGCCTGCACGAAGTCGTGGTACGAGTTGCCTTCGTTCGCGAAGCGCTTGCCCTTGGGCGTGACCGCGATCACGCCGGGCTTGGCGCGGTCGATGAAGTGCGGCATCACGCCCTTGCTGCCATCGGGCCGCGTGGTGACCGACGCCGGCACCCAGGCCGCGGCGTGCGGGATGGTGCCGTCGACGCGGCCGCCCACCGCTTCGGCCAGGCGCAGGCCGTCGCCGGTGTTCGTGGAGGGCGACGGCGAGTAGTGCTCCTTGCCCGTCGGTGCGTGCGGGAACAGTTGCTTGCGGCGCTCCACGTCGTACGGGAAACCGCCGCATGCCAGCACCACGCCGCACTTGGCGGTGATGCGCACCGACTTGCCTTCGTGTTGCACCACGGCGCCCGACACGCCGTCGTACTCGACCACGAGCTTCTTCACGGGCGACGAGAGCCACACGGGAATGTCCAGGTCCATCGCGGCCTTGGCCAGGCGGCCGGCCAGCGCGTTGCCGTTGGTCAGCGTCATGCCGCGGCCGTGGCGCACCACGTCCAGGAAGTGGCGGGTCAGGCGCTTGGTCACGTACCAGAACGAGGTCGGCGACTTGAAGGCCCGCATGAAGTGTTTGATCTCGGGGCCCGAGCCCAACATCATTCCGAACACCGTGAGTTCGGGCAGCGGCGGCGCCAGGTGCTTGATGCGCGCACCGAGCTCGCGGCCGTCGAACGGGCGCGTGACCATCGAACGCCCGCCGGGCTGGCCGCCGGGCGCTTCGGCGTGGTAGTCGGGGAAGACGGGCGGCATGTCGAACTGCACGCAGGTGTTGCGCGTGAAGAAGTCGATGGCCTTCGGGCCCATGTCGAGAAAAGCGCCGACGCGCGCCGCGTCGAAGTGCGTCGTGGTCTCGTGCTTCATGTAGTCGAGCGCGGCGCCGGGCGGCTCATGGATGCCCTGCTCCGTGGCCAGGCGCGTGCCCGGAATCCACAGCCAGCCGCCCGAGCGCGCGGTGGTGCCGCCGAAGCGCGGCTCTTTCTCGACCACCAGCACCTTCAAACCCTGCGACGCCGCCGTGACGGCGGTGGCCATGCCCGATGCGCCGCTGCCGACGACGAGGACATCGCATTCCCACGTGTTCTGTTCCATCTCTGCCTCTGTTCGCTCTCGTGTTGTGTGTACGACTTAAGTGCGGCGGAGTTTATGGAGCGATGTTGATATGGTCAAGTCCTTTAGTTACTATCAGATGATCAGTCATCGTCGATTGAACACGACAATATCAGTAAAAACCCTGATGGCTATACTCGCTCCCTCCCTCAACCCCCACGCCGGGCGCCCCATGGAAAAGCCAAGACGTGGCATTCAATCCGTCGAAATCGGAACGCAATTGCTGGTCGCGCTCGGGCGGCACGTGGCGCCCATGGCGCTGCGCGACCTCGGCAAATCGGCCGGCATTCCGGTCGGCAAGGCGCACCCCTACCTCGTCAGTTTTCTGAAGGTCGGGTTCGTGGTGCAGGACGGCGCCGGCCGCTACGAGCTGGGCCCGCTGGCCCTGCAACTGGGCCTGGCCAAGCTGCAGCGGCTCGACCCGATCAAGGAGGCGTCGCCGCTCATCGAAGCGCTGGCCTCCGAGACCGAACAGAGCATCGCGGTCGCCGTGTGGGGCAACTTCGGGCCGACCGTGGTGCGGCTGGAAGAACCGATCCACCCGCTGCACGTGAACCTGCGTACCGGCACCGTGATGTCGCTGGCCTACACGGCCACGGGCCGCCTGTTCGCGGCCTACCTGCCGCCGAAGGTGGTGGAAAAGATGATGGTGGACGACCTCGCTCGCCTGCGCGGGCCGGCCGGCGGCCGTGGCGCCGAAGAGCTGTCGACCTCGCAGATCGAGGCGCTGCTGGTCGAGACGCGGCTGCACGGCATGTCGCGCACGCTGGGCCAGCCGATTCCGGGCATCGACGCCTTCTGCGCGCCGGTGTTCGACTCGACCAACAACCTGGTGCTGGGCATCACGGCGATGGGCCCCGAGGCCACCTTCGACAGCGACTGGAACGGCCGCGTGGCCGTGCCGCTGAAGGCCTGCGCGCTGGAAATCTCGCGCCGCCTGGGTTTCGTGGCGACGGACGCGCCGGCTTGATTTGTAGGCAGGCGCTCACGCGCTTGGTTTGACTTATCCCGCACGCGCGGGCCGCAGACGCGGCCACCGTAGAGGCCTACCTACCTCACGGAGACCGGTCATGAAAAGCATCATCCTTTGGCTCTGCGGCGTGCCGCTGATCGTGATCATCGGGCTGAAGATCTTCGGCATTCTTTGACCGGCCCCGGCCTCGCGACGAACGATCCCGTTTCCTCCTCACGGCGCATCCTTGCGCCGTTACAGCGCCCCTCCCGGGGCGCTTTTTTTGGGCCGGATCAGTGCGTGTCGCGGCGCAGCTGCTGCACGTCTTCATGCAGCGCATGCGCCCAGCTGCGGCGCTCGCGGCTGTACGAGGGCTGCGGCTCGCCGAAGCGCACGATGGCCAAGAGCGGCGGCGCGCGCAGCGTGTTCCACACCGAGGTCAGCAGGCTGTCGTCGTCGATGTAGCGCGGCGCCTGGCTGGTTTCGCCAGTGGCGGCGTCGGCAAAACGCAGTGCGGCCGGGATCACCGGCGCCCCCGAGGAAATTGCGGCCTGCAGCAGGTTGGCGTGGAACGGGAGCAGTCCGCGCCCGTCGCTCGTGGTGCCTTCGGGGAACACGCCGATCAGGTCGCCGCCGCGCAGCGCCTCGGTCATGTGGTGCACCACGCGCATCGCATCGCGGCGGCGTTCGCGCTCGATGTAGAGCGTGCCCGCGCCGGTGGAGAGCGTGCCGATCACCGGCCACTGCTTGACGTCCGACTTCGACACGAAGCGCACATGGCGCGCCGCGTGGATGGCCGTGATGTCGAGCCACGAGAGGTGGTTGCAGATGAGCAATGCCGGCCCGTGCGCGGGCGGCTCGCCCTGCACGCGCAGCGTGACGCCCATGATCTGCAGCATGCGCGCCGACCAGGCCTGCACGCGCGCGCTGCGCTCGTCGGGCGACAGGTTCGGAAAGGTGAAGCGGATCGTCCACCAGCCCGACAGCGCATGCGACGCCGCATGCAGCAATCGCCAGCCGGCCTTCAACGAGTGCAGCATCTGGACGCGGGCCCTCTTCTTCTTTTTTCTGCGTAATTTGTGGCGATGTGGGCTGTCGTTCAGCCGTGCACGACGCGGCCGGCCACCAGCGTGTGGCGCGCGCGCCCCTGCATCGGGTAGCTGGAAAACGGCGTGTGCTTGCCCTGGCTTCGCAGCGCTTCGGGCACCACCTGCCATTCGAGCGACGGATCGGCAATGCACAGGTCGGCCACGCCGCCCTGCACGATGCGCCCGATGCCGCTGGCCGCGTCGGCCGCGTTCAGCAGCCGTGCCGGTGCCGAGGTGATGACCTCGATGGCGCGCGCCACGCCCGCGCCGCTGCGCTCGCCCCACTGCAGCGCGAGCGGCAGCAGCAGTTCGAGGCCGGTGGCGCCGGGTTCGGCTTCGGCGAAAGGCAGCGTCTTGGCATCGGCCTCGACCGGCGTGTGGTCGGAGACCAGCGCGTCGATGGTGCCGTCGGCCAGCGCGGCCGAGAGCGCGTCGCGGTCGCCCTGCTGGCGCAGCGGTGGGTTCAGGCGCGCGCGGCTGTCGAAGAAGCCGATGTCGGTGTCGGCCAGGTGCAGCGAGTTGATGCTGACGTCGCAGGTGAGCGGCAGGCCCTGCGCCTTGGCGTCGCGCACCAGCGCCACGCCGCGGGCGCTCGACACGCGGCACAGGTGCACGCGCGCGCCGGTGCTCTTCATCATTTCGATGATGGTGAAGATGGCGATCGTCTCGGCCGCCACCGGCACGCCGCCCAGGCCCAGCCGCGTGGCGAGCGCGCCACTGGCCGCGACGCCCTTGCCGAGGTCGCGGTCTTGCGGGCGCAGCCACACGGTGTAACCGAAGGTGCTGGCGTACGACAGCGCGCGTTGCAGCACCTGCGTGTCGGCCAGCGGCACGTCGGCCTGGCCGAAGCCGATGCAGCCGGCTTCGGTGAGCTCGGCCATTTCGGTGAGCACACCGCCGGCGAGGTTGCGCGTGAGCGCACCGAGCGGGAACAGGCGCGCGCGCTGCAGTTTTTCGGCGCGGAACTTGAGCATCTCGACCAGGCCGGGCTCATCGAGCACGGGGTCGGTGTCGGGCGGGCACACGAGGCTGGTCACGCCGCCCGCGATGGCCGCGGCCATTTCGCTTTCGAGCATGCCTTCGTGCTCGTAGCCCGGCTCGCGCAGGCGCGCGGCGAGGTCGACGAGACCGGGGGTGACGATGCAGCCCGTGGCGTCGAGGGTGCGCTCGGGCTTGAAGCCTGCCGGTGCGTGCCCGATGCCGGCGATCTTGCCGTCGGCGATGGCGATGTCGGTCTGTTGGTCGGTGCCCGAGGCGGGGTCGATGACGCGGCCGTTGGTGATGAGGATGTTCATGCGTCTGTACTTCCGGTGGCAGTCAGGGCCTGTTCGGGAAACACCGTGGAACCGGCTTTGCCGGGCCACTGGTGTTGCCCCCGGTAGGGGGTTGGCGAAGCGACACGAAGTGCGCGAAGACTGGGGGCGAGCAACATGTCTATGCTTCGTTGCCTGCGACGATGCTCATCACGGCCATGCGGACCGCGATGCCGAAGGTGACCTGCGGAAGGATCACGCTCTGTTTGCCGTCGACCACGGCGGAGTCGATTTCGACGCCGCGGTTGATCGGGCCCGGGTGCATGACGATGGCGTCGGGCTTGGCCAGTTGCAGCTTCTCTTGCGTGAGGCCGAAGGTCTTGAAGAATTCTTGCGACGAGGGCAGCAGCGCGCCGCTCATGCGCTCGTTCTGCAGGCGCAGCATGATGACGACGTCGCAGTCCTTGATGCCTTCTTCGAGCGTGTGGCACACGCGCACGCCCATGCCGGCCATGTCGGCGGGCACCAGCGTCTTCGGGCCGACCACGCGCACTTCGGCGCAGCCGAGTGTGGTGAGTGCATGGATGTCCGAACGCGCCACGCGCGAATGCAGCACGTCGCCGACGATCGCCACCGTGAGGTTCGAGAAGTCTTTCTTGTAGTGGCGGATCGTGTACATGTCGAGCAGCCCCTGCGTCGGGTGCGCGTGGCGGCCGTCGCCGGCGTTCACCACGTGCACGTGCGGCGCGACATGCTGTGCGATCAGGTACGGCGCGCCCGACTCGCTGTGGCGCACCACGAACAGGTCGGCGGCCATGGCGCTCAGGTTGGCGATGGTGTCCAGCAGCGACTCGCCCTTGGTGGCCGAGGAGCGCGCGATGTCCAGGTTGATGACGTCGGCACTCAGGCGCTTGGCCGCGATCTCGAAGGTCGTGCGCGTACGCGTGCTGTTCTCGAAGAACAGGTTGAACACGCTCTTGCCGCGCAAGAGCGGCACCTTCTTCACCTCGCGGTCGCTCACGCTCGTGAAGTTGGCGGCCGTGTCGAGGATGTGCGTGACGATGTCCTTGGGCAGGCCCTCAATCGACAGCAGGTGGATCAGCTCGCCGTTCTTGTTGAGCTGCGGGTTTCGCTTGTAGAGCATTACTTGTAGGCCTCCCGCCGGGCCGCCCCAAGGGAGGCCGGCGCCCCCTCGGGGGGCAGTGAATACACGAAGTGATGAACGTGGGGGTTCATTTGCTCTCCTCTACCTTGAGGCTGAATGCGCCGTTGTCAGCGCGTGCGAGGGCGAGCAGTTGGGTGTCGGGCAGTGTGAGCGTGGTGGCCGCGAAGTCGGCGGCCACGGGCAGTTCACGCCCCCCGCGATCGACCAGCACCGCGAGCCGCACGCAGGCGGGGCGGCCGAAGTCGAACAGCTCGTTGAGCACGGCGCGGATCGTACGGCCGGTGTAGAGCACGTCGTCGAGCAGCAGCACGTCGGCGCCGTTCACGTCGAAGGGCAGTGCGGTCTGCGCGCTGGCCGAGAGGCCGCGGCGCGCGAAGTCGTCGCGGTGCATGGCCGACGAGATGACGCCAGGGGCACCGGCCAGGCCCAGGTCTTTCTGCAGGCGCTCGACCAGCCAGGCGCCGCCGGAGGTGATGCCCACCAGCTTCGTCTCGGGGCGCATCAGCGCCTTCACGCCAGAGAGCAGCGTCGTGTAGAGCGCTTCGGCATCAGGAATTGAACTCACGGGAGACTCCTCAAAAATTGCTCCAGGATGATGCAGGCCGAGGCTGCATCGGCATCGCGGGCGCCGGACGACAGCGCCTCGGTGGTGCTGTAGCGCTCGTCGACCTCGAACACCTGGAGATTGAAACGGCCGCGCAGCTGGCGCGCGAACTTCTGGGCGCGGCGGGTGTTCTCGTGCGGGGCGCCGTCGGGGTGGTAGGGCACGCCGACCACGAGGGCGTCGGGCTGCCATTCCTTGATGCGCGCCTCGACCTGCGCAAAGCGGGCGTCGGCGCCCTCGGCCTTGATGGTGGTCTGCGGCGTGGCGCTGCGCAGCAGCCGGTTGCCGCTGGCCACGCCGGTGCGCTTGGCGCCGAAGTCGAAGCCCAGGAAGCTCTGGAAATGCGCGGGAACGGCGGCGGGGACAGGAACAGGAGCGGATGCAGGCGCGTCGGACATGACGTCGCTCATGCGTGACCCGCTTCGGGGGACAAGGTCCACGCTTCGAGTCCCAGCAGCATCAACGCCTTGTCGTAGCGCTTCTCCACCGGCGTATCGAAGATCACGGCGGGGTCGGCCAGCACGGTGAGCCAGCTGTTCTCGGCCAGTTCGGACTCCAGCTGGCCCTCGCCCCAGGCCGAATAGCCCAGCGAGACCAGCACCTTGCGCGGGCCGGCGCCGGTGGCCAAGGCCTCCAGCACGTCCTTCGAGGTGGTCATTTCGAGCCCGCCGGGGATGGTCATGGTCGAGGCGTAGACCGATTCCTCGGGCTTCTCGGCCTGGGTGAACACCGGCTCGTGCAGCACGAAGCCGCGCTCGGTCTGTACCGGGCCGCCCTGGAAAACGGGGGCGTCGCCCAACTCGGGGCGGGTCAGGTGAAGCTCGATTTTTTCGAACAGCACCTTGAGGTTGATGTCGCTGGGTTTGTTGATGACCAGCCCGAGCGCGCCGCGCTCGCTGTGTTCGCAGAGGTAAACGACGCTGCGGTTGAAAGTTTTGTCTTCCATCCCCGGCATCGCGATCAGAAAGTGATGCGTCAGGTTCATCGGGGCAGAATCGGCAGCCATATGCCCCCGATTTTACTGGCCGTCGATAAGACCTATCCCAAAGGGCTCATGTGGTTCCGCCGCGACCTCCGGGTGGACGACAACGCCGCGCTGTACCGGGCGCTGCGGGCCTGCCGACAGGTGGTGTGCGTTTTCGTGTTCGACCGGGCCATTCTGGACGCCCTGCCCCGCGCGGACCGGCGGGTCGAATTCATCCGCGAATCGCTGGTGGAGCTCGAAGCCGACTTGCGCGGGCTGGGCAGCGGGCTCATCGTGCGGCACGCGGTAGCCGCCGAAGAGATTCCGGCGCTGGCCCACACACTCGACGTGCAGGCGGTGTTCGCCAACCGCGACGACGAGCCCGACGCCCTGGAACGCGACGCCCGCGTGCTCGGCGCGCTGGCCAACGCGGGCATCAGCTTCCACACCTACAAGGACAGCACCGTCTTCGACCGCGACGAGGTCATGACCAAGGCCGGCCTGCCCTACACGGTGTTCACGCCGTACAAGCGGGCGTGGTTGGCGAAGGTGGACTCGTTCTTCCTGAAGTCGTACCCCGTGCGCAGCCACGCCGACGCGCTGGCGCCGCCGCCCCCGGCCCTGAACGGGCCGGTGCCGACGCTGGCGGAGATCGGCTTTGAGAGCACCAACCTCCAGACGCTGGAGATACCCACCGGCACGCGCGGCGCGGGTGCGCTGTTCGAAGATTTCTTCGAGCGCATCGACCGGTACGACGAAGCGCGCAACTTCCCGGCCGTGCGCGGCCCGAGCTACATGGGCGTGCACCTGCGCTTCGGCACGGTGTCGATCCGCCAGCTGGCCAGCGTGGCGCACCAGCTGGCGCTGCAGGGCAACACCGGCGCCGCGACCTGGCTCAGCGAGCTGGTCTGGCGCGACTTCTACTTCCAGATCCTGGCGCACTTTCCGCATGTGCACGCGAACGGCGAGTCGAAGAGCTTTCGCCCCGAGTACGACAAGATCGCCTGGCTCCACGGCAAGCACGCCGACCAGCTGTTCGACGCCTGGTGCGAGGGCCGCACCGGCTACCCGCTGGTCGATGCGGCGATGCTGCAGATCCGGCAGAGCGGCTACATGCACAACCGGCTGCGCATGGTGGTGGCGAGTTTCCTGTGCAAGGACCTGGGGCTGGACTGGCGGCGCGGCGAGCGTTACTTTGCGCTGCACCTCAACGACTTCGAGCTGGCCTCGAACAACGGCGGCTGGCAGTGGGCCAGCTCGACCGGCTGCGACGCCCAGCCCTACTTCCGCATCTTCAACCCGGTGACGCAGAGCGAACGCTTCGACCCGGAGGGCAAGTTCATCCGCCGCTACCTGCCGCAGCTCGCGGGGCTGTCGAACGCGGCGATCCACGCGCCGTGGACGGCCTCGCCGGTCGAGCTGGAAGCGGCAGGCGTCAGGCTCGGCGAGAACTATCCGAAGCCGGTGGTCGATCACGCGGAGGCGCGGGAGAAGACGATGCAGCGGTATGCGGCGGCGCGGAGCAAGGCCCTGCAAAAGCCGTAGCCAAGAGAAAGGGCCCCGAAGGGCCCTCTCTTTTTTCCGCGCCGCTTGCCGACGCTGCCGAGACTGATCAGGCCACGGCCAGCGCGGCCGGCTCGCTCGTGTACGCACGCACCAGGCGCAGCAGTTCCTCTTCCGAGTACGGCTTGCCGAGGTAGTGGTTCACGCCCAGGTCGCGGGCGTACTCGCGGTGCTTCTCGGCGATGCGCGAGGTGATCATGATGATCGGCAGTTCGGCCAGCGCCACGTCGGCGCGGATGTTGCGGGCCAGGTCGAAGCCGTCCATGCGCGGCATCTCGATGTCCGACAGCACCACGGCCGGGCGCTCCTGCTGCAGCCGTTCGAGCGCCTGCAGGCCGTCGGCCGCGAGCGACACGCGATAGCCTTCGCGCTGCAGCAGACGCTGCGTGACGCGGCGCACGGTGATGGAGTCGTCCACCACCAGCACCAGCGGAATCTGCGGCACCACCGGGGCGAAAGCCGCCGGGGTTTGCGGCGCACCGGCGTCTGCCGACGCGGCGTGCGTCGGTGCAGCCAGCGCGGCGGTCTGGCGCGCACGCGCCTGGTCGCCGTGCACTGCGGCCAGCGCCACCGGGTTGTAGATCAGCGCCACCGCGCCCGACGCCAGCACCGAGATGCCGGCCAGGCCGGGCAGTCGCGCGAGCTGCGGGCCGAGGTTCTTGACCACGACTTCCTGGTTGCCCAGCACTTCGTCCACGTGCAGGGCGACGCGCTGCGCCGCGCTTCGCACGATCACCAGCGTGTTGTTCTTGGTGGCGGCGTGCTCGCTGCGGATGGAATGCTGCAGCAGCGCGCCGGCCCAGTAGAACGGCACCTGCTCGCTGCCGAAGGCGAAGCTGTGGTTCAGGTAGGCGGCCTCGAGGTCGGCACCGCTCACGCGCTGCACGAGTTCCACGAGGTTCGACGGCACGCCGATCGACACCTCGCCGGCACGCAGCATCACCACGTGCGTCACGGCGGTGGTCAGCGGCAGCACCAGCTTGAAGGTGGTGCCCCGGCCCGGCGTGCTGTGCGTTTCGATGCGGCCGCCGAGCGCGGCGATCTGCGCGCGCACCACGTCCATGCCGATGCCGCGACCGGCCAGTTCGGACACCTGTCCTGCCGTCGAGAAGCCGGGCTTGAAGATCAGCTCGGTGGCTTCTTCAGGCGACAGTTCCTGGTCGTGGCCGAGCAGGCCGAGCGCGCGGGCGCGTTCGGCGATGCGCTTCTGGTCGAGGCCGGCGCCGTCGTCGCGGAAGCTCACCGAGACGTCGTTGCCTTCGTGATGCAGGTCGATGACGATGAGGCCGCTGGCCTCCTTGCCGGAGGCTTCGCGCGCCGCCGCATCTTCGATGCCGTGCGCCACGCAGTTGCGCAGCAGGTGTTCGAAGGCCGGCGTCATGCGGTCGAGCACGCCGCGGTCCATTTCGATGGAGCCGCCGACGATGTCCAGGCGCACCTGCTTGCCGGTGTCCTTCGAGGCCTGGCGCACCACGCGGTACAGGCGGTCGGAGATGCCCTCGAACTCCACCATGCGCGTGCGCAGCAGGCCGCGCTGCAGTTCGCGCGTCTGGCGTGCCTGCACGCTCAGGTCGTCTTCCGTGGCCTGCACGGTCTTCTGCAGGGTGCGCTGCACGGTGGCCACGTCGTTCACCGACTCGGCCATCATGCGCGTGAGTTCCTGCACCCGGGTGAAGCGGTCGAACTCGAGCGGGTCGAAGCTCTGCTGCGAATCCTTGGCTTGCGCCAGGCGCGATTGCATCTGGCTTTCGGCCTGCACCTCGATGTCGCGCAACTGCTGGCGCAAACGATCCAGGTTGCCCGTGAGGTCGGCGAGCGAACCGCGCAGCTGGCCGAGTTCGGCTTCGAGGCGCGAGCGCGTGATGATGACCTCGCCGGTCTGCGCAACGAGGCGGTCGAGCAGTTGGGTGCGGATGCGCACCGCCTGGCCCGATGCGGCGCGCAGCGGCGCCAGCAGGGCTGGTGCGGGGCGCGGCAACAGGGACGACGGGGCTGCGGCGGGCGCCGCATCGGCAGCTTCGCCAGATGCACCGGCCTCGGCCTGATCGTCGTTCGCCGACACGCGGACCTCGGGCGCCGACTGCACGCGCTGGATGGCGGGTGCGGTCGGGCTGGCGGTTGCGATCAGCTGGGCCACTTCGACCTGGGCGGCGTCGTCGGCCGCGCGCAGGGCGTCGAAGGTGTGTTGCAGCGTGTCGAGCCGGGCCAGCAGCTTCTCGATGTCGGCCCGCTCGGCCCCCTGGGAGCCCAGGAGTTCGATCTCGGACTCCATGCGGTGCGCGCGCTCGCCCAGGCGCATGGCACCGGCCAGCCGCGCACTGCCCTTGAGCGTGTGCAGCGTGCGCAGCACCGAGGCGCGAGGCGCGGCGTCGTCGGGGTGGTGCGACCACTGGCGCAGCGCCTCGCCCAGCTGCGGCATCAGTTCGGCGGCCTCTTCCTCGAAGATCGGGAACAGGTCGACGTCGACCGCATCGGCCAGGTCGATGGCGTCTTCGTTGTCGTCCAGCGCCACGTCGGCAAAGGCGTCGTTGGCGACGATCTGCTTCGGCAGCAGCGTCTCGAAGCGGGCCGCGGCGATTTCAGGCGGCATCGGTGCAGCGGCGATTTCGCGCAGCGCCTGCAGCGTGGCTTCGGACGGATCGCGCAGGAAGCCGACGGCGAACTGGTGCAGCAGGCGACGCAGTTCGTCGGCCGCGGCGACCAGCACCACGCCCTGCTCGCGCGTGCCGCTGCCCTGCATCTGCAGATGCTGCAGCGCGGATTCGAGCAGGCGGGCCATGCCCGAGAGGCTGTGGAAGCCGACGGTGGCCGAGCTGCCGGCCAGCGAATGGGCCAGCGCAATGGTCGAGTCGGGCAGGCGCTCGTGGGTTTCGAGCGCCCATTCGCCGACATCGGTCGCCAGCTGGCGGGACCATTCATCGGCTTCGTTGAGATAGACGTTGTACAGCGCGATGCCGATGCGCAGCGGGCCGATGACCTTGACCTGGTCTTCAGCGCTTGGTGCGGTGGAAGACTCGGGTTCGGGAACGGCCTCGGCCAGCACGGGCTCGGGTTCCGGTTCGGCAACGGCGGCTGCAGGCAAGTCTTCGGCGACGACGGGGGCCTCGGGTGCGACGTCGATAGCCGCCGACACAAGTTCCGGCTCCGGCTGCAGCTCAGCCGGCAGTTCTTCGGCGACTTCGATGACCTCGACAGATGCCACCGTGTCGGCGACAGGCTCTGCGGCAGCCAACGGCAACGGCTCGGGCGCCCATTCGAGATCGGGCAGGCCCGATGCGGTCGGCATCGTTGCTTCGATTTCCGGGGCCAGCTCGGGCTCGGCCGGTGCAAGCGTCTTCGGGGGCGCGAGGAAATCGAAATCGTCGCCGCTGGGCAGCGCTTCGAGCGGTGCGGGCGCGGTGCTTTGCTTGGCTTCGAAATCGACGAAATCGGTGGAGGCGAAATCGTCGTCGGGCTCGGGTGTGACAGGCTGGGTGGATGCGTGTTGTTCGTCTTGCGCCTGCTGCCAGTCGGAGAAGTCCAACGTGGCGCCAGGGGCCGCGACGTCTTGCGGCGTCAGCGACAGGTCGGGCAACTCAGGCAGCTCCGGCAGTGCGAGCGATGCCGATTCGGCTGCGATGTGGCGCGCGGCCACGGCAAGCGCTTCGGCATCGGCCACGCGCACCGGCGCGGGCACGGGCTCGCCGGCCAGCAGCGCATTGGCCACGCGGCTGAACGGTGCCGAGTGCCAGGTGCCTGCATCGCCGGCGGCAATGGCTTCGACCCACTGGCTGAAATCGCCCAGCATGCGCTCGGTGCTCGACAGCAATTCGGGCGTGGCGTCGCGCTGGTCGGCCAGCCAGGTGTTGAGCACCTGTTCGAGCGACCAGGCGGCGTCGCCGAAGTCGGTGAGACCGACCATGCGCGAGCTGCCCTTGAGCGTGTGGAACGCGCGGCGCAGGATGGTGAGTTCTTCGGTGTCGCCCGGACGGCTGCCGAGCGCGGCGATGGCGGCCAGGCCGTTGCCCACCACTTCGCGGGCTTCGTCCAGGAAGATGTTCTGCAGGTCGTCTTCTTCGAGCTCGGTGACCTCGGTGTCGGGCAAGGCCGACGGTCCGCTGATCTTGGTGGTCCAGCTCTCGGCCTTGCGGCTGAATTCCTCCAGCGGCGACGGCTTGGTCTTGCGGTTGGGCGTGGCGAGCGCGGCGAGCTTGGAGGCGATCTGCGCGTCGACTTCCTCGATGCTGAGCACGGGCTCGGCGGCCGGTGCGGCAGCGCCTTCGGCCGGGGCCGCGGTATCGATGGCCTGTCGGCCCATCAGCGGCTTGAGTTCGCCGGCTTCGGCATCGAACACGAACAGGCGCTTGGCCAGCGCGGGCTGGTAGCCCAGCATGTCGATGAGGAAACCCAGCGCGCCCAGGTTGTTTCCGAGCGCGTCGAAGGTGGCCATTTCCTCGACGGGCGAGCGGTTGGCCAGCAGCATCTGCTCGACGTCGTCGCGCATGCGCTGGACAGTGAGTGCGGCCTGCTCGAGCCCCAGCACCGAGAACACGCCGCGCATCTGCATGAGCTGGGTGGGCACGGTGCGCAGCAGCGGCTTTTCGGCGGGGCGGCGGAAATACTGGTCGAGCGATTTTTCGAGTTCGCTCAAGTGGCTGCGCAGTTCGTCGACCACGGTGCCCATGGTCTGGCGGTCGCTGACGCGGCGGTACAGGTCCTCCATCCACGGCTCGAGCGGCTCGGAACGGCCGCCGTCGCGCACGCGCTCGATGCGGCCGGCCAGCTGCAGCGTGCGGGCCGTGAGTTGCGGGTCGCTGGGGTCGAGGTCTTCGAGCGCGGCTTCGAGGTACAGCACCGAGGTGGCGACTTCCATCGCCAGTTCGGTGTCGGGCGGCTGGCCGGAGCGCACCGAGGCGTCCACGGCATGCGTCAGCGCCTCCACCATCGGCTGGCTCGGCGGATGCAGCTTCAGCAGCGATTCGCCGAGCTGCGCGAAGGTGTCGGCCACCTGCCGCGTGCGCGTGATGTCGCCGCCCGAGAGCGCCGACCACATTTCCTTGGCGGTCTCGATGCGCTTGCGCGCCTGCGAGAGCACCAGCGGATCGAAGCGGCCGAACTGCACCGCGGTGTAGTCGACGCGCGGCTCCTGCGTGACGCCCCAGGCGCTGCGCACGGTGCGCAGCGTGGCGGCGTCGTCTTGTGCGCCGGGCACGGCCTGGGCGCAGAAGAACAGCAGGTCCTGCCCGAGGCGGTCGGACACCACGCTGTCGCCGCGCGCCAGCGTGGCGTACTGCAGCAGCACGCGCGAGGCGGCGCGCTTGACGTAGGTGTCGAAGGGGATCAGGCCCAGTGCGAGGGCCTCGAAGAAGCCCGCGGCCAGCGTCCAGAAGCTCGCGACGCGCGGCAGCAGCGCACCGCGACCGAGCCCCAGGCACAGCGCGTGCAGCCGGCGCGCGGCCTGCGGATCGCTGCTCTTGACCAGCTGCAGCACCTCGCGGTCGAGCCGCGAACGCACTGCGGGGTCGTAGGCCAGGGCCGCCTGCGTGAGCGCGGGCTTGACCTCGACCCAGCGCCACGCGGTGCTCCAGAGGTCCGCCGGGTGGACGCGCTCATTGCCGACCAGCTCCAGCACGTCGCGGTACTGCGGAAACAGCGCCACCGACGACACGGCCTTGCCGGCCAGCAGCGCGCTGAGGAAATCGGTGACGGCAAAGCCGGCACGCTCGATCTTGTGCACGGCACTCTCGGTGCAGCGCTGCGGCTCGGCGATGAAGCCCTGCACCGCGAATTCGATGGTGCCGAGCACCAAGGCAGGCGAGCTGTGGCCGACCATCTGCAGCGCGCCGACAGCCTGGTGCAGTTGCTGGCGGGCCATCTGCAGCGGGCCGCTCTCGGGCTCCGTGGCACTGCCCACGTCGCGCACGAAACGCCGCAGCGACTTGCCGACACCGTCGAGGGACTTCTGGATTTCTCCCAGCACCCAGGCCAACGGCCCGAGGTCTTCGGTGGCCGGCATGTTGCCGGCGAGGGGGGCCGTGGCAGGGGTTTGAGTCGACACGTGGTTGCTCGCCGTTCTTATCTATCTGTTGTCAGGCAATCTTGAAACGAGCCACGGAGCGACGCAGTTCTTCGGCCATCTGCGAGAGCTCGCGCACCTGCTGGGCCGTGGTCCGCGTACCTTCTCCGGTCTGTTCCGTCACGGCAAAAATGTGCTGGATGTTGGCAGCCACCACGTTGGCCGAATCGGCCTCGCGGGAGGCGGACTGCGAAATCTGCTCGATGAGGTCAGCGAGCCGACGCGACACGCGGTCGATCTCGGACAGCGCGGTACCGGCGTTGTCGGACAGCTTCGCTCCTTCGACCACACCCTGCGTGGAACGCTCCATGGCGCCCACCGCGTCCTGGGTGTCGGTCTGAATCGCCTTCACCAGCGCCGAGATCTGGCGCGTGGCGTCTGCGGAGCGTTCGGCCAGTCGCTGAACTTCTTCCGCCACCACCGAGAAGCCTCGGCCGGCTTCACCGGCCGATGCGGCTTGGATGGCGGCGTTCAGCGCCAGCACGTTGGTCTGTTCGGTAATGTCCGAGATCAGCTCGGTGATTTCGCCAATCTCTTGCGACGATTCGCCCAGGCGCTTGATCCGCTTGGAGGTTTCCTGGATCTGGTCGCGGATGGAGTTCATACCGCCGATGGCGTTCTGCACGGCCTGCAGACCCGACGATGCGGCCTGCAGCGACTGGCGCGCCACCGTGGCGGACTCTTGCGCTTGCGAGGACACGCCGTTGATTCGCTCGGCCATGGTCAGCACCGACTGGCCGGTTTCGCGAATTTCGCGCAGCTGTTCGGTCGAGGCGGCGAGCAGTTCGGTCGAGGTGTTTTCCACCTGCGACGTCGTCTGCGCCACGCGGGTTGCCGTGTTCTGCACGTTGCCCACCAGCAAACGCAGTTCTTCCACCGTGTAGTTCACCGAGTCGGCGATGGCGCCGGTGATGTCCTCGGTCACGGTCGCTTCCTGCGTCAGGTCGCCTTCGGCCACCGTTTGCAGTTCGTTCATCAGGCGAAGAATGGCGGCCTGGTTGGCGTTGTTCACGCGGCCGGCTTCTTCGGAGGCCTGCTCGGCCGCCAGACGCTCGCGCTCGGCGACGACGGCACGTTCGCGGCCTTCGCGCACCTGCACGAAACCGATGGCGCCGGCCAGAGCCAGGGCAGCCAGCGACAGCACGAACAGCAGCACGATGGTGCCGGCGCCCAGGCCGGTGCGTGCCGAGAGCTTTTCCTGCAGGTCGCCGAGCGACTTACGCAGCGGCTCGCTGTCGGTCAGGATGGACGCCTGCGCTTCGCGCGCGGCCACCAGACCTTGCAGGTTGCCCAGAATGGCCGACGCCTGCGTGCGCATCTGCTCGTAGGTCTTCAGGATGGCTTCGAGCTGCTGGCGGGTCTGCGGGTCTTTCGAGCCGGGGAAGCGCTGTTGCGCGTTGCCGTCGAGCAGGCCGCGGGTGGTTTCCTGGAAGGTGTTCAGGTCCTTGCCCAGCAGGAACACGGCGTCGGGGTTCACACCCTCGACCGTGAAGAACTCGTTGGTCGACTTGCCGATGCGCTGCGTCAGCATCACGAGCTGGCCAGCGGCCGAGATTTCGGGCAGCGTGGCGTTCTGCTGCATCTTCAGCGACGCGACGGTTTCCGTCATTTCGAGCAGCGTGGACGACTGCTGGTTGATGTCGCGCAAGGCGGCACCCACCTGCGTCAGGATTTGACGCTGGGCCAGCACGGCCTTGGCGCTGGTGTCGGCGCGGGCGACCAGCGGGTTGATCTTGTTCATCTCCTCGTCGTACTGGTTGCCGACGGCTTCCAGGCGCAAGGTGTCATCGCCGTTGGTCAGGCCCTGCACGCGGCGCGAGAGGTCGTCGGCGCTGTCCTTCACTTCGACGAACGCCGAGGCGCTGCCGACGAGGGCCTGCGAGATCGATTTCGCCAGACGCTGCGACTGCATCAGCGACTGGCCGGTGGCCGCCACCTGCTGCGCCAGGCGTTCCGCGCGAAGAATGGCGGAGCCGGCCACCAGCAACAGCGCCAGCACCACGATGGCCAGCAAGATGGCCAGCACGCGCTGCTGCTTGGCGGGGTTGGCGCCCATGCCGCCGCCCGTGGTGGGGGCCAGCGGGGCCGCTTCGAGCGTGGCCGCGTTGGCGGCCTCGACGGAAGCGGGGTCGCCCAGCGCATCGATACCGCCGAAGCCGGTGTCGGTCACGGCGGCAGACGCCGAAACGCCGTCGCCTTTTTTGGCGAGGCGGATCGTTTTTTCGTCCGGAACCTGAACCGTGTCGACATCGTCGAGCGATATCGAACCGGAGCCGTCGACGCGGGCCTTGTCGTTCCCGTTGTTCGCGGGGAGTAATTTCTTGAACTTGTCGGCGATCGAGCTCACGGTCGGTCCTTCAGGTGGTTGCCAGTGCCATGTGCCGAAGCACTACGCACCAATACTCAAAAACTGGGGTTGCTGCGAAAGCGCCTGCAGGTTGACTTCCTGCCAGCGCTCCCCTGCTGCGTCGGTGTACAGATGCCCATGCCAGGCAGGTGCGTCTGCGCCCGGGGCCTCGGCGGCCGTGAAGGCCTCCGAGCCCCGCAACCCCGCCAGTCGATCGACCAGCAATGCGCAGTTGACTTCGAGCAGCTCGTTGAATGCCACGAGCCGCGATTGCATGCGTGCCGCCTCGGTGGCGGCGGGGGCGCCCGGCGCACCGGACGCAAACGCCGACAGCTGCACGACGCCGTACAGGCCGCCGCGCAGGTTGGCGACGCCGAGAAACCAGGGCTCCGTGTAGGGCACGGGCTGGGGCGGCGTCCAGGGAAAGATTTCGCCGGCGTGCGCCAGCGGAAAGAGGTACTTGCCCTCGCCCGCCTCGACCGCCAGCCAGCTCGCGGCCACGCCCGTGGTGCGCGCGGCCTGGAGGCGGCTCGCAAGACGGGACTGGAAGGCGCGGAGCGCGTCGCGATTCGCCATGGATTGCGCAGGTTCCCGGTCAGGCGAGTGCGCTGATCTTGGACATCAGGTCGGCCGCGTTGACCGGCTTCACGATGTAGTCGCGCGCGCCCTGGCGCATGCCCCAGACACGATCGGTTTCCTGGTTCTTGCTGGTGCACAGGATGATCGGGATAGCGGCGTACTTCGGGTCGCGGGCGATGGCGCGCGTGAGCTGGAAGCCGTTCTGGCCGGGCATGACCACGTCCATGAGGATCAGGTCGGGGTGGTCTTCCTCGAGGCGGCGCATCGCGTCGTCGGCGTTTTCGGCCGTCTTCACGGAGAAACCGTTCTTCTGGAGGAGGTCGGTCAGGAACACCAGTTCCGTCTTGGAGTCGTCGACGACGAGGATTTTTCGAATCGGCATTACTGCACTTCCTGTTGAACAATGCCAAACTGCTGCACGGCCTGCAGCAGCTGGTCTTTGGTGAAAGGCTTGGTGAGATAGTCTTGGGACCCGACCATGCGGCCGCGGGCCTTGTCGAACACGCCGTCTTTCGAAGACAGCATGACAACCGGGACATTGGAGAAATGCGCGTTGCGCTTGATGATGGCGCAGGTCTGATAACCGTCGAGGCGAGGCATCAGGATGTCGCAGAAAATCAGGTGGGGCTTGTGGTCGTTAACCTTGGAGAGCGCGTCGAAGCCGTCTTCCGCGAGAAGAACCTCGTGCCCACCCTGCTTCAAAAAAATCTCGGCACTGCGCCGGATGGTGTTGCTGTCGTCGATGACCAGCACCTTGTAACCAGATCCATTCGGGCTCATTGCAAACGCTCCTGCTCATCAGAGACTTGGATGCCCGCCGCGCCGAACATCGACGCAGATCGCGTAGCCCTATGCCATGCTTGTCAGATCTCAACCATTTCGAAGTCTTCCTTGCGCGCACCGCACTCAGGACAGGTCCAGTTCATCGGCACCTCGGCCCAGGCCGTGCCTGCCGCGATGCCGTCTTCCGGCACACCAACCGCTTCGTCATAGATCCACCCACAAATCAGGCACATCCAAGTTTTCGTGTTCATCGGAGCTTAAAGTCCTTGTTCATTAAATGCAACGAGTGTATCTATGCGTATCTCACTGGCAGACCGTAAACGTCGCGCCTATGCCACCATCCAGGGGATTTCGCCAGGCGTATGACCATCTACTTACATCCAGACGAGAACGCCCGCACACCGGGCAATCTTAACGACCCCTCGCAGGAGGACGACGAGGCGCTGAGCGAACGCGATCTGAATCCCCCCTGCGTGCTGGTGTTCAATGCCAGCGATCCGAGCGGCGCCGGCGGCCTGGGCGCCGACGCACTGGCCATGGGATCGGTGGGCGCTCACATCCTGCCGGTGGTGACGGGCGCGTACGCCCGCGACACGGCCGAGATCTTCGACCACTTCCCCTTCGAGGAAGAGGCCGTGGCCGAGCAGGCGCGCGCCATCCTCGAAGACGTCGAGGTCCAGCTGATCAAGGTCGGCTTTGCCGGCACGCCGGAGGCGCTGAGCACCATCGCCGAGACCGCCGCCGACTATCCCGACGTGCCCGTGGTGGCCTACATGCCCAACCTGTCGTGGTGGGACGAGAACCTGATCGAGGCCTATCACGACGCTTTTCGCGACCTCGTACTGCCCCAGACCACGGTGTTGGTTGGAAACCACAGCACCCTGTGGCGCTGGCTGCTGCCCGACTGGAGCGGCGAGCGTCCACCCGGCGCACGCGACATCGCCAAGGCCGCTGGCGAGTTCGGCGTGCCCTACACCTTGGTCACCGGCATGGTGCTGCCCGACCAGTTCATCGACAACGTGCTGGCCTCGCCCCAATCGGTGCTGGCCAGCGAGAAGTACGAACGGCTCGAAGCCGTCTTCGCGGGCGCGGGCGACACGCTCTCGGCCGCGCTCGCGGCCCTGCTGGCCAGCGGCACCGACCTCGTCGCCGCCACGAGCGAAGCGCTCGCTTACATGGACCGCTGCCTCGACGCGGGCTTTCGCCCCGGCATGGGCCACGTGCTGCCCGACCGCCTGTTCTGGGCCGAGCCCGAGGACGACGAAGACGATGACGACGAGCCCGATGCCCCTCCCGATTTCGCTTTACCCCCGCACGACACCCGACACTGATGACTGACCAGAACGACATTCTTTTCGAGCGCGCCCGCGCCGTGATCCCCGGCGGCGTGAACTCGCCCGTGCGCGCCTTCAAGGCCGTCGGCGGCACGCCCCGTTTCATCCAGCGCGCGCAAGGCGCCTATTTCTGGGACGCCAACGACAAGCGCTACATCGACTACATCGGCTCCTGGGGTCCGATGATCCTGGGCCACGGCCACCCGGCCGTGGTCGAGGCGGTGCAGAAGGCCGTGCTCGAAGGCTTCTCGTACGGCGCGCCGACCGAGCGCGAGATCGAACTCGCCGAAGCCATCCTGGCCCTGGTGCCATCGATGGACATGGTGCGCCTCGTGAGCTCGGGCACCGAAGCCGCCATGAGCGCGCTGCGCCTGGCGCGCGGCGCCACCGGCCGCAAGACCATCGTCAAGTTCGAAGGCTGCTACCACGGCCACGCCGACGCGCTGCTGGTGAAGGCCGGTTCCGGCCTCGCCACCTTCGGCAACCCGACCTCGGCCGGCGTGCCGCCCGAGGTGGTGCAGCACACGCTGGTGCTCGAGTACAACAACCTGCAGCAGCTCGACGAAGCCTTCGCGCTGCACGGCAAGGACATCGCCTGCCTGATGATCGAGGCGATCGCCGGCAACATGAACTTCGTGCGCGCCACGCCCGCCTTCGCAAAGCGCTGCCGCGAGCTGTGCACGCAGCACGGCGCGCTCCTGATCTTCGACGAGGTGATGACGGGCTTCCGCGTCGGCCTGCACGGCGCGCAAGGCGTGCTGGGCGTCACGCCCGACCTCACGGTGCTCGGCAAGGTCATCGGCGGCGGCATGCCGCTGGCGGCCTTCGGCGGCCCGCGCGCCATCATGGAACAGCTCGCGCCGCTGGGCCCGGTCTACCAGGCCGGCACGCTGTCGGGCAACCCGGTGGCCACCGCCTGCGGCCTGGCCACGCTGAAGGAAATCTCGAAGCCCGGCTTCTACGAAGCGCTGGCAAAGAAGACGCGCACGCTGGTCGACGGCCTCAAGGCCGCCGCAGCCGCCGAAGGCCAGCCTTTCAACGCCGACAGCGAAGGCGGCATGTTCGGCTTCTTCCTCATGAACGAACTGCCGCAGAACTACGCGACGGTGATGACCACCGACAACGCGCAGTTCAATGCGCTGTTCCACGGCCTGCTCGACCGCGGCGTGTACATCGCGCCGGCACTCTACGAAGCAGGCTTCGTGAGCGCCGCGCACAGCGAGGACGACATCGCGGCCACCATCGCGGCGGCGCGCGAGATCTTCAGCAAGCGCTGACGCGCGCCCTCCCCGCTCAGGCGGGGTCGACCACGGCCACCGGCCCGGCCTCGGCTTCGAGCACCTCGGCCGCGGCCAGGCACAGGTCTTCGCGGAAACGCCCGAGCTTCACGCCCATGAGCAATTCCTGACGCAAGTGCGGCGCGCGGAAGACGCGCTACGGCGCCGGCACTCGGGCACGCAAGAATGGGCGTGTGCTGTCACGGCTTTGGCAATCGTGCCGTGTATATTGCGCCGGCGTTCGCGGGTCCATTCCCATGCGCGCCACAGCAAGGGAAGCCGTCATCGCAGCCACCATCGAAGCCGCGAGACAGACCGATTTTCAAGACGCCTCGCCCATGACCCCCTTGCGCATGCTGCCGCTGCTGAGTGCCCTTCTTCTGCCGGGCCTCGCGCTGGCGCAGTCCTTCGAGCCGAAGAACATCTGGGTCAACCCCGGCTTCTACTCGGCCCACTTCGACAGCGGCAAGGGCCTGGAAAACGCCAACCCCGGCCTGGGCTTCGAGTACCCGCTGAACGACACCTACCGCGTCACGGCCGGCACCTTCCACAACAGCAACCGGCGGCAGTCGCACTACGTCGGCCTGTACATCCTGCCCTTCGAGTTCTACGGCGTGAAATTCGGCGCGGTGGTGGGCGGCTTCGACGGCTACCCCGACTACCGCAACGGCAACTGGTTTCCGGCCATCATTCCGACCGCCGCCATCGAGGGCAAGAACTGGGGCCTGAACATCGCCTACGTGCCGACGATCAGGAACCGGCTGTACGGCGCGATCAGCTTCCAGCTCAAGTACCGCTTCGGCACGCACGAGTAGCAACGACGAAAAAGGCCAGGGCCGCGTGAGCGACCCTGGCCTTGTGTTGGAGGGCCCCGCGGGGCCGCAGGCTCAGTGGCGGAAGTGGCGCACGCCAGAGAACACCATCACCACGCCGCGTTCGTCGGCCGCGTCGATCACTTCCTGGTCACGCATCGAACCGCCCGGCTGGATGACGCAGCCTGCGCCCGCATCCACCACCACGTCGAGGCCGTCGCGGAACGGGAAGAAGGCGTCGCTGGCCACCGCCGTGTCCTTGAGCGACAGGCCCGCATGCTCGGCCTTGATGCTCGCGATGCGCGCGGAGTCGAGGCGGCTCATCTGGCCCGCGCCCACGCCCATCGTCATGCCGTCGGCGCAGAACACGATCGCGTTGCTCTTGACGTACTTCGCGACCTTCCAGGCGAACAGCAGGTCTTGCAGCTGCTGCGGCGTGGGCTGCTTCTTACTGACCACCTTGAGGTCGGCCAGTGCCAGCTCGTGGTTGTCGGCGGTCTGGATCAGCAGGCCCGAGCCGACGCGCTTGACGTCCATCGCGTTGCGGCCGTTGTCCCAGTCGGTGCTTCCACCCTTGGGCAGTGCGATCTCGAGCACGCGCACGTTGAGCTTGGCCTTGGTGGCCTGGAACACTTCGAGCGCCTCGGGCGTGTAGCCCGGTGCCATCAGCACTTCGACGAACTGCTTGTTGACGGCCTGTGCCGTGGCCAGGTCCACCGTGCGGTTGAAGGCGATGATGCCGCCGAAGGCCGAGGTCGGGTCGGTCTTGAAGGCCTTGCTGTAGGCCTCGAGCGCGTCGGTGCCCACGGCCACGCCGCAGGGGTTGGCGTGCTTGACGATCACGCAGGCGGGCTCGTCGAAGCTCTTCACGCATTCCCACGCCGCATCGGCGTCGGCGATGTTGTTGTAGCTGAGCTCCTTGCCTTGCAATTGCTTGGCCGACACGAGCGAACCGGGCGCCGGGTAGAGGTCGCGGTAGAACGCGGCCTGCTGGTGCGGGTTCTCGCCGTAGCGCAGGTCCTGCACCTTCACGAAGCGGCCGTTGCTTTGCGCCGGGAACAGCGAGCGCGTGGGCGCGGGCTGGCCGATGCTGGCGTCGAAGTCGATGGCCGAGAGGTAGTCGCTGATGGCGCCGTCGTAGTCGGCGATGCGGTTGAACGCGGCCACCGAGAACGCGAACTTGGTCTTGTCGCTGAGCTTGCCGTCGGCCTTGAGTTCGGCCAGCGCCACGGCGTACTGCGAAGCGTCGGTGAGCACGCCCACGTCCTTCCAATTCTTGGCGGCGCTGCGCACCATGGCCGGGCCGCCGATGTCGATGTTCTCGATCGCGTCTTCGAGCGTGCAGCCGGGCTTGGCCACGGTGGCTTCGAACGGGTACAGGTTGACCACCAGCAGGTCGATGGTGTCGATGCCGTGCTCTTTGATTGCGGCGACGTGCGCGGGCAGGTCGCGGCGTGCCAGCAGGCCGCCGTGGATCTTCGGGTGCAGCGTCTTCACGCGGCCGTCGAGCATTTCGGGAAAGCCGGTGTGGTCGGCGACTTCGGTCACCGGCAGGCCGGCGTCGGCCAGCAGCTTGGCGGTGCCGCCGGTGGACAGCAGCTTGACGCCCAAGCCATGCAGGGCTTGCGCGAATTCGAGGATGCCGGTCTTGTCGGAAACGGAAAGGAGTGCGGTCTGAGCCATGGATGTGCCGTCGGGTTATTTCAAAAGTTTGTGCTCGACCAATTTCTTGCGGAGCGTGTTGCGGTTCAGGCCCAGCCATTGGGCGGCCCGGGACTGGTTGCCTTCGGCGCGCGTCATGACGACGTCGAGCAGGGGTTTCTCGACCACGCGCACGAGCATCTCGTACATGCCGTCGGGTTCGGTGCCCCGCAGATCGCGAAAGTAGCTGTCCAGACTGCTGCGAACGCAGTCCTCGATGTGTTTCTTGCTCATTGCTTGCTTCTTCTCTTTTTCTCTTCTTCTCTCAATCGACGGCGCAGGCCGTCTCCTCTTCCCCCGACGGCTCCTCGTCTGTCGCCGGAGCGGGCATGCGGTCCATGCGGTCCGCAAGCCCCTGGAAATAGTCGTCGACCGCGCGCAGTTGTCCGGCGCAGTCTTCGATGGCGTTCATGCGCGCGCGGAACGCCTCGCCGTCGGGCAGCGCACGCACATACCAGCCGATGTGCTTGCGCGCCGTGCGCACGCCGCTGAACTCGCCGTACAGCGCGTAGTGCTCCACCAGATGGTCGAGCAGCAGCCGGCGCACCTCGGCCACCAGCGGCGGCGCGAGGTGGGTGCCGGTGTCCAGGAAATGCGTGATCTCGCGGAAGATCCACGGCCGGCCCTGCGCGGCGCGGCCGATCATCACGGCGTCGGCGCCCGTGGCCGCGAGCACGTCGCGTGCCTTCTCGGGCGAACGGATGTCGCCGTTGGCCACCACCGGCACGCGCACCGCGGCCTTCACGGCAGCGATGGTGTCGTACTCGGCGTGGCCCTTGTAGCCCTGCTCGCGCGTGCGTCCGTGCACGGTGAGCATCTGCACGCCGGCCGATTCGAAGTCGCGTGCGAGCTTCACCGCATTGCGGTGGTCTTCGCTCCAGCCGGTGCGCATCTTGAGCGTGACCGGCACGTTGAAGGGTTGCGCCGCATCGACCACGGCCTGCACGATTTCGAGCGCCAGCGGCTCGTCGCGCATCAGCGCCGAACCCGCCCACTTGTTGCAGACCTTCTTGGCCGGGCAGCCCATGTTGATGTCGATGATCTGCGCGCCGCGCTCGATGTTGTAGACCGCGGCCTCCGCCATCATGGCCGCGTCGGTGCCGGCAATCTGCACCGCAATGGGGCCCGGCTCGCCGTCGTGGTTGGCGCGCCGCGAGGTCTTCAGCGTGTTCCACAGATCCTTGCGCGAGGTGACCATCTCGCTGACCGCATAGCCCGCACCGAGTTCGCGGCACAGCATGCGGAACGGCCGGTCCGTCACGCCGGCCATGGGCGCGACGAACAGCCGGTTTTCCAGCGTGTGGGTGCCGATCTGCAGGGTCATGGAAAGGGGTGCTGTGCGGGTCGGCTGCTGAAAAATGAGGCACGATTGTAGCCACGTGGCATTTCAGCGACTGAAACGATTTACGCCTTTTTGCGCCTGAGACACAGGCGTAAACACCAGTAGTTCGCGGGGCCTTCTCCCACGCCGCCGCGACGTGAGCGCTGCCTATACTTCGCCGACCTTATGCAAGCCTGGCTCGACGCACTCCTGGCGCTTCTCGCGCTCCCCCAGTACGGACTTTCGACGCTGTTCATTGCCGCGTTCGTGTCGGCCACGTTGCTGCCGGTGGGCTCCGAACCGATCCTTTTCGGCCTGCTGAAACTCAACCCCGAGATGTTCTGGCAGGCCATCGCCGTGGCCACCGTGGGCAACACGCTGGGCGGCGCGGTCGACTGGTGGATCGGCTACGGCGCGCACAAGGTGGCCGACAAATACTCGCACTCGAAACACCATGTGCGCGTGCTCGGCTGGCTCGAACGGCTGGGCCCGAAGGCCTGCCTGCTGAGCTGGCTGCCGATCGTGGGCGACCCGCTGTGCGCGGTCGCCGGTTGGCTCAAGCTGCCGTTCTGGCCCTGCGTGGGCTACATGGCTATCGGCAAGTTCCTGCGCTACGTGACGATGACCTACGCGCTTCTATACGCCTTCCCGTCATGAAGCACGCGTTCGAACAAACTCAGCTCAGCAGTTCGTAGGGGCCGCCGCGCTGCAGTGCGCGCTGGTAGGCCGGGCGCGCATGGATGCGCTCCAGGTAGGCCATGAGCTTGGGTCGCTTCGCATCGAGACCGCCGCGCGCCTGCGAGGCTTCGACCGGGAAGCTCATCTGGATGTCGGCGCCCGTGAAGGTGTCGCCGGCAAACCATTCGCTCCTGCCGAGTTCAGCCTCCATGAAGTTCAGGTGGCTCGCGATGTTCGGATGGATGAACGCCGACTTCGCCTTCGCCGCAATGGCCTTGGCGATCGGCTTGGCGAAGAAGGGCATCTTGCTGCTCTCGATGCGGTCGAACACCAGCTTGAGCAGCAGCGGCGACATCGCCGTACCTTCGGCGAAGTGCAGCCAGTAGCGGTAGCGCAGCGCCTCGGGCGAACCCGCCGCGGGTGCGAGCCGGCCCTGGCCGTAGCGTTCGATGAGCGACTCGATGATCGCGCCCGATTCCGCCAATGTCGCGCCGTCGTCGGTCGTCACAACGGGCGACTTGCCCAGCGGATGCACGGCCTTCAGTGAAGCGGGCGCCAACATGGTCTTGGGGTCGCGCTGGTAGTGGACGATCTCGTAAGGCAGCTCGAGTTCTTCGAGCAGCCAGAGCACGCGCTGCGAGCGCGAGTTGTTCAGGTGATGGACAGTGAGCATGGCGAATGAAGGCCTTCCGGCAGAGGATGCAGCGGGCGCGCAGTCTAACCACAACGCGCGCGGCTTTCAGGCGCCCGCTGCGACAGCGTCACCGCCTACGGCAAACCGTGGGGCTGCTGCCGGCCATGTCCTCCATCAACGCCTACGCCAGTTCCTGCTGCAGGCGCGGGCCCGCATCTTCCTGATCACGAGCGACCAGAAACACGGAGGTGTGGGCAAGCAGAAGACGGAGTGATTGGAAGAGGCTCGCCGCAAGGCGGCCCGTTCGTGAAACACCGAGGAACCGGCTTCGCCGGGCCTCAGGTGTTGCCCCCGGTTGGGGGGTTGGCGCAGCGGACACGCAGTGCCGCGCAGCCTGGGGGCGAGCGAAATCAGGAGCTGAACAGGAAGTTCATCACGTCGCCATCCTTCACGACGTATTCCTTGCCTTCCGAACGCATCTTCCCCGCGTCCTTCGCGCCCTGCTCGCCCTTGAAGGCGATGTAGTCGTCGAACGCGATGGTCTGGGCGCGGATGTAGCCCTTTTCGAAGTCACCGTGGATCACGCCGGCGGCTTGCGGGCCGGTGTCGCCGATGTGGATGGTCCAGGCGCGCACTTCCTTCACGCCGGCGGTGAAGTAGGTCTGCAGGCCGAGCAGCTTGTAGGCCGCACGGATCAGGCGGTTCAGGCCCGGTTCTTCCTGGCCGATTTCGGCGAGGAACATCTTCTTGTCTTCCTCGTCCATCTCGGACAGGTCGGCTTCGATCTTGGCGCAGATGGCGACCACGGGCGCGCCCTGCTTGGCGGCGTATTCGCGCAGGCGGTCGAGGTACGGGTTGTTCTCGAAGCCGTCTTCGGCCACGTTGCCCACGAACATCGCGGGCTTGGCGGTGATGAGCGTGAAGCTCTTCACCAGCGGCACTTCTTCCTTGGTGAACTCGAGCGCACGCACCGGCGTGTTCTCGTTCAGCGCGGCCTGACAGCGCTCGAGCAGGCCGACGAGCTTCTGCGCGTCCTTGTCGCCCGAGCGGGCGACCTTGGTGTGGCGGTGCAACGCCTTCTCGACCGTGGCCAGATCGGCCAGGCAGAGTTCGGTCTGGATCACTTCGATGTCGGAGATCGGGTCGACCTTGCCGGCCACGTGGATCACGTTCTCGTCGTCGAAGCAGCGCACGACGTTGACGGTGGCGTCGGTCTCGCGGATGTGCGCCAGGAACTTGTTGCCCAGGCCTTCACCGGTGCTGGCACCGGCCACGAGGCCGGCGATGTCGACGAACTCGACGATGGCGGGCACCACGCGCTCGGGCTTGACGATCTCGCTGAGCTGGTCGAGCCGCGGATCGGGCACTTCCACCACGCCCACGTTGGGCTCGATGGTGCAGAACGGATAGTTTTCCGCTGCGATGCCGGCCTTGGTCAACGCATTGAAAAGGGTGGATTTACCGACGTTGGGCAGGCCGACGATGCCGCATTGCAAACTCATGGGAGGTCCTCTTGGGTAACCCCCGATTTTAGGCTGACCGGGTTCTCCCCCGGCTTGGGCCCACTTCCGGCCACTGCCGCGCACCTTTTCCCAGACGTTCAGAAGCGCGCGAAAGCATTCTGACAGAGGCGTTCCGCCCCCAAAAGCTCAGGGTTAGACCCGACTCGCAAACGTTTGCGCAAACGTTTCCCTCGATTAACATCGGAGCCCCCGGCACAGACCGGCGTCCCGCTCTGACCCCTTATTCCAGGAGACATTCACCATGAAGTTCACCCGCCGTACCCTGCAAAGCGCTGCCGCATTGACCTTGCTGGGCGCCATTGCCGGAACGCCCGCGTTCGCACAGGACAAGCCGAAGGTCGCGCTGGTCATGAAGTCGCTGGCCAACGAGTTCTTCCGCACCATGGAAGACGGCGCCAAGGCGCACCAGAAGGCCAACGCCGCGCAGTACACACTGGTGGCCAACGGCATCAAGGACGAGACCGACACCGCCGCGCAGATCAAGATGGTCGAGCAGATGGTGGCGCAGAAGATCAATGCGCTGGTCATCGCGCCCGCCGACTCGAAGGCGCTGGTGCCGGTGATCAAGGCGGCCATCGACAAGGGCATCCTGGTCGTGAACATCGACAACCAGCTCGACGGCGCTGCCCTGAAAGAAAAGGGCATCCAGGTGCCCTTCGTCGGCCCCGACAACCGCGCCGGCGCCAAGCTGGTGGGCGACGCGCTCGCCAAGGAGCTGAAGTCGGGCGACAAGGTCGGCATCATCGAAGGCGTGTCGACCACCTTCAATGCGCAGCAGCGCACGCTGGGCTACCAGGACGCCATGAAGGCCGCGGGCGTAACGGTGGTCGGCGTGCAGTCGGGCCAGTGGGAAATCGACAAGGGCAACACCGTGGCCGCCGGCATGATGCGCGAGCACCCCGACCTGAAGGCCCTGCTGGCCGGCAACGACAGCATGGCGCTGGGCGCCGTGGCCGCCGTCAAGGCGGCGGGCAAGACCGGCAAGGTGCTCGTGGTGGGCTACGACAACATCGGCGCCATCAAGCCGATGCTGAAAGACGGCCGCGTGCTCGCCACCGCCGACCAGTTCGCCGCCAAGCAGGCCGTGTTCGGCATCGAGACCGCGCTGAAGGCCATCGCCGACAAGAAGAAGCAATCGGAAATGCCGGCTGAAGTGAAGACCGACGTGGTGCTCGTCACCAAGTCCTCGAAGTAAATGTTGCTCGCCCCCAGGCTTCGCGCACTTCGTGTCGCTTCGCCAACCCCCTACCGGGGGCAACACCGACGGCCCGGCAAAGCCGGTTCCGTGGTGTTTCTGGAATAAGGTTGCCATCGATGGCTGACAACAATCGCGGCGCGCCAGTGCTTTCACTCAAGGGAATCGGCAAGGACTACGCGGCGCCGGTGCTCGACGACGTGTCTCTCGAGCTGCGCGCCGGCGAAGTGCTCGCGCTCACGGGCGAGAACGGCGCGGGCAAGAGCACGCTGTCGAAGATCGTCTGCGGGCTGGTGCAGCCCACGCGCGGCGGCATGCTGCTGAACGGGCAGCCTTTCGCACCGGCCTCGCGCCGCGATGCCGAACGGCTGGGCGTGCGCATGGTCATGCAGGAACTCGGCCTCGTCACCACGCTGTCGGTGGCCGAGAACCTGCTGCTCGACCGCCTGCCGCACAAGAGCGGCTGGATCCGCCGCGCCACGCTGCACGAGCTGGCCGAACGCCAGCTCGCCAAGATCGGCCTGGAGGGCATCGACCCGGCCACGCCGGTGGCGCGGCTGGGCATCGGCCAGCAGCAGATGGTGGAAATTGCGCGCAACCTGCAGGACGACACGCGCGTGCTGGTGCTCGACGAGCCCACCGCCATGCTCACGCCGCGCGAAACCGCGCACCTGTTCGAGCAGATCGAGCTGCTGAAGCTGCGCGGCGTGGCGATCGTCTACGTGTCGCACCGCCTCGAAGAACTGCAGCGCATCGCCGATCGCGTGGCCGTGCTGCGCGACGGCAAGCTGGTCGACGTGCGCGCCATGGCCGGCGTGCGCGAATCCGAACTCGTGCAGCGCATGGTGGGCCGCGCGGTGCACGAGCACGAAGGCCGCGCGCGCCGCGTGGCGGGCCCGGTGCTGCTGAGCGCGCGCGGCATCGGCCGGGCACAGGTGGTGCGCGATGTCGACCTCGAACTGCGCGCCGGTGAAATCATGGGCTTGGCCGGCCTGGTCGGCTCGGGCCGCACCGAGCTCGTGCGGCTGCTGTTCGGCGCCGACCGCGCCGACCGCGGCGAGGTCGTGCTGCACGACGGCACGCCGGCCGCACAGCCCGTGCAGCATGCGCGCAAGGGCTGGCGCTCGCCGATGCAGGCGATTCGCGCGGGCATCGGCCTCGTCACCGAAGACCGCAAGTCGCAGGGCCTGCTGCTGTCGCAGCCGATCCGCGTCAACGCCACGCTGAGCGACCTCGGCGCGATCTCGCATGCCGGCTGGCTGCGCCGCGCCAAGGAGCGCCAGATTGCGCGGCGGCTGGTGGATCTGCTGCGCATCCGCTCGCGCAGCATCGAGCAACCCGTGTCCACACTCAGCGGCGGCAACCAGCAGAAGGTGGTGTTCGCGCGCTGGCTGCACCGCGAATGCAAGGTGCTGCTGCTGGACGAACCCACGCGCGGCGTGGACGTGGGCGCGCGCGCCGACCTGTACACCGAGCTCGACCGCATGACCGACGCCGGCAAGGCGCTCCTGATGGTGTCGAGCGACCTGCGCGAACTGATGGCCATGTGCGACCGCATCGGCGTGATGAGCGCCGGCCGGCTGGTCGCGGTGTTCGAGCGCGGCGAATGGACCGAGCAGTCGCTGCTCGCCGCCGCCTTCAGCGATGCCACGGGCCGTGTGCCCGGCTCTCCCGCGGACTCTGCCCTTTCCGCAGCTTCCGCCCCGACTTCTGCCGACGCCTGACGACCATGAACGCCGCCTCCCCTTCTTCTTCCGCTGCCACCCGCAAGCCGCCGTCCGCACTCAAGGGCCAGCTCGGCACCTACCTGGGCCTCACGGTCGTGCTGCTGGGCATGATCGCGCTCTTCGGCTCGATGAGCGAATACTTCCTCACGCGCGACACCTTCATCTCGATCGCCAACGAAATCCCGGCGCTGGCCGTGATGGCGGTGGGCATGACCTTCGTGCTGATCATCGCGGGCATCGACCTGTCGGTGGGCTCGGTGCTCGCACTCAGTGCGGCCGTCACGGCCGCCGCCATCCTCGAATGGAAGCTCTCGGTGCCGCTGGCCGCCATGCTCGGGCTGGCCACCGGGCTGGTCTGCGGCACGGTGACCGGCGCGGTGTCGGTCGCGTGGCGGCTGCCGAGCTTCATCGTCTCGCTGGGCATGCTCGAAGCCGTGCGCGGCGGCGCCTACCTGGTCACCGATTCGCGCACGCAGTACGTGGGCGACGCCATCTCGGGCCTGGCCGCGCCGTGGATCGGCGGCATCTCGGCCGCCTTCGTGCTCGCGGTGGTGCTGGTCGCCGTGGGGCAGCTGGTGCTCACGCGTTCGGTGTTCGGCCGTCACGTCGTGGGCATCGGCACCAATGAAGAAGCCATGCGCCTGGCGGGCATCGACCCGCGGCCGATCCGCATCATCGTGTTCGCCGTCACCGGCCTGCTGGCGGGGCTCGCAGGCCTGATGCAGTCGGCCCGCCTCGAAGCGGCCGACCCGAATGCCGGCGTCGGCATCGAACTGCAGGTGATCGCGGCCGTGGTCATCGGCGGCACCAGCCTCATGGGCGGGCGCGGCTCGGTGGTCAACACCTTCTTCGGCGTGCTGATCATCGCGGTGCTCGAGGCCGGCCTGGCACAGGTCGGCGCGAGCGAGCCGAGCAAGCGCATCATCACGGGCGCGGTGATCGTGGTGGCCGTCATCATCGACACCCTGCGCCAGCGCCGGGCAGCTCGTCGGCTGGCCTGAGCCTCAAGGAACCCACACAACCATGGCCACCATCAAGGACGTTGCACTCCAGGCGGGCGTTTCCGTCACCACCGTGTCGCACGTCGTCAACGACACGCGCCACGTGAGCGCCAAGGTGCGCGAGCGCGTGGAGCTGGCGATCCGCGAGCTCGGCTACGTGCCCAACGCGATGGCGCGCAGCCTCAAGAGCAATACCACCTCGACGCTGGGCATGCTCATTCCCAACAGCTCGAACCCCTACTTCGCCGAGATCGTGCGCATCGTGGAAGACCGCTGCTTCGGCGCCGGCTACACGCTGGTGCTGTGCAACACCGACGACGAGCCCCGGCGCCAGAGCGTGTACCTGCAAGTGCTGGCCGAGCGCCGCATCGACGGGCTCATCGTGGTGTCGACCGGCGCCGACGAAGACGACTCGCTCGCCACCCAGCTGCGCGGCCTGCGCATTCCCACCGTGCTGGTCGACCGCGAGATTGCCGACCCCGCCTGCGACCTGGTGGAAACCGCCCACATGCAGGGCGGACTGCTTGCCGTGCGGCACCTGCTGTCGCTGGGCCACAAGCGCATCGCCTGCATCGGAGGGCCGACGGGCGTGACGTCGAGCGAGCAGCGCATCGAAGGCTGGCGCATGGCGCTGGCAGAAACCGGCTCACCGCCGAACGCCGACGCGCTGCTGTGGCGCGGCGGCTTCACCAGCCAGGGCGGCTACGAGGCGATGCACGCCATCCTGCGCACCGAGCAGAAGCCCTCGGCCGTGTTCGTGTGCAACGACCTGATGGCCATCGGCGCGCTGCGCGCCGCACACGAAAGCGGCGTGCGCGTGCCCGACGAACTCTCCATCGTGGGCTTCGACGACATCGAACTGTCGGCCTACACCAGCCCGCCGCTCACCACCGTGGCGCAACCCAAGGAGCGCATCGGCGCGCTGGCGGTCGACATGCTGCTGGAGCGCATGGGCGGCAAGCGCCGCGACGCACGCAAGGTCGTGCTGCAACCCGAGCTGCGCGTGCGCGCCTCGACCGCGCGCCACGCGGGCTTTCGCGAAGCGGGCGTGACGCCCGCAGCATCGGCCACCACCGTCACCACCACACCTTCCAAGTCCCGCACCTCGTGAGCCTTCAGCCTCTCTCTTCCTCCACGCCGCCGCGCATCGTCGTGCTCGGCAGCCTGAACATGGACATCGTGCTGCGCGTGCCGCACGCGCCGGCCGCGGGCGAAACCCTGCTGGGCCGCTCGATCGACGCCATCCCCGGCGGCAAGGGCGCCAACCAGGCCGTGAGCTGCGCGCGCGAAGGTGCGCAGGTGCACATGATCGGCTGCGTGGGCGACGACGCCCACGGCCAGGCGCTGCGCGAGGCGCTCGCGCGCGACGGCATCGACACTTCCGCGCTGCGCACCGACACCGCCGAGCCCACCGGCACGGCACTGATCCTGGTCGAAGACAGCGGCCAGAACCGCATCGTGATGATCCCCGGCGCCAACGCGCGCGTCGCCCTCGACGACGCCGCGCTGCGCACGCAACTGCAGGGCGCGGCGTTTCTCGTCGCGCAGTTCGAAACCCCGATGGACCAGGTGGCGCGCGCCATCGCCGCCGCGCACGACGCGGGCTGCGCGGTCATGCTCAACCCCTCGCCGGTGCAACCCATTGCCGAGGCGCTCTGGCCCCGCATCGACACGCTCGTGGTCAACGAGATCGAGGCGCAGACGCTGTCGGGCCAGAACGCCGACAGCCCCGAAGAAGCCGCGCAGGCCGGCCAGGCGCTGCGCGCGCGCGGCATCGCCCGCGTCGTCGTGACGCTGGGCTCGCGCGGCGCGGTGGCGGTCGATACCGACGGTGCACGCCACCATCCCGCGCCGAAGGTGCAGGCGGTCGACACCACCGCTGCCGGCGACACCTTCCTGGGTGCGCTCGCCGTGGCACTGGGCGAAGGCCAGTCGTTCGACGAAGCCGTGCGCCTGGGCATCCGCGCCGCTGCGCTGTGCATCCAGCAGCCTGGCGCCCAACCCTCCATTCCGCTGCGCGACGCCGTGCTGCGCAGCCCCCTGCCCCCCGACTGGATCACGCTGTGAAACGCTCTCCCCTGCTGCACGCCGAACTCTCCCACGTGATCGCCTCCATGGGCCACGGCGACATGCTGGTGATCGGCGACGCCGGCCTGCCCATTCCCGACGGCCCGCGCCGCATCGACCTGGCCGTGGCGCGCGGTGTGCCGGGGATCAGCGATGTGCTGAAGGCGGTGCTGTCGGAGATGCAGGTGGAAAGCATCGTCGTGGCCGACGAAGCGCTGCAAGGCGCTGCGAAGGCGCTGCCGGGCTGGTACCCGCAGTCGCTGGGCATCGCGCCGCAAACCGTGTCGCACGAGGAATTCAAGCGCCGCAGCGCCAGGGCCCGCGCCATCGTGCGCACGGGCGAATGCACGCCATACGCGAACATCATCCTGATCGCAGGCGTGGCGTTCTGATCGCCCGTTACTCGAACCTGTAGTTCGCCCCCACCACCTGCCCCACCTTCAGCAGGTGCTCCACGCCCTGCACCACGATGCAGTTCATGCCGAAGGTGATGCCGCCGTCCACGCGCGCGTCGGCGCGGTAGGTGCGCAGCATGTCGCCGACCTCGGGGCTGCTGAGCGCGGTCGCCGGGTCGATGTCGGGAATCGGGCAGCGCGTGCAGGGCTTGACCGGACGCAGCTCGGCCTCGCCTTCGCCGGTGGTGACGTGCAGCGCGTCGACCCGGTCTTCGTCGTGCGACTCGATGCCGGCCAGCACGATGTTCGGGCGGAAACGCTCGATGCCGACCGGGCCGTGGCCGGCCGCCGCAAGGCGCTCGTTGAGTTCGGCGAGCGAGCCTTCGCTGGCCACCAGCAGCGGAAAGCCGTCGGCAAACTGGTTCAGCGCCTCGACGCCGTCGGTCCACTTGAGGCTCGACAGGCGCTGGTGCTCGGGGTCGAAACGCACCAGGCGCAAGGTCTGCGGCTTGCCGGGCTCTGAAAGAAAGTCGCTGAACCACTGTGCCGCGATGTCGCCCATGTCGTAGGCCGCCACGTCGTCCTTCCACACGCGCACGCGCACCGGCTGCTCGACGCGGTCGAAGGCCAGGTGCAGCGCCAGCATGCCGGGCGCGCGCAGCACGACCTCGGTGTGCTTCATCTGCGGCTGGATGAGTGCCATGCGCGGCAGCTGCCGCTGGGTGACGAACTCGCCCTGCGCATCGACCACCGTCCAGGCGCGGTCGAACTCGAGGCCGGTTTCGGTGAGCAGCATCTCATTGAGCTCGACGCCCGCGCACGACTTGACGGGATACACGAACAGGCGGGCGATGGTGGCCTGGAGATCGAAAGCGGACGGCTGCGACACGGTGGGGTTCCTTTGAAATCGCTGGCGATTGTCCGATATCGCTTTCCAAACCGTCGCGGTCCCTTCCAGGGATACCGCGGAACCGGCTTTGCCGGGCCGCTGGTATCGCCCCCGCGAGGGGGTTGGCGTAGCGACACGAAGTGCGCGAAGCCTGGGGGTGGGCTTAGTTCATACAATCATCTGATGGCCCTCTCACCCGAAGTTTGTATCCGCGGCGCCGGCATCGTCGGCCGCACGCTGGCGCTGCTGCTGGCGCGCGAACGCGTGCGCGTCGCGCTGGTGGTGCCGCCGGCCCCTGCGGGCAAGGAAGACATCCGGGCGTACGCGCTCAACGTGGCGTCCCGCACGCTGCTCGAATCGCTGCGCGGCTGGCCCGACGCGGCCCATGCCACGCCGGTGCACGAGATGCAGGTGCACGGCGACGACGGCGGCCGGGTGCAGTTCAGCGCCGCGCGCCAGAAGGTCGAGGCGCTGGCCTGGATCGTCGACGTGCCCGCGCTCGAGCAGCAACTGGCCGACGCGGTGCGCTTCCAGCCCCTGATCGACGTGGTGACCGAGCCCGTGGCCGCACCGCTCACCGTGGTGTGCGAAGGCAAGGCCAGCGCCTCGCGCGCAGCGCTGGGCGTGAGCTACGAGGTCACGCGCTACCCGCAGCACGCCATTGCCGCACGGCTCGAGGCCGCGCACACGCACGACGGCATCGCGCGCCAGTGGTTCAACGACCGCGGCGAGGTGTTCGCCCTGCTGCCGCTGGGCGGCGTGCATGGCAAGACGCTGGCGCTGGTGTGGTCGGTCGACCAGCTGCGCGTGCCCGAACTGATCGCACAAAGCGCCGAAGAATTCAGTGCCGCCGTGAGCGAAGCCAGCCACGGCGAGCTGGGCTCGCTGCGGCTCACGAGCGAACGCGCCGTGTGGCCGCTGTCGCGCGCCATCGCCGACCGCTGGTCCGGCACGATGCCCGGCCAGCCCACGCAATCGTGGGTGCTCGCGGGCGACGCTGCCCACACGGTGCACCCGCTGGCGGGCCAGGGCCTGAACCTCGGGCTGTCCGATGCGGCTGCGCTGGCCGAGGTGATCCGCACCCGCGACTACTGGCGCAGCGTGGGCGACGCCCGCCTGCTGCGCCGCTACGAACGCGCCCGCCGCGCCGATGTGCTGCAGATGAGCCTGGCGACCGACGGATTGCAGCAACTTTTCTCGCACAACCTGGGTCCACTCCCTGCGTTGCGCAACTGGGGCATGCGCGGTTTCGACCGCACGCGCTTCGTGAAGCACTGGATCACCGCCCAGGCCATGGGCCTCAAAGCCTGACCGCCTGACGCCGCCGCCAGCCCTCCACCTTTTTCCCGAAACCTTCCCGATGACCTTCGTCCGCCACCTTCTCGTCGCCGCCTGCGCGCTGCTCACGTTCTCCACCGCCGGCGCGGGCGAGGCCGAGATCCGCAAGAACCTGCCGACGCACATCCCGCAACTGCCGGCCATCGAGGAAGTCACCAAGACGCCCGTGCCGGGCCTGTACGAAGTGCGCGTGAACGGCAGCCAGATCCTCTACACCGACGAGCAAGGCGGCTACCTGCTGCAGGGCAGCCTGATCGACGCGAAGACGCGCCGCAACCTCACCGAAGAGCGCGTCGAGAAGCTCACCGCCGTCGCCTTCGACAAGCTGCCCGTGAAAGACGCGATCAAGATCGTGCGCGGCAACGGCAAGCGCAAGGTCGCGGTCTTCGAAGACCCGAACTGCGGCTACTGCAAGCGCTTCGAGAAAGACATGAAGAAGGTCGACAACGTGACCGTCTACATGTTCCTGTACCCCGTGCTCGGCGCCGACTCGACCGCCAAGTCGCGCGACATCTGGTGCAGCAAGGACCCGGGCAAGGCCTGGGCCGACTGGATGGAAAACAGCGTCAAGCCCGCCGCCGCCGCCAGCACCTGCAACGTGGCGGCGCTGGAGCGCAACGTGGAGTTCGGCCGCAAGTACAACATCACGGGCACGCCCACGCTGATCTTCACCGACGGCAGCCGCGTCCCGGGCGCCATTCCCGCCGAACAGGTCGAGAAGCAACTCGCCGCCGCCAACTGATCCAATGGCGACGACCTCGACGACTTCTGCTTCCCGGCGCGCGGGCGCTGCTGCAACCGCCCCTGCCGCCGTGCATTGCCGCGTCGAGTGCGCGGACCTTCATGCCCGCCTGTTCGCCGTCACGCTGACCATCGCCGCGCCCACCGCGCAGCAGCGCGTGGCGCTGCCGGTGTGGATTCCGGGCAGCTACCTCGTGCGCGAGTTCGCCAAGAACCTGCAAGGCCTGCGCGCCACGCAGGGCCGTCGCAAGCCGGTGCTGACGCAGCTCGACAAGTGCAGCTGGCAGATCGACTGCGTGCCGGGCCAGCCGCTGGTGCTGCACTACCAGGTCTGCGCCTACGACAACTCGGTGCGCACCGCATGGCTCGATGCCACGCGCGGCTTCTTCAACGGCACCAGCGTCTGCCTGCGCGTCGAAGGCCAGACCGAGGCGCCGCACGCGCTCGAAATCGTGCCACCCACGCTGCCGACAGACGCCGCACGCTGGTCGTGCGCCACCGCGCTCGTGCCGACCAAGGCCGACAAGCACGGCTTCGGCAGCTACCGCGCCGCCGGCTACGACGAACTGGCCGACAGCCCGGTCGAGATGGGGGCCTTCTGGAGCGCCGAATTCGAAGCCTGCGGCGTGCCGCACCGCTTCGTGATCGCAGGCGCCGCGGCCTCGTTCGACGGCGAGCGCCTCATCGCCGACACGCAGGCCATCTGCGAGGCCGAGATCCGCTTCTGGCACGGCGACAAGGCCGGCAAGCGCGGCGGCCCCAAGCTGCCGATCGACCGCTACGTGTTCATGCTCAACGCGGTGGACGACGGCTACGGCGGGCTCGAGCACCGCCACTCCACCGCGCTCATCTGCAACCGCCGCGACCTGCCGCAGCGCGGCGAAAAGAAGAAGCAGCCCGAGGGCTACACCACGCTGCTGGGCCTCATCAGCCACGAGTACTTCCACACCTGGAACGTCAAACGCATGCGCCCGGCGGAGTTCGCGCACTACGACTACAGCCAGGAAAACTACACGCAGCTGCTGTGGTTCTTCGAGGGCTTCACGAGCTACTACGACGACCTGCTGCTGCGCCGCGCCGGCCGCATCGACGACGCCGCCTACCTGCGGCTGCTCAACAAGACCATCAACCAGGTGCTGCAGACGCCCGGCCGGCTCGTGCAGCCGGTGGCCGACGCGAGCTTCGACGCCTGGGTCAAGTACTACCGCCAGGACGAGCAGACGCCCAACAGCACCGTCAGCTACTACACCAAGGGCGCGCTGGTGGCGCTGTGCTTCGACCTCACGCTGCGCCATGAAGGCAAGGGCACGCTCGACGACGTGATGCGCCACCTCTGGACGCACAGCAGCGGCGGCCCGATCAGCGAGGCCGACATCGCGGCCGCGCTCGAAGCCGTGGGCGGACGCTCGTACGCGCCGGAACTCGCACGCTGGGTGCATTCGACCGACGAACTCCCGCTGGCCGACCTGCTGCGCGCCCACGGCGTGGCCACGCTCGACGACCCCTCGCAGCCCGCGCAGGCGCTCGGCCTGCGCGTGGCCGAAACCGGCGGCAGCGTGCAGATCAAGGTGGTGCTGCGCGGCGGCGCCGCCGAAAAGGCCGGCTTCTCGGCCAACGACGAATGGCTGGGCATCGAGCTGCCGGCCGTCGGTGGTCGCGGCAAGGGCGCGTCGCAGCCCGCGCAAGCTTGGCGCCTGACGAAGCTCGACGACCTGGCGCTGTACCTCGGCAGTGCCGCGAAGTGCACCGCCCTCGTCTCGCGCGACCGCCGGCTGCTGCGCCTGCCGCTCGCGCTGCCGACGGGGTCGACCACGTGGCGGCTGTTCTCGCACGACGCGGCCAAGGTCTCGGCCTGGCTCGCAGCCAAGCCGTAATTTCTTCCGTTCAGGCGGAGTGATCGACGGCCGCCGCGAGCGGCGGCCGCACGAACAGCATCGGCTGCGGCTCGCCCACCAGCACGCAGGGCTTGCCGGTGCGACGACAGTGGTCCTGCACGCGCCAGTAGGCGCCGTGGCTCACGCAGCCGGTCTGGCAGATCACGAGGTCGGCGGCGCGCAGGCCGGCTTCGAGCGCCGCGGGGTCGTCGGCCTCGTCGCCGCCGTCGTGGTGCAGGTAACGGCCGCCGGCAATCTCGACCAATTGACGCGCCAGCGAAGGCGCCTCTTGCGCCGCTTCCGAACGGCCGACGCACAGCACCGACTTGGCACGCAGATCGGCCGGCACCTCCGGCCCCGGCGGCAGCGCATGGTGGCGCCGGCCGCCCGGCGCCAGCAGCGCGTGCAGGCGCTGGGGCAAGGCGCTGCCCACGGCCGCGCGCGCCGCCAGCTCTTCGCGCACGATGGCAATCGCCGAGTCGCGCGCCATCAGCGCACCGCGCAGCCGCACGATCTGCGCCTCGAGCCGCTCGACCCGGGCGGCCTGCTCGATCAGCAGGCGCGAGCAACGCTCCTGTGCCCGGGCATAGGCCCGCAGCAGCACGGCATGTTCTTGCATCGGGAAGTCCATGGCGGCCATTCTAGATGAGAACAATTCTCAAATGAAACACCCGCGCGTCAGCGGGCCCGAGGCCATGCTCGGTATAGTGGAACGCGTTTTTTCCCCCACCTCCCCCGGAGACAGAGACACCATGAGCTACGAAAACATCGAAGTGCGGACCGAAGCAGGCAAGGTCGGCATCGTCACCCTCAACCGCCCCAAGGCCCTCAATGCGCTGAACGACGCGCTGATGACCGAGCTGGGCCAGGCGCTCAAGGCCTTCGACGCCGACGACGCCATCGGCTGCATCATCCTCACGGGCAGCGAGCGCGCCTTTGCGGCCGGCGCCGACATCGCGGCGATGGCCAAGTACAGCTTCATCGACACGTACAAGGGCGACTACATCACGCGCAACTGGGAAACCATCCGCTCGATCCGCAAGCCCGTGATTGCGGCCGTGAGCGGCTTCGCACTGGGCGGCGGCTGCGAGCTGGCGATGATGTGCGACTTCATCATCGCGGCCGACAACGCCAAGTTCGGCCAGCCCGAAATCAAGATCGGCGTGATCCCCGGCGCCGGCGGCACGCAGCGCCTGCCGCGCGCAGTGGGCAAGAGCAAGGCCATGGACATGGCGCTCACCGCCCGCATGATGGACGCCGCCGAAGCCGAGCGCGCGGGCCTCGTGAGCCGCGTGGTGCCCTTCGAGAAACTGGCCGACGAAGCGCTGGGCGCCGCGCTGATCATCGCGGGCTACTCGCAGATCGCAGTGATGGCCGCCAAGGAATCGGTCAACCGCGCCTTCGAGAGCGGCCTGAGCGACGGCGTGATGTTCGAACGCCGCCTGTTCCACGCGCTGTTCGCCACGCAGGACCAGAAGGAAGGCATGGACGCTTTCCTGAACAAGCGGGCCCCGGACTTCAAGAACGCCTGATCCGCTGAATCGCGGGCCCGGCGACAGCGACTGCAACGGTCGCCGTCAGCGGGTCCGCGAGACCGCCGTGCGCAGCGCGTCGAGCGCCTGTGCCGGCGGCGTACCGATGGATGCAGGGCCGCCCGGCTGCGGCGTCCACCGCACCTGATCGCCCGCGATCTCGAGCACGGCCAGCAACGCGCCGTCGCGCCGCAGTTCGATGCGCGCCTCGACCGGCGCACCCAATTCCCCGCCCGACACGGTGGCCGCGCGCGCCACTGTGTTCACCAGCGCCGCGAGGCCTTCGGTGTCGCCGCGCGTCTGGCGCGTGGTGGTGCCGGCGCGCGTGATGTCGAGGGTGGTCCAGCGGTCCAGTGCGGTAAAGCCGCTGCTCGTGACGGCCTCTGCCGCCGCGCGTGGTGCGGCGGCCTTGGCTGCGGCCGGTGCGGACGCGGGTGCAGCGCGGCGCTGCATGCCTGCGACGTTCGCGCTGGCACCGCCTTGTGCGGCGAGCGATGACGTCGTTTCTGCGGACTCGCGCTGCATCGGTGCTGCAGGCGCTGCGGCCGGTGCCGGCGGTGCGGCGGCATAGGGCGCAGGACTCTGGCCGACATCGGCCATGGGAGGCGCCGGCATGGGCGCCGACGCAATCGCCGGTGCCGCGGGCGCCGGGGCTGGTACCACCGGGGCCGCGGGTGCCGCTTTTTCCAGCATCCGCTCTTCGTCTTTCTGAATCGACGCCTCCGCAGCAGGAGGGGCTTCGCGCCGCCGTGAGGCATCTCGTGCTTCCTGCGTCTCCCGCTGCTTCGAGGTCTCTTTCGCATCGCGCGCCGCGTCGCTGCGTGGCGCAGCGGGCGGCGTCATGTCCGCCGTTGCGGCCGGTTCAGCAGCAGGCGCGGCTGCCGGCGCCTCGGCCGTTTGCGCAGGCGGTGCCGATGCCGGCGCGGGCGCCCCGGCCACTTGCGCCTCGCCATCGAGCCCGGCCTCGGGCACCGGCTCCCGATGCCACAACACGGTCACGAAGGTCGCCACGAGCACGGTCGCGAAGGCCGCATTCCACGGCATGCGCGAGCGGGGACTGCCGCCGCCGAACAGGCGTCGCCACCACGGCGCGGCTTCAGCCACATGGCCGGCCGCCGGCGCGGAAACAGCAGCAAGGTTGTGCGCCATCTTCAAGATCGCCTCGCGCGTGTGGGCCGCGGGCATCGCGTCGCGGTCGGGCGCGTGGTCCAGCGCGCGACGCAGCCGCGGGTCGTGCAGGTCGTCGTCCATGCCGGTGCTCATGCCCGCTGCTCCAGCACCGACAGGTAGCGTTCCATGCAGCCACGCAGCTTCTGCAGCCCGTAGCGCAGGCGGCTGCGCACGGTCTCGAAGCCGATCTCCAGCTTGGCCGCGAGCGCATCGACGGTCAGGCCGTCTTCATGGTGCAAGAGAAAAGCCGCGCGCTGCTCGGCCGGCAGTTCGTCGAGACAGACCAGCAGCCGGCGACCGGCGGCGCGCCAGAACGCGAGCTCTTCGGCCGACGGATGCGCCGACAGGTCAGTGGCACCGTGCACGCCGCGGTCCAGCGCGGGCACCGGGTCGCCATCGTCGTCGGTCGCGTGGCCATCGAGCGTCACCTCGCGCCCGCTCACGCGCAGGCGGTCCATCGCGAGGTTGTGCGCGATGGTGAAGGCCCAGGTGCGCCACGTGGCGCCCTGCGGCGAAAAACTGTCGCGCGCCGAGATGATCCGCACCCAGGTGTCCTGGAACACCTCGTCGGCCTGCGCCACCAGCCGCGCGCCGAGCAGGCGCTTGACGAAGCGGAACAGGCCGCCTTCGTGGCGCGCATAGAGCACGTCGAAGGCAGCGGCATCGCCGTGGGCGTAGGCCAGCATCAACTGATCGTCGGGCATGGCGTCGCGCGCAAGGGCGGCGGAGGCAGCAGAGGAAGGGGCGCGGGGCAGCGCAGACATCGAAGGATTGTCACCCGGGCTTGTACGGCTCAGTGAGGCGATCGGGGTTAAGTCGGGGTGCGATCCGGAGGATTCGGATGCAGAAAAATCGACCTGAAAACGCCGGGTGTTGAACTCGGCCCAAAGCCTGGGCTATAATTTTGGGCTTCGGTGCAGTTTTGTACTGAACGGCTCTTTAGCTCAGTCGGTTAGAGCGATGGAATCATAATCCACAGGTCCGCGGTTCGAATCCGTGAAGAGCCACCAACACCACTTCCCCGCCTCGGTGGAGAAGTCAAAAAAGCCCTAAGTTTTCAACGACTTAGGGCTTTTTTCTTGTCCCGATGCACCGTCAGCCACCCGGCCCGTTGCCCATCGGCACCCGGTCGAGCCGAAAGGCCTCGGGCTCGCAATGCGTCAGCTGCCAGCCGTGGGCGCCGTGCAGTTGCAACGCGTCCGCCACGTCCGTCAGCGTGCCGATGATCTCGTTGCCCCAGAACCTCGTCGCACCGCGCACCGGGTTCATCATCTTGCGCAACCGCGGGATCTTGAGCACCTGCCCCGGGTTGAAGAAGAACTCCAGCGCCAGGTCGAAGGTCACCGGATCGAGCCGCTGCACCTGGCCCGGAAAGGTGGCGCGGCGGTCCACCGGATCGAAGCTGTAGGCGCCCCACGCGAGCGGCGTCTGCGGCGCGCAGGCCAGGCCCCGCGCCTTCAACGCGTGCCACACGATGCGATGGAAATCATCGAACGACGCGGCCGCGATGGGCGGACGCCCGCGCAGGTGCCGCGTCGGCGGCGGCTCGGGCGCGGCATCGGTCAGCAGCACGACCTTGTTCCCGAGCGACGACAGCACCTCGGGCTCGGGCACGCCGCCTTCGCGGTGCAGCATGGGCGGGTCGCCCAGGAACAGCAGGTTCAGGCGCGCCACGTCGTCGCCCAGCGCCGCCAGTTCCTCGACGCTGGTGAACACCCAGGGCGCGATGCCCAGCCCGCGCAGCACGCGCCGCGCGTACTCGCGCTCGCGCACAGCACGGCCGAGCACGCCGATGCGCCGGGCCGCCGGTGCCGGGGAAGAGAAGGCGTGCCTCATCCGAGCACCACGGAAACGACGCCTGCGGGACAAGGCCTGCGCAGGCTCAGGTCGCGGTTCGCGACCTCGGGGATCAGGTCCTGCATGGTTCTGGAAATGCTCAAAGGAATGAATGAAGCGAAGCTGCCCCGCATGCAGGCCGAGCGAAACAACCAGGGCGCGAACCCATCCTAGAAAAGTGCGCCGCGTCCGTACATAGGCCTGGGCTGAAAAGCGCCGCTGTTCGCGGCCCTCAGAGCACCTTTGCGCCGCGCAGCCAGTCCAGCAGCATGGCCGAGTCGGCGCGCATGCGCAGGTCGGCCGCTTCGGCGTCGAAGCGGGTCGTCACCTGCGCCGACTGGTTGTTGTAGTGGTCGCTTTCGGCCGTGAGCACGTCGAGCAGCGTGCGCTTGCCCAGGTGGTACCACTGCTCGTAGAAGATCTTGCGCACGCGATCGGTTTCCTGGATCAACTCGGTGTACTCGCCGGCCCGGCTCGCCGACGCGTCGCGCTGCTCTGCAGACGTGCGCAGCCGGTAGGCCAGGTCGCGTGCCGAGGCCTCGGCTTTTTCTTCGCCGGCCGCCGCGCGCTCGAACGCCGCGCGTTCCGACGCCCGGCCCGAGCCGCCCTGGAACGCGTTCCACTGCAACGACAGGCCCGTGGACCACGGCTGCTTGTTGCCCAGCGAATCTTCCTGCGTGCTCTTGCCGACCACCCAGTTCAGCTGCGGCAGGCGACCCGCCTTCACCGACTCCGCGTACAGGCCGGCGGCCTTGGCCTCGGCCCGCGCCTGCTGCATGGCCGGATGCTCCGCGCCCGCCACCAGTGCGTCCTGCAGCGCGACCGGGCGGATTTCCCACGCCAGGTCGGCCGGCCATTGCACCTCTTCGCCGACCAGCTTCACGAGCGTCACCTGCACTTCGCGCAGCTTGGCCGTGATGGCGTCGCGGCCGGTCACGGCCTGCAGCCGGCGTGCGCGCGCCTGCGTGAGTTCGCTGGCGCGGCCGCGGTCGCTCTGCACGATCTGGCTGAGCATGTCGACCAGCTCTTCCATGCGCTTCACATAGCCCTGGCTGGCCTCGAGCGCCGCCTGGTGGCGCCGCTGTTCGAGCAGCGCCGACACCGTGTCGTAGGCGATCTTCTGGCGCACCTGCTGCGCCGCCTGGTAGGCCGCCTTCGAGGTCTCGGTGCGGCTGTCGATGGTGGCGCTCAGGCGGCCCCAGTCGTACACCGGCGTGGTGACCGACAGGTTGCCGGCCGCGCTGCGCGTGCCGCTGTTGCTGTTGGCACCGCTGCCGAAGGTCGCGGTCGGCGACGACACGCCCACCTGCACCTGCGGCCAGCGCTGGCCCTTGGCCTGGTCGATGTCGTACTCGGCGGCCTTCCAGTTGGCATTGGCCTCGCGCGCCTCGGCGCTGAGCTCGAGCGCCTTGCGCACCGTCTCGTCGAGGTAGGCACGCAGTCGCTCGCCGGCGTCGGCCGACAGCCCGAGCGCCGACGCGGACGCCGCCACCTTGCGCATCTGGAACGGTGCGGGCGACGACGCGACGAGCGGCGCGGGCGCAGGCGCGAAGGCCATCGGCGCCACGGCCGCCGGCAGGTTCGCCAACGGCACGGGGGCCGTGGCCGGCGGTGCGGCCAGGCGGCGCGCCACCTTCAGCGCGGGGGCGCCGTCGTCCGACGCGTGCGCCGCGCTCAACCCGACGCTCATCAGCATCGACGCCGACAGCAGGGCACACACGCCCGATTGCATGGATTTCGTCTTCATGATTTCAACTCCTGCCCTCTTGGCTTATCGCTCGCGAAACGCTTCGCGGGCCTTGAGCACCGGCTTCAGCAAGTAACTCAGAACTGATTTCTCGCCCGTGCGGATCTCGACCGTGGCGGTCATGCCGGGAATGATTGGGAACTCTTTGTCGCCCGCGCTCAATGAGGCTTTGTCCGTACGCACCAGCAACCGGTAGTACGACGTGTCGCCGCGTGCGCCCTGGCGCGCCTTCTCGTCGTCGCGCAGCGTGTCGGGGCTCAGGTGCTCCACCGTGCCGGTGAGGCCGCCGTAGATGCCGTAGTCGTAGGCCGAGATCTTCACCGTGGCCGGCAGCATCGGGCGAATGAACGCCACGTCCGACGGCTTGATCTTGGCTTCGATCAGCAGCTGGTCTTCCAGCGGCACGATCTCCATGATGTCCGCGCCCTGCTGGATCACGCCGCCGATGGTGTTGGCGCGGATGTTCTTCACGGTGCCCTTCACGGGCGCCTTGATGGTGGTGCGCTTGACCACGTCTTCGCGCGCGCCCATGTTCTCCTTGGCCTGCGCCAGTTCGCCCTCGAAGCGCGTGAGCTCGGCGTTGGCCTCGGCGCGGTACTTGTTCTGGCGCTCGGCGATCTGCAGGCGGAACTCGTTGGACTGGCGCTTCATGCGCAGCACTTCCACTTCGGACATCAGGCCCCGTGCCGACAGCGGCTCCGACAGCGAGATCTCGCGCTCGGCCAGCTGCAGGCTGCGGTTCAGCGCGCCCACGCTTTCGTTCAGCGTCTGGCGGCGCGCGTTGTAGGCCTGCGTCTCGTCGCGCACGATCGAGTCCACGCCCTGCACGTCCGGCGGAAACACCAGCGGCTGTGCATAGGCCTCGGCGCGCAGGCGGGCAATCGCGCCTTTCAATGCCTGCACCTTCGACAGCCCTTCGCGGTACGAGGCACCGGCGCGCGTCGCGTCAATCTCGAGCAGGATCTGCCCGCGCTCGACCACGTCGCCTTCGTGCACGTTCATCGCTTCGAGGATGCCGCCTTCCAGGCTTTGAATGATCTGTTCGCGACTGGCCGGAATCACGCGGCCTTCGCCCTGCGTGATCTCTTCCACCTTGGCAAAGTGCGCCCACACGCCGCCGACCACGAGGATCGCCGCGATCAGGTACAGCACCACCAGGCTGCCGGGCGTCTTCTGCACCAGCATCGCCTCGCGCAGGTCCTTCACGAAGGGCGAGTCTTCCTGGCGCGGCTGTCCCGTGGGGCCCGCGCGCTTGGCGGGCAGCTTTGCCGCGGGAGCCGACACTTTCGCCGGCAAGGCCGGACCGGGAACGGGTTGCGCGGTGGTTTCATTCGTGTTCATGACATCGTTTCCTTGCATCGGTTGCGCGCTCACGCGGGCACCGCTTGTTCGTTCGGTTCATTGCTGGCCGCGCCGCGCAACCGCGCCAGCACCGTGTCCTTGGGTCCGTCCAGGAACACCTTGCCGTCGCCGTCCATCACGACGATGCGGTCGACCAGGTCGAGCACCGACAACCGGTGCGTGGCCACCACGAGCGTCTGGCCCTGGGTGACGTGCGCCATGCGGCGCAGGAATTCGTGTTCGGTCTGCAGGTCCATCGAGCTCGTGGGCTCGTCCATCAGCAGGATGCGCGGGCGCAGCAGCAGGCAGCGCGCCAGCGCCACCAGCTGGCGTTGCCCGCCCGAGAGGCCGTGGCCGCCTTCGCCGATCGGCATGTCGTAGCCGCGCGGATGGCGCGCCGCAATCGAATCGATGCCGGTGATGCGCGCCACGTGCAGAAACTCCTCCGTGGTGGCCGCCGGGTAGCCGATGGTCACGTTGTCGCGCAGCGTGCCGTGGAACAGGCGCGCGTCCTGGCTCAGCAGGCCCACGGCGGCACGCACGTCGGCGGGGTCGATCTGGCCCACGTCGACACCGTCGAGCAGCACCTGCCCGGCACCGGGCTGGTACATCGCGGCCATCACGCGCAGCAGCGTCGACTTGCCGCAACCGATGTTGCCCAGAATGGCGATGCGTTCGCCGGCCTTGATCGTCAGGCTCACGTCCTGCAGCACCGGCGGTGCCGGCTGCATCGGCGGCGCGGGGTACGCAAAGTTGATCTTCTTGAGCGTCACGTCGCCCTTGAACACCGGCTTCGCGAGGTAGCGTCGCTCGGCCATGCGGTCGGCCGGCTTGGCCATCACCTGGTTGAGCGAGGTCAGCGCCGTCTTGGCCTGCTGGTAGCGCACCGCCAGGCCGACCACCGCCGCCAGCGGCGAGGTCGAGCGCCCGGCCAGGATCACGGTGCCGAACAGCGCGCCCATCGTGAATTCGCCCGCGTGGATGAGGTACACGCCCCACACCACGATCACCACGGTCTGCACCTGCTGGATCAGCGTGACGAGGTTCACCGCCATGCTCGAGAGCTTGCGCGACTTCATCGAACTGGTCGACGCGAGCGCGCTGAAGTTTTCCCACTTCTGCTGCATGACGCCCTCGCCGCGCGCGGCCTTGAGCGATTCGATGCCTTCGATGGATTCGATGAGCAGGCCCTGCTTGAGCGAGCCCTCGCGCAGGTTCTCCTGCATCACCTTGGCCAGCGGCCACTGGATGGCCACGCTGATGAGGATGATGAGCGGGATCGACAGCAGCGGCACCAGCGCCAGCGGCCCGCCGATCATGAAGATGATGCCCACGAACAGCAGGCAGAACGGCAGGTCCGACAGCGTCGAAATGGTCGCCGAGGTCACGAAGTCGCGCACCGACTCGAACTCGCGCAGCTGGTTGGCCGCCGAACCCGACGACTGCGGCTTGTGCTCCATGCGCGTGGCCAGCAGCTTGCGGAACAGCATCGAGCCCAGGATGAGGTCGGCCTTCTTGCCCGCCACGTCCACCAGGTGCGAACGCACGTGGCGCGCGCTGAACTCGAACACCATCGCGAACACCACGCCGATGGCCAGCGACCACAGCGTCACGTAGGCCTGGTTGGGCACCACGCGGTCGTACACGTTCATCGTGAAGAAGGTGCTGGCCAGCGTGAGGATGTTGATCAGCAGCGCCGCCAGCGCGGCGCTCGCGTAGTAGCGCCGGTAGCGCCACAGCGTGGAGAACAGCCAGTGCCCTTCGGACTCTTCGGCCTCCGGGCCCGCGCGGTCGTCCAGCTGCGCATGCGGCTTGGACAGCAGCGCATGGCCGCCGTACAGCGCGTTCATCTCGGTCGCATTGAGCGTCATCGTGCCCGTGCCGGCTTCCGGCAGGATCACGTCGTACAGGGCCTTGTCGCCCTGGCCCTTGCGGCCGGTGATCACGCAGGCGCCGCCTTCCTTGCGCAGCGCCACCACGGGGAACAGGTACGACAGCAGGTCGCCCACGTCGCGCTTGACCCAGCCCGCGCCGATGCCCGCCTGCTCCAGGATGCGCACCGCCAGCGTGGGCGACAGCCGCACGTCGCGCGGCAGCCCGGCCTGCAGCGCGGCCTCGCTCAGCGTGCGGCCGTGGTGCGCGCACAGCCAGTGCACGGCGCGCAGCAAGGTGTCGCGCTCTTCCGCCACCATGTCCGTCGGGGGGGGTGCTTTGCCAGGTGCGTCCTGCGCGATCACTGCAGCCATGTCGTTCTTCCTTTTTGCTCGTTGTGATGCATGCGGCATTGCGGCAAGGCCGCGATGCCGGGGTGGTGTGCCTTGAAACCTCAGGGCAACACCCGTCCCTGCCCCTGGGGCATCGGACCTGCATGGCACTGAAATGGAATTCGCAGGAGTCCCCTCATGCGCCGTTGCAGCGGCTGGGGATCTCGAAGCCGGGAGCCGGCGGCACGCGCCGTTCCCATGCCAAGGACTTTACAAATGAGCCCCTGAACAATCCATCGGACTCGTCCGAAATTGCGGCCCCTGCACGCCCGAAAGGGCGTGGTCCCTGCCGTTGCGCGGCAAAGTTCCACACCCTGCGAACCGCGCGGCCCCGGGGCCGCCGGCAGGTCGGCTTACTTCACGCCCTGCACCACCACCTCGACGCGGCGGTTCGGTGCGTTGCAGGCAATGCGTGCGTCGCGCGAACGGCTGGCCGCGCACGACACCACCGTCTCGCGGCTGCCCATGCCTTCGGCCGCGATGCGGTCCGCCGGCAGGCCTTCGTCGGCCAGCACGCGGCTCACCGTCTGCGCACGCAGCTCCGACAGGCGCAGGTTCTCGGGCGCCGTGCCGATCGGGTCGGCATGGCCGCGCACCGCGATGCGCGTCACGCCGTCCAGCGAGTTCGCGCGGATCTGCGTCGCCACTTCGGCCAGCGCCGTGCGGCCCTTGGCGGTCATCGCGGCGAGGTCGGCGCGGCCGAACGCAAACAGCGTGTCCGTGTTGAGCGTGTAGCGGGCCTTCTCGACGGGCGGCGCTTCTGCCACCACGCCGCGGCACGGCTGCACGGCGCTCGCGCGGCTGATCACGTGGCGCTGCTCGCGCGCGCCCGACAGCATGCGCTCGGCATCGGCGCGACGGAAGGGCACGGGCGAGCCCGAGCCGTCCTGCTCCGACACGGCCACGAACACCGTCTTGCCGCCTTCCAGGTCGGCGCGCGTGCGCGGCTGCGACTTGCCTTCGTACGTGGGCGCGTCGCCGATGTAGGCCTCGACCGAGTGATTGCCCGCAGCCACGCACAGGCGCGTGAAGCTGTTGGGCAGCAGCGCTGCGTGGAATTCACCGTCGATGTACACGTGCGCCGCGCCCGGGCGGTTGCCCGATGCCGAGGTGCTCGCGCTGCGAAAGAAGATCACCTGCGCCTGGTCGGGCGCCGCGGCGGGCACTGCGCGGTAGGCCGCGCCCGCACGGGCGGCGGACGGCTGCTTCTGCGACGGGGGCTGCTGCTGCTGCTGCTGTTGCTGAGCCTCGGCAGCGATCGCGGCCAGCAGGCCCAGTGCCACGAGTGCGGCGGCGCGAACGCCGCGGCCGGAAAAATTGGAAGGGGACAAAGAAGACATCATGAATAGCTCCTGATGCCCCGGGCAGGGGCATCCATCAAACAGTGAATGAATTGAGGAAAAGAAAGGAAAGGAAAAAAGGAAGCCGCTGGACAACCGGGGCGGGCCGGCCGGCAGCGCGCAACGGCCATGGGCCGTCGCGCGCGCCAGCCACCCACCGGACGGCTGGCCTGCAGTGCAGGCTTACAGGATCGTCACGTGGACCTTGTCCTCGACCAGCAGCTCGGCCGTGCCGGCCAGGTTGGTGTAGACGCTGTACGTCACACCGCCCACCGTGGCGTTGCTGCCCTGCATCCAGCCGTCGTCGCCGGCCTGGCCGCCGAGCAGGTCGACCTCGCCGTTGGCGCCGTTGACCAGCATCTGCACCTTGCCGTCGGCCGTGACCATGTCACGCGCACCGCCGGCCAGCACGTCCGCCGCGCTCAGCGCCAGCGTGTTGTCGCCTGCACCCAGGTCGAACTTCTCGAAGCCCTGCACCTTCGCCAGGCCGAGGGCCGACAGGTCGATGTGCATCGACTTGCCGTCCATCACCAGGGTGTCGATGCCCAGGCCGCCGTCGATGCGCTCGAAGTCGCCGCTGTGGATGCGAACGGTGTCGTCGCCCACGCCGCCATGCGCCACGTCCGCCGTGCCGACATTCGTGAAGGTGTCGTTGCCGGCGCCGCCTTCCAGGCGGTCGGCGAAGCCAAGCTTGGCGATGAGGATTTCGTCACTCGTCGTGAGGAATTCTGATTCGGCTCGATCAACTATTTTTTGATCAACAGCGAATTGCCCTTCCCCCGTAGTTGCCGTTGCAATCGATATATTGTCCAACTCAATGTAGTCCCACCCATGATTAGGAGCGGCCCCAGGCGTCACGACAAAAGAGCTAAACAAGGCCCCGCCAGGCATCTTGAATTCGAAATATTTATCATCGGGATTGGCATTGAATTTTTCACTAAATATCAACCCCCCAGATTTATCATAAAACGATATCGTTGGCCCAATTGGATCTTGATTATCTCTCATCAAAAATTTAATAGCGCTAGCTTGAACGCCATTATTTAGCGTTGCCTTTGTGGAGCCGCCACTTATCCCCCACGCATGCTCCCCATCGTAATGTGAATCGATCACCCCTGAGTCATACCAACTAATCGCACTCTTCAATTGAGTTATCGTAAAAACACCGGAATCAAGTGAATCCCCTACATTAGGGAACGTCTTAATCGCATCGGAATTGAAATCCTCAAACAGGTCAAAGACCGTTACATCGAAATTAAAACCTCCAGAAGGCGCACTGACATTGCCGGCAGCATCAACGGCTTTAGCGCTGATGCTGTGCGCACCATTGATCAGCGCCGTGGTCGGCGTGAAGCTCCAGTCGCCCGAGGCACTCGCCTTCACCCTGCCAATTTCGGTCGCACCGTCATAAATGACCACGGTGCTGTTCGCCTCGGCCTTGCCCTTGAACTCAGGCTGGGCATCGTCGGTCGTTCCGCCGTTAGTCACGTTGCCGGTCGTGCCCACGTCGTCGTACACCGTCACGATCGTCGGCGCAGCCGGCGCCACCGTGTCCACCGTGAACCCGAACGCAGCCGACGGCACGCTGGTCGTGCCCGCCTGGTTCATCGCCACCGCACTGATGCTGTGGCCGCCCTCGGCCAGTGGTGCGGCCGGCGTGTAGGTCCAGTTGCCCGAGGCATCGGCCTGCAAGCGGGTGACTTCCACGCCGTTGTCGTAAATGATCACGGTGCTGTTCGCCTCGGCCTTGCCCGTGACGACAGGCTGGGCGTCGTCGGTGCGGCCGCCGCTGTACAGCTCGCCCTGCACGGCGCCCACGTCGTCCACCACCGACACGATGGTCGGCTTGGGCGGCGGGGTCGTCAGCACCGTGAAGCCGAACGCGTCCGAAGTCGCGCTGGTGTTGCCCGCCTTGTCGATGGCGGTCACGGTGATGGTGTGCGTGCTGTTGGTCAGCCCGGTGGCCGGCGTGTACTTCCAGTTGCCCGCGGCATCGGCCTGCACGCGCGCGATTTCCACCCCCTTGTCAAAGATGACCACGGTGCTGCCGGCTTCCGCCTTGCCCTTGAATTCGGGGCGGGGGTCGTCGGTGGTGGTGTTCGGCCCCATGTTGCCGAGGATGCTGCCCACGTCGTCGGTCACCGACACGATGGTCGGCTTGGTCGGCGCGGTGGCGTCCACGGTCAGGCCGAACACGCCGGTCGGGGTTCCGGCGATGCCGTTCGCATCGAGGGCCGTGGCGGTCAGGCTGTGCGCGCCGTCGGCCAGCGGCGTGGGCAGCTTGAGCGCCCAGTTGCCGTTGGCGTCGGCCGTCGTGCGGCCGATTTCCACACCGTTGTCCTTGATGACCACGGTGCTGTTGGCCCCGGCCTTGCCGCTGAGATCGGGCTGGTTGTCGTCGGTGAGCGCACCGGCCTGCAGTTCGCCCTTGATCGTGCCCTGATCGTCGACCACCTTGTCGAGGGTCGCGTTGACCATCGGCATGGTCTCGGTCGAGATGTTGCCCGCCGGGTCGATGATGACGGCCTTGGCGTCGGTGTTCGCGTTGACGCCACCGCCGATCTGGATGTTGTCCATCGCGATCCACAGCGTCGGCATCGCCGTCTCGAAACTGACGTGGCCGATCACCTTGCCCGCAGGCGCGGTGTAGGCGCAGTCCAGCTGGCTCGGCGCCGTCAGGTTCAGGGCCACGACCTCGATGACCTGACCGTTCAAGTCATAGACCGTCATGCTCAGGCTCTTCGGGTCGGGGTTGGCCAGGCCCGCCATGTGGAAGGCGATGTAGTCCGTTCCGCCTGCCACGGCGAACCCGAGGGACGGCCCCTGCCCGCCCACCATGTCGACCTGCAGGTAGTTCCCCTTCGTGCCCTGCAGGGCCTCCGAGAAGGAGTCCCCGGGCAGGACACTCATGCCCGCGCTGTCGATCGTCAGGCGACCGACTTGCAGCGAAGGCACGCTCTCCAAAGGCACGCTCGTGAAGTCGACCGTGAACGGCGGCACCGGATTGGCCACGAACACCTTGCCCGCGGCAATGTCTGCCGTGGTGAGCAGGTGGTCGACCTGCTTGTCGCCGAAGGCCACGCGCACCTTGTCGCCCGCCTTGGCGTCGGTGGCGTCGAAGTACACGTCCACGCCCGTGCCGCTGGCCACCAGCTGGGTCGGCGCCTTGGGCGGCACCTGGTCCAGCGTGACCGCCTGCGACAGCGCGGGCCCCACGTTGCCGGCGGCATCGACCACGCGGGTCTGGATGTTCCAGCTCTCGGTGTGGCTGTTGCCGTCCTGCAGCGTCCACTGGGTGCCCGCCACGGAGGCGGCCTTCCAGGTCTGGCCGCCGTCGGTCGACACCTGCAGCGTCTCGTTCGCGGCCAGGGCGGCCGAGAGCACGCCCTTCATCTCGCGGCCCGCGTGGCCGTCGTTGGTCAGGAAGTCGCTGGCGCTGAAGCCGCTGTCGTTGCCGATGTCGGTCACGGTGGCGGTCTGCGTCGGGGCGATGCTGTCCACGGTCAGCTCGAACACCGCCGTCTTCGCGCTCTCGCTGCCGCCCACCGGCGTCACCGTGGCGCTCAGGCCGTGCAGGCCCTGGCTCAGTGCCGCGGTCGGCGTGAAGCTCCAGTTGCCCTTGGCGTCGGCCACGGCCGAGCCCACCAGCGTGCTGCCGTCGTACACCTTCACGGTGCCGCCCGCAGCGGCCTTGCCTTGCAGCGTCGGGGTCGTGTCGTCGGTGAAGCCCCCCTTGTCGATGGCGCCGGTGATGGCGCCCGCGTCGTCGAGCACGCGGTCGATGGTGATCTGCAGCGTCACGGTCACGCCCTGCTGCACCAGCAGGTCGGCCTTGAAGCCCGAGTGCGCATACACCTCGTACACCACGCCGTCGATGGTCACGTTGGCGCCCTTGACCCAATCGCCCGGGTCGGTGCCGTTGGGCAGCAGGTCGGTGAGCGACACCGCATCGCCCACGTTGCCCTTGACCAGCATCTGCACGCGGCCGTTGGTCACGAACTGGTCGACCGCGCCGTTTTCCATCACGTCGCCGAGCGACAGGTTGAGCGTGTTGTTGCCCGTGCCCGTGATGTCGACGATTTCGATGGAACTGACCTTGCGGCCGAGGCCGGTCAGGTCGAGCGTCTGGTTGGCGCCGGTGAGCTTGAGCGTGTCCTGTCCGCCGTTGCCGGAGATGGCCGAGTCGGACAGGTGCTTGACGTCGGTGACGGTGAACACGTTGTTGTCCGAGCCGCCGTGCAAAGTTCCCACAGATGCGTCGGTCAGAGTCTGGCTCTGAGAAAGGTCAGCCAACACGGATGTCTGAACTGCACCAATCACCACGTTGTCCACGAACCATCCATCGTTGTGGGCGCCGATGAACTTGATGCTGCTGAAGGCGGTCCCGATCGGCATCTGTATATCGAAAAGATCGCCGCCGTCATTGCCAACACGCCCACTCTCCCGCCCCGCAGTCAAAGCCTGCGTGTAGATCAAATTTCCGGCGATGTCATAGAACTCGACCTTGTTCCCAACAAAATCCGTCCCATAGATATTGAATTTGGCGGAAGTGGCAACGCCTCCATTCTTCAACGTCAATTGAGACCAGCCGCCCGCCAATCCATCCATATTAACCAGAAGGGCTTTCCCTGTTGCCTGGTTTCCATACTTATCCGTGGCATCGCTGCCCTTGGTGTCGTACAGCGTTGGACTCGTTGTCATATTGCTAGAGGTCACTAGGAATTTCTGTGATTCCATCTTTCCCACAGGGTTCGAGAAATCATCCATCACAATTTCCGTCTCGCTGGTTCTGAACTGCGACGCATTGCCAGCAGGATCAGCGATTGCCGCAGAAACACTCCCAGCCAAACCCACTGGCAGATTGGTGATAAGTACTCTCCCTGCAGCGATGTCAGCAGGGGTCAGCGTGTAGTCGAAATAGTTCCCCTGAAGGATCAAGCTGACCTTGTGACCCACAGCCACATCCGCCGGATTGAATTCAACCTCCACACCGCCATTCACCACGCTGACCTTCGTCGGCGCCGCAGGCGCCACGGTGTCCAGCTTCATCGCCTGTGATTCCACCGGGCCCGCATTGCCCGCCTCGTCCACGACGCGCGTCTGCACCGCCCAGTCGCCGGTATGGCTGTTGTCGTCCTGCGCGCTCCACTTGGCGCCGTCCACGAAAGCGGCCTTCCAGGTGGTGCCGCCGTCGGTCGACACCTGCAGCGTCTCGCCCGCACCCAGCACTGCCGACAGGTTGCCGTGCAGCAAACGCCCGGCGCTGCCGTCGTTGGTCAGGAAGTCGTCGGCGTCGAAGCCGCTGTCCTTGCCGATGTCGATGAGCTCGGCGGTCTGCGTCGGCGGCACGGTGTCCACCACGAAGTCCCACACCGCGGTCTTGGCGCTGGTCAGCCCTTCAGGGTCGGTGGCCGTCGCCGTGATCTGGTGGGTGCCGTCCGCCAGGTTGGCGGCCGGCGTGAACTCCCACTTGCCATTGGCGTCGGCCACGGCGGTGCCCAGCACCACGGCGCCGTCGTAGACGGTCACGGTGTGGCCGGCCTGCGCCGTGCCGTTGAGCGTCGGTTGGGCGTCGTCGGTCACGTCGCCCTTTGGCAGCGGGCCCTGGAGGGCGCCCACGTCGTCCTTCACGCCCTCGATCGTGGGCGGGTTCGGAGCCACGGTGTTCAGGTTCACTTCGTACACGGCGCTCGGTGCGGTGGGGTTGCCCGCCGGGTCCACCTCGATGGCCGTGAACTCGTTCTTGCCCGGCAGCAGCGGCGTGGTCACTTGCAGCGCCCACTTGCCGTCCGCGCCCACGGTGGCGCGGCCCAGTTCGTGGTTGATGCCCGTGCTGTCCTTGACCATCACGATGATGGTGTCGCCGGCCGTGCCGGTGCCGCGGATTTCCGGCAGGGTGTCGTCCGTGCCGGTGCCCGAGGCGATGTTGCCGGTGACGGCACCCACGTCGTCCTGCACGCCCGAGATGGCCAGCTTGCCGGCGTCCGGCGGGGTGTAGTCGGTCGTGACAGTGAACTCGCCCGAAGGCGCGCCCGTGTTGCCCGCCTTGTCGGTGGCGGTGACGGTGAAGGTGTGTTCACCCTCTGCCAGCGGCGTGGTCGGGGTGTAGCTCCAGTTGCCATTGGCATCGGCCACGGCCGTGCCCAGCTTGGCGCCGTTGTCCAGGATGGTCACGGTGCTGCCGGCTTCGGCCTTGCCCGACAGCGTCGGGGTCGGGTCGTCGGTGGTGCTGCCGTTGACGAGTGCACCTTGCTTGGCACCCACGTCGTCCTTCACCTCGTCGATGCTCGGCGCAGTCGGAGCCAGCGTGTCGATGGTGAAGTTCACCACCGAGGTCGGCTCGCTCGTGTTGCCCGCCTTGTCGGTGGCCGTGGCGGTGATGGCGTGTGCGCCTTCGGCCAGGTCGGCCGTGGGCGTGAAGCTCCACGTGCCGTCCGCCTTGACTTCGGTCTGGCCCAGCAGGGTCGCGCCGTCGTACACCTTGATGGTGCTGCCAGCCTTGCCCGTGCCCTGGATTTCAGGACGCGTGTCGTCCGTGCTGCCGTTGGCAGCAATCGCCCCCTTGATCGCGCCCTGGTCGTCCACCAGCTTGCTGATCGACACCGTCACACCCGAGGTGTCCACGGTGATGTCCAGCGCCGGGCCCTTGCCGCTGCTGTTGCCAGCGGGGTCCACCACTTCGGTCGTGAGCGCATGCGCGCCATCGGCCAGCGGGTTCGTGGGTGTGATGCTCCAGTTGCCGTTCTCGTCGGCCACGGCTTCACCGATCTTGGTGTCGCCGTCGTACAGGTTGACGGTCGCGCCCGGTTCGGCCTGGCCCTTGAACTCGGGCTTGTTGTCGTCGGTGGTGTCGCCGCTCTTGAGCGGGTCTTGCACCGCGCCCACGTCGTCCAGCACTTCCAGGCCCGTGACCGCGCCCGGTGCCTTGGTATCGACCACGAAGTTCCAGATGCCGGTGGCATCGCTGGTCTGGCCCACCGTGTTGGTGGCCGTCGCCGTGATGTTGTGCGTGCCGTCGGCCAGGTTGGTACCCGGCGTGAAGCTCCACTTGCCCGTGGCGTCGGCCACGGTCTGACCCAGCAGCGTCGCGCCGTCGTACACCTTGATGGTGTTGCCGGCTTGCGAGGTGCCGATGATCGTCGGCTTGGCGTCGTCGGTCACCTGGCCCTTCTGCAGCATGCCCGTGACCGAGCCTGCATCGTCCTGCACGTTCTGGATCACCGGCACGCTCGGGGGCGTGCTGTCCAGCGTCACCGTGTACGGCGCGCTCGGTGTCGTCGGGTTGCCCGCCGGGTCCACTTCAACGGCCGTGAACTCGTTGCTGCCTTGCAGCAGCGGCGTGCTCACTTGCAGCGTCCAGTTACCGTTGGCATCGACCGTCGCACGGCCGATCTCACGGCTGCCCGTGGCGTCCTTGACCGACACGATGATGGTGTCGCCTGCGGTGCCCGTGCCGCTGATCAGCGGACGGCTGTCGTCGGTCGTCCCGCCCGAGGCGATGTTGCCCAGAACGCCGCCCACGTCGTCTTCCACGCCCGTGATGGCCAGCTTGCTGGCGTCCGGTGCGGTGTAGTCGGTGGTGACGGTGAACTCGGCCGAAGGTGCGCCCGTGTTGCCGGCCTTGTCGGTGGCGGTGACGGTGAACGTGTGTTCGCCCTCGGCCAGCGGCGTCGTCGGGGTGTAGCTCCAGTTGCCATTGGCATCGGCCACGGCCGTGCCCAGCTTGGCGCCGTTGTCGTACACCGTGACGGTGCTGCCGGCTTCGGCCTTGCCCGACAGCGTCGGGGTCGGGTCGTCGGTGGTGGCGCCGTTCGTCAGGGCGCCTTGCTTGGCACCCACGTCGTCCTTGACTTCGTCGATGCTCGGCACGCTCGGTGCGCTCGTGTCGACGGTGAAGTTCACCGCAGACGTCGGCTCGCTCGTGTTGCCCGCCTTGTCGGTCGCGGTGGCGGTGATGGCGTGTGCGCCTTCGGCGAGGTCGGTCGTGGGCGTGAAGCTCCACGTGCCGTCCGCCTTGACTTCGGTCTGGCCCAGCAGCGTGGCGCCGTCGTATACCTTGATGGTGCTGCCGGCCTTGCCCGTGCCCTGGATCTCGGGGCGCGTGTCGTCCGTGCTGCCGTTGGCCGCGATGGTGCCCTTGATGGCGCCCTGGTCGTCCACCAGCTTGCTGATCGACACCGTCACACCCGAGGTGTCCACGGTGATGTCCAGTGCCGGGCCCTTGCCGCTGGAGTTGCCAGCCGGGTCCACCACTTCGGTCGTGAGCGAGTGATCGCCATCGGCCAGCGGGTTCGTGGGCGTGATGCTCCAGTTGCCGTTCTCATCGGCCACGGCTTCACCGATCTTGGTGTCGCCGTCATACAGGTTCACGGTCGCGCCCGGCTCGGCCTGGCCCTTGAACTCGGGCTTGTTGTCGTCGGTCGTGTCGCCGCTCTGGAGCGGGTCTTGCACTGCACCCACGTCGTCGAGAACCTCGAGGCCCGTGACCTGGCCCGGGGCCTTCGTGTCGACCACGAAGTTCCAGATGCCGGTGGCATCGCTGGTCTGGCCCACGGTGTTCGTGGCCGTCGCGGTGATGTTGTGCGTGCCGTCGGCCAGGTCGGTACCCGGCGTGAAGCTCCACTTGCCCGTGGCATCGGCCACGACAGTGCCCAGCAGCGTCGCGCCGTCGTACACCTTGATGGTATTGCCGGCCTGCGAGGTGCCGATGATCGTCGGCTTGGCGTCGTCGGTCACCTGGCCCTTCTGCAGCATGCCCGTGACCGAACCTGCATCGTCCTGCACGTTCTGGATCACCGGCACGCTCGGGGGCGTGCTGTCCAGCGTCACCGTGTACACGGCGCTCGGTGCGGTGGGGTTGCCCGCCGGGTCCACTTCAACGGCCGTGAACTCGTTGCTGCCTTGCAGCAGCGGCGATTCCACCTGCAGCGTCCAGCTGCCATTCGCATCGACCGTTGCGCGGCCGATCTCACGGCTGCCCGTGCCGTCCTTGACCGACACGATGATGGTGTCGCCCGCGGTGCCCGTGCCGCTGATCAGCGGACGGCTGTCGTCGGTCGTCCCGCCCGAGGCGATGTTGCCCAGAACGCCGCCCACGTCGTCTTCCACGCCCGTGATGGCCAGCTTGCTGGCGTCAGGTGCGGTGTAGTCGGTGGTGACGGTGAACTCGCCCGAAGGTGCGCCCGTGTTGCCTGCCTTGTCGGTGGCGGTGACGGTGAATTTGTGCTCGCCCTCGGCCAGCGGCGTGGTCGGGGTGTAGCTCCAGTTGCCGTTGGCGTCGGCCACAGCCGTGCCCAGCTTGGCGCCGTTGTCGTACACCGTGACGGTGCTGCCGGCTTCGGCCTTGCCCGACAGCGTCGGGGTCGGGTCGTCGGTGGTGGCGCCGTTCGTCAGGGCGCCTTGCTTGGCACCCACGTCGTCCTTGACTTCGTCAATGCTCGGCACGCTCGGTGCCAGCGTGTCGATGGTGAAGTTCACCGCAGACGTCGGCTCGCTCGTGTTGCCCGCCTTGTCGGTTGCGGTGGCGGTGATGGCGTGTGCGCCTTCAGCCAGGTCAGTCGATGGCGTGAAGCTCCACGTGCCGTCGGCCTTGACTTCGGTCTGGCCCAGCAGCGTGGCGCCGTCATACACCTTGATGGTGCTGCCGGCCTTGCCCGTGCCCTGGATCTCGGGCTTCGTGTCGTCCGTGCTGCCGTTGGCAGCAATCGCACCCTTGATGGCGCCCTGGTCGTCCACCAGCTTGCTGATCGACACCGTCACACCCGAGGTGTCCACGGTGATGTCCAGCGCCGGGCCCTTGCCGCTGCTGTTGCCAGCGGGGTCCACCACTTCGGTCGTGAGGGAGTGCGCGCCATCCACCAGCGGCGTGCTGGGCGTGAAGCTCCAGTCACCGTTGGCATCGGCGACGACTTCGCCCAGCAGCGTCGCGCCGTCGTACACCTTCACGGTGCTGCCGGCTTCGGCCTTGCCCTTCAGCTCGGGCTTGTTGTCGTCGGTCGTGTCGCCGCTCTTGAGCGGGTCTTGCACTGCGCCCACGTCGTCCAGCACTTCCAGGCCCGTGACCGCGCCCGGTGCCTTGGTATCGACCACGAAGTTCCAAATGCCCGTGGCATCGCTGGTCTGGCCCACGACGTTCGTGGCCGTGGCGGTGATGTTGTGCGTGCCGTCGGCCAGGTTGGTACCCGGCGTGAAGCTCCACTTGCCCGTGGCATCGGCCACGACCTGGCCCAGCAGCGTCGCGCCGTCGTACACCTTGATGGTGTTGCCAGCTTGCGAGGTGCCGATGATCGTCGGCTTGGCGTCGTCGGTGACTTCGCCCTTTTGCAGCATGTGCACCACGCCCACGTCGTCCTGCACGTTCTGGATCACAGGCACTTCCGGACGGCCGGTGTCCACGGTCACGGCGTACTCGGCGCTCGGCGCGGTCTTGTTGCCCGCCAGGTCCATCTCCACGGCGGTGAAGACGTTGCTGCCCGAGGCCAGCGGCGTGCTCACCTGCAGCGTCCACGTGCCGTCCGCGGCCACGGTGGCACGGCCCAGTTCGCGTTCGCCCGTGGCGTCCTTGACCATCACGATGATGGTGTTGCCGGCCGCACCGCTGCTGGTGCCGCTGAGGGCCGGGCGGGCGTCGTCGGTGGTCTCGCCCGAGGCCACGTTGCCCATGATGCCGCCCACGTCGTCGGCCACGCCGGTGATCGCGAGGTTGGCTGCGCTCGGCGGGGTCGTGTCGACCACGAACTCCAGCGGATCGGACGGCTGGCTTTCGTTGCCGGCCGGGTCACGCTCCACGATGGTGATCGAGTGATCGCCTTCGGCCAGATCGGTCGGCGGCGTGAACGTCCACTTGCCGTCCTCGCCCACTTCGACCTCGCCGATTTTGTTGCCGTTGTCCTTGATGACGATGGTGTCGCCCGGCGTGCCTTCGCCGTGGATTTCAGGCTGGCGGTCGTCGGTGACGCCGCCCGGGGCGATGTCGCCCTGCACTTCGCCCACGTTGTCGATGGCGCCGCCCACTTCCGGCTTGGCCGGCGCGCTCTGGTCAACGGTCAGGTCGAACGCGGTGGACGGTGCGCTGGGGTTGCCCGCCTTGTCCACGGACACGGCCGTGAAGCTGTGCGCGCCTTCGGCCAGGTTGACAGAGGGTGTGAACTCCCAGTTTCCATCGTTGTTGGCCACGACTTCGCCCAACAGAGTGGCGCCGTCATAGATCTTCACGGTGTCGCCCGCGCGCGCCGAGCCGATGAGGGTCGGGCGGGTGTCGTCGGTGGCGTCGCCGTTGGCAAGTGCGCCCTGCTGCGCACCGACGTCGTCCATCACGTACACGATCGTCGCGCCGGGGGCCGGCACGGTGTCCAGAATGACGCTGTACGGCGCGCTCGGCGCCGTCGGGTTGCCCGCCGGGTCCACTTCGATCGCCGTGAATTCGCTGATGCCGGAAGCCAGCGGCGTGGTCACTTGCAGTGCCCACTTGCCGTCCGCACCCACGGTGGCTTCGCCCAGCTTGTGGTTGCCCGTGCTGTCCTTCACCATCACGATGATGGTGTCGCCCGCCGTGCCCGTGCCGCGGATCAGCGGCAGCACGTCGTCGGTCGTATGGCCCGAAGCCACGTTGCCGGTGACGGCGCCCACGTCGTCTTCCACGCCCGTGATAGCCAGCTTGCTGGCGTCCGGTGCGGTGTAGTCGGTGGTCACCACGAACGGCGCCGAAGGCGCGCCCGTGTTACCGGCCTTGTCGGTGGCGGTGACGGTGAACGTGTGTTCGCCTTCCGCCAGCGGCGTGGTCGGGGTGTAGCTCCAGTTGCCGTTGGCATCGGCCACGGCCGTGCCCAGCTTGGCGCCCTTGTCGTACACGGTCACGGTGCTGCCGGCCTCGGCCTTGCCCGACAGCGTCGGGGTCGGGTCGTCGGTCGTGGCGCCGTTGACGAGTGCACCTTGCTTGGCGCCCACGTCGTCGGCCACGGCGTCGATGCTCGGTGCGGTGGGAGCCAGCGTGTCGATGGTGAAGTTCACCACCGAAGTCGGCTCGCTCGTGTTGCCCGCCTTGTCGGTGGCGGTGGCGGTGATGGCGTGTGCGCCTTCGGCGAGGTCGGTCGTGGGCGTGAAGCTCCACGTGCCGTCCGCCTTGACTTCGGTCTGGCCCAGCAGCACGCCGCCGTCGTACACCTTGATGGTGCTGCCGGCCTTGCCCGTGCCCTGGATCTCGGGGCGCGTGTCGTCCGTGCTGCCGTTGGCAGCGATGGTGCCCTTGATGGCACCCTGGTCGTCCACCAGCTTGCTGATCGACACCGTCACACCCGAGGTGTCCACGGTGATGTCCAGCGCCGGGCCCTTGCCGCTGGAGTTGCCAGCCGGGTCCACCACTTCCAGGCTCAGCGAGTGATCGCCGTCGCCCAGCGGGTTCGTGGGCGTGATGCTCCAGTTGCCGTTCTCGTCGGCCACGGCGCTGCCCAGCAGCGTGTCGCCTTCATACAGGTTCACGGTCGAACCCGGTTCGGCTTGGCCCTTGAACTCGGGCTGGTTGTCGTCGGTCGTGTCACCGCTCTTGAGCGGGTCTTGCACTGCACCCACGTCGTCCAGCACGTCCAAGCCCGTGACCTGGCCCGGTGCCTTGGTATCGACCGAGAAGTTCCAGATGCCGGTGGCATCGCTGGTCTGGCCCACGACGTTCGTGGCCGTGGCCGTGATGTTGTGCGTGCCGTCGGCCAGCGCCGTCTCGGGCGTGAAGCTCCACTTGCCCGTGGCATCGGTGACGACTTCACCGATCTTGTTTCCGCTGTCGTAGATCTTGACGGTCGTGCCCGGCTGCGCCGTGCCGATGATGGTCGGCTTGGCGTCGTCGGTGACCTGGCCCTTTTGCAGCATGCCTTGCGAAGCACCCACGTCGTCCTGCACGTTCTGGATCGAGGGAGCGGGCGGCGGATCGCCGGCGGCAATCACCGTGTACGGCGCGCTCGGTGCCGTCGGGTTGCCCGCCGGGTCTACTTCAATCGCCGTGAACTCGTTGCTGCCGTACAGCAGCGGCGTGCTCACCTGCAGCGACCACTTGCCGTCGGCGCCCACGGTCGCTTCGCCCAGCTTGTGGTTGCCCGTGCTGTCCTTGACCATCACGATGATGGTGTCGCCGGCCGTGCCCGTGCCGCTGATGACCGGACGGCTGTCGTCGGTGACGGCGCCCGGGGCCACGTTGCCTTGCACCAGGCCCACGTCGTCTTCCACGCCGGTGATGGCCAGCTTGCTGGCGTCCGGTGCGGTGTAGTCGGTGGTCACCACGAACTCGCCCGAAGGCGCGCCCGTGTTGCCCGCCTTGTCGGTCGAAGTCACGGTGAACTTGTGCTCACCCTCTGCCAGCGGCGTGGTTGGGGTGTAGCTCCAGTTGCCATTGGCATCGGCCACAGCCGTGCCCAGCACGACGGTGCCATCCTTGACGGTCACAGTGCTGCCCGCTTCGGCCTTGCCCGACAGCGTCGGCGACGGGTCGTCGGTCGTTGCGCCGTTGACGAGCGCGCCTTGCACGGCGCCCACGTCGTCCTTGACCGCATCGATGCTCGGTGCAGCAGGTGCGATCGTGTCGATGGTGAAGTTCACCGCAGGCGTGGCTGCGCTCACGTTGCCGGCCAGGTCGGTGGCCGTGGCGGTGATGGCATGCGCGCCTTCGCCCAGGTCGGCCGTGGGCGTGAAGCTCCACGTGCCGTCGGACTTGACGATCGTCTCGCCCAGCAGGGTCGCGCCGTCGTACACCTTGATGGTGCTGTCGGCCTTGCCCTGGCCCTGGATCTCGGGACGTTTGTCGTCGGTCGTGCCGTTGGCCACGATGGCGCCCTTGACGGCACCCTGGTCGTCCACCAGCTTGTCGATCGACACCGTCACGCCGGAGGTGTCCACGGTGATGTCCAGTGCCGGGCCCTTGCCGCTGCTGTTGCCAGCGGGGTCCACCACTTCGGTCGTGAGGGAGTGCGCGCCGTCGCCCAGCGGGTTGGTCGGCGTGATGCTCCAGTTGCCGTTCTCATCGGCCACGGCTTCACCGATCTTGGTGTCGCCGTCGTACAGGTTGACGGTCGCGCCCGGCTCGGCCTTGCCGTTGAACTCGGGCTTGTTGTCGTCGGTGGTGTCGCCGCTCTTGAGCGGCTCTTGCACCGCGCCCACGTCGTCCAGCACTTCCAGGCCCGTGACCTGGCCCGGGGCCTTGGTGTCGACCGAGAAGTTCCAGATGCCCGTGGCATCGCTGGTCTGGCCCACGACGTTCGTGGCCGTGGCCGTGATGTCGTGCTTGCCGTCGGCCAGGTTGGCACCCGGCGTGTAGCTCCACTTGCCCGTGGCGTCGGCCACGACCTGGCCCAGGAAGGTGCCGTTGTCGTAGATCTTCACGGTGGTGCCGGCCTGTGCCGTGCCGATGATGGTCGGCTTGGCGTCGTCGGTGACCTGGCCCTTCTGCAGCATGCCCGTGACCGAGCCTGCATCGTCCTGCACGTTCTGGATCACCGGCACTTCGGGTCGGCCCGTGTCCACGACGATCGTGTACGAGGCGCTCGGTGCGGTCTGGTTGCCGGCCTTGTCCTGCTCGATGGCGGTGAACTCGTTGGAGCCCACGGCCAGCGGCGTGGTCACTTGCAGCGACCACTTGCCGTCCGCGCCCACGATGGCCGTGGCCAGCTTGTGGTTGCCGGTGGCGTCCTTGACCATCACGATGATGGTGTTGCCGGCCGTGCCGGTGCCGCTGATCGCAGGCAGTGCGTCGTCGGTGGTCACACCCGGGGCCACGTTGCCCGTGATGCCGCCCACGTCGTCATGCACGCCGGTGATCGACAGCTTGCTGGCGTCAGGCGGCGTGTAGTCGGTGGTCACCACGAACTCGGCCGAAGGCGCGCTCGTGTTGCCCGCCTTGTCGGTCGACGTCACGGTGAAGGTGTGTTCGCCCTCGGCCAGCGGCGAGGTCGGGGTGTAGTTCCAGTTGCCGTCCTTGTCGGCCACAACCGTGCCGAGCACGACGCTGCCGTCCTTGATGGTCACGGTGGTGCCGGCCTCGGCCTTGCCCGACAGGGTGGGCGACGGGTCGTCGGTGGTGCCGCCGTTGGTCAGTGCGCCCTGCACGGCGCCCACGTCGTCCTTGACCGCGTCGATGCTCGGTGCGGTGGGGGTGATCGTGTCGATGGTGAAGTTCACCGCCGGCGTGGGATCGCTCACGTTGCCGGCCAGGTTCGTGGCCGTGACGGTGATGGCGTGTGCGCCTTCGCTCAGGTCGGCCGTGGGCGTGAAGCGCCACGTGCCGTCCGCGCCGACCACGGTCTGGCCCAGCAGCGTGGCGCCGTCGTACACCTTGATGGTGCTGCCGATCTTGCCGGTGCCCTGGATCTCGGGACGCGTGTCGTCGGTGCTGCCGTTGGCCGCGATGGTGCCCTTGACGGCGCCCTGGTCGTCCACCAGCCTGTCGAGGGTCACGACGCCGGGAATGGCGTCCACGATCACGTTCAGCGGCTCGCCCTGGCCGCTGCTGTTGCCGGCCGCATCAACCACCTCGGTGGTGAAGGCGTGGTTGCCGCTGGCCAGCGGCGTGTCGGGCGTGAACGTCCAGCTGCCGTTGCCGCCGGCGATGGCTTCGCCGATCTTCACACCGTTGTCGTACACGTTCACGGTGGCGCCCGGCTCGGCCTTGCCGCTGAAGGTCGGGCGGTCGTCGTCGGTGGTCATGCCTTCGGTGAGCTTGCCCACCGAGCCGCCGACGTCGTCGGTGACCTCGAAGTCGGTGGCCTTGCCCGGTGCCGTGGCGTCCACCGAGAAGTTCCAGATGCCGGTGGGGTCGCTGGTCTGGCCCACGGGGTTGGTGGCCGTGGCGGTGATGTCGTGCTTGCCGTCGGCCAGGTTGTTCACGGGCGTGAAGCTCCAGTTGCCGCCGGCGTCGGCCACGACCTGGCCCAGGAAGGTGCCGTTGTCGTAGACCTTGACGGTGGTGCCGGCCTGCGCGGTGCCGATGATGGTCGGCTTGGCGTCGTTGGTGACTTCGCCCTTCTGCAGCATGTGCACGACGCCCACGTCGTCCTTGATGTTCTGGATCACGGGCACTTCCGGACGGCCGGTGTCGATGTTGACCGTGTACGGCTCGGTCGGGAAGGTCCCGTTGCCGGCTGCGTCGTGTTCGACGACGGTGAATTTGTTCTGGCCCGCCGCCAGCGGTGTGTCCACCTGCAGCGTCCACTTGCCGCCTTCGCCCACGATCGCCTCACCCAGCTTGTGGGTGCCGGTGCTGTTCTCGACCCACACGACGACGGTGTGCCCGGGCGTGCCGGCGCTGGTGCCGCTGAGCAGCGGACGCGCGTCGTCGGTGGTCTCGCCCGAGGCGACGTTGCCCTGCACGGCGCCCACGTCGTCGGCCACGCCGGTCAGGGCCAGCTTGCTGGCGTCCGGCGGGGTGACGTCGATCTCGAACTCGAACGGGTCGGAAGGCTTGCTTTCGTTGCCGGCCGGGTCGCGCGCGACGATGGTGATCGAGTGGTCACCCTCACCCAGGTCGATGGACGGAACGAAGGTCCAATTGCCGTCCTCGCCCACGTCGGCGATGCCGATTTCCTTGCCGTTGTCCTTGATGACGATGGTGTCGCCGGGCGTGCCCTGGCCGTGGAATTCAGGCTGGCGGTCGTCGGTGACGCCGCCGGGCGCGATGGGGCCCTTGATATCGCCCATGTTGTCGATGGCGCCGCCCAGCTGGGGCTGGTCGGGCGGGGTCGTGTCGACGTCGAACTCGAACGGCTTGGAGGGCTTGCTCTCGTTGCCGACCGGGTCGCGCTCGACGATGGTGATGGCGTGGTCACCCTCGCTCAGCGGGTCCTTCGGCGTGAAGGTCCACTGGCCGTCCTTGCCCACCTGGACTTGGCCGATTTCCTCGCCCTTGTCCTGCACGATGATGGTGCTGCCCGGGGTGCCTTCACCCTTGAATTCAGGGCGCGGGTCGTCGGTGGCACCGCCCGGGAGCACGTTGCCCTGGATCAGGCCCACGTCGTCCTTGACCTGGCCCGGGCCTTCGCCGTTCCAGCCGGGCTGGACCGGCGGGGTGATGTCGACGCCGAACTCGAACGGGTCCGAAGGCACGCTTTCGCGCCCGCCCGCATCGCTCTCGGTGATGGTGATGGAATGCTGGCCGTCCTCCAGGTCCTTGGTGGGCGTGAATTTCCATGCGCCGCTGCCGTCCACGACGACCTTGCCAAGTTCCGTTCCGTTGTCGTACACGGTGACGGTGTTGCCGGGCGTCCCGGTGCCATGGAAGTCGGGGCGGGTGTCGTCGGTCTCGCCGCCGCGCTCGATCGGACCTTGCACGAGGCCCACGTCGTCATGCGCACCGCCGATGCCGTCGAAGCCGGGCTTGCCGGGCGGTTGAACGACGGGCGGCGCCACGGGGGGCAGGCTGGGCGGCGCAGTCTCGCCGTCGCTGCCGCTGGCCGCGGCGATCGCGCCGATGCCCAGCGCGACCAGGCCGCCGGTCAGCAGAAGCGGCAACATGCCGCCCATGAAGTCGTTGCCGGTGCCGGCTTCGGCACCCGCCAGGTACGAGACGCCGGAGCCGAACGAATCGCCGCCCAGCGCCACGGGCGTCGACCGGCCTTCGGTCAGCGAGAAGATCTCGCTCGCGCCGTCGGTGGCGGTGTACGCATACAGCTGGCCGTCTTCGGCCACGCCGTACAGACCCACGGGTTCGGATTGCGCGTAGTAGCCCTCGAGCACCAGGCTCGGGCTCGCCTCGCCTTCGAGCGTGACATGCAGGTCCGCACCCACACGGGTGAGGGTCACGTTCTCGGGGGCAAAACCGTCTTCGCCCTTGAGCAGGTACTTGGCGCCCTTGCCGACCTTGATCTTGAGCGGCGCCTTGCCGGTCGCTGCGGCGTCCACCGTGTGATCGATGTTCTTGCCGTTGCTGCTGACGACGACCTTCGTCTTCTTCTTCGTTGCCATGGGATTTCCTGTGCTCGCTGGATAAAAAATGGGACCGGACAAGCACGCGAAATGCACGCGACTCGATCAAACGGTGTGTTGACCGATGACTTTAGGAAGACGGTCCCGATCCATCCATCGGACGAGTCCGAAAGCAAGCCCCGCAGGCATAGGCTCAGGGCGAAACTGTGAACAAAGACCAGCGGAGTCGGCACAAAGCGCCAAAGCCCCTGCAAGTCGACGACTCGCAGGGGCCTTGGAAAAAAGGAACGCGGTGGGTAAAAAGTGCCGGGGAAAATCCGGGCCTGCTCAATCAGTGAGCAACGTGGTGCGAAGCCCCGTCAATGCTCGTTCTGCGGGTCCGCCTCCTCAGGCAACCCACAGAGTTATGCACAGAAAAACCTAACAACTGTCATCAAGTTGACTTGGCTGCGACGTAGCCCTTGAACTGCTCGCGCAGCTTGGTCTTCAGCAGCTTGCCGGTGGCTGTATGCGGCAGGCTGTCGACGAAAGCCACGTCGTCGGGCAGCCACCACTTGGCCACGCGCTGCGAAAGAAAAGTGAGCAGTTCCTCGCCCGTGACCTGTGCGCCCGCGCGCTTCACCACGATGAGCAGCGGCCGCTCCTGCCACTTCGGATGCGCGATGCCGATCACCGCGGCCTCGGCCACGGCCGGGTGCGCGCTGGCGGCGTTCTCCAGGTCGATCGACGAGATCCACTCGCCGCCCGACTTGATGACGTCCTTGGCGCGGTCGACCAGCTGCACATAACCGTCGGCGTCGATGTTGGCCACGTCGCCGGTCGGAAAGAAGCCTTCGGCATCGAGCACGTCGCCGCCTTCGCTGCGGAAGTAACCGCTCGCAATCCACGGACCGCGCACATGCAGGTGGCCGAAGGCCACGCCGTCGTGCGGCAGGCGCTGGCCGTTCTCGTCGACGATCTTGAGCTCCACGCCCCACACGCCGCGGCCCTGGCGCATCTTGACCGTCGTCTGCTCATCTTTCGGGAGCGCGAGGTGCTTGGGCAGCAGGTTGCCGATCACGCCGATGGGGCTGGTCTCGGTCATGCCCCAGCCTTGCACGAAGTCGGCGTTGAAGTCGCGCTCGAAGCGTTCGATCATGGCGCGCGGCGTGGCGGCGCCGCCGACGCCGATGCGCTTCAGGCCGATGGCGCGGGTGTCGATTTCGGGGTGGGCATCGAAGTACTGGAACAACATGAGCCACACGGTGGGCACCGCCTGCGAGAAGCTCACCTTCTCGTCGCGCATGAGTTCGTACAGGCTCTGGCCGTCCATGTGCGGGCCGGGCATGACGAGCTTGGCGCCCACCATCGCCGCCGAGTACGGCATGCCCCAGGCGTTGGCGTGGAACATGGGCACGGCCAGCATCAGCGTCATCTGCGAGCACACGCCGAAGGTGTCGGGCGCGCATTCCATCAGCGAATGCAGCACGGTGGAGCGATGGCTGTACAGCACGCCCTTGGGGTTGCCCGTGGTGCCCGAGGTGTAGCAAAGCGACGAGGCGGTGCGCTCGTCGAACGCGGGCCAGGTGTAGTCCTCGCTCTGCGCGCCGATGAGTTCGTCGTAGCACAGCAGGTTGGGCACGTCGATGGCCGGCATGTGCGCGCGGTCGGTCATGGCGACGAAGGCGCGCACGCTCGTGAGCTTCGGTGCGAGCTTCTCGACCAGCGGCGCGAAGCTGGTGTCGAAGAACAGCACCTTGTCTTCGGCGTGGTTGACGATGTAGTCGATCTGCTCCGGAAAGAGCCGCGGGTTCACCGTGTGCAGCACCGCACCCGAGCCCGACACGCCGTAGTACAGCGCCAGGTGCCGGTGGGTGTTCCACGCCAGCGTGCCGACGCGGTCGCCGGGCGCCACGCCCAGCACCTTCATCGCGTTGGCCACCTGCTTGGAACGCAGCTGCACCTCGCGGTAGTTGGTGCGGTGCACCGGGCCTTCGACGGTGCGGCCGACGACCTCGGCGTGGGGGTGGAAGGTGGCCGCGTGGTCGATCAGCGACGAGATCAGCAGCGGGCGGTCCTGCATCAGTCCGAACATGGTGTGTGTCTCCTGTTGGTTTCTTGTGAGCGTGCTTCTTTGAGGGCTACTTCACGGCAATCGAATCACCCATGGGCTCGAACTCCTTGCCGTTGAACTGCACCAGCTGCAGCGTGTGGAACGGAAAGTAGTCGGTGGCCGACGTGTTCAGCGCAATGCCCGGCAACAGCATGCCGGTGCGCATGTTCTTCAGCGTGGTGGCCTGCTCGACCAGCTTGCGCACCACCTCGGTGGTGCGCGGCGGCGTGTACTGGTCGTCGTAGCTGATGAGCGTGACCTTGCGGCCGTTGATGCCGCCCTTGTCGTTCACCATCCTGAAGTACGCCTCGTTGACCTTGCCGACGATGCCGTACGACGACACGGGGCCGCTGTAGGGCATGGCCATGCCGAGCTCGATCTCGGTGTCGGATGCGCCGGTGTCGTACTTCTTCTGCGCGAAGGCCGCGCCAGCGGCGAACAGGAGGGCCGCGCCGCCCAGGGCGGCGGCCAGTCGAACGATGGAGGTCATGGAAGCTTCAGTGGAAAAACGAAAAGGGGGACATCAGGAACGAGGCGATCAATCAATCGATCAGTCGCCCAGCACCTTGCCGAACGGCTCGTAGCGCGTGCCGTTGAAACGCACCAGCTGCATGCGCTCGATCGGATAGAAGTCCGTCGGCGAGGTCTTCACGTCGATGCCCGGGTAGAGCATCGGCGGGCTGTACTGCAGGTTGGCCGCCACCTTCATGATGTTGGCGCGCGTGAGGTCGTCACCCGCCTTGCGCAGCACCTGCTCCAGCGTCTGCGCCGACGAGTAGCCCAGCACGTTGAGCGAATCGCTCAGGTCGCCCGAGGGGTAGTACTTGCTGAACCAGGTCTTGTAGTCCTCGTACTCCTTCGCGCCCTTCCACATGTCGTCGGCCGGGTCGCGCAGGTAGGTGGCCGAGATCACGCCCACCGCGTTCTCGGGGCCGGCCGGCTTGATCACCGCCGACACCGACACCGACACGCTCGACAGATACTGCGTGGGCTTCCAGCCGATGTCGGCCGCCTTGCGGATCGCCTGCGCCGCGAACTTGGGCGTGGTGATGCTGAAGAAGGTGTCGGCGCCCGAGGCCTTCAGGTTGACCATCTGGCTGTCGATGGTCGGGTCGGTCACCTCGTAGGTCGACTGCGCCACGACCATCGTCTTGGCCTTGTCGCCCAGCGCTTCGAGAAAGCCCTTCAGAAAGTCTTTGCCGAAGTCGTCGTTCTGCATGAGCACGGCGACCTTCGCGTTGGGCTTGGTCGAGAGGATGTGCTGCGCGTAGATCTTGCCTTCGGTCTGGTACGTGGGCTGCCAGCCCATCGTCCAGGGAAAGGCCTTCGGGTCGCCGAAGCGCGTGGCGCCCGTGGCCACGAACAGCTGCGGCACCTTCTTCGCGTTCATGTAGCGCTGGATCGCCAGGTTGTGCGCCGTGCCCAGCGGACCGAAGAGCACCAGCACCTCGTCCTGCTCGACCAGCTTGCGCGCCTGCTCCACCGTCTTCGAGGGGTTGTAGGCGTCGTCCAGCGAGATGAACGTGACCTTGCGGCCGTTGATTCCGCCTTCGGCATTGAGCTTGGCGAAGTAGCCCGCCGCCGCCTTGCCGATGGTGCCGTAGGCCGACACCGGGCCCGAGTACGGAACGATGTGGCCGATCTTGATTTCGGTGTCGCTCGCGCCCGGGTCGTAGCGCTTCTGCGCTTGCGCCGTGAAAGCCGTGACCAGACCGAGCGTGGCCGCGAGGCCCGCGCCCAGCAGACGGCGGCGCGCGCTGTGGCGGGCGGAAAAGAGGGAACGTGTCATGGTGTTGTCTCCGTCGTTCTTGTGAAAAAGAAGCTGCCGGCCGCGGGCCTCTCACCAGACTTCATCGGACGTCATCGGACCTCGTGCGGCGTTCGGGCTGGATGGTAGGCAGCGCCCCCTGCGCGTCACATCGTCGGAACGGACGATTGAGAGCGCCCGAGGGTTGCCCCTAGCATGGGCCTCGACACGGAGACCCCACGCATCCGACCGAAGGCGGGTATCTTGAGGTGCGCCCGCCGGTGCGCTTCTCGGGCTGTGCCTGTGCCGACCTGTCGCACGCTGACCCTGCCGATCTCTCTTCCCCGGAGCCACACTTCATCATGAGCATGACCGTCTACGACGCCGTCGCGAGCCGCCGCTCGGTGCGCGAATTTCTTGACCGCCCCGTGCCGCCCGACGCCATCCGCCGCGTGCTGCAGGCCGCGCTGCGTGCGCCCTCGGGCGGCAACCTGCAGCCGTGGCACCTGCATGTGGTGGGCGGTGAACGGCTGAACGACCTCAAGGCGATCATGCGCACCCGCGTGCAGGAAACGCCCGGCGGCGAAGGCAGCGAATACGACATCTACCCGCGCGAGCTGGTGGCCCCGTACCGCGACCGCCGCTTCGCCGTCGGCGAGGCGATGTACGCGCGCCTGGGCATTCCGCGCGAAGACAAGGCCGCGCGCCTGAAATGGTTTGCGCGCAACTTCCAGTTCTTCGGCGCACCGCTCGCGCTCTTCTGCACGGTCGACCGCCGCATGGGCCCGCCGCAGTGGTCCGACCTCGGAATGATGTTGCAGACCGTGATGCTGCTGCTGCGCGCCGAGGGCCTGGACAGCTGCCCGCAGGAGTGCTGGGCCATCTACCCGCAGACCATCGGCCGCTTCATCGACCTGCCGCCCGAACGCATGCTGTTCACCGGCATGGCCATCGGCTACGCCGACCGCGACAAACCCATTGACGCCCTCGAGACCGAGCGCGCGCCGCTGGACGACGTGGCCGAGTTCATCGGCATCTGAGAAGGTGTGAACGAATCCGAGGCGGCGCATGTCGTGCAAAGCGCCGAGCAGGCCGCGCGCATCGAAGGCCTGGGCGTGAGCGGTCTACTTGGTGGTCTGCTTGGGCGGCAGCTCGGACACCAGAAGGCGCAGCTGCTCTGCACGACGCTGATTGAGTTCCGCGCCGCACGCGGCGCGGCCCATCTCGAGCGCGTTGCCGATGGCACCGCCGCCCATGGACGCCGCGAACGCGCAGTGCTCGGTCCGGTACTTCGCAAAGGCTCGGCTTGACACCGCAAGCCGGGTCTTGGCGAGGTCGATGTATTTGTCGTCCTCATCCCAACGGGCGATGGCCTTGCGTGCCTGCGCTTCAGCGCGTTTCAGGACGACTTCGCTTTGGGCCTGCTTCTTGTCCAGGCAGGTTCTGACCGCAGCCATGGAGAAAAATTCGTTCCCGCATTCGAGACGAATCTCGCCTTCGTTCATGAGGCCTCGACTCGATGCGGCGCTCGTGACCGTTGAAAGCGCGACCGCGACGACACATACCAAACAACGCGCTTGACTATTTTTCATTGCGCTGCATCTCCAGAACGATTTCGAGTTTTCTCACGTAGGTCGCCTCCCGTCCTCCGTTGTAGCGCTTGAAGATCAACGCCGTTGACAGGGGTCGCCAGCCTGAAATGACGCGTTGCGTCGAGGCTCTTTGGACCCGCAGAACCTGGCCGGTCTGAAGTATGGCTGCAGCTGGATTGAGCCTGGCCACCACCTCGGTCGTGGAGCCGTTGACTCTCGCGATCTTGTCGAGGCTGTCGCCCGGTTTGACAGTGACCTCGTAGAGCGTCGTATCGGCCGTCGGCATGCTGCGGTATTCGTACTCCGCCATCCGCATCAACAGGTAGCCGACGCCAGCCCGGATGTTGTGCGCCGGAACCGTACGAACCGAAACGGTCGTCAGCCGCTCTCGCCAGATCGGGGGCAAGATGAGGTTTCCGCCCTCGTTGCCGTAGAGCAAGGAGTCCATGCCCGGGTCTCCAACAACACCGATCTGCATCGGCTTGATGTGCCACTCCGGATTGCCCGCCCCCGACTCAACCCAGATGATCGCCTTGATCGTCCGCCAGTCCAACGGACGGTAGCCGGGCGTGGTCGCCAGATGCTGGTTGAAATCACTGACCGCCGATTGAATCTCGCGGTCCCAGATGTTCCATCGCGCGTCGCCGGGCGCGCGATCCACGCCCTCTTTCCATTTATCGAACCCGCTCTTCGGCGCTGCTTGTGTAGCCACAACCCCTCCCCTTCTTGATCGTTTCTTTTCGGTCCAAACGATTCTGCGCAGGGGGCGGCAAAGCGCCAGCGATGTGTAAATTTCGCGCCGCGTGTATCGCGCATTTACAGGGCCACCGAACACACCTGTGCGCCCAGCCCCACGACATATGCGCAGGCGCTTGCGAACAGGCTTTATTCGGGCTTCAGCTTCATGTCCTTGATCAGCCGCGACCACAGCAGGTTCTCGCGCCGCAGCGCCGCCATCAACTCACCCGGCCCTTCACCCGAAGGCTCCAGCCCCAGCCCGATCATGCGTTCCTGCAGATCAGGCTGCGCCACGGCCTTTCGCACCGCGCCGGCCAGCTTGTCGATGGCCGGTTGCGGCGTGCCCGCTGACGCGAAGAAGCCCCAGAAGCCGCCGTGACGGCTGGATGCACACCGGCGACGGCGGCGTGATGGACGCCGACGGTTTCGTCTACGTGGTCGACCGGCTCAAGGACATGATCGTGAGCGGCGGCGAGAACATCTACTCGGCCGAGGTCGAGAACGCCATCACGCAGCTGCCGCAGGTTTCGATGTGCGCCGTGGTCGGCGTGCCCGACGACCAGTGGGGCGGGCGCGTGCATGCCGTGGTCGTGCTGCGCGCCGGCGAAGCCCTGAGCGCCGAGGCGCTGGTGGCGCACTGCAAGACGCTGATCGCCGGCTACAAGTGCCCGCGCAGCGTGGAGTTTCGCGCCGAGATTCCGCTGTCGCCGGCGGGGAAGATGCTCAAGTACAAGCTGCGCGAGCCGCACTGGGAAGGACGCGCGCGCAAGGTGGGGTGACGCACCGGCGGGTGTGTCTGGGTGTGTGCGGGTGGGTTTCACCCGCTTCGGGTATGGTGGCGGGCCACCACCTGCGCCCACAGCGACATGCACCGCCTCCTCGCTCTCGCCCTGCCCTGCTTCCTGCTTCTTGGCCTGTCGCCCGCCTTTGCGAACGGCAGCCTGCAATGCGACGGCCGGCCCTACGCGGTCGAGATCCAGTTCAGCCTCTCGACCGGCCAGCTGACCGAACTCATCGTCGCGCGCACCGGCCCGGGCACCGAAGGCAGCGAGCGCTTCACCCTGCAGCAGCGCTTCGTCGACCACCGCCAGCAGCTCATGCGCGTGCGCGGCACCGGCCTCGAACGGCCGCAGGTGGCCGTGGCGCTGCGCGTGGCCGGCGCGACGGGCACGCTCAGTTACCGCGGCGCGCAGTACGAGCTGCGCTGCAGCTGGACTGCGCTGGGCTGAGCCACTCACTCGTACGTTCACGCTTCGCATGCCGCAAGACCGCACCCTTCTCTATGCCGGGCGCGGGTTCGAGGTGGCGCATGTGCGCCTGCACGCGCCGCAGGGGCCAGCCTGGAGCGACCTGTACACCGTGGCCTCGCCGCGCGTGGTCTTCCCCATCGGTCGCACGCGGCTCGACGTGCGCTCGGGCGACCACACCTGGCTGACCGACGCGCTCACCGCCATCCGCTTCGGCGATGCCACCGCCTACCGGCTGCGGCCCGAGACCGCGACCGTGCGGCACAGCCTCGTGGTCAGCGGCCACGCATCGGTGAGCCCGGCCCACGGTGCAAGCGCTGCGGGTGTGAGCGTCTGCCTGCTGACCCCGCAGGCGCTGTACCGCATGCACGCGGCGCGGCGCCAGCTGCCGGACACCGACAGCGCACAGGCCGCGGCCCTGGTCGCCGCGCTCGTCGCCGAGCTGGGCAGCGCGCCGCATCAGGCGCCCTGGCACGGCGCCGTCGCGCGTGCACGGCAACTGCTGCTGTCCGAAGGCAGCGGTGCGGGCGCACGGCATCTCTCGCTGGACGAGCTGGCCGAGGCCGTGTCGCGCTCGCCCTTTCACCTGGCGCGCCGCTTCCGCCAGCAGACCGGCCTGAGCCTGCACCAGTACCGCCAGCACCTGCGGCTGGCGTCGGCGATGGAGCGGCTGGCCGACGGCGAGCGCGACCTCGCCGGCCTCGCGCACGACCTCGGCTACTGCAGCCAGAGCCACCTGGGCGCCGTGTTCCGGCGCGCCGTCGGCGTCACGCTCGGGGACGCCCGCCGCGCGCTCGGGCCGGCCGGCGCAGGCGCACGAATCTGATAGCTTTCGCGCCGCCCGGGCCACAGACTGGCCCGATGACGACATCGCCTCGCACCCTCTGGATCGGCGCACTCGCCGCGCTGGCCGCCGCCCTCATCGGCAGCGCCTGGCAGCTGCTGTCGCGCCACGGCGTGACCGCCACCGCGCTCGGGCCGATGGACCTCGCGCTGCTGCGCTACGGCATTCCCGCGCTGCTGCTCAGCCCGCTGTGGCTGCGCGGCAGGCTCGTGCCGCCGGGCGCATCGCGCGGTGCGCTCGTGCTGCTCGTCGTCGGCAGCGGCCTGCCCTTCGGCTTGCTGGTGCTGGCCGGCGCGCAATGGGCGCCCGCCAGCCACATGGGCATCTTCATGGCCGGCAGCCTGCCGCTCTTCACCGCGCTGGGCGCGTGGGTCTACCGGGGCGAGCGCGTGCAGGGCCTGCGGCTGCTCGGGCTGGCCGGCATCGCCGTCGGCATGGCGGTGTTCGCGGCGGGCAGCTTCGGCGAGGGCTTGCGGCAGCAGCACTGGCGCGGCGACCTGCTCTTTCTGCTGGCGGCCTTGCTGTGGACCGTCTACTCCCTGGCCTTCGGCCGCTGCGGCATGAGCGCATGGCAGGGCGCCGCCTTCGTCAACGGGGCATCGACCCTGCTGCTGTTGCCGCTGCTCTGGCTCGCCGGCCCGCCACGACTGTTCGCCGCGCCATGGACCGACATCGCGATGCAGGCCGCAGGCCAAGGCGTGGTCGCCGGCTTGCTGGGGCTGGTGGTCTACGGCGTCGCGATCACGCAGCTGGGCGCCGCACGCGCCGCGCTGTCGTCCGCGCTCGTGCCCGTGCTGACCACGCTCGGCGCGGCATGGTGGATGAACGAACCCGTCACGCGCCCCGCGCTGCTGGCGCTGTCGTTCGTGGTGCCCGGCGTCGTGCTGGCGAGTGGTGCGCTGCGGTGGCGGGTGCCGGTGACGCGCGACGGCGAACGCAAGACCCCGGGGAAGAATGCGACGACGCCGTGAGGTGGTGCGGCGCCTCAGTGCGCTAACGGCGCAGATCGGCTGCCGCAGCGTTCAGCTGCGCGACGAAGTCGGGCAGTGGAATGCGCGAGCCCAGGCTTCCGTCCTTCGCGGGGAACGCAACGCAGAGCTGGTCCCGGCCTTCCTCGCGGTCGAGCAGCAACAAGAACTGGCCATCGAAACTCAGCTCCGCGACGAGGTGCTCGTGCGCCGTGTCGCTCAGGATGGTCGTTTCCCATTTCTCGTTGTTCATGTCTGCTTTGCGGATGAAAGATGACGATGCGGTGCGCTGCGGGTTGAGGCTCGACAGGGCCGGATGATAGGTCGGCAGGCCTGCGAATCCACTCTCGCAGGAGCAGTACTGGCCGTGGCTATACTGCGCCGGTCACGTCATCAACATGGCGTGATCGGGATTGGCGTCCCGATGAAATCACTGCGACGTAAAAGCCGCAGCCACCCCGCAGGGTCTGCGGCTTTGTCGTTCGTGCTACCTGTTTAGGCGGCTCGATGGGCGGGCGCGAGCCCGGCCGGTTTCACGCAAGTGGTTTCCCGGTACGCCAACCCGTCGAGCTGCCGCCCTCAATTGGCGTTGGGTGCGTCGGTTTCAGCAAACCGAAACCCCTTGGAGGCCATTCATGGCTGCATCTGCATCTCCCCGCGCGTCCGCGCACGCGTCTTCGCTTCCTGCATCTTCTGAAGAAACCGCCAGTGCCGAATCGCTCGCGCTGCAGGCGTGTGATGACGTCGACAGTCTTCATGTGGTGCAACGGGCCTACGCGTGTATTGAGAAGCTCATCGTTCCACAGCGTGTGGGGGATACGGAAGAAGTCTTTCCGACACGGACGGAGTTGGGGGCGTTGGTGCGGTTGGTGAATGAGGAGTTGTTGCGGCGGATCGAGGCGGCCGATGCAACGACTCAGTCGCTGCGTGCCGTTGTTGATGGCGGTGTGCGATAGGCCGCTTCGCCCCTCCGAGATGAAATCTTCCGCGAGATAGCCACTAGTCTTTAAGGCGAGGCACGCCAGTTCGGCTGACGAAATCTAGCGCTCAACGATGGAAACGGGCATATCGCGTTTCGAGTTGGGAAGGCAGAATCCGGCCAGGAGCCGACGTTCATCTAGACCTGCCAATTCGTACAACTAAGTCCATGTCTCAAGCGAATGGGACAGAAATAGCGAAATGACCCCATCAACCCTCCTGCTATTTCTAGCAGTCGGTACTGCGCTTCTGAGTGGGTGCGCGACCTCAAGCAAGTACGTTCTCGACGTCGAAAGCGGAACTCAGAATCCGTCAATCAAACTCATCGACAAAAGAAGCGAAGACCAGAAGCGAGCAGAAGTGATGTCGGGGAACATCACGGATTGCTGGTATGGCGTCTATCGCCTGGGTGACGAGCAAACGGAGCCGGGGCGCCTTTCATACTTGTTGCGCGCCCTCGACTCTCGCTTGGGTCGCGAGTTTGCCGGAAAGACCGTTCAGATCGACACGTTCGAGGTGTTCAACAATTGGCAATCGGTTCTTCGACCCAGCAGTCGTGGCGGTGCCGATTCGACTGGGGCCGCTTATGGCCTTGCACCGCCCGCATCGGGGGCAGGGGTTGTAGGCACGGCGCTAGGAACCGCGATAGTAGGCGCCATTGCGAGCGGCGCTTGTCGAGCCAACTCGCCCAAGCTGGCTGTCGACCGGAATCCGAGCAATCTGCCGGCAGTCATCGTCAACTACGACGTTGCGGTCGATTCAAGGCGCGTGAAGGGCACAGTCTTACAACTGGACCCTCAAGGGTCGGACTCGACTAGCAGGGGGACTTTCGTGAGCGAGCGCGTGAAACGCGCAATGTCGAGCGCCGTTGAAGTCATAGCAAGTGAACTGAAGGCAAGCCAATAGTCGCCCCGATGATCGACGGTTTTATGAGCTCGCGAATGTCGGGGGCTCCCCTTTTTTCGCCATCAACTCGTGCGGCTACAGTCGGCCAGAACCAGACGGTCGAAGCCACGCCACAGTGGAGCCCGATGCGGCCAATTTTCAGCAACCATCGTCCCTCAATTTCATGTTTCTTCCCCCGCAAGTTTCAGAGGTAAGCGTTGACTGCGCATGGCGCTACAAGACGCCATATCCTCCACTGGGATTCCTCCCCTTCACAGAGGGAGCACTCGGAAATGGCGATTCTTTCGGCCTCTACTGGCCCATCGGGTTGGAAGCACGAGAGCCGATTGTGGTCGAGACATGGCACGATTCGTGGCAGATTCAGCCGACGTATTCGTCGCTGTCCTCCTTTTTAGATGCATTCAAAGACGCAGAGGACGAATACCCCGAACCGCTCTCGCTTGAAAAGGATGCGCGTTCTCCACGCGCGCTTTTCTTTGAGGCAAAGCAGAGGGTTCAGTCGCAAGCTGTAGATGACGCCGTAGCGCTTTTGGAGCAGGCACTTGATGTGCTCCCAGAGTACACGGATGCGCTCTGCCTCCTGTGGGCACAGTACGTTCGGCAGGGTCGAATAGAAGAAGCACATGCCGTTGCGGTCAAGGCGATCATTGCCCCGCCGTCATTTGGCCAGCGTGCGATGAAACAACTCAAATGGTTGCAAGGGCAAGACGATGCGCCGCGGTTAGCGGATGACCCCATCTGGCAAGCCCGCGCTGACCTCAACCTGTCTTACGGAGGCACGAAGTTAAATGGGGACTACGCCATCTACCGAACTGCCATTCAAGCCTACTTGAGTGCATCGCGATTCGTCGAAGCCTGCACTCTCATGCAGACCTATGGTGAGCTGATGCATGCAGAAACCGTTTCCTTTCAGGAGCGCGAAGGTTTCGTGCGCCTCGATTACGTAGCGGAACAAATCGCTGCGAGCGGCAAGTTGCCGAATGGGCCAAGGGCATAGGACGTTTCTGACTAGGGTTCGCGAGCCGAGCAACAGCCGGCAGGGCCGAGCGTCCGCTTCAGGCTATTTCGACTGGCTGCTTGGGACCCGTTCACGACGGCGACACGACCGGCTACATTCGGCCACAACCGGACCTTCCGGCCCACCTTCCAGTAAGACCATGCAACGACACACCCTGTATGCGTACGTAGACGGCTCTGACCTAGAAGACGTCGCCGCGCCCATCGAGGAAAGGCTTGTCGAGCTTGCCGTTGCGCCAGGCTGGGTCACTTCAAGGCCGACTGTGGTGAATCAGAAGACAGATGTGTCTGGCAGCCACCCTGACGACTTGCCCGACTGGGACCTTGGCATCATCTTGGCACTGCCAGACCCAGGCGACGAGCCTGAAGGATGGTTCGGAGACGTTGAGCGCGTTGCCGGGTACTTGGCGAAGCTGCACTCGACATTCGCCCGCGAGTTCATCATCGGCATTGCCGACAATGTCACGGGTGTCACCGAGGACCTCTTCTTCGTCGAGTCCGATGCGCCGGACCTTGGCAGGCTGCGGAGCGCCATCGGTGTTCGCGGCGGCTAGCATCAGCGCCTTCCGGCCAGAATCGGCCGTTCGCTCAGCCCCTCCAACTGATTCGTACACCGTATATGTGGCCATTCAAGAAAGTCGCGGCGGTCTCGCCGATAGCGGTCGCTCCAACGCCGGAAATGGTCGCGGAAGCCAAGGCCAACCCCGGAGGCTGGGTCTACCAAATCGCGGGAAGCTTCGGCCCGACCGACCACATCCCTCCGGAGTTCATCAAGGGGGCATTCAAGGTCGATGAACGTGGCAACATCACGGGTGAGTTTCAGGCGAACCCGAAATATCGGGGTGAGCCCTGAGGCCCGGAAACGTACAGCGGGACGCGGCCAGAACCGGTCGGTAAGGCCGCAATCAGAAAAATGCGTTGAACAGGACGACCAGCCAAGAGGCCAGAAAAGCAAAATAGAGCAGCAGCATGAAGCTGTTTGCGGTCGACTCCCATGCCGCTGCAGCCCAAGTGCCCCGGAAAGCCGCAGCCAAAGCGCGTGCGCCACTCGATAGTGGAAATGGTAGGGTGACCCACGCAGCGACCTGTGCTGCAGTTAGACCCAGCAGTCTCCACCAGGGCTCGTCTGCAATCGCCTCACGGCCTTGACGAACCAATTCGTAGCCAGTTTCATGCCACAAAGCGCCCGCCACGAGTTGCCAGATGCCCCTATAGAAGGCGACCAAGCCTTCAAACTGCAAGAGGGTGACGCTGAGCAGGAGCAGCGAGAAAACTCCTGACAAATTCAAAAGAACCAGCTTCTTGCGAGACAAGCTATTGAACGGTGTTGGATGCAAGCCGCCTGGGTCTGCGTCGAACTGCACATTGCCACCGATAGGTAGTAGCTTGAAATGAAGCCGGCCCAGACGAAATACTCCCGGGCCGATACCTAGTGTCATAGCCTGCACGGGAACGTTCATTCTTGTCCCCGTCCAAGCAAATGCGAGCAGCTGGAGCCAGAGACAGATGAGCAAGAGAGCGAAGATGACCAACATTGAACGGCAGATGAGTTGCCATGCCATTGTCTCCGCCCAGGAAAGAAAAACCCTGAGCTGTGGCGTACTCGATGCAGCTTCAACGGCTGCTTCCGGACAAGCGCAATGTCGGCAAAAGGCCCGTTCACGACGGCGGCGCGACCGGCTACAGTCGGCCAGGACCGGTCGTTCGGCGATGCGCCACAATTTGCCGGTTAGCAGTCGTTCGCACCTCTCGCCAAAGGTACCGATGCCACTTCAGTTCTTCGACGCATCCCTGGTCGGCCCCGCCTCGAAGCGCGAGCTCGATGACATGAGGGAAATGGTCCGCGCCGATTTTCCTTCCTTCGAGTTCGACCCAGCTTACCTGCAGGTCCTCGAGGAGTTCAACGGTGGCAGGCCCTCAACGAGATACTTTCGCACGCGCGTTGGTCAACTTGCTCCACCGATAGAACGGTTCCTCCACTACACGGCCGGTCATGACCTTAAGGACCATCAGCTCGGGTTCTTAAACGCCAATGTCTTCTGGTCCGCTCTCGAGAATCGTCTCGGGTCGCTTCTGCCGTTTGCCGTGCTGGCAAACAACGATGCCCTTTGCTTCGACTGCGGTTCGGGCGAGTCGCAGGTCGTCCTCTGGAGCAACGAGCGGTCCGAAGAGGACGAGCCGTCGTACGAGCGTGTAGCGGATTCGTTCGACGACTTCTGCGCAGCACTCTCGTCGGTGGCCACCGAGTGACCACGATGCGCCGGGCTCGGCGGCCTTGGAGCGGTGCCGAAGCTCCCGCCCAACCGGCTACAGTCGGCCAGAAGCCGACCTTCGTAGGCGCCTGCTCCCTGTAACCGTGTGCGAATCCGCCGCTATAGTTGCGCGACCATCAACTCGACAGGCCAATGTATGCTGATGACGCTCAACAGGTCTGGACAGACTTTCTCGAAGAAGATTGTCTACCTCTCTCTTTTCACTTTCTTGATTGCAGGACAAGTTATGGCGGCGACAGAGTCACTCGCTGAGTTGGATGTTGGTGAATATGCGGAGCTTGCCAAGCGTCCCAACCCGAAGCACCTCGTCCTTCAATATGTCCCCGCGCTTGCAGCACTACTGGCTCGTGCCGAACAGCTCAAAGCCGCCCCACTGACGCAAGCTGAAGTTGAGAAGATAAGAGACCATGCATCCGTGATGGTGGCGAACAATAGGGCCGCGAAGGCGGTTGCGGAGAAGCGGGGGTACAAAGATATTCACCCCGAATCGGCCTGGGAAGAGTGGAAGGTGCTTCGCACTCAGCTCCCGCGCTGATTGCCGGCGTCGAGTCGGCCCTTCGAGCGGCTGCTTTCCGCTGGTCGCAGCGTCTCAAAAGGATCCCATTCGGCCTCGACGAGGCTCCGGCAGAATGCGGCCAGAAGCCGTCATCCGGTGGCCCGACTAAAGATCACAACAGTGCCGTTAAAGCAGCCTCGGTCTAGCCATCCAAAAAATTCGAGAGCGGAAGTTCTTTCTTATCGGATCTCATCTGATGTTCTTTTCTAAAAAGCCTCAAAAACGGTCTCCCAAGCTTTTGCAGATTGCAGAGTATCTCGACCTCCTAAACGGCGGCCTAGTGAGCGCTGAAATTTCGAACCCCGAGAAGGCCGCTGCACTAGGCCTGGCTCGTGACGTTTGGGGTTCGCTTGCGCTGGGGGACTGGGCGGAGATCGAGCCTGCAGCGGTCACCGCGTGGCGCAGCAAGGTGAATGGCCATGTTCTTGCTCATGTACCTGCCTTCGCTGACGACTGCTTTCTGATCGTCTTGCTTAGCAGCGAGCCGGTTGCACCGGATTCGTACATTCTGCTTGACGTAGGGGCTGAATATGCGAATGCGACGTTCTCATGCCCATTCCTTGGGCTCGCTGGCGCCGCCAACGAAGACGACATACGTCGAGCGATACCCGAGTTGCCTGGCAAATCGGATCCGTTCGCTGTCTTGGATTTGCGCGGCGGCACCTACATGCAGGTTTACGCCGACGGACATGGCTTTCATCTGGAGCATCAACTCGTGACTTCCGCGGCGCACTACCGCTGCGTGGACATTGTTGGCCCCGACGAAGCGGTGGAGGCATTTCTTTCCTATGCCTTTGGAAGCCACGAGTGGGCATACAAGAGACGCTGGGAACGGATCTCTCTATAAAAGCAAGGCCCGTCTTCGGCCAACACCGGACCTTCCCGACCGCCCGCCAATTCCCGTCAATGCCTTAGCATGACCATCGAAGCTGACCTCAACATCGCCGAGATTCCCTACGAGTCAGGAGCCATCAAGTTCCGCTATGCGAGGGTGATGGCTCCCGACAAGACCCGATGGATTCGGCACGGCCTCTTCGTTGCTTACCACGAGCATGGCACGCTGGCGTCCGAAGGGCAGTATGTCGATGGCAAGGAGGACGGGCTTTGGCGCGACTTGCATCCGAACGGGCAGCCTGCGGCCGAGGGCCGCTACCGCGCGGGCCAGGAAGTCGGAGTCTGGCGATTCTGGAAGCCTGACGGAACCGAAGAGCCGAGCACAGACTACGGCGACTGACGGCCAAGACCGGTCGGTCGGCCCCGCCGCAGAGATCACCAGAAACCGGACGCTCGCGGCACGCGCACGACGCCTTGATCGGGGGTCAGCGGCGCATCAGCTGAAGTGCGCGTCATAGATTGGCGAACGAAAAAGAACAGGCTTAAGGATGTCCATAACCCTCGATAGCGTTTTGCTCCGTCCAGACGAGTACGAGAAATTCTCACTTGATGAGCCTTGGCGGTGGCACGTGCCGAGCGACTTCACCCTTCTGCACGTCACCGTTCTGGGGCATATGCTTTTCTCCGACCACGGCGCTCGCATTTGGTTCTTGGACAGCTGGTCCGGTCATCTATACCGAATCAGTGACGACGAAGACGAATTCAGCAGGCAAGTTGCTGGCGATTCTGAGTTTTTTAGTGCACTGTTCTTTGATGAGTTGCTGGGGAGCCTGACCGCGGCCGGATTTGAGCGCCGGGCCGGCGAGGTATTCGCTCCATTCGTCTCTCCCGCGCTCGGTGGCTCGCTCGGCGCAAGCAACTTCTCTTTGGCTCCGGTCCGAGCATATGCAGCCACGTCTTCAGCAGAAGCGCGAGCCATTGCATTCGGGAACTCGGGCACTTGAAAGATTCTCCTGTTAAGTTCCAGAATCGGCGGCGGACATTCGAACGCGACTCTCAACATGAGCTCATTAACCTGGAACGATCTTTTCGTCGACGCAGAAAAGCTAGATTTCAACCGCCTGCTGTTGGAATGGCCCGGCATGGTGACTGGGCAGATTCGACCAATCGGGGCCTCGGTCTTTGGCGACATGTTCTTTGAACTGAGGACAGGCGAAGTTGAGAAGCTCGATGTCCTTGAGGGTGGCGTGCATAGGGTTGCTGAAAGCTTCCAGCACTTCACCGGGATGATGAACTCGCTAGAGTGGCAAGAGCAGAACCTTTTGAGCCAAGGTGTGGCGCTGCTCAAGGAGCGCGGCGTATTGCGTGGCCCGAGCCAGTTCTATGGATTCGCTCCCCACCCGGCGTTCACTGGAAAAATCGACTGGTCCAAAGTGATGCCGCTGGATGCAGTCGTGTGGAATTCGATTTGTGCGCAGTCACTCGGCGCCGCCCCGATGCCCGAAGCGCAACCAGCGACTACCCCACAACCCAAAAGTCCGTGGTGGAAATTCGGCAAGACTTGAACACCGAATTTTGAGACTGCTCGAACGCGAACTTCTGCTTTCAGCAAGTGGGACTGGCTGCTTCGGGCCCCTTTGCGAAGGCAGAGCCACCGGCTACAGTCGGCCACAACCGGACCTTCGATGTCGACGTCGACGTCCAGTTTCTAGTAGGTGAACTGCACCGAGTACTTCCAGTCGCCGTCTTGCTCCTGGCTAACGGCGTACGACGCGGAGCGCCAGATGGACCCGCGCTCACGGAAAAGGTCGGCGAGCGCGTAGAGGCTTGCATAGATTTCCTCGGTTGGGCTAACAGGCTCGGGCTGACCGTCAGGCGACGTGATGACGATGGTCATCCGCTCATGCGAGCCTTCCTGTTCCCGGTCGGCGACGAGTCTCGCTGCCTTCCACCATTCCGGGGTCGCAGCAATGAGGGCATTCGCTACTGCTGCGTCGAGCGGCGCTTGTCTTTCAAGCCATTCGTCCATCTATGATTCCCATGAGCCGTGTCGGCCCGGAAGGTAGCATGCCGCCGGCTCCAGTCGGCCAAGAGCAGTCATACGACTAGGATTCTCAGTGCCTCGAAAAATCACTTCCATAGCCCTCGACATCGCCAAATTTGCTCCCACTGAGGATGGCAACTGGCGTCGTTTGGACGACCTGCTCGATGAACTTTGGCAAGCAGGCGGTCCAGAACAAGCGATCCCCGAAATGCTGAGCGTCTTTGAGCGCTATCCCGAGGAAGACGGGTACGGAGTGATGTGGAGCATTGTTCACGGGTTAGAGAAGCTCCCGAACTACGAGCCCGCGCTTCTTGCTTCCTTGGCGCGACAGCCAAGCGAACTCGGCATAGTGATGGTAGGGCGCATGTTGAACTCTGGCATCACTGAGATCGGTGACGTTTCATTGCTGCTGACACTGCAGGAGATCGCTAGCACCGCGACCTCTCCGCAGATCAGAGAAGCGGCGAACAGCGTGGCGTCACGGGCACGTTGATCTTCCGCTGTGAAGCGCATCGATTGACTGCTTCAAGCTCGTTAATTACGGCAGTAAGACCGGCTACAGTCGGCCACAAGCAGACGCTTGCCGAGATGTTCTGAATCGCTCCGAAGCAGTCATTCGCGCAATCGTGGCGATGCGCGAACACGACTTTCTCTCGCGTGTCGAGGATGCGCGGAAAGTCCGGACCTTCAACAGAACAACCGACATCGACCATAAATCAACATGAGCGCATTTCAAGACCATTTTGCAGACCACGCGGCTTCCTCGTTCGCCAGACAAATTGCATTGGGCGATGTAATCGGTGAAAGGCCCTGGGGCATCGACACGCAGAAAGGCCTGTTGCGCTTCGGCGATGACCTGGAATACCCCGTGCAACTGCTCGGCACGCATGCCTTCGAACCCCGCACATGGCTGTGGGTCTGGGCCAACACGCAGAGCAATCTTCCGCCGCAACTCACTGAGGCCGCCTTGCGCATCCGGCAGCTCGGTGAGGCGCAGACCGTAGGGGCGTTCACCCAACCTTCGCTGCAACTGGACGACATCACCGATCACATGATCGCTATGACCTGCAGCGGCCTAGAGGGAGGCCGCTGCTATTACCGCGCGCCTTACGACGGCGGTGCACTGTTCGTGCTACTCGACGATGTGCCGGCCGAGGTGCTGGCGCCGGTGTCGCTGCCCCGCGTGAACACGGTGCTGATGGAAGTGATCTCGCAGTTCGACGTGGACCATCGCCGAATGGTGACAAGTTTTCTGCGGCAGCAAGGGTTGCATGCGGCATCCAACGGGGCGGGGGGCATCCGCGCCGAGAGAGCGGGCGAAGGACACATCGAGATCAGCTTCGACGAACTCGGCCGCATCTCGAATGTCGCTGCAACCCTAGGACCGGCCGCGTCGGCACCGAGCACGCAGGCTGCACGGAAAAAGTCGCGGTGGCAGTTCTGGAAATAAGTGCTCGCGTCGCGCGACGACCATTGGAAGCACTCCGGAGGTGTGCGTCCGCCGTGGTTCGCAGGCAGCGGTCTTTCGAGACTTAGGCAGAATTCTTCGGGTGACACATTCCGTTTTGCGCCCATTGAAGATTCCATAGAAGTGACGTTCGATGATGCCCGTGAACGCTGACCAGCTTGGCATCGGAGGCGCACACTCGTGAACTACTCCGCGCCGAGCGGCCGCTTTGGAGAGTTCCCGAGGACCGCTCAGGGGCCGACGCCGCTGGCAATGCTTCGGCTACATTCGGCCACAACCGGACGTTTGTCGCGCGCTCTCAGTTTCGTATCACCGCAACTCTCCGCCAGCCCTTGCCATGACTACAGTCGGCCAAGAGCCGCTATTCGGCGTCGACTCTTCATCGCGCCGATGAGCAACACTCCAAGACGAAAACCATGTCCAGCTCTGACGATGTGTGGCCCTTCGAAGACCCTCCGAACCTCGCATGCTTCACCGTGAGGTCGATCATGAATGGGACCGCGCCAATCCTTTATGTATCCCATGATGCAGACGATGGCGCTTGGCAGATGCTGACGAGCGATGCCGCTGATATGTCGCAAGCGATGCTTGTGGCTTTGGCGCAATTGGTAGAGCGCGACAGAACCCTCGGTGAACTGGCAGACCTACCACTCGGGTGGACCGCCTCGCGTGCGGACACAAGCTCACCTTGGATGCGCCGGGCTAGTGCCAGCTGAACAGCGCTATTCGGCCAGATCCGGCCGCTCGGCTTTGGCCAAAATCTAGCCTCCCGGCGCACCAACTTCCGCACAACCTTTATGCTCTTCAAAACAGTTCTCGTCTCAATCGCTCTCGCTCTCGCAGGTTGCGCGGTCCAACCAACGAACCTGCAGCCCGCGTCAGGCGTGGCGGCGCGCGCTCCGTCGGAGGACTTCGTACACGAGGGTGTCGCTGGTCTCATGAGGGTTCAGTACGCGCTTGCTATAAAAGCGGGCCGATACGTTCCTGTCGGCCAGAATGAAGCGGGTATATTCTTTTTGAGTGAGCAGCCGGACAACTTTCGAATCTTCTATCTAGAGCGCAAGAGATTCGATGGAAAGCGACTTATTGCGGTATATGCAGGTGGGATTTTTATCCCACATAGCGCATCTTTATCACCGAGGTTCTTCATCTTGACAGGAGCTGAAAAGCTGGTGGTCGTGAGCGATGCTGCTATCTCTAAGTTCGCACATGGAACCGGAAAACCGGCGGCCGACATTACTTCGGAGGAGATGATGGCAAATCTCGAACGCCCAGTTGTTCCGTTTGACGGCGCTGCCGCCTATTTGATTAGAGAATTCGAGGGAAGGGGCTTCACATTCTGGGGGCCACAAGGGGAAGCAGAACAGACCGCAAAATCCTGGCTGCTTGGCATGCGAAAGCTGTAGACAAGCGCTCGTTCCGCTCTCAGAGGGACTGCTTTGGAGTGACACGAAGTCGCCTTCGGGCCAGTTCACGACGGCGGCGCGACGGTCTACAGTCGGCCAAGAGCAGACCTTCACTGCGAGTTTCCAATTCTTTCTGGAGATTGCCATTGCTGCGTTGCAGGGCTGGCTAATTGCGAGCGAAGCCATGATCATCAATGCCCAAGGAGCGAAATGCGGTGTAGCTTCTGGGGCGGGATTCCATCTGTCTCCACATCAAAGGCCAATGCCAAATGACCAGTGACCCCCTGTCTCCGCTGGATGACCTAGCCATCGCTGCCATCGGCTACTCACCGTCGGATGAAGAAATTGAAGCGGCATCGCAACCACCCTATCCAACGCCGGCTGCATTTGTTCCATTCCAGGAGGCGGTGCGTGCCGCCCTTCATGCGCGGGTCGCTCGCGGCCCTGACCCGTTCTGCACGACTCGGCTCTACGAGCCCGCAGCGAGATTCAGCGTCCGCGCTCCGTATGACGCCAACAGCCATCTCGGCTTCAACGTGAGCGACGCGATCTGCATCCTGCTAGCTGGCGGGCTGATTCCGGTCGCCACAGCTCAACGCGCCATCCGCGCAAGCGCCTCAAAGCTGGTTCAAGGATTCCTGCAACGCGCCACTGTGTATAGGCTGCTGGCCGATGGCGACCTGTCAGTAGCCATGGAAGCCGCAGCAAGCCCAAATTTCGATCAGGAGCAATGGGTCGGCTGGCGAGCCATCGGCGAATACCACGCTGCACGTGCTGACGCATTTGCTTTCTTATCGCTCTGGCCGAAATACGAAGCTCGGCAGGAACGCGAGTGGGTGGACAACATGCGACGCCAACTCGTTGACGCAGTGTCCCGCACCTACGGTTGGCGCGATGCGCTGGCGTTGACACGCGACAAGCGGATTGGCGTCAAGGGGCACGTTCATGGCATGGCCTATCTGGCACTACGGCCATTAACAGAGAAGACTACGGTGTCCGAGCTCAACCAGTTGCTGGGCACGGCATCGGAGCTAGTCCAATTTGACGCTCTCAACGACTTGGCCCGGCTGAAATTGCTAGTGGATGCCTTGCGCGCCAGCACTCCGCGCGCGCCCGCAGACGATCCTCCAGGCCTCGACGCCGTCCTGAGCCGCATCATTGCCGTTGACCCCACTGCTTCGAAGCAGCAGAGCCAGCAGCGAGATTGGCTGCTGATGGATTGCTGGCCTCTCATCGGCAACGCCACCACTCTCAAGCGTGTGCGTACGGCGATCCGTGCGCCCTTGTACAAGCGCAAGCTTTCGATGCTCGCCAAGGATGCCGCACCTGCGGTGCCGATTGGTGAAAAGGCAATCGGCGCTTGACGGCCAGAAGCCGACCTTAGACCCAAGTTCTCAATGAAAAGGATTTGATGCCGTTCGATTTGGATGAGCGCTACGTGCAGGCTGCGGAGCAGGCGTTGGGCGTCGGCTTCCCGACAACGTATCGCCTCGCCATGATGAGGAGCAACGGCGGCACAGTCGCAACGGAGAGCGACGACTGGGAGCTGTATCCCATCGCGGACGACTCCGACAGAAAGCGGCTCGCCCGCACCCTCAATGGCGTCGTCCCCGAGACCGAGCGTGCAAGAGCCTGGCGTGGATTTCCCTCAGCCGCGGTACCGCTGGGCGGTAACGGCGAAGGTGATCAGCTAGTCTTTCTCGCGGATGGACAAGGGCTTGGTCCGGAGGTCTTCGTCTGGCGTCATGAAACGTGCGAGTTGGTCCGCGTCGCCGAAGATTTCGCAGACCTTGTGGCCGCCGGCTCATGACAGGCCATAACCGGACATTCCCAATGACCATCCCGCTGCCCGCTGCCTACCGCGTTTTCATCGATACGAACGGTCTGTTTGAGGGCTTCGCTGTCTTGTCGGGTGAGGAACACTACGTGATCCTCTGGGGCGAAGACGAGGTCGTCACGGTCAATTCAGAGATGGACGTGGATGTGTACGCGCCGGGTTTCGTGGCCTTCGCCGGGAACGGCGGTGGTGAAATCTATGCCTTCGACACGGGTGGCGCTGTCTTCATGCTTCCGATGATCGGCATGGAGCCAGAAGCAGCAATCAAGGTGGCCGACGATTTTCCCGAGCTTGCGCGGGGCTTTCAGCGGCCGGTGTCCTCGGGCAAATGACCCGTGAGCGCTGCATACGGCTAGAACCAGACGTTCGCCGTCGCGGCAGAATTTGGCGCCAAAACTGGACCTTTGCGCCAAATCGCCACATAAGAGGATTTTGTGAAGCCTGCTGACCAACTCGTGGACCTTGCGAAGCGTGCCGAGCACAAGCTCGGCGAAGTCTTCGACGCGCCCGAGGTGCTTCCGTTCGCATCTAAAGCGATTGACCTTGTTGGAAGCTTTCCAGCCCTACGCAACGCCTTCGAGGACAAATTTAGAACGATGCGGGGGTACGCGCCGAAAGAGTTTGTACAGGTCTGCATGCACGCGCTCCGGTGGCCGGAGCTGCGGTCTTTTTTCGAAGATCAGTCTCGCTTGGCAATCGCGAGGAATGACTGGTCAGCCATCGCAGACTACGGCAAGTACCTTGACGCCTTCGAAGACGACTGGGAGGACGCTCGGACGTTCTATGCTCGCTACTTCGTAGACGCGGCGAACGACTGACGTCGGCCAATAGCAGACTTCCACCTCGTCCCCTCAATTTCGAACGTCATGAGTAATGCGTGAATTCATCATCGACTGCAGTGAGTTCAACGACGAAGCAGATTTTTGGGCAGCCTACCTGTCGACGACACAACCGGAGGGTGCACAACTCTTTGGCCGCAATTTCGACGCGCTCTGGGATGCACTGAGCGCGGGGGGACCAGGTTGGCCTGGGGAGTGCGTGCTCCGCTTTGTGAACACCGACGTCCTGCGCCGTTGGCAGGACGGCAATTTCTATCGCACGCTGCAAAAAATTGCGCTCGATTCGAGGACCATCGCCATCCATATGGACTAGATTTCAGAGTGCCGCGAAGCATGACGCGTCGCGGCCAGAACCCGACGCTCACAATCCGGCTCCAGTTCGTTCCCCAGCAGTCATACGATCAAGCCCAATATATGCCCGGTGCGAAGGTGATAGTTCAGTTCGTTGCCGCGGAAGTTAGCGGTCGAACGATGCCCGCGTACTTGACCCGAAAGTACAGACCTCACTTTCGCGTCGGCAATGGAGAGTACTTGGGGGTGGTCTTTTCGGGCGATGAATCCAGCGAGCCGATTCAGCCCGGAATTTGTACAGATGCTGAGGTCGCGTTCATCTATGCACCCAATGTCGACTACGGGGATCTGGTCGTTGGATCACAATTCCAGATCTTAGAAGGTGCAAGGATTGTCGGAATCGGCGTAGTCAGCGAGTTGGTTCCTTGAAGGTCCCATCGCGGCCAACAGCAGACCTTCAACCGTCCTGTTCAGTCAACAGACCAGATTCGAACGCACCACCATTGTGATAGTGCTCAACGATCCGCATTGCCATGAAGCCATATGCTTTTTCGGGAGGCGTATCGTTCTCGACGTATCGAATGTGTGAGACCACGTAGGCGGAGCCCAGATGCTGGTTGGCTTCCGCCACCCCGCGTAGCACGTGTTGGACGAGCTGATCTTCGTTCAAAGGCTTGTGCCGGCACTCGCCTGTGCCGGCGAGTCGCTCACAGATGGGAAAGCCATCGAGGGGGCCACCGAGTCGAATCTGAAGCAAGTTGTGCGTTGGTCCGGTAATACGGGCAGCAGCGAAAAACTCCCCCAAGCGTACGAACTGCATTTCCGATGTCCAGTTTTTGTGCGAATAGCTGAATCATGCCTCAGCGACTACTGCAGAATTCGGCCACAAGCAGACATGCCCAACTACGTCCCAACAACATGAAGACCGATCCTCTTTCGCTTCCGCTCCAGCTGTTGGATCGTGTGGTTCCTGGTGCAAAACTGCAGCCGGATGCGATCCTCGAAGCGGCTGATCGGGCCGGAATCCCCTACAACTTCGTAACCATCACTACCTGGCCCGACCTCGATGCACCGAACGGTAAGGGTCAGCTATTCGATCTGATCTTCACGGACAAGGTGCTTCCGACGGGTCAGGTCCTTGTTGTGACTGACGAAAGCTTCATCGATGGGCAGTCGCTGCAGTGTCCCGTCGACGAGTTGCGCCTGAGGATGAACCAGTCCTCCCAATTCATGTTTGATGGGGACGTCATCTTTCTGTGGCGCGAGATCGCTGCTCTCAGCGTCTTCCACCACGAAGGCGGCTTCGCACACGTTGGCTGGTGAGGCGGCGTGGAGACCTTCTTTCACCGTCTGCTTTGGAGCAGGACGATCGGCCGCTCAGGGCCCTGAGCGGAACTTGAAACTCCTCCGAAGCGGACGTCGTCAGCGTGAATCGAATTGGAGCATCGCCGCCGGGCACCAGGGTCTGCGTTGCTAGAGCGAGTCCGGGAAAGAAGCAAGCACCTTGTATCTGATTCGAGTATTGGTGGCCTCAATGACCTCGATCCGCACGCTTTTGAAGCCGATCGTCTGTTCGGTGCTCAAGTCGTACTGAGCTTCTTGTGTGAACCCTGGTCTGATGAGATCGCCCGCAAACTCGCGATAAGTGATCTTGATCTGATTGCCAATCCGCCCCCCATACAGCAATTCTTGCCTGAAATTCGGCTGCGTCTTATCGACGATCTTGCCGACGCGGTGGCGTGGCGCGGCCGGATTGATCTTGCCGGCCCCCGTCATGTCATATGAGCCGATCAATTGCAATGTGCCGTTCTTCTTCCTAGTGAGATAGCCTCCGAAGGGCTCGGCGCGGCGACGTGTGTACTTGTCGTTGATCCAGTAAGCGCCGGGCGATGCAAAAAAGAACTGGGTTCCATCAGCATCCTCTCGCTCGAGCCGCATCGCATTCGGCTCCACAATGTACTCGCGCATGATCCCGTTGTCAGTGATGCGCTCCTGCAAGTCCAAACCATCAAAGACGTAGAGCTTGCCTTTCGCCACCAACGTTTCGCCGATGTCTGCAGTCGCCTCAACATTAAGTGAGGGGATGTTCGTGATTTGAATCTCTGGCGGTTTGACGGGCGGCGCCGTGACGCAGCCGGTGACCAGAAACGCCATGACGATGGCGGCAATCTTCTTCATTTCGGTCTCTCCTCGTTATTGATCGCGCGATCATAGAGTTTCCCGTCAAACGCCTGCACAGCGCGTACGGCTTGCCGTCGTGGCAGGCCAGGGCCGCGGCTTTCAGTGAGTCGTTTGTCAGATCCGTCAGAAGCGCAGCTACGGGTACCAGTTGAGTGCTCGTCTTGAACGACGGCTGCTGTCGATAGCGCTACTTCGAACGCTCGGACGAAGCCTTTCAACCTGATAAGCGCAGTTTTGACAACCGGCGCGGCAAGCATCCATCGGCATCGGGAATTTGGAGTTCAACGAAGAAATTCGCAGCTCTTTGAGAGCTCCAACACCTGCTGCCCCATAAACGACGGCATCCGCCTACAGCACGCACCCTCCATTTGTCTCCCCAAATTGAGCACAATCCCCCCATGCCAAACATCGCCTCCATCCTCAAAGCCGAAATCTCCCGTGTCGCTCGCAAGGAAGTGCGAGCGGAGATCGAAACCCTCAAGAAGGCCTCCGTTGCGCACCGGGCATCGATTGCCGAGTTGCGCCGTCAGGTGAGCGCGCTTGAAAAAGAATTGCGCAAGGTTGCCAAGGGCTCCGCGCGTCAGGCACCGGCCTCAGCAGCCAGTGCTGCGGGCGACGACGCCGACGCGGGCGGCCCCAAGCGCCGCTTCAGTGCCAACCGGCTGGCCGCGCACCGCGCCAAGCTCGGGTTGTCCGCGGCGATCTATGGGCAGCTGGTCGGTGTGTCGGGTCAGACGATCTATCACTGGGAACAAGGCAAGGCACGCCCGCGTGCGGCGCAGCTGGAGCGACTGGCCACGGTGCGGGAACTCGGGGCGCGCGAGATTGCAGAGCGGCTGGAAGCGCAGTAAGCAAGCAACGCGCCCTCGCCCATGAAACTCGGCTACACCATCGTCTACGTTCCCGACGTCGCCCAATCGCTGAAGTTCTTCGAACAAGCCTTCGGCCTGCCCACGCGCTTCCTGCACGAATCGGGCACTTATGGCGAGGTCGAAACCGGCGAAACCACGCTGTCCTTTGCCGCACACGCGCTCGCCGACTCCAACTTTCCGGGCGGGCATGTCGCCGCCTCGGATTCCGCCCAACCGCTGGGCATGGAGCTGGGCCTCGTGACGCCCGACGTGCCTGCCGCGCACAGCCGTGCGCTCGCAGCCGGCGCCACGCAGCTGTCGGCGCCGGTGACCAAGCCCTGGGGACAGGTGGTCTCGTACGTGCGCTGCCCCGACGGCACGCTGGTCGAGCTGTGCTCGCCCATCGGCGGCTGACGGGCGCCCTGCCCGGCTCTGGCCGGTTCGCTACCGGCTAATCGATCAACGCCACCGCCCGCCGCGCAAACCCCGCGGCCTGCGCGCCCACCTGCACTGCATCTGCCGCCGCCGCGCTGCCGCTCTTCGCGCGCGCCGCGATGCCTTCGAGGATCACGGCGAAGCGGAACAGCGAGAACGCCAGGTGAAAGTTGGTCACCGGCTCGGCGCAGCCGCCGGCCTGCTGGTAGCGGGCGATGTACTCGGCTTGCGTGGGGATGCCTTCGGCCGCGAGGTCGATGCCCTGCATGCCTTCGAACTCGTCGGCGCCGGTGTGCCAGGCCATGCAGTTGTAGGCCACGTCGGCCAGGGGGTGGCCCAGGGTGGACAGCTCCCAGTCGAGCACGGCGATCACGCGCGGCTCGGTGGGGTGGAACATGAGGTTGCCGAAACGGAAGTCGCCGTGCGCAATGGTGGTCTGGTCGCCCGGTGGCAAGTTGGCCGGCAGCCAGGCGATGAGGCGATTGATGTTGGCGTCTTCGCGGGTGCGTGAAGCCTCCCACTGCCGGGTCCAGCGCGCGATCTGGCGCTGGAAGAAGTTGCCGGGGCGGCCGTAGTCGGTGAGGCCGACGGCCGCAAGGTCGACCGCATGCAGGCGCGCCAGGGTTTCGGCCATCGCGAAGTAGTACGCGCGGCGCTCGGCGGGCGCAATGCCGGGCAGCGCGTAGTTCGACAGCACGCGGCCTTCGAGCTTGTCCATGACGTAGAAGGGCGTGCCCACCACGGCGCGGTCGTCGCAGTACAGCACGGTGCGCGGCACGGGCACGTCGGTGTCGGCCAGTGCGCGCAGCACGCGGTACTCGCGGTCGACCGCATGGGCCGAGGGCAGCAGCTCGCCGGGCGGCTGCTTGCGCAGCACCAAGGCGCGGTTGTCGAAGTCGACGAAGAAGGTGGGGTTCGACTGCCCGCCGCCGATGCGCGCCAGGCGCATCGGGCCTTCGAGCTCGGGCAACGCGCTGCGTAGGTGGCGCTGCAGGCGTTCGGCGTCGAACTCGAAGCCCGCAGCGGCGGTGGAATCAGCAGCCCCGCTCATGGTCGACGGAACACGGGCTCGCGTTTCTCCATGAAGGCCTTCACGCCTTCGGCGAAGTCGGGCCGGTCGATCAGCTCGCGCTGGCGCTCGGCCTCGTGGCGCATCTGGCCGACGAGCGACTGGCTCGCGGCCGATTCGTACACGGCGCGGATCTCGTGCGCCGCGTGTGCGGGCAGGCGCGCGAGCCGCTGCGCAATGGCCACCGCATGGGCGCGCAGTTCGGCGTCGTCCACGCAGGCCCACACGAGGCCCCATTGCGCGGCCTGTTCGCCCGACAGGCGCTCGCCGAGCAGCGACATGCCAATGGCTCTTGCGCGGCCCACGAGCCGCTCGAGGAACCAGGTGGTGCCCAGGTCGGGCACGATGCCCAGGCGCGGCATGAAGGGCAGGTAGAAGTAGGCGCAGCGCGCCACCAGCACGACGTCGGCGGCCAGCGCCACGCCCACGCCGGCGCCTGCGGCGGGGCCGTTGATGGCGCTCACCACGGGGAAGGGCAAGCTGCGCAGGTCTTCGATGAGGCGGTTCGACAGCGCCTCCATCGCGTCGGCCGTGCGCTGGCCCAGGCTGCCGGGCGCGCTGGCGTCCATGCTGCCGAGGTCGGCGCCCACGCAGAACGATTTGCCGACGCCGGTGAGCACCACCGCACGCACCTCGCCTTCGTCGCGCAGCTGCGCGAGCCGCTGGCGCAGGGCCTCCTGCAGCGGCACGGTGAGCGGGTTGAGCCGCTTGGGAATGTTGAAACTGAGGATGGCGACGTCGCCGTCGCGTTCGTACAGAAGGGGGTCCTGGTCGTCAGGCTGGCTCATGGGTGGGCTCCGAAGGGCGTGGATGGATGAATGGTGGTCACTTCATGTTCAGCGCGGGCCCGACCGGGTCGAGGTCCACGCCGTTGAATCACGCAGGCGATCAGCATCGCGTCATCGTGCACGGGCGACGCGTGCCTGGAGCTTGCGCAGCAACCCGACCACGCCGCCGGGCATCGCGAACATGAAGGCGATCAGCACCACGCCGTACACCGCCCATGGCGCGGCCTTGGAGACCTTCTCGGCCAGCGAGGGCACGAACATGATGAAGAGGGCGCCGAAGATCGCGCCGTACAGCGTGCCCACGCCACCCACCACGATGCCCACCAGCAGCGAGATCGACAAAAACAGCGTGAACGAATCGGGCGCCACGAACTGCACGGCAATGGCCGACAGCGCGCCGCCCACGCCGGTGTACGCGGCCGAGACGCCGAAGGTCATGGCCTTGTAGTGGCTGTTGTCCACGCCCATCGCCTCCGAGGCCATGGCGTGGTCGCGGATGGCGCGCATGGCCCGGCCGCTGCCGCTTTGCAGCAGGTTGTGGGCAATGAAGAACATCACGACCGCGACGAACAGCGAGAACAGGTAGAGCCACTGGTCTTCGTTGAGCGGCAGGCCGAAGGGCGCGGCGGGCTTCATGAGCACGATGCCCTGCACGCCGCCGGTCCAGGCCTCGAGGTGCTTGTACTTGAGCAGCTGCGGCATCGCCACGCCGAGCGCGAAGGTGGCGAGCGCCAGGTACAGCCCTTCGAGCTTGAGCGCGGGCCGCCCGAACAGGTAACCGACGATCAGGCACACCACGGCCGCCGCCGGCACCGTGAGCCAGTACGGCACGCCCGCGTGCTCCATGAGGATGCCGGTGGTGTAGGCGCCAATGGCATAGAAGGCGCCGTGGCCCAGCGAGATCTGCCCGTTGTAGCCCGTGAGGATGTTCAGGCCCAGCAGCGCGATCGCATACGAGATCACCATCGTCGCCTGGAACAGCTGGTAGCCGCGCGCCACGAAGGTGATGCCGATGGCCAGCACGATCAGCAGGCCGACCCACATGAGCGGCGAGCGCGAGGGCTTGGCGGCGCCGGCGCGTGCGCTGGCCGATGTAGCGAGCGGTGCCATGGCGGTCGGCAAGGAGGAGGCTTGAGGGGAGTTCATGCGATCAGACTCTCGTGACCAGTTTGCGGCCCATGAGGCCGGAGGGCTTGACGATGAGCACGCCGACGATCAGCACCAGTGCCACCGACAGCTTGAGTTCGGTGCCCACCACGTAGGTGCCGATGAGGTTCTCGAGCACGCCGACGATGAAGCCGCCGAGCACCGCGCCCACGGGGCTGTCGATGCCGCCGATGAGCGCACCGGCAAAGGCGTAGAGCAGCACGCCGGTCATCATGTGCGGGTCGAGAAAGACCACGGGCGCGACCATCATTCCGGCCACCGCGCCGATGGCGCCGGCCAGGCCCCAGCCCAGCATCAGCATGCGCCCGACGTTGATGCCCACGAGCCGCGACGAGGCCGCGTTCTGCGCCGCGGCGCGCATCGCCAGGCCCAACGGCGTGAAGCGGAAGAACGCGAACAGCAGCAGCACCACCAGCAGCGTGACGCCGATGGCACCCATCTCGTGCGCCGACATCATGGCGCTGCCGAACCACGCGTCCGACGGGAACGGGCTCGGGAACTGCTTGATGGTGTAGCCGAAGAGCCAGCCCGCCAGGCTGTGGAAGATCACCAGGAGGCCGATGAACACCACCACCACCGACAGCGCCGGCTTGTCGTGCATGGGCCGGATGACGGTGAACTCCACCACGGCCGCGAGCACGAAGGACAAGGCCACGGTCGCGACGAAGGCGGCCCAGTACGGCAGGCCGGCCTGCATGAGGCTCCAGGCGATGAAGGTCGAGAACATCGCCATCTCGCCCTGCGCGAAGTTGATGTGGTGCGTGGCCTGGTAGATCATCACCAGCGCCAGCGCAACGCTGGCGTAGATGCCGCCGGTGGCCAGGCCCGCCAGCAGTTGGTGCAGGAATGCGTTCATCGGTGTGAGGCCCTTATTCGCCGAGATACGCTTTGCGCACGGCGTCGTTGCGGCGGATCTCGGCGGCGGTGCCCGAGAGCACGATGCGGCCGGTTTCCAGGAGGTAGGCCGAGTCGGCCAGGTCGAGCGCGAGCTTGGCGTTCTGCTCCACCAGAAGAATCGACACGCGCTCTTCCTTGTTGATGCGCCGCATGATCGAGAAGATGTCCTTCACGATGAGCGGCGCGAGCCCGAAGGACGGCTCGTCGAGCAGCAGCAGGCGCGGCTTGCCCATGAGCGCGCGGCCGATGGCGAGCATCTGCTGCTCGCCGCCCGACAGCGTGCCGGCCTGCTGCGCGCGGCGTTCGCGCAGGCGCGGGAAGTAGCCGAACACGCGCTCCATGTCGGCGTCGATGCCGTCGCGGCTCGCACGCGCGTACGCGCCCAGCCGCAGGTTCTCCTCGGTCGTGAGCCCCAGGAAGGTGCCGCGCCCGTCGGGCACGTGGCCCACGCCGGCCTTGGCGATCTGCTCGGTGGAGCGGCCGTCGATGCGCTGACCGGCCAGCATGATGCGGCCCTCGGTGCTCACCATCATCTGGCACAGCGCGCGCAGCGTGGTGGTCTTGCCGGCGCCGTTGGCACCCAGCAGCGCGACGACCTGGCCCGTGGGGATGTCGAGGTCGATGCCTTGCAGCACGCGCGTCGGTCCATACGACGCATGCAGCCCGCGCACTTCGAGAATGTTCATCGTCATGCCATGGCCTCCGCTTCTTCTTCCTCACCCAGGTAGGCGCGGATCACCTCGGGGTGCGCGCGCACCTCGGCCGGCGTGCCCTCGGCGATCTTCTTGCCGAAGTTGAGCGCCACCACCTGGTCCGACACGCCCATCACGAGGCTCATGTGGTGTTCGACCAGCAGCACCGTCACGTTCAGGCGATCGCGGATGTCGCGGATCAGCGTGCCCAGGCTTTCGAGTTCTTCGTGGTTCAGGCCGCAGGCCGGCTCGTCGAGCAGCAGCAGTTGCGGCTCGGCCGCCAGTGCACGCGCCAGCTCGACGCGCTTCTGCGTGCCGAAAGGCAGGTCGGCCACTTCTCGCTCGGCCACGGCCTCGAGGTCGAGAAAGTGGATCAGCTGGTCGGCCCGCGCCCGCGCCTGCGACTCGATGGCCGCTACGCCGGGCAGCCGGAAGGCGTTGCGCAGAAAGCCCGCGTGGTGCTTGCTGTGGCAGCCCACCAGCACGTTGTCGCGCACGGTCATCGTGCGAAACAGCGCCAGGTTCTGGAAGGTGCGCCCGATGCCCAGGCCCGCCATGCGGTGGCGCGGCAGGCGTGTGAGCGGATGGCCGTCGAACTCGATGCGGCCGGCGCTGCACTCGTACAGGCGCGAGAGACAGTTGAACAGCGTGCTCTTGCCCGCCCCGTTCGGTCCGATGAGGCCGCAGATCTGGCCCCGCCGCACGTCGAACGAGACGCCGTCGAGCGCCACGATGCCGCCGAAGCGCACCGACACCGCGTCGATGCGCAACAGGGGGGTGTTCGTCTTGTCTCCGCGATCGTTGTCATGAATCATGCGTCGATCTCTTTTTTTTGAGGGAACGGAAAAGGTCAGCGCCGCCCCCGCGGGCGCTGCCAGGCGGCGGCGCAAAAAAGGCCGCCCGGCTTCGTCAGAGCCGCTCGATGATCGTGACGTTGGCCATGCCGCCGCCTTCGCACATCGTCTGCAGGCCGTAGCGCTTGCCGCGCTGGCCCAGGGCGTTCACGAGCGTGGTCATCAGCTTGGTGCCCGAGGCGCCCAGCGGGTGGCCCAGCGCAATGGCGCCGCCGTTCACGTTGAGGCGGGCCGGGTCGGCGCCCAGCGCCTTCAGCCAGGCGATGGGCACGGGCGCGAAGGCTTCGTTGACTTCGTACAGGTCGATGTCCTCGATCTTCATGCCGGCCTTTTGCAGCGCGCGCTGCGTGGCGGGCAGCGGGGCCTCGAGCATGATGACCGGGTCGTGGCCCAGCACGCTCATGTGGTGGATGCGCGCCAGCGGCTTCACGCCCAGCGACTTCAGGCCGCGCTCGTTCACGACCATGAGACCGCTGGCGCCGTCGCAGATCTGGCTCGCGGTGGCCGCCGTGCAGCGCCCGCCTTCGGCGATGAGCTTCACGCCGGCGATGCTCTCCAGCGTGGCGTCGTAGCGGATGCCTTCGTCGGTGGTGTGCAGCTCGCCCGTCTCGGTGCCGTCGGCCATGCGCACCGCCACGGGCACGATCTCGCGTTCGAAGCGGCCGGCCTTCGTGGCAGCAATGGCGCGGTGGTGGCTTTCGAGCGCGTAGCGGTCGAGCGCGTCTTTCTCGATGCCGTAGTTGCGGGCGATCATTTCGGCACCCGTGAACTGGCTGAACTGGATGCCGGGGTAGCGCTTTTCCATGCCGGGGCTCACGTAGAAGCCCAGGTTGTTCTTCAGCGGCAGCGTGGTGGGCAGGCCCATCGGCACGCGGCTCATGCTCTCGACGCCGGCGGCGATCACGATGTCCATCGTGCCCGACATCACGGCCTGCGCCGCGAAGTGCAGCGCCTGCTGCGACGAGCCGCACTGGCGGTCGACCGAGGTGGCGGGCACCGACTCGGGCAGGCGCGAGGCCAGCACCGCGTTGCGCGCGATGTTCGAGGCCTGCTCGCCGGCTTGGCCGACGCAGCCCATGATGACGTCTTCGATCAGCGCGGGGTCGGCGTCGGTGCGCTCCACGAGCGCGTTGAGCACCTGTGCGGCCAGGTCGGCCGGGTGCCATCCGGCGAGGCGGCCGTTGCGGCGGCCTCCGGCGGTGCGCGCGGCGGCGACGATATAGGCTTCGGGCATGTGAAATCTCCGGTGATGGGTTCGGTTCGACAGTCCAGCGCATTGTTGGCGCCGCGCCGCCGCACAGCGTCGTCGGAACCGACGATTTTGGGCGGCGGCCTTTACAGCATCAGGCCTTGGCCAACCGCTTGGCCATGCTCCAGCGGTGCACTTCCGATGGGCCGTCATAGATCCGAAAGGCCCGCATGTCGCGGAAGATGCGCGCGGCCACGGTCTCGTCCGACACGCCGCTGGCGCCGAGGATCTGCACCGAGCGGTCGACCACGCGCCACTCGGCCTCCGAGCACAGCACCTTGGCCACGCTCGACTCGTGCCGGCCCTTGCCGCCCTGATCGAGCACCCACGCGCAATGCCAGATGGTCAGGCGCGAGACGTGCAGGTCCATGTCGTTGTCGGCCAGCATGAAGCCCACGCCCTCGTGCTCCACCAGCGCATGGCCGAAGGCCTGGCGGCGGCGGGCGTAGTCGGTGGCGAGTTCGTGCACGCGGCGCGCAGCGCCGAGCCAGCGCATGCAGTGCGTGAGGCGCGCGGGCGCGAGCCGCACCTGCGCGTAGCGAAAGCCCTCGCCGATGGCGCCCAGCACGTCGGCGGCGGGCACGCGCAGGCCGTCGAAGCGCACCACGCCGTGGCCGCCGGTGAAGCAGCTGTCGAGCGCGTCGATCTGACGCTCGATCACGATCCCGGGCTGGTTCATGTCGGCCAGGAACATGGTCGACGAGCCGTCTTCCATGCGCGCCATGATGATCGCGAAGCCCGCGCCGGTGGCGCCGGTGATGAACCACTTGCGCCCGGTGATCACGTAATGGTCACCGTCGCGCACGGCCACGGTCTGCATCATCGACGGGTCGGAGCCGGCGCCGGGCGGCGGCTCGGTCATGCAGAAGCACGAGCGCACATGGCCATCGATGAGCGGCTGCAGCCAGCGCGCCTTCTGCGCCGGCGTGGCCACCACCTCCATCAGGTGCACGTTGCCTTCGTCGGGGGCGTGGATGTTGAGCGCCACCGGGCCGAGCGGCGAGTAGCCCGCCTCCTCGAACACGATGGCCTTGTCGACGTGCGACAGGCCGAGCCCGCCGTGTTCCTTCGACGCATGCGGCGTGAGCAGGCCGGCGCGGCGTGCGCGCGCCACCAGCTCGTCGCGCAGCGCTTCGGCGGGGCCGTGCGAATCCTGCCGGGGGTCGGATTCGAGCGGCATCACCTCCTCGGCGATGAAGCGGCGCGTTCGTTCCTGCAGGTCGAGCTGGGCCGGGGTGAGGCTGAAGTCCATGGGGGACGCTCCTTCTTTCTCTCAGTGGATTCAAGGACGGATTGAAGACAATGCGGCGCATGGTGCCGATGCGGGCGCGGGTTTCGAGTCGTGAGCGGGACAAGGCCGCCGGATTCGTCCGTTCCGACGATGCCGCGGCCCGGCCGGGCTCCAACACTGGGGAATGGCCTTCAGCGGCAACTTCGTCGGCGCCGAGCAGGCCGAGCGCTGGGGGCTGGTCAACCGCGTGACGACGCCCGGGCAGCTGATGCCCGAGGCGCTGGCCCTGGCCGCCGACATCGCGAGCGCGCTGCCCGAGATGCTGCCGGTCTACAAGCGCCTGATTGACGACGGCCATGCGCGCAGCTTTGCCGAAGGCATGGCGCTGGAGCTGGCCGCCACGCGCGCGTGGGCCGCGTCGCTCACGCCCGAGGTGCTGCGTGCGCGGCGCGAGGCGGTGCAGGCGCGAGGGCCTGCGCAGAAGGGCTGACGACGGCCCCTCTGCCCTGGCGTCAGCGCGATGCCATCCGGATCGCGCTGCCCGGGCACAAGGTGCGTCGGCGAATCAATGTATCAGCGGGAGATACCGATGATCGGCAGGGAGAACTGGTTCATCCGAGGCCTAGGTTCCCGGTTTCCGTCCCTGGTGGAAATGGCCTTGTCGACCACGGTCGCTGTTGCGGCGGCGGTCGTTTCGATTGCGTTGACGGCTTCTTTCGCGCTCTTTGCAACGCTCGGGTCTGGGCTGTTCAGGTCCGGCAATGCCTTGGCCGTGACCGCGGCGCTCTTCGCTTGCGCAACCAAACTCTTGGCCTTCTCCAGATCGCCACCGCCGCGCACTTCCGCAAGTGCCCTTCTCATCGTTTCGATGATCGTCGATGTCTTGCGCGCAGCGTCGAAGGCACCGGCTCGATTCGCGGCGGCACTCTTGTTCTCCGCATCCCTGAGCTTGGCGTCGGCACTAGCCTTGGCAGGCGCCGTCGCTTGCTGCAATGGCGTCGAGCTCGCGGGCGGTGCTGTGCTGGCCAGCGCCGACTTCCACCGGCTTGCCACCTTGGAATTCTTCAATCCCAGCGGAAGAAAGAGGGTGGAAAGACCGGCGATCCTGGCCGTGTCCAATGCAACGCCGCTTGCGAGCGTCAGGTTTCCATCCTCCGGCTTCAGAAAGCGCCCGTAGATCCTGATCGCGTCGCTCTCGGAGACGGGTTTGCCAAGCTCGCGTTCCAGTTGGGCCAGAACACCGAGAACTTCAAGATCGGCCCCGTGGTCAGGTGCGATCTCCGCGACGACCTGGGCCTTGCTGAGTGCATCGTTGACAAGCGCACGGATTTTTGCCGGCCGGCAGATCGACTGATAGCCCAGCAGGATGTGCATGGCGTTCATATGGTCGAGCACCGTGCCCTGCAAGCCATTGTTGACCTCTCTCATGAAAAGTTCTTGCGACGCATGAACGAGCTTGACGATCGAGGTTCCCGCGTCAGCGAAGAGATACGCTGTCGAGTACGCATCCATGCTCGCACCCGCGAAACTGAAGGCGGAAGCCACGCCGGCAATTTGCTTGGCGGAATTCCCGGTGATACCCATCAATGCCGATGACACCCCGCCGAGAAGATTGGTCTGCTGCCGCACGTGGCCTGCGGCCTGGTTGCTCTGACCGATGCCGTCCAGGTACTCCTCGCAGCGAAGCTCGATCAGAATGCGTCCCGCGTCAAGCAGGGCCAGGGCCTCCTCGGAAGTGCCGTCGAGCTCGGCGCTGGTCTTGTACCGCGTGTAGAAGTCCTCCACGGCGTGCGCGAGAACCGTCTTGCTGTCCAGCAGTGACACCTGCGCGAAGGTCGGCTCTGGCATGGTCGCCTTCAACGACGAACACCCCCCCAGCGCCACGACCGCGCAGAGGGGCAGCACACGGCGTACCCACGCGAAACTCCCGTCGAATCTTGTTCTCATGGTTTTCCTTGAAGCTGCGATCCCCCGATCGCAACGCGATGCTAGTGACGGCCGAAAAGCAGAACATCCCACGTTCAGGGGACGCTTTTCCTCAGGCCCGCCGCTATTCGCGTTGGCGCGCGGTGAGGTGAGCTCCCACACCTTCCCATGTGAGGAACACACACCGCGCGTCACGCATTCAAGGTCATCCCATTTCCGGCATCTGCCTCAACAGAATCTGTTCAACGCCGACGGTGCTCAGCGCGGCGCCATCCGGATCGCGCCGTCCAGCCGCACGCTCTCGCCATTGAAGTAGCCGTTGGTGATCATCAGCTCGGCCAGCGTCGCGTACTCGGCCGGGTTGCCCAGGCGCTTGGGGAACGGCACCGAGGCAGCCAATGCGGCCTTCACGTTGTCGGGCGCGCCCTGCAGCAGCGGCGTGTTGAAGATGCCCGGCAGGATGGTGTTCACGCGGATGCCCTCGCCCATGAGGTCGCGCGCAATGGGCAGCGTCATGCCGACGATGCCGGCCTTCGAGGCGGTGTAGGCGGCCTGGCCCATCTGGCCGTCTTGGGCCGCGACCGAGGCGGTGTTGACGATGGCGCCGCGCTCGCCGTCTACCAGCGCATCGAGCGTGAGCATGCCGGCTGCCGACTTGGCGATGCAGCGGAAGGTGCCCACGAGGTTGATCTGGATGATGCGGTCGAAGTTGGCGAGCGGAAAGTGCTTGATCTCGCCCGAGGCCTTGTCGCGGCTCGCGGTCTTCACCGCGTTGCCGGTGCCGGCGCAGTTGACCAGAACGCGCTCCTGGCCGTGCGCGGCGCGGGCTTTGGCAAAGGCTGCATCGACCTGCTCCTCGGAGGTCACGTCGACCTTGCAGAACACGCCGCCCAGTTCCTTGGCCAGGGCCTCGCCCTGCTCCACGTTGAGGTCGAACAGCGCGACCTTCACGCCGTGGCTGGCCAGGCGGCGCGCGGTGGCGGCCCCGAGGCCCGAAGCGCCGCCCGTGACGACGGCGGCAATGCTGGAATCGAGTTGCATCTCTTGTTGTCCTTGGATAGAGAGAGAAAGGAAGAAAGAAAACCGAAAACGCCTGCCGTTCAGACCGGGTAGTAGCGCAGCTTGCGCGCCGCCATCTCGCGCATGCGCGCCGTCGGCACATACGGCGCGCCGAGCGCCGCATGCTTGTCGCACAGCGCGACCACGCGGTCCAGCCCCAGCCAGTCGGCGTACTTGAGCGCACCGCCCGCGTAGGCCGGAAAGCCCACGCCGAGCAGCAGCGCCATGTCGAGCTCGGCCGGCGTGGCGACCACGCCGTCTTCGAGCGCGTGCGCAGCCTCGACGACCATCGGCAGCATCATGCGTTCGACGATCTCCGCATCGGCGAAGTCGCGCCGGCCCTGCGGCTGCAACGTGGCGACCAATGCATGCGCCTCGGGCGCGGTGGACTTGCGCGGGCGGCCCGTGGGGTCGTTCTCGTAGCGGTAGAAGCCCGTGCCGTTCTTCTGGCCGTAGCGCTTGTTCGCCACCATCAGCTTCACGGCGTTGCGTTCGAGGGCCGGCATGCGTTGCGGGTAGCCCGCGGCGATCACGTCGCCCACGTGCGCGCCCACGTCCATGCCCACCACGTCCTGCAGGTAGGCCGGGCCCATGGGCCAGCCGAAGGCTTCCATCGCGCGATCGACCGCCTCGAAGTCGGCACCATCGGCCACCAGCTGCACGAAGGCGTTGATGTACGGCGTGAGGATGCGGTTGACCAGAAAGCCCGGACAGTCCTTCACCACGATGGGCGTCTTGCCCATGGCCACGGCATAGCCCACGGCGGTGGACACGGCGGCGTTGCTCGTCTTCGCGCCCTGGACCACTTCCACCAGTTGCATCACCGGCACGGGGTTGAAGAAGTGCATGCCGACAAAGTCTTCGGGCCGCGCGAGCGGTTGGGCAATGTCGTCGATGCGCAGGCTCGAGGTGTTCGAGGCGATCACGGTGCCGGGCTTGACGCTGCCTTCCAGCGCGGCCAGCACCTTGCGCTTGACCTCGAGGTTCTCGACCACGGCCTCGACCACGCAGTCCACCGCGTCGAAGCCGGCCTCGTCGAGCTGCGGCACGATCGACGCTTGAATGGCATCGGCCTTGGCCTGCGCGAGCCGGCCGTTCTTGACCTGCTTGGCGAGCTGCTTGCCGGCCTCGGCCCTGCCCAGGTCGAGCTGCGGCTGCGCGATGTCCTTCATGCGCACCGGCGTGCCGCGCAGCGCGCTGGTGTAGGCGATGCCGCCGCCCATGATGCCGGCGCCGAGCACGGCCGCCTGCTTCACCGGACGGCCTTCGCGCGCATGGCGCTTGTAGAGTTTCTTGAGCGCCTGGTCGTTGAGAAAGGCCTGCACCAGCGAGGCGGCGGCCTGCGTCTTCGCGACGCGGCCGAAGGCGGCCGACTCCAGGTCGAGCGCGCCCGCGCGGTCGCGGCCGGCGGCCTCGGCCATCATCTCGAGCGCGATGAGGGCTGCGGGCTGGTGCTTGCCGCTGCGCGCCACCACCTGCGTGCGCGCGGTCTCGACCAGCGCGCCCGCCTCTTGGGCCGACAGCGCCAGCGGCGCGCGCTTGCGTTGCTGCGCGGCCTGCCAGTCGACCTCGCCGCGCACCGCACGCTGCAGCAGTGCGAGCGCACGGTCGCGCAGGGCCTCGGGCGCCGCGACCTCGTCGGTCACGCCCGCGGCCAGCGCAGCCGGCGCCTTGGCCGGCTTGCCGCTCGCCACCCAGTCGATGGCCGTGGCCAGGCCCGCCAGGCGCGACAGCCGCACCGTGCCGCCGAAGCCCGGGAACAGGCCGAGCTTCACCTCGGGCACGCCGACCTGCGCCGTGTCGGCCATCACGCGCAGCGGCGCGAGCATCGCCAGCTCCAGTCCGCCGCCGAGCGCGAAACCGTTGATGGCGACCACGCTGGGGACGGCCAGGTCTTCGAAGGCGTTGAACAGCTCGTTGCTGGCGCGCACGCCGCGTGCGATGTCGGCCTCGGCCTGCTGGAAGGTGGCGCCGAACTCGGTGATGTCGGCGCCGACGATGAACACGTCTTTCGCGCTCGTCACCAGCACGCCGCGCACATCCGGCGAGGCCGCGATGCGTTCGGTGGCCTGGCGGAACTCGTCGACGGTGCGCGCGTCGAGCTTGTTGATGGCCTCGCCGCGCCGGTCGAAGCGCAGCTCCACCAGCCCGTCCTGCAACGGCAGGACTTCGATACTTTCGCCTTGGAACAAAGGGGGTCTCCTCGCGGCCGGCGACACGCCAGCCTGTGGGAAAAAGTTTAGGGACGCGCCCTGCGCGCAGGCATCGTCCGAAGCGACGATTACAGGAACAACGTGTTCGACCGCGCGCGCTCACGCAACGCAGCCGTGGGCTTGAAGCGCTCGCCGTGGCGCTCTGCGAGTGCATCACAGCGTGCGACGAACGCGGCGAGGCCGACGGTTTCGATGTATGAGAGCGTGCCGCCGGTCCAGTCGGGGTAGCCCAATGCGAGCACGGCGCCGAGGTCGGCTTCGACCGGCTGCTTCACCACACCTTCTTCAAGGCAACGCGCGGCTTCGAGCGCGAGCAGTGACAGCAAACGCTCGCCGACGGCGCGTGCATCGGGCTGCGATGTGGCGGCCTGTGTCACGGTGGCATCAGCAGTCAGCGGACTCTCGACCAGCCCGGCCTGCCGCGCGGCATTCGCGATGAGCGCAGGCGACACGCCTTCGCTCAACAGCACCTGGCCTTCACTGCGGTACAGCTGCCGCAGCCGTTCGACATACGCAGCGTTGACCGCACTCAAGTCGCCCTTGCGCCGCAGCGCCGCGCCCCGATTCACGAACAACGTGCGCATCAGGTTGCGCGCCACCGGACCGGCCAGCAAGGGACCGAAGCACTGCGCCTCGACCGCCAGGCCCGCGTCCATCGGCAGCTGCGTGCCTTCGTACACCGCCGACAGGATGGCCAGCGGTGCCGGCAGGTTGTCGTGCGTGTCGCGCCGCACCTGCGCCAGCGTGGCGCCGAAGCTCGCGCCCGCGTGCGGTGCCAATGCGCCCGCGCCGCCCGGCACCTTGAAGCCCTTCACGTCCCACGGCTGCTGGCCGGCGTCGGGGTGCTCGAGCACCCAGCGGCGCGCGACCTGCACGAGCTGTTCGGCCGGCGCGAGCGCATCGACCATGCCCAGCGCCAGCGCCTCGGCCGGCGCCACGTGCCGACCCGACAGCAGCAGCGGCAGTGCGCGCGCAATGCCGATCAGGCGCGGCAGCCGCTGCGTGCCGCCGCCCACCGGCAGCAGACCGACCGTGACTTCGGGCAGCCCGACCACCGCACGCGGCTCGTCGAGCAGCACGCGGTAATGGCAGGCCAGCGCGAGCTCGAAACCACCGCCCAGTGCCACGCCGTTGATCGCCACCGCCACGGGCTTGCCGCAGCGCTCCAGTTCGCGCAGCACGCGGCCGCCGGGCGCGATGGCCTCGGCGGCATCGGCCGCGCTGCCACCTGTCGCATGAAAGCCCACGAGGTCCTTGAGGTCGGCGCCGGCCATGAAGCCGCTGGCCTTGCCCGAGGTGATGACCGCGCCGCGCACGTCGGCGCGCTGCGCGATCTGCGCCACGGCCGCGCGCAGGTCGGCCGTGAAGCCGGGCGTGAACACGTTCATCGGCCGGTCGGGCACGTCGAGGGTGAGGAGCGCGACGCCGTCGGCATCGACCTCGAATCGGATGTTGGAGTGCATAGAAGAAGATCTGAGGAAAGGCGTTTTCGCGCGCTCAAACGCGCTCGATCACCAGCGCGGTCGACTGCCCCGCCGCGGCGCACAGCGTGACCAGGCCCAGGCCCGCGTCGCGCCGCTCCAGCTCGTCGAGCAGCGTGCCCGTGAGGATCGCGCCGGTCGCGCCCAACGGATGGCCCAGCGCAATGGCGCCGCCGTTCACGTTGATGCGCACGGGGTCGATGTCGAAGTGCCGCGCATAGCGCATCGGCACCACCGAGAAGGCCTCGTTGACCTCGAACAGTTCGATGTCGCCGATGCGCAGGCCGCAGCGCGCCAGCAGGCGTTCGGTGGCCGGCATCGGGCCGCCCAGGCTCAGCAGCGGCTCGTCGGCGCACGAGGCACTGCCGACGATGCGCGCGCGCGGCACGAGGCCGTTGCGCGTGCCGTAGTCGCGGTTGCCCAGCAGCACCGCGCAGGCGCCGTCGACGATGCCGCTCGAATTGCCGCCCGTGTGAATCGGCGCGATGTGCGAGAGCTGCGGGTAGCGCTGCAGCAGGATCGCTTCGTAGCCCTGCGCGGCCACGCCGGCGAAGGCGGGCTTGAGCTTGGCGAGGTCGGCCATGGTGGTGCCGGGGCGGTTGGCCTCGTCTTTCGCGAGCACGGTGCACCCGAGCCGGTCGCGCACGGGCACGAGCGAGCGGTCGAAGCGGCCCTCGGCTTGCGCCACGGCGGCGCGGCGCTGGCTTTCCATGGCGTAGGCATCGACCGCCTCGCGGTCCACGCCGTCGAGCATGGCCATGAGGTCGGCCGCCACGCCGTTGGGAATGTAGGGGTAGCGCTGGCCCACGGCGGGGTCGGTGTAGACCGCGCCGCCGTCGCTGCCGATGGCCACGCGCGACATCGACTCCACGCCGCCGCCGATCACCGCGTCGGCCTGGCCCGAGGCCACGAGGCCGAAGCCCATCTTGAGCGTGTCGAGCGCCGAGGTGCAGAAGCGGTTGAGCTGAAAGCCCACCACGCTGTCGCCGTAGCCCGCCGACAGCAGCGCCACGCGCGCGATGTCGGCGCCCTGCTCGCCCACGGGCATCACCACGCCCAGGCCCACGTCCTCGATCTGCGTGGGGTCCAGCGCATGGCGTTCGCGCAGCGCCTGCAGCACCTGCGTGGCCAGTTGCACGGGCGTGATGGGGTGCAGCGCACCGTCGGCGCGGCCCTTGCCGCGCGGGGTTCGCACGTGGTCGTAGATGAAAACGTCGTGGGTCATGGGCAGGGCGCTGCCCGGGTGCGCAGGGCCACCGGATGCAGGGGAATTCAGTTTGTCTGCGGCCAGTTTAGGAAGCAGAATCGGTTGCCGGAATCGTCGGAAGCGACGGAATTTCCAGGCATTCACTCCCCCTTCGCGATGCCTGCACCAGCCCCCGTTCCCCCTTCCTCGCTCCGGATTCTCGAGACCAAGCTCAACCCGCCGGCCTTCGTGGCCACGCAGGTGCCGCGCACCGCCATCAGCGAAGAAATCGCGGCCGCGACCGTCAAGCTCGTGCTGGTGCGCGCACCCGCCGGCTTCGGCAAGACCACCGCCATGGCGCAGATCCGTGAGCGCATGGACGCGCAGGGCATCGCCACCGCGTGGCTCACGCTCGACCGCGCCGACAACGACGTGTCGCGCTTTCTCAACTGCCTGGCCGAGGCCGTGCAACGCATCGGCGTGGACGAGCCCGCAAGCCACGCGCCCTTCGACGCCGTGGCCGCGCTGGCCGCGCACGACTCGCCCTTCACGCTCTTTCTCGACGACTTCGAGGTGGTGCAGGAACCCGCCGTGCTCGGCCTCGTGCGCGAGCTGGTCGAGCACCTGCCGCGGCGCGGGCAGATCGTGATCGGCTCGCGCAGCCTGCCCGACCTCGGCCTGGGCCGTTTGCGCGCGCGCGGCCAGCTCATCGAGATCGACACCGACCGCCTGCGCTTCACGCTGGAAGAAACCAGCGCCTTCATCGGCCTGCGCCAGGCGCATGCGCCGCACGCCGCCGCGCAGCCGCCGCAGGCACTGCCGGCCGACATGCTCTCGCAGCTGCACCGCAAGACCGAAGGCTGGGTCGCGGCCATCTGGCTGGCGTCGATGGCGCTGGAGCGGCACGGCATCGAGACCGGCTTCATCGAGCGCTTCTCGGGCTCCGACCGCGCCGTGGCCGACTACCTGGCCGAAGACGTGCTCGCGCACCAGCCACCCGAGATCCGCGACTTTCTGCTGCGCACCAGCATCCTGCGCCAGCTCGACGCGTCGGTGTGCCAGGCGCTCAGCCCGCGCGGCGACAGCGCCGTCATCCTCGAACAGCTCGCCGCCGCCAACCTGTTCCTCACGCCCGTGAGCGGCGACGCGGGCGGCGAGGTGCGCGCGTGGCGCTATCACAGCCTGTTCGCCGACTTCCTGCGCGCACAGCTGGCGCACGAGCGGCCCGACGAACTCGCGCGGCTGCACCTCGCGGCCTCGGGCTGGTACGAATCGCACGGCCGGCCCGTGCCCGCCATCGACCATGCGATCGAAGGCGGCGACCATCCGCACGCGCTCACGCTGCTCGACAGCTACGCCGAGCAGTTCCTCGAACAGGGCCGCATGCGCATGCTGGCGCGCTGGTTCTCGGCCATTCCCGAACACCAGCTGCGCGAGCATCCGTTCCTGCAACTCATCGCGCTGTGGGCCACCTGCTTCACGCACGGCCCGTGGGACGCGATGCGGCTGCTCGAACAATCGGGCTGCCTCGACAGCCCCATTCCCGAGGTGCGCGCCAACGCCCACACGCTCATTCCGCTGCTGCTGGCCATGGAAGACCAGCACGACGCCGCCTACGAAGCCGGCCGCGAAAGCCTCGCGCGCATGCCCACCGGGCTCGCCTTTGCCGAGGGCGTGCTGCTTAACGCGATGGCGCACATCCTCGCGGTGCGCGGCGACCAGCGCGAGGCGCAGCGCCTGCTCGAGGCCGCGCGGCGCGAGCAGGGCAACAGCACCTTCAACCGCATGTACACCGAGTCGCTGGCGGGCCTGTTCGACCTCACCGAAGGCCGGCTGCGCCAGGCCACTGCGCGGCTGCGCATGGCGGTCGATTCGACGCATGCCGTGTCGTACAACCACAGCCACGGCAACGCCTGGGCCGGAGTGCTGTACGCCGGCGCCGTGTACGAGACCAACCAGCTGGTGCAGGCCGAGCACCTGCTGAACGTGTACCTGCCGCTGGCGCGCGACGTGGGCCTGCCCGACCACATGATCCTGAGCCACGTCATGCGCTCGCGCATCGCCTTCCACGCGGGCGACATCGACGCCGCGTTCCAGGCGCTCACCGAACTCGAATACCTGGGCCACCACCGTCAACTGCCGCGCGTGGTCGCGGGCGCCAAGCTGGAGCGCGCCCACATGCTGCTGCTGCAGGGCAACGGCCCCGCGTCGCGCGACGAGCTGCAGCGCGCCGACGACCCCGAGCTGTGGGCGCGCGAGCGCCGCCAGCGCCTGCCCGCACACGACCTCGACTACCTCGCCCTCGCCAAGGCGCGCTGGGACATCGCCTTCGGCGACGCGCGCGCTGCGCTCACCGTGCTCGACGCCGAACTGCACGCCGCCGTCGCCGCCAACCGCAACCGCCGCGCACTCAAGCTGCGCGTGCTGCGCGCGCTGGCGCTGCAGCGCGCAGGCGACCTCGCCACCGCCATCGAAGAAATCGGCGCCGTGCTGCAGACCGCGAGCCAGGAAGGCTTCGTGCGGTTGATCCTCGACGAGGGACCGTCCGTGGGCACGCTGGTGCACCGCTATGCGGCAGCGATGCAGCAAGAGGCCGGTGCCGTGGCGCCCGTGCTGCGCAGCGACCCGATATTGGCCGACTACCTGCAGCGGCTGCTGCAGGTGCTCGGCCCGCCACCGTCACCGATCGACGCCGAAGCGCCGTCGGGCGATGCGACCAAGGAGCCGCTCACGCGCAAGGAGATCCGCGTGCTGCAGCTGCTGGCCGAGGGCTACTCGAACAACGCGATGGGCGAGAAGCTGTTCGTGTCGGAGAGCACGGTGCGCACGCACCTGCGCAACATCAACATGAAGCTGGGTGCGAAGCGCCGTACCGAGGCGGTGGCGATTGCGCGCAAGCTCGGCGTGATTCGCTGACCAGCCAGCCAGTCAAGCGGCCAGCCGCTGCCGCTTGTCCTGCGCATCGCGCCCCGCGATGCTCTCGCGGGCACGCTGCCAGTCGTCGTCCTTCCACGCCGACATCCGCGAGAAGTTCCCGCCCGTGGCCTGGAACTGCGCGCCGTCGATGGCGATAGTCTGGCCGTTGACGTACTCCGAGCCCGGGCCGAGCAGGTAGGCCGCGAGGTTGGCCAGTTCGGGCATGCGGCCGTTGCGCTCCATCGGGTTGCGCTCGGCCTTGTGCTCGCCGCCGCCGGGGTTCAGGCGCGCGCTCATGCCCTCGGTGGGGAACAGGCCCGGCGCGATGGCGTTGAAGCGGATGCCGCGGCCGGCCCACTCGACGGCGAGCGACTGCGTCATCGCATGCAGCCCGGCTTTCGACATGGCCGAGGGCACGGTGAAGGGCGAGCCGTTCCACACCCAGGTGGTGAGGATCGACAGCACCGACGCCGCCTTGCCTTCCGCCAACCAGCGCTTGCCGCATTCGAGCGTCATGCAGAAGCTGCCGCGAAAGACGATGCTCGAGATGGCGTCGAAGGCGCGCGGCGACAAGTCTTCGGTGCGGCTCACGAAGTTGCCCGCGGCGTTGTTGACGAGGCCGTCGAGCGCGCCGCCGTCGGCCCAGATTTCATCGAGCATCTCGGTGATCTGCGCGTCGTGGCGGATGTCGCAGGTCTTGGGCGTCACGCGCCCGCCGTGCAGGTGCATCAGCTCGGCCGCCGTTTCTTCGAGCACGGGCGCGCGGCGCCCGCAGATGTACACGTGGGCGCCGAGCAGCAGCAGCGCCTCGCTCATCACGCGGCCCAGGCCGCTGCCGCCACCGGTCACGAGGTAGCGGCGGCCGGCCAGCAGGCCGGGCTTGAACATCAGGTCGTCGAGGGTCATGGAAATCCTTGTGTGCGGTCCGTTGAAATTCGGAATGAAGCTCAGCGTCCCGTGTAGACGGGCGCGCGCTTCTCGAGGAAGGCGGTCATGCCTTCGCGGAAATCGCGGGTCTGGGTGCACAGCACCTGGTTGCGGTCTTCCATGGCGACGACCGCTTCCATGCTGCCGGCATCCACTGCGATGCCCAGCGCCTCCTTGGTCAGGCGCAGCGCCACGGGCGTGGCATGGAGCATGTCGTCGGCCAGCGCTTGCGCCTCGGCCTGCAGCGCGGGCAGCGTGTCGACGCGGCTCACGAGGCCCAGCGCGTACGCGCGCTGCGCGTCCATGAAACGGCCGGTGAGCATGTACTCGGCCGCCACCGAGCTGCCGACCATGCGCGGCAAAAAGTAGCTCACGCCCACGTCGCAGGCCGACAGGCCGATGCGGATGAAGGCGGCGTTCATGCGCGCGTCGGGCGTGGCCAAGCGCACGTCCGAGGCCAGCGCGAGCGCAAAACCGCCGCCGCTGGCCGCGCCCTGCACCACGCACACGATGGGCTGCGGGCAGCGCCGCATGGCCAGCATGATGTCGCGGATGCCCTTCTGCTGTTCGAGCATGTCGGCCACGCCGAGGTCTTCACCGCCCGCCTGCTCTTTCAGGTCGAGCCCGGCACAGAAGGCGCGGCCCGCGCCCTGCAGCACGACCACGCGCTCGGGGCTGCGCGCGTTCAGGCCTTCGAAGTACTCGCGCAGCGCGCGCACCAGCACGGGGTCGAGCGCGTTGAGGCGCTCGGGGCGGTTCAGCGTGAGCCAGGCGACGCCATCGCGCTGCTCGATCTGCAAGACGTCGCTCATGACGCGGATCGCATTCAAAGCGCGCGCGAGATCACTTCTTTCATGATCTCGTTGGTGCCGCCGTAGATGCGCTGCACGCGCCCGTCGGCGTACATGCGCGCGACCATGTACTCGGTCATGAAGCCGTAGCCGCCGAAGAGCTGCAGGCATTCGTCGACCACGCGACCCTGCGTCTCGGAGGCCCAGAGCTTGGCCATGGAGGCGGTGGCGGTGTCGAGCCGGCCGGCCACGAGGTCTTCCACGCAGCGGTCGATGAAGGCGCGGCCGACCTTGATCTGCGTGGCGATCTCGGCCAGCTTGAACTTGGTGTTCTGGAACTCGGCGATGGGCTTGCCGAAGGCCTTGCGGTCGCGCACGTAGTCGAGCGTGGCCTGGTAGGCGCCTTCCATGGTGGCCAGCGCGCTCACGCCGATGATGGTGCGCTCGTACGGCAGGTCGCTCATGAGCTGGAAGAAGCCCTGCCCTTCCTGGCCGCCGAGCAACGCGTCGGCCGACACATGCACGTCGTCGAAGAACAGCTCGGAGGTGTCCTGCGCCTTCATGCCGATCTTGTCGAGCACGCGGCCCACGCGGTAGCCCTCGCAGCCTTCGGTCTCGACGATGAGGATCGAGGTGCCCTTGGCGCCCTGCGTCGGATCGGTCTTGGCCACGACGAGCACCACGCCCGCGAGGAAGCCATTGGTGATGAAGGTCTTGGAGCCGCGGATGCGGTAGCTGCCGTCGGGCTGCTTCTCGGCGCGCGTGCGCACGCCCTGCAGGTCGGAGCCGGCGCCGGGCTCGGTCATGGCGATGGCACCGACCAGCTCGCCGCGCGCCATGCGCGGCAGGTAGTTCAGCTTCTGCGCCTCGGTGCCGTGGTTGAGGAAGTAGTGCGCGACGATGGTGTGCACCGAACTGGCCATGCCGCTGAGCGCGCGGCGCGCCTTCTCTTCGTAGAACACGGCCTCGTGGCGGAAGTCGCCGCCGGCGCCGCCGTAGGCCTCGGGAATGTCGGAACACAGCAGGCCGAGGGCGCCGGCCTTGCGCCACACCTCGTGGCCGACGTGGCCGCGCTTGCGCGCCTCTTCGTCGTGCGGAACGATCTCGGTCTCGACGAATCGCACCACGTTGTCGCGGTACAGCTCCAGTTCTTCGTCACTCCACGAGCGGCGGAAATCGATGGGCATGGGGTGGTCCTTCAGTGTCTTGAAATGAGGGGAATGGGGTCAGCCGACGCGGCGCTCTTTACCAGCCCAGAAGGGCTCGCGCAGCTGGAACTTCTGCAGCTTACCGGCGGCCGACAGCGGCAGCGCCTCGCGGAACTCCACGCTGCGCGGGCACTTGTAGTTGGCGATCTGGTCGCGGCAATGGGCGATGACGTCGTCGGCCGTGAGCGACATGCCTTCGCGCAACACGATCACCGCATGCACGCGCTCGCCCCACTTGTCGTCGGGCACGCCGATGACGGCAGACATCAGCACCTGCGGCATCTGGGCAATGGCGTTCTCGACCTCGGCCGAGTACACGTTCTCGCCGCCGCTCACGATCATGTCCTTCATGCGGTCGACCACGAACAGCAGGCCGTGTTCGTCCATGTAGCCGCCGTCGCCTGTGTGCATCCAGCCGCCGCGCAATGCGGCCTCGGTTTCGGCGGGCTTGTTCCAGTAGCCCTTCATGACCATCGGGCCGCGCGCGACGATCTCGCCGACCTGGCCGGGAGGCACTTCGTTGTCTTCGCCGTCGACGATGCGGATCTCGGCCACGGGCACCGGCGTGCCGGCCGCGCGCAGCAGGCGGTTGCGGTCGGGGCCGGGCAGGTGAAAGTGCGGCATCAGCACGGCCACGGTGGGCGACAGCTCGGTCATGCCGTAGGCCTGCGAGAAGCTGGTGCGCGGCAGCGCAGCCATGGCCTGCTCGAGCAGCGCCACGTCGATGGGCGCGGCGCCGTACAGCAGCATCTGCAGGCTCGACAGGTCGAACTCCGCAAAGCGCGGGTGCTCGATCACGCGCTTGATCATGGTGGGCACCAGGAACATCTCGGTGGCGCGCGCGGCCTGGATGGCCTGCAGGATCGCCACCTCGTCGAACATCGGCACCACGTGCTGCGGCACCAGCCGCAGGATGCTCTGCAGCGACAGCCCGCAGCCGGCCACATGGAACATGGGCACGGCGATGACCACGGCCGCGTTGCGCGTCTCGCGCGGCACCGCCGCCACCGAGCTCAGTGCGTTGATGTAGAGGCTGCCGTGCGTGAGCATCACGCCCTTGGGCCGGCCGGTGGTGCCACCGGTGTACATGATGGCGGCCAGCTCGTCGGCGCTGTGCGGTGCGTCGTCGATGGGCTGTGCATCGGCCAGCAGCGCCTCGTAGCCGACCATGCCTTCGGGCACGGGGCCGTCGCCGCAATACACGACGGTGCGCAGCGAGGTCGAGAGCTTGCGCAGCTCGCCGGCCATGGGCGCGAACAGGTCGTCGACCAGCAGGATGCGCGTGTCGCAGTCGTCCAGCGAGTAGGCGACCTCCTTCGGGTTCCAGCGGATGTTCACCGGGTTGATGACGCCGCCGCCCCACCAGGTGCCGAAGAAGAACTCGACGAAGCGGTGCGAGTTGAGGCTCATCATGCCGACGCGGTCGCCGCGCGCCATGCCGAGCTGCTGCAGCACGGCGCCCAGGCGCGCCACGCGGTCGGTGAGCGTCGCGAAGTCGAGGCGATGGGCGCCGCAGACCACGGCGGTCTCGCGGGCCTTCTCGCGGCGGCCTTTGTGCAGGGGCTGGGTGAGAAACATGGGTGTCGTCTCCTTGGTGGTTGTGCGTTCTGGCTTCAGGCAACCTTGCGCGCGCGGCCGGCCCAGTGCGGCTCGCGCAGGCGGTACTTCATGACCTTGCCGGCGCCCGAGATCGGCAGTGCCTCGGTGAACTCCACGCTGCGCGGGCACTTGTAGCCGGCGATCAGTTCGCGGCAGTGGGCGATGAGCGCGTCGGCATCCACATCGGTGCCGGGCTTGCGCACCACCACCGCATGCACGGCCTCGCCCCAGCGGTCGTCGGGCACGCCGATGACGGCGGCGGCGGCCACGGCGGGGTGGCGTGCGAGCGCGCCCTCGACCTCGGCGCAGTAGATGTTCTCGCCGCCGCTCACGATCATGTCCTTGTAGCGGTCGACGATGAAGACGAAGCCGTCGTCGTCCATGCGCGCAGCGTCGCCGGTGTGCATCCAGCCATCGCGCAGCGCGGCGGCCGTCTGCTCGGGCAGGTTCCAGTAGCCCTGCATCACGCACGGGCTGCGCACGGTGAGTTCGCCGACGGTGCCGCGCGGCACCTCGCGGCCGTCGCTGTCGCACACACGCAGGTCGATGCCCGAGAGCGCCTGCCCGGCCGAGGCCAGCTTGCCGAGCTTGCGGCCTTCGGGCGAGTGGTAGTGGCGCGTGAGGTAGCTCACGCCGGCCGACAGCTCGGTCATGCCGTAGCCCTGCGCGAACTCGGCCTGAGGAAAGGTCGCGAAGGCGCGCTCCAGCAGCGCCTCGGTGATCGGCGAGGCGCCGTAGCCGACGAAGCGCACGCTCGACAGGTCGGCCTGCGCGGTGCGCGGGTCGTCGACCAGCATCTGCAGCATCGCGGGCACGGCCATGAGGTTGGTGGCGCGGTCGCGCTCGATGGCGGCGAGCATGCCGTCCACCGAGAAGCCCGGAAGGATGATCTGCGCGCAGCCCATGAGCACGCCGCGCAGCAAAAACGACAGCCCCGCCAGGTGAAAGAGCGGCGCCACCTGCAACAGCCGCGCGCTGTCGTCGAAGAACGCACCGAGCATCGAGACCTGCGCGTTGATCACCAGCGCCGCGTGGCTGAGCATCACGCCCTTGGGCCGGCCGGTGGTGCCGCCGGTGTAGAACACGCCGGCCAGGTCGTCGCCGCCGCGCAGCGCGTCGGGCACGGGTTCGCTCTCGCGGATCAGCGCTTCGCAGTCGACCATGTCGATTGGGCCCGTGGGCGCCTGGCGCTCGCCCATGTAGACCCAGGTGCTGACGGCGCGCGCGGCGGCGCGCAGCTCGGCGGCCACGGGCAGGAACTGGTCGTCGACGAACAGGATGCCCGTGGCGCAGTCGTCGAGCGAGTGCGCCATCTCGGCCACGCTCCAGCGCGTGTTGACCGGGTTGACCACGCCGCCCGCCCACCACACGGCCAGGTAGTACTCCAGCGTGCGGTCGGCATTGAGCGCGAGCACGCCCACGCGGTCGCCGGGCCGCACGCCCTGCCGGCGCAGCGCGCCCGCGAGGCGCGCGACGCGATCGCCGAGTTCGCTGTAGGTGCGCGTGCGCCCCTGGAACACGGTGGCGACGGCGCGCGGGCTGCACTGCACGGCGCGATGCAGGGCCTGCGTGAGGTGCAACTGCGGTTGCATGGTTTGCATGGGCACGGGCTCCTGTCGGTGCGGAAATGCCATGCATGCGCCAACGCGCATGCCCAGGGAAGAAAGAAGACGTCAGCGCACTTCGGCCACGGGCGCAGCCGCGCCCCAGCGCTGCAGCAGCGCCTGCCCGTCGTCAGGCGACACGGCCGGCGGCACGACCGGCGCGGTGCGGCTGAAGCGCGGCGCGGGCGCGGGCTGCACCACGCCGCCCACGGTGGCGAAGGTGCCGCGCGCCACGTTGTGCGGGTGCTGCGGCGCTTCGTCCCAGTCGAGCACGGGGGCGAAGCAGGCGTCGCTGCCTTCGAGCAGCACGCACCATTCGTCGCGCGTGCGGGTGCGGAACACGTCGGCCAGGCGCAGCTTGAGCAGCGGCCAGCGGTCGGCGTCCATCTGGGCGTCGAAGGCGGGGTCGTCGACCAGGCCGCAACGCTCGCGCAGCAGGGCGTAGAACTGCGGTTCGATGGAACCGATCGCCACGTACTTGCCGTCGGCGCAGGCGTAGGTGTCGTAGAAGTGGGCGCCGCCGTCGAGCATGTTCTCGCCGCGCTGGTTGCTCCACTGGCCGGCCGACTTGAAGCCGTACATCATGGCCGACAGCAGGGCGGCACCGTCGGTCATGGCCGCATCGACCACCTGGCCCTGGCCCGAGGCCTTGACCTCGTGCAGTGCGGCCAGCAGGCCGAAGGCCAGCAGCATGGCGCCGCCGCCGAAGTCGCCCACGTAGTTCAGCGGCGGCACGGGCGCCTCGCCCGAGCGGCCGATGGCGTGCAGCGCGCCGCTGATGGCGATGTAGTTGATGTCGTGGCCGGCCGCGTGCGCGAGCGGGCCGTGCTGGCCCCAGCCGGTCATGCGGCCGTAGACCAGGCGCGGGTTGCGCGCATGGCATTCGGCCGGGCCCAGGCCCAGGCGTTCCATCACGCCGGGGCGGAAGCCCTCGATGAGGACGTCGGCGCGCGCGATGGCGTCGAGCACCGGGGCAGCCGCGCCGGGGGCGCGCAGGTCGACCTCCCAGGTGCTGCGCCCGCGCGCCAGGATGTCGTGGGGGTCGCGCCGCGTGCCGGGGCGCGTGATGCGAAGCACCTCCGCGCCCATGTCGGCGAACAGCATCGCGCAAAAGGGGCCGGGGCCGATGCCGGCCATCTCGACGACCCGAAGTCCTTTCAGGGGTCCTGCCATGTGTGTCTCCTCTGGCGCGCACCCGGCGGCCTGTTGTGTAGAGGCATCTTGGCGCGCGGGCGCCGCCGTCGCATCGTCCGAAGCGACGAAAGCGCGGAAAGACGGTTCAGCGCCCCGCGCGGATGCAGTCGACGAGAACGTCGTTGTCTGCTTCACGATCGGACATGGCGGGCTCTTCTTTCTTCGGGTTCAGCGACCGCTCCAGCGGGGCGCGCGCTTTTCGATGAAGGCGCGCGGTCCTTCCCTGAAGTCTTCGCTCGCGGCCACGCGCTCGAAGATCGGTTTACTGCTGCTCTGAGAGTGGCTGCTGTTGTTGCTGAAGCTGCGCCACGCGGCGCAGGTGCCACGCAGGCGGGCCGAACTGGCCTTCGATCAGCGTGGCGCGGCGCACGTAATGGCCGACGGCGAGTTCTTCGGTCATGCCCATGCCGCCGTGCAGCTGCACCGCGCCCTGCCCCACGGCGCGGCAGGCCTTGGCGACCGCGACCTTGGCGGACGACACGGCGCGGGCGCGCGACGCGGCATCGGCGCCCGCAGCCAGTGCCTCGCCCACGCTGGCGGTGAGCGCGTCGGCCTGTTCGAGCGCCATGTGCATGTCGGCGAGCCGGTGCTGCAGCACCTGAAAGCTGGAGATCGGCACGCCGAACTGCTTGCGCTGGCGCACGTAGTCGAGCGTGTCGCGCATCAGCCGGCGCAGGATGCCGATGGACTCGGCGCAGACCGCGAGCGTGGCCTCGTCGAGCGCCTGCTCGATCTGCGGCAGCGCGCCGCCTTCGATGCCGAGCAGCGCGTCGGCACTCAGGCGCACCGCGTCGAAGGCGATGTCGGCGGCGCGGCCACCGTCGCGCGTGCGGTAGGCGCGCAGTTGCACGCCGGGCGCGTCCTTGGGCACGACGAGCAACGATAAGCCCTTGTCGCTGCGCGCCGTCACGATGAAGTGGCTGGCCCATGGCGCGGCCTGCACCACGGCCTTGCGACCGTCGAGCTTCAACCGGCCGTCGGCCTCGCGCACGAGTTGCGTGCGCACGTCGTCACGCGCATGGCGGCTGTGCGGCTCGTCGTGCGCAAAGGCCAGCACGGCCTGCCCGGCGACGACGCGCGCGAGCAGCGCATCGGCCATCGCGCCCGGATGGCGCTGCAGCAGGCCGGCGCCGATCACCAGCGTCGAAAGATACGGCTCGGCCGCGAGCGCGCCGCCCAGTGTGGGCAGCAGCGCAAGGTGCGCGGCCAGGCCGAGGCCCAGTCCGCCCTGCGATTCGGGCAAGGCCGCGCCGAGCAGGCCGAGGTCACGCGCCAGGCCTTGCCAGAACGGCGGCGGTGCGTCGTCGGCAGCGGCCAGCGCCTGCAGGCGCTGCTCGAAGCCGTGCTGGTCGTCGAGGTAGCGCGCGAGGCTGTCGCGCAGCATCGCGAGGGTGTCGTCTTGTTCGGTGAGGGTGGTCATGGCAAACGGGCCTCAGCGTGATTGCAGGAGCTGCGCCGCGATGATGTTGCGCTGCACTTCGTTGGAGCCCGCGTAGATCGATGCGGCGCGGTCGTTCAGGTACGCGGACATCGAGAACACCGCCTCCTCGGGCATGGCGAGCGCGCCCTGCAGGCTGTCGTCCAGCGGCAGGTCGGCCGCCGCATAGTGGGCCGCGATTTCCACGCCGAGTTCGGTCAGGCGCTGGCGCAGTTCGGAGCCCATCACCTTGCCCAACGAGGGCCGGATGCCGTGCGGCTCGCCACGCGCCTGGGCGCGCAGCGACTGCAGCTCGGTGGCTTCGACCGCATCGATGGCGCAGTCCATCTCGGCCAGGCGCAGCGCCATCTCGCGCGCCTCGTCGGCGGCGGACTCGCCCGCGGCCGCGAAGGCGCTGTCGGCGGCGGTGCGCAGCCGGCGCAGACGCGCGCGCAGCATCGGCGCCCAGGCCCCGCCGCGCTCGTGCTGCAGCAGGTACTTGGCCACCGTCCAGCCCTGGTTCTCCTCGCCGATGAGGCCGCTGGCGGGCACGCGCACGTCGTCGAAGAACACCTGGTTGAGCTCGTGGTCGCCCGAGATGCTGATGATCGGGCGGATGGTCAGGCCGGCCCGGGGGATGTCGAAGCACAGGAAGCTGATGCCCTGCTGCGCCTTGCCGCCCGAGGCCGTGCGCACGAGGCAGAACATGCGGTTGGCGTACTGCGCGTGGGTGGTCCAGATCTTGGTGCCGTTGATGACGTAATCGTCGCCATCACGCACTGCCTTGCATTGCAGCGAGGCCAGGTCGGAGCCCGACTGCGGCTCGGAGTAGCCCTGGCACCAGTAGTCTTCGCCCGAACGGATGCCGGGCAGCCAGGCCTGCTTCTGCGCCTCGGTGCCGAAGGCGATGATCACCGGCGCGACCATGCCGGGGCCCATGGGCGCACGCGGTGGCGCATCGGCAGCGGCCAGCTCGCTCGCGAAGAGGTAATGCTGCATCGGCGTCCAGCCGGTGCCGCCGTGTTCCACCGGCCAGTGCGGCACGCTCCAGCCGCGCTGGGCCAGCACGCGGTGCCAGCGGTTGCCGTCGGCGTAGTCGGTGAAGATGCCGGAGCAGCGACGCCCTGCGGCGCGCAGCTCAGGCGTCAGCTCGCGCGCGAGAAAGTCGCGAACCTCGTCGCGAAACGCGGTCTCTGCCGCGCTGAGTGTCCAGGCCATGGTGTTGTCTCACAGGGTTCACACCCGGCAAGTGTGCGGCGCGCGCGCCGGCGCGGCATCGTCGGATCGGACGAACGTGCGCGCCCCATCACGGCGATGAGCGCTTTTTTCTTCAGTCAAGGCCCGCGTGGGGCCAAACGTTCAGGCGACGACCGCTTCGCGCACCGGCACCGCTTGCGTCCCGACCGGCATGTGCTGCGCCCAATCGATGATCTCCAGCGTCCCATCGGCGTGCTCGGCCAGCGCGGTGAGGCTTTCCACCCAGTCGCCGTCGTTGCAGTACAGGATGCCGTCGATGTCGCGCATCTCGGCGTGGTGGATGTGGCCGCAGACCACGCCCTGCGCGCCGCGGTTGCGGGCCTCGCGGGCGACGGCGTTCTCGAAGTCGCCCACGTAGCTCACGGCGCGCTTGACCTTGCCCTTCAGGTATTTCGAGAGCGACCAGTACGGCAGCCCCATGCGCGCGCGCAACGAGTTGAGGTGGCGGTTGAGCTTGAGCGTGAACTCGTAGAGCGAGTCGCCCACGTAGGCGAGCCACTTGGCACACTGGATCACGCCGTCGAACAGGTCGCCGTGAATGATCCACAGCTTGCGGCCGTCGGCGGTTTCGTGGATCCATTCGTCGGCCACGTCGATGCCGCCGAAGTTGTGGTTGAGGTACTTGCGGGCGAACTCGTCGTGGTTACCCGGAATGAAGATCACGCGCGTGCCCTTGCGCGCCTTGCGCAACAGCTTCTGGATCACGTCGTTGTGCGCCTGCGGCCAGTACCAGTGGCGCTTGAGCTGCCAGCCGTCGATGATGTCGCCGACCAGGAACAGGGTCTCGCACTCGGTGTACTTCAGGAAGTCGAGCAGCGCCCGGGCCTGGCAGCCGGGCGTGCCCAGGTGCAGGTCGGAGATCCAGAGGGTGCGATAGCGCAGCGCCGGACGCGCCGCATCGTCGTCCTCCGGCTCGGGAGGCTGGATCGCGGTGTCGCGCCAGGCGCGAAGGAAAGCGTCGTCGCGTTGCATGGTCCGGTAGGTTCGCAGCCGCGCGTGACCGCACGATGGCGACTCCGTGACATCCCGGTGACGCGTGGCCGCAGGGCAACGCCACAATCGCACGATGCGCCCTGGCCAGATCATCGTTCTCGCGTCCCCCGTGTTCTTTTTGCTCATCGCGATCGAGTTCGCGGTCGGTCGCGCGCGCGCCCGGCGCGGCACCGGGCAGGACACCTACCGCCTGGCCGACGCCGTGAACAGCATCGGGCTGGGCATGCTGAGCCAGATCAGTGCGGTGCTCACGGGGCTGCTGCGCATCGGCATCTACACGGCCGTGTATTCGGCAGTGGCGCTCTTTCCACAAGACGCGGCGCGCGAGTTCTGGACCACCTGGTACGGCTGGCTGCTGGCGCTGGTGTTCTACGACTTCTGCTACTACTGGCTGCACCGCATGGGCCACGAGTCGGCCGTGCTGTGGGCGGCGCATGTGGTGCATCACCAGAGCCAGCACTACAACCTGTCGACCGCGCTGCGGCAGACGTCGAGCGGCGCGCTGCTGGGCTGGGTCTTCTACCTGCCCATGGCCGTGGCCGGCGTGCCGCCGCTGGTGTTCGGCGTGGTCGCGCTCATCGACCTGCTCTATCAGTTCTGGGTGCACACCGAGCAGGTCGGCAAGCTGGGCTGGTTCGACCGCTGGTTCTGCTCGCCCTCGAACCACCGCGTGCACCACGCGGTGAACGACACGTACCTCGACCGCAACTACGGCGGCGTGCTGATCGTGTGGGACCGCCTCTTCGGCACCTTCCGCGAAGAAGACGAACGCTGCGTCTACGGCACGCGCGGCGAGCTGAAAAGCTGGGACCCGCTGTGGGCCAACGCCGAGGTGTACTGGGCGCTGGCGCGCGATTCGTGGCACGCGCGCCGCTGGTCCGACAAGCTGCGCGTGTGGTTCAAGCCGCCTGGCTGGCGCCCCGACGACGTGGCGGCGCGCTACCCGAAGCCGGCTTTCGACATCGCGCAGGTGACGCGCTACGAGCCCGTGGTGGGCCGCGGCGTGCAGTGGTTCGCGGGCCTGCAGTTCCTTGGGCTGCTGGCCGCGGTGAGCGTGTTCCTCTGGTCTGCCGACGCCCTTCCGTTGCCACAGGCTGCCGTCTGGCTGGCCGCGCTCACGGCCGGGCTGTGGGCGGTCGGCGCGGTGCTGCAGGGGCGGCTCTCGGTCACCGAGGTGCTGCTGGTCGAGGCGGCCGCACTGGCGACGGCGAGCGCGGCATTGGGCATCGGCTGGTTGCACCTCGTCTGCAAGCCGCTGGCCTTGGCGATCGCGATCGTCTTCGCGGCCCGCCGCGCGCAACAGCAGCCCGGCGGCATGACGCGCTTCGATGCGCTGCTGCTCGCCGGCCTCGTCGCCTCGCTCGCGGGTGACGTGCTGCTGATGGGGCCGGCGAACCTGTTCGTGCCCGGGCTCGTGTGCTTCCTGCTCGCGCACCTGGCGTACATCGCGCTGTTCCGCATCGGCGTCGGTCTGTTCCCGCGCCCCCGCGCACTGGCGGCCACGCTGCTGATCGGCGCGGGCATGTACGCCTTCTTGTGGCAGGGCGGCCTGCCGGTGGCGCTGCGCATCCCGGTCGGGTTCTATGTGGTGGTGATCGCCTGCATGGCGGCCCAGGCGATCGGGCGTGCGGCGGTGCTGCGTTCAGGCGACCCAGCCGCGCTGTGGGTGGCGGTGGGCGCCTGCTTCTTCATGCTGAGTGATGCGCTGCTGGCGATCAACCGGTTCGTGTCGCCGCTGCTGCTGGCGTCGCTGTGGGTGCTGGCGACGTACTACACGGCGCAGATGTTGATCGTGCGGCACATCCGCCGGCCGGGGGCCTGACTTCTGTCTTTCTCCCCCCTTCCGGGGAGGGTTGGGGTGGGGGCACGCGGCGCATCCATCGGGCGCTCTGCCTGCCCCCATCCCAGCCTTCCCCCAGAGGGGGAAGGAGCAAGACCCCGACCTACTCAGCGCAGCGCTGAATCTCCACCGTCGAGTGCCGGATCTCCTCGTGCATAGAGAAGCACGCCCGCACCTGGTCGGCCGTCAGCGTGGCCGAGTGCGTCACCACCGTCAGCGCGCAGGCGTACGCATCGCGGCCGACGCGCCAGACGTGCAGGTCGGCCACGCGGGTTTCGGAATCGGCCAGCATCGTCTCGACGCCTTCGCGGATTTCTTCGGTGACGGGGTGGTCCATCTCGCGGTCGAGGAGGACCTTGCCGGTTTCCTTCAGCAGGCCCTTGGCCCAGACGGCGACGAGCACGGCGCCGACGATGCCCATGGCCGGGTCGAGCCAGGACCAGCCGTAGAACCAGCCGCCCAGCAGCGCCGCGATGGCGAGCACCGAGGTGGCGGCGTCGGCCACCACGTGCAGGTAGGCGGAGCGCAGGTTGAGGTCGTGGCCGTGATCGTGGTCATGGTGATCATGGCCGTGGTGGTCGTGCCCATGGCCATGGTGATCGTGCGAATGCCCCAAGAGCCGTGCGCAGACCAGGTTCACCACCAGGCCCAGCACCGCGATCGAGATGGCCTCGGGGTAGTGAATGGCCACGGGCGACCACAGCCGCTCCAGCGAACCGACCACCATGAGCGCGGCGACGCCGAGCAGCAGCAGCGCGCTCGCGAAGCCGCCGAGCACTTCGATCTTCCAGGTGCCGAAGGCAAAGCGCGGGTCGCGGGCGTAGCGCCGTGCGGCGGCGTAGGCAAAGGCGCTCAGGCCGATGGCCAGCGTGTGCGAACTCATGTGCCAGCCGTCGGCCAGCAGCGCCATGGAGTTGAACCACCAGCCGGCGCCGATCTCGACCACCATCATGGCGGCGGTGATCCACATCACGAGGCGGGTGCTGCGTTCGGCGGCGGCGTTGCCGGCGCCGAAATGATGGTCGTGCTGCCAGGCGCTCAGGTCGTGGGTGTGCATGGAATTCTCAGGCTCCGAAAAGGTCTTGTCCGTCCGAGCGGCTCGACGGCGGCGTCACGCCCAGGTGGCGATAGGCCGCGAGCGTGGCGATGCGCCCGCGCGGCGTGCGTTGCAGATAACCCTGCTGGATCAGGTACGGCTCGATCACGTCTTCGATGGTGTCGCGCTCTTCGCCGATGCTGGCCGCCACGTTGTCCAGGCCGACCGGGCCGCCGTCGAAGCGGTGGATCACGGCCTCGAGCAGCTTGCGGTCCATGAGGTCGAAGCCCTGCGGGTCGACGTCGAGCATGGCGAGTGCCTTGTGGGCGATGTCTTCGGTGATGCGGCCGTCGCCCTTCACCTCGGCATAGTCGCGCACGCGGCGCAGCAGGCGGTTGGCGATGCGGGGCGTGCCGCGCGAACGGCGCGCGATCTCGAAGCCGCCGGCCGCGTCGGTCTCGACCTTGAGCAGGCGGGCGCTGCGGGTCACGATGAGCGCGAGTTCTTCGGGCGTGTAGAACTCCAGCCGCGCGACGATGCCGAAGCGGTCGCGCAGCGGGTTGGTCAGCATGCCGGCGCGCGTGGTGGCGCCCACCAGCGTGAAGGGCTGCAGGTCGAGCTTGATGCTGCGCGCCGCGGGGCCCTCGCCGATCATGATGTCGATCTGGTAGTCCTCCAGCGCGGGGTACAGAATTTCTTCGACGACCGGGCTCAGGCGGTGAATTTCGTCGATGAAGAGCACGTCGTTCGGCTCGAGGTTGGTCAGCAGCGCCGCCAGGTCCTTGGGCTTCTCGAGCACCGGGCCCGAGGTCTGGCGCAGGTTGACGCCCAGTTCGGCCGCAATGATGTGCGACAGCGTGGTCTTGCCCAGGCCCGGCGGGCCGAACAGCAGCACGTGGTCGAGCGCCTCTTTGCGCTTGCGCGCCGCGCCGATGAAGATCTCGAGCTGCTCGCGCACCTTGGCCTGGCCGACGTATTCGTCGAGCAGCTTGGGCCGCAAGGCCCGCTCGATCGCCTCCTCGTTGGGCGAGGCGGGGCGGCGGACACCACGCGTTGCGGGGCGGGGGCGAAATCGTCGGTCTGGATGGTCATTGGGGTAGGGCTTCGGGAGCAAGTTTAGTCCGGGTGCCGCGCCGGGCCGCCCCCGGCGGGCGAGTGCCCCCTCGGGGGGCGGCGAGAGCGCGAAGTGCCGGGCGTCCGGCCCACTTTTCACACTGGCAGAATGATCGGCCACTACAACAAAACGAGGGGAAGGTCAGGCGTGTCCATCTACGAACTGAAACCGCGTTTCCAGGCACTGCTGCGACCGCTCGTGGTCCGGCTGCATGCGATGGGCGTGACGGCCAACCAGGTGACGCTGGCGGCCTGCGCGGTGTCGGTCGGGCTCGGGCTCTGGCTGTTCTTCGCCGCGCCCTCGCTGGCGGCCTTCGGCCTGATTCCCGCCTGGATGTTCCTGCGCATGGCCTTCAACGCCATCGACGGCATGCTGGCCCGCGAACACCACCAGCAGAGCAAGCTGGGCGCCTTCCTCAACGAACTCACCGACGTGGTCTCCGACGCCGCGCTCTACCTGCCCTTTGCGCTGGTGGTGCCGTTCGCGCCGTTCTGGGTCGGCACGGTCATCGTGCTGGCCGGGCTGAGCGAATTCGCCGGCGCGCTGGGCCCGACCGTGGGCGCCTCGCGCCGCTACGACGGGCCGATGGGCAAGAGCGACCGGGCCTTCGTGTTCGGCGCGCTCGGGTTGTATGTGGCCCTTGGCGGGCCGCTGCCGGGCTGGACGGCGCTGTTGATGCCGCTGCTGGCTGCGCTGGTGGCCTGGACGGTCGTCAACCGCATCCGCCGCGCACTGGCCGAGGCTGAGGCGCCCGCCGCCTGAAACACCCCACACAAATAAATAGAAAAGAACCCACTCATGACCCTTTCCGCACCCCGCGTCGCCGCCGAGCACCACTTCCGCACGCACGACGGCGAATCGCTGTTCTACCGCCACTGGCCGGCCACCAGCGGCGCACGGCGCGGTGCCGTGCTGCTGTTCCACCGCGGCCACGAACACGGCGCGCGCATGGCGCACCTGGTCGACGAGCTCAACCTGCCCGATTTCGACTTCTTCGCCTGGGACGCGCGCGGCCACGGCCGCTCGCCAGGCCCGCGCGGCTACAGCCCCAGCTTCGGCACCTCGGTACGCGACGTGCAGACCTTCGTGCAGCACATCGCCGCCGCACACGGCGTGCCCGAGCACGACATCCACGTGGTCGCGCAGAGCGTGGGCGCGGTGCTGATCGCCACCTGGGCGCACGACTACGCGCCCAAGGTGCGCGGCCTCACGCTGGCTTCGCCGGCCTTCAAGGTCAAGCTCTACGTGCCGTTCGCGCGGCCGGGGCTGGCGCTCATGCACAAGCTGCGCGGGCTGTTCTTCGTGAACAGCTACGTGAAGCCGAAGTTCCTCACGCACGACCCCGCGCGCATCGAGAGCTACACGAACGACCCGCTGATCTCGCGCCCCATCGCCGTCAACATCCTGCTGGGCCTGTACGAGGCGGCCGACCGCGTGGTGGCCGACGCCAACGCGATCACGCTGCCGGTGCAGCTGCTCATCTCGGGCGCCGACTGGGTGGTGCACCACAAGCCGCAGCACCAGTTCTTCGACCGGCTGGGCAGCGCCGTGAAGACGAAGACGGTGCTGCCGGGCTTCTTCCACGACACGCTGGGCGAGAAAGACCGGGAGCCCGCGGTGGCGTCGATCCGCGAATTCATCCTGCAGCGCTTCGACGAGCCGGCCGTGCCGGTCGACCTGCGCGAGGCGCACCTGAGCGGCCACACGGCCGACGAATCGCGCGCGCTGGCCGAACCGCTCTCGCCGCTGTCGCCGCGCGGCGCCTACTGGGCGATCACGCGCGGCGGGCTGCGCGTGGGCGGCGCGCTGTCCAGCGGCGTGGCGCTGGGTCACGCCACCGGCTTCGACTCGGGCAGCACGCTCGACTACGTCTACCGCAACCAGCCGCAGGGCAAGGGCGCGCTGGGCCGCTCGGTCGACCGCACCTACCTCGACTCCATCGGCTGGCGCGGCATCCGGCAGCGCAAGGTCCACGTCGAAGAGCTGCTGCGCATCGCGATGGAGCGGCTGGTCGAGATGCACCGCGAGGTGCGGCTCATGGACATCGCGGCCGGCCATGGCCGCTACGTGCTCGACGCGGTGCTGGCCAGCCCGGTGAAAGCCAGCTCGGTGCTGCTGCGCGACTACAGCGACATCAACGTGCGCGACGGCACGGCCCTGATCGCCGAGAAGGGCCTGGAAGACGTCGCCCAGTTCGTGCAGGCCGACGCCTTCGACCGCATGAGCCTTGCGAGCGTGACGCCGCGGCCCACGCTGGCCGTGGTGTCGGGCCTGTACGAGCTGTTCCCCGACAACGAGATGGTGCGCCGCTCGCTCGCGGGCGTGGGCGACGCGGTGGAAGACCGCGGCTACCTGGTCTACACCGGCCAGCCGTGGCACCCGCAGCTCGAAATGATCGCCCGCGCGCTCACCAGCCACCGCCAGGGCGAAGCCTGGGTGATGCGCCGGCGCACGCAGGCCGAGATGGACCAGCTGGTCGAAGAGGCGGGCTTCCGCAAGATCGACCAGCGCGTGGACGAGTGGGGGATCTTCACGGTGTCTCTGGCGGTGCGCGTCGCGCAATGACCGCCCGGCTGGCGCCCCGGCCGTGGAAACGCGCCGCCGCGTGGCTGGTGTTTCTGGGGCCGCTGTTCTATGCGACCTACGGCTTCGCCAACTGGTGGGCCACCACGCGCGCCAGCGTGCCGTCGATGGCCTTCGACTGGGAGCGGCAGCTGCCCTTCTGGGCCTGGACGATCTTTCCGTACTGGACCATCAACGTCTTCTACGCGCTATCGCTGTTCCTGGCGCGCGACCGCCACACGCTCGACCGGCATGCGCTGCGGCTCGTGAGCGCCACGCTCATCGCCTGCACCTGCTTCATCTTCTGGCCGCTGCACTTCAGCTTCGGCCAGCCGCCGGTGGAGGGCGCGCCGGCCTTCCTGTTCAACGCGCTGCGCGGCTTCGACCAGCCCTACAACCAGGCGCCCTCGCTGCACATCGCGCTGGCCGTGATCCTGTGGGACTGGTACCGGCGTTTCATCCGGCCGCTGTGGGCGCGGCTGGTGCTGCATGTGTGGGCCTTCGCGATCTGCGCTTCGGTGCTCACGACCTGGCAGCACCACTTCATCGACATCCCGACCGGCGCGCTGCTCGGCATCTTCTGCGTGTGGCTGTGGCCGATGGCGCGCCGCGTGTCGATGCTGCGCGCATGGCGCCTGGCGCGCGATCCGCAGCGGCTGAAGCTCGCGGGCTTCTACGCCGTGGGCGCGGTGCTGTGCCTGTTCGCGGCGCTGGCGACGGGCGGCGTGGCGCTGTGGCTGGCGTGGCCGGCGGCAGCACTTGCGCTGGTGTCGCTCAATTACCTCGGCTTCGGCGCGCGCGGTTTCCAGATGGACGGCCACGGCCGCATGGGCTGGGCGGCGCGCTGGCTGTTGGCGCCCTATCGCCTGGGCGCGGCCTTCAACGTGTGGCTCTGGACGCGCAAGCTGCCGGCCTCGGTCGAGGTGGTGCCGGGCCTTTGGCTCGGCCGGCGCCCCACGCAGGCCGAATGGCTTGCCGCCGGCCAGCCGAGGCTCGTGAGCCTGTGCGCCGAGCTGCAACTGCCGGCCGGTGTGCCGCCCACGCATGCGCGCTGCGTGCCGCTGCTCGACCTCGTGGTGCCGCCGCCCGTGCGCCTGCGCCGCGCGGCGGCCGTCATCGAAGGCCAGCGCCGCGCGGCAGTGGCCGACGGCACGGCCGTGTGGGTCTGCTGCGCGCTGGGCTTCTCGCGCAGCGCCGGCGCCGTGATCGCCTGGCTGGGCCGCGACCACGGTCTGGCCCACGCCGAAGACACCGTGCGCCGCGCACGCCCCCAGATCGTGCTGCACGCCGCCTGGCGCACCGCACTCGACCCCCTTGGAGGACCCTCGCGCCATGACTGACAACGAACGCGCCACCTGCACCACCCTGGCCGGCCTGTTGCGCGCGGCGGCCGTGCTCGCCTTCCTGGGCCTTGCGCTCACCTGCATCGCGGCGCTGGTGCTGGCGCTCACGCTGCGCGGGCTGTCGAACACCGCCATCCTGGCTTTTGCGGGGGTGATGGTGCTGGGCGTGATCGAACGCTACTTCGCCTTCCGGCTGCGTCTGGACCAGGCGCTGTTCGAAGGCCTGGCCAACGGCCAGATCGCCACGCTGGGCGCGCTGGACAACGCGCTCTCCGTGCTCGGGCTGCGTGACCCGCCGCCGCACCCCAGTGCCCGCGCGCTCGCCGACCGCGTCCAGGGAACCCGCCAACTCATGCAGCGCCACGCCATCGTGATCGCCTGCCAGAACGCGCTGTTCCTGCTTGCCCTCATGACACAGGAAATCGCTTGAACAACAACGACAACGGCACCAACAAGAACGACAGCAGCGACGACAGCGCCCGGCCCGGTGCCATCGTGCGCCGCGGGCTCGCGGTGGTGGCGGGCCAGCTCATCATCGGCGCGGCCGGCCTGCTGACCGGCGTGCGCGCGATCTGGTCGGGCACCACGCCCAAGGCCGAGCAAACGCTGTACTTCGCCAACCACACGAGCCACGGCGACTTCGTGCTGCTGTGGGCCACGCTGCCGTCCGACCTGCGCGCGCTCACGCGGCCCGTGGCCGGACAGGACTACTGGGAGGCCTCGAAGCTGCGCAACTTCATCGGCAAGGACGTGTTCAACGCGCTCATGATCCGCCGCGACGGCTCGGGCCAGGGCGGCAACCCGGTCGACCAGATGAAGGAGGCGCTGGAAGGCGGCGACTCGCTCATCATGTTCCCCGAGGGCACGCGCAACACGGGCGACGACATCCTGCTGCCGCTCAAGAGCGGCCTCTTCCACCTGGCGCGCGCCTGCCCCACCGTGCGGCTGGTGCCGGTGTGGATCGAGAACCTCAAACGCGTGCTGCCCAAGGGCACGCTGGTGCCGATTCCGCTGGCCTGCACGGTGCGCTTCGGCGCGCCGATCCAGCTCGAAGAAGGCGAAGACAAGGTCGCCTTCCTTGCCCGCGCGCGCACCGCCATGCTCGACCTGCGCCCCGAGTACGACCGCATCGAGACCAACGGAGGGACCGCCTCGTGATCGAACTCTCTCCCTTCGCCTGGACCACCTTCAAGCTCTTCGGCGGCGTCTTCGGTGTGCTGGTGCTCGCCTCTTCGATCGGTGCGCTGCTCAAGTGGCGCGTGGCGCACGGCCAGCCGCACTCGGTGATCGACAACCTCAACTCGCGCGTCAACGCGTGGTGGGTGATGGTGGCGGTGATCGGCCTGGCCTTTGCCTTCGGCAAGGGCGGCGTGATCGTGCTGTTCTACCTGATCTCGTTCTATGCGCTGCGCGAGTTCATCAGCCTGGCCTACACGCGGCGCGGCGACCACGGCGCGATTGCGCTGGCCTTCTTCGTCGCGCTGCCGGGCCAGTACTTCCTGATCTGGATCGACTGGTACGGGCTGTACTCGATCTACATCCCCGTCTACGCCTTCCTGCTGCTGCCGATTTTGGCGGCCGTGGGCGGCGACACGCAGCGCTTCCTGGAGCGCACCTCGAAGATCCAGTGGGGCCTGATGGTGTGCGTGTTCTGCATCAGCCACGTGCCGGCGCTGCTCACGCTGCAGATTCCGGGCTTCGAGGGCCGCAACCTGCTGCTGATCGCCTTCCTCGTCATCGTGGTGCAGGGCAGCGACGTGCTGCAGTACGTGTGGGGCAAGCTCTTCGGCAAGCGCAAGGTGGCGCCCGAGCTGTCGCCTTCGAAGACCTGGGAAGGCCTGATCGGCGGCGTCGCCAGCGCCACCGCGATGGGCGCGGCGCTGTACTGGGCCACGCCCTTCAACCCGTGGCAAGCCGCGCTGATGGCCTTCATGATCTGCCTGCTCGGCTTCTTCGGCGGGCTCGTGATGTCGGCCATCAAGCGCGACCGCGGCGTGAAGGACTGGGGCTCCATGATCGAAGGCCACGGCGGCATGCTCGACCGGCTCGACTCGGTGATCTTCGCGGCCCCGATCTACTTCCACGCACTGCGCTACTGGTGGGTGCCGTGAGCCCGGCGGCGAAGAAGACAGCGGTCAAGACGGACCGCATCGTCGACGACACGCCGCTGGAATGCACCGACGCCGCAGCGCTGCTGCGTTGGTACCAGAAGCACCACGCCACGCACGCCGGCGTCTGGCTGCGCATCGCGAAGAAAGCCAGCGGCATCGCCTCCGTCGACCACCCCGAGGCACTGGAGATTGCGCTGTGCTTCGGCTGGATCGACGGCCAGCGCAAGAGCCAGGACGCGCAGTTCTTTTTGCAGCGCTTCACGCCGCGCACCGCGCGCAGCATCTGGTCGAAGATCAACCGCGACAAGGTGCTGAAGCTCATCGACGACGGCCGCATGCAGCCGGGTGGCCTGGCCGAGGTGGAACGTGCCCGCGCCGACGGCCGCTGGGACGCGGCCTACGACGCCGCCAGCGTGGCGACCGTGCCGCCCGACCTGCAGGCCGCGCTCGACGCCAACCGCACCGCGAAGGCCTTCTTCGCCACGCTGGATGCGCGCAACCGCTATGCGGTGCTGTTCCGCACGCAGGGCGCAAAGAAGCCCGAGACACGCGCCCGTCGCATCGCGCAGTTCGTCGAGATGCTCGCCAAGGGCGAGAAGATCCACCCCTGAGCTGACGCAACGCCGCTCATTGCGGCTCGGCGCCGGCCGCGATCAGCATGAGCCGCTCCGGGTCCACGATGCGGATGCGCTTGTAGCTCATGTCGATCACGCCTTCGGCGACCAGCCGCCCCAGCTCCTTGTTGATGGTCTGGCGCGACAGCCCGAGCATCGCCGCGAGGTCGTTCTGCGACAGGCGCACGGGCAGGCTCGCCGCCGCCTTCACCTGCATGCCGTAGAAATGGATCACGCTCGTCAGCGTGGCGGCCACCCGCGCACGCACGGAGTTCAGCATCTGGCCCTGCAGCAGCATCACGCTCAGCCGCTGGCGCTGCAGGGCCAGCTTGGCCACGTCGCGCCACAGCACGGGCTCGGCGTCGAGCAACGCGATCACGGCATCGCTCGGCAGGTGGACGATCACCGAGTCTTCGTGCGCGTGGTAGTCGTAGGGCAGCGGCACGTCGGCCAGCAGGCGCACCAGCGGCGCCACCTGACCGGGGCCGAGCAGCGCGTTGACGTACTTGCGCCCCTGCGGGTTCATGTTGCTGATTTCGAGGCAGCCTGACACCACCGCCAGCAGCTCGCGCTTGCGGCGGTCGCTCGCCAGCACCTGCGTGCGGCGGCGGTAGCGCACCAGGCGCGCCGACTTCATGAGTTCGGCGCGCAGCGTGTCGGGCCAGTGCGAGAAGAGCTCGTTCCAGCGCAGCGCGCGCTCGAGCAGATCGGCGCTCTCTTCGGCGTTCAGCGCGTCTTTGGGGGTGGAAACAGTCGATCGGGCCAGCGGGTTCTCCCTGCCTTGATGTTCACGAATCTGTCAAAGCGTTGACAGATTTGGCGGGTCTTCATTTCTATCGTAAGCCCCGGACATCGACAAGCACACAAGCGGCACCGACCTGCACCCGCAGGCGGCACGCCACACCCGGAGACAACACCCCATGAAGAAGACAGCCACCGCCGGCCTCGCGCTCGCGGCCTCCACCCTTGCACTCGCGCAGAGCACCGTCACCGTCTACGGCACGGTCGACCTCTACGTGGCGCACGCCAAGTCGGGCGCCGCATCGTCGACGCGCCTCGAAGACGGCGGCCAGACCGCCTCGCGCATCGGCTTTCGCGGCACCGAAGACCTCGGCGGCGGCCTGGGCGCGCACTTCACGCTGGAGAGCGGCTTTGCGCCCGACACCGGCAACGGCACGCTGCCCGGCCCCGCGATGTCGTTCAGCCGACAGTCGTTCGTCGGCTTCTCGGCGCCGTGGGGCCAGATCGACGCGGGCCGCATGTACACGCCGATGTTCTATGCGCTTTTCAAGGCCGACCCCTATGGCCTGAACTCGGTGTTCTCGCCGATCAACCTCGTGGCCGCCACCGATGCGCAGACAGGCATCACGCCCTTTGCGGCGCGCGCCAGCAACATGGTGCGCTACCGCACGCCGGCCAGCATGGAGTTCTTTGCCGACCTCGCCTACGCACCCGGCGAATCGAGCGCGCTGAGCCACCAGAGCGGCAACGTCTACGGCGGCAACGTCGGCTGGGCCCGCAAGCCCTACTACATCGCCTACGCCTTCCAGCGCGCACGCTCGGGCTCGGCGGCGGCGCCCGTGGCCTCGCCCGCCACCACGACCTACCAGGCGCTGACCGGCTCGTACGAGCTGCCGTCGATCGGCCTGCAGCTGTATGCGAGCTACGTGCGCAATGCGTCGAGCCTGCCGAATGTGCCGACCGCGAAGCTCGTGAACCTGGGCGCCACCTACAACGTGACTCCCACCTCGAACCTGATCTTCGGTGCCACGCAGCGCAAGGTCGCCGAGAGCGAACGCTCGCAGCTGGCGTGGACGCTGGGCTACGACTACTACCTGAGCAAGCGCACCGTGGTCTATGCGCGCTGGCTGCGCCTGCTGAACCGGCACGGCGCCTCGGCCTCGCTCGGGACCATTCCGGTGATCGCCCACAGCGGCAACGACGTGCGCGTGCTCGCCACCGGCATCCGCCACAACTTCTGACTTCCGACACCTCCGACATGCCCATCGACTTCTTCTCCTCGCAAGCCGCATCCCTGTCGGCGCTGTTCGCGCCGCGTTCCATCGCGGTGGTCGGCGCCTCGTCCAACGCGCTGAAGATCGGCGGCATTCCCGTTGACTACCAGCGCCGCTTCGGCTTCGAGGGCGCGCTCTACCCGGTCAACCCGAACGCCGACCGCATCCAGGACCTGCCGGCCTTCCCGAGCCTGCGCGCCATCGGCCAGCCGGTGGACCTGGCGATCCTCGCGGTGCCGTCGGCGCTGGTCGACGGTGCGCTCGACGACGCCATCGCGGCGGGCGTGAAGGGCGTGGTGCTGTTCTCCTCGGGCTTCGCCGAAGTCGGCGCCGAGGGCGCGGCGGCGCAGGCGCGGCTCGGCGACAAGGCGCGTGCCGCCGGCGTGCGGCTGGTCGGCCCCAATTGCCTGGGCTTCATGAACGTGGCGCGCCATGTGTACGCGACCTTCTCGCCCGCGCCCGGCGTGGGCCGCGTGATGCCGGGGCGCATTGGGCTGGTGAGCCAGTCGGGCGCGTTCGGCGCCTATGCGTACGCGATGGCGCGGGCGCGCGGCGTCGGCCTGTCGCTGTGGGCCACCACCGGCAACGAGGCCGACGTGCAGGTCGCCGACTGCCTGGCCTGGCTCGCACAGGACCCCGACACCGACGTGATCATGGCCTACATGGAAGGCTGCCGCGACGGCCCCCGCCTGCGTGCGGCGCTGGCCCTGGCGCAGGCCAACGGCAAGCCGGTGGTGATGGTCAAGGTCGGGCGCACCGCGCTGGGTGCCGAGGCCGCCGCCTCGCACACCGCCGCGCTGGCGGGCGACGACGCGGTGTACGACGCCGTGTTCCGCCAGTACGGCGTGCTGCGCGCGCGCAACCTCACGGAGTTCTTCGACCTGGCCCACAGCGCGGCCGTGGCGGGCCGCCCGCGCGACCGCTCGATCGGCCTGTTCACGCTCTCGGGCGGCGTCGGCGCGCTGATGGCCGACGAGGCCTCGGCGCAGGGCCTCGACGTCCAGCCGCTGGGCGATGCCGCGCAGGACACGCTGCGCAGCTGGGTGCCCTTCGCGGCGCCGCGCAACCCGGTCGACATCACGGGGCAGGTGACCAACGACATGACGCTCATCGAGCGCACGGCGCGCGTGATGCTCGACGACCGCGGCTTCGCCTCGTGGATGGGCTTTCTCGCCGCCGCCGGTGCGTCGGACGCGTTCTGGCCGGTGCTGCGCTCGCTCGTGACTTCGCTGCGCGAGGCTTATCCCGACACGCTGCTGGCGGTGAGCACGCTGCTGTCGCCCGAACGTCGCGCCGAGCTCGAGGCGATGCGCTGCCTGGTGTTTGCCGATCCGTCGGACGGCATCCGCACGATCGCTGCGCTGGCGGGGCTGAAGCCTGCGGCGGAAGTGGCTGCGGCGCCCGCATCCATCAAGGCGTCGTTGACGCTCGCCCCCGGCACGATGTCCGAACCCGACGCGCTCGCACTGCTCGCCGACGCCGGCGTGCCCGTGGTCGCGCACCGCGTGGTGCGCAGCGCCGACGAAGCGGCTGCCGCCGCCGACGTGCTCGGCGATGCGGTGGTGGTGAAGATCGTCAGCGCCGACATCCCGCACAAGTCGGACGTCGGCGGCGTGGCGCTCGGCCTGCGCGGCGCGGCGCAGGCGCGCGCTGCCTTCGAACGCACACGCGACCACGCGCTCACGGCGCGGCCCGACGCACGGCTCGACGGCGCGCTGGTGGCGCGCATGCTGACCGGCGGCGTCGAGTGCATCGCGGGCGTGCACCGCGACCCGGTGTTCGGGCCGGTGCTGATGTTCGGCTTGGGCGGCATCCACGTCGAGACGCTGCGCGACGTGTCGTTGCGCGCGCTGCCCATCACGCGCGACGACGCACTGGCGATGGTGCGCGAGCTGCGCGCCTTCGCGATCCTGAACGGCGCACGCGGCCGGCCGCCGGCGGACCTCGATTCGATCGCCGATGCGCTGTGCGCGCTCGCCGACTTTGCACAGCGCGCGGGCGACTCGCTCGACAGCGCCGAGATCAACCCGCTGATCGCACGCCCGCAGGCCGAGGGCGGCTGCGTGGCGGTCGACGCGCTGGTCGTCGGCCGCGCACCCTGACGAACGATCACAACAACCACCGGAGACATCGCATGACGACGACATCGAAGAACGGCCTTTCGCGCGCACTCGGCATGGGAGTGGCGCTGGCCCTCGCGGCAGGCATGGCAGCGGCAGCGACGGAGGCGCCCTTCCCCTCCAAGCCCGTGCGCATCATCGTGCAGTACCAGGCGGGCGGCTCGACCGACATCCTCGCGCGGCTCGTGGCGGAGGGGCTGTCCAAGCGGCTGGACCAGCCGGTGGTGGTCGAGAACCGCAGCGGCGCGGGCGGGATCATCGGCACCGACTACGTCGCCAAGAGCCCGCCCGACGGCTACACGCTGCTGCTCACGGTGCCGGGCCCCGTCACGGCGAACCTGGTGCTCTACAGCAAGCTGCCCTACGACCCGCGCACCGACCTGCGCATGGTGTCGGACATCGCCACCACGCGCACCGTGCTGGCGGTGCACCCTTCGGTTCAGGCCACAGACTTCAAGAGCCTGATCGCCACCGTGAAGGCCACGCCCGGCAAGTATTCGATGGGCTCGTGGGGCCCGGGCACGCAGCCGCACCAGGTGCAGGTGTACATGGACAAGGCCTACGGCCTGCAGACGATGCACGTGCCCTACAAGGGCGAAAGCCCGATGGCGATCGACCTGATCGGCGGCGTGATCCAGATGACCGTGGGCTCGATCACCACGCTGCAGCCGTACATCAAGGCCGGCAAGCTGCGCCCGCTGGCCGTGGCCGGCACGCGGCGCGCCCGCGCGCTGCCCGACGTGCCGACCTTCGCCGAGCAGGGCTACCCCGACGAGGTCTATGCGATGACCGGACCGACCTCGCTGATGGCGCCCGCGAAGACGCCCGATGCCGTCATCGAGCGCCTGGGCCGCGAGGTCAGCGCGGTGGTGCGCCAGCCCGAGGTGAGCCGGCGCATCGAGGAACTCGGCGCCGAGCCCGTGGGCAACCTGCCGCCCGAAGCCACCGCGGCCTACAAGGCCCTCCTGCCCGTGACGCTGAAGCTCACGCAGGCCACGGGCGTGAAGCTCGATTGAACCGTCTCTCCGCACTCTCTTTCCGAACCCCAGCTCCGAGGTCTTTCTCATGAACGCTCCCGTCTCCGCTCCCGACATCGCCGTCGCCCGCAAGGCGCTCGCCCGCTCCATCGGCCTGGCCGCCTTCGTCTACGGCTATCCGCTCACCGAGACCTACCGCACCTGCGCGATGCAGACGGCGCCGCGCGCCGAACGCCGCAGCGGCGCCTCGCCCGGCTCCGATGTGCGCGCGCCGATGAACACGCTGCACCACGCGCCGCGCCCCTCCACCGACCAGGACCGCGACGTGGTCACGCCCGCCAACGACCTGCTCTACACCATGGCCTGGCTGCACCTGGCCGACGGGCCGATGCTGCTCACGGTGCCCGCGTCGTCGCGCCATCCGGGGCGCTACTTCGTGCTGCCGCTGTACGACGCCTACACCGAGAACTTCGAGAACCTCGGCCCGCGCAACTGCAACCCCGACGGCGAGACCGTGGTGCTCGTGGGCCCCGGCGGCACGGTGCCGGAATCGCTCGCCGCCCACCGCGTGGTGCGCTGCCCGACCAATCTGGTCTGGCTCATCGGCCGCATCCTCGTGGGTGATGAAAGCGACTGGCCGGCCGCGCGCGCGCTGCAGTCGGAGATCCTGCTCGCGCCCGCACCCGGCACCGTGCTGCAGGGCCGCCCGGCTGCCATCGAACAGTGGGCCGGCCCGCACGAAGACGCCATGGCCGCTGCCTTCGAGCATGGCGAGCCGGCCGCCGAAGTGGCGCCGCGCTTCTTCACCAACGTGTGCCACGCGCTGGCCGAAGCGCCGGGCCGCGTGGAAGACCGCGGCCTCGTGGCGTGGTTCGGCCAGGGCGGGCTGCTGGCGAACGCCGCGTTCTCGTGGGACGCGCTCGAAGCACCGCTGCGCGAAGGCCTCATCGAAGGCTTCGCCGAGGGCGTGCAGCTGGTCGGCGCGGTGGGCCGCAACCGCCGGCCCAAGCCCTGGTCGATGACGCCGGCCACCGGCCGCTACGGCAACGAGTTCCTCGGCCGCGCGCGCACCGCCTACCTGGGCCTGGGCGCGCTGGCCACCAGCGAGGCGGTGTACGCCGCCGCGCACTACGATGCGAAGCAGGAGCCGCTGGACGGCCAGCACCGCTATGCAATGCGCTTCGAGGCCGGCGACCTGCCGCCCGCGGACGCGTTCTGGTCGGTCACGCTGTACGACACCGACCGCTTTCTCTACCCCAACGAGATCCGCCGCCACGCCATCGGCGACCGCACACCGGGCCTGAAGCGCAACACCGACGGCAGCCTCGAACTCGTGGTGAGCCACGCGCGCCCCGCCGATGCCGCCAACTGGCTGCCCGCGCCGGCCGGGCGCTTCTACCTGATCCTGCGCATGTACTACCCGCGCGAGGGCGTGCAGAGCTGGCGCATCCCCGCGCTGCAGGCCCAGCAGGACTGAGCACGATGCAGCCGCACACCGACACCCTGCACGCCGTGGCCGAAGAGGCCGTGGTCTACGCCTACCCGCTCTACGAGATGTGCCGCATGCGCGCGGCCACCTCGCCACAGCGCACCGACGCCGCCGGCGAGGCGCCGCGCCCGCAGCGCTGGTGCAACGTGTTCACGCACGCGCGCCAGCTGCTGCGCGCGGGCAAGAGCCGCGTCGTCACGCCGAACAACGACACGCTCTACACCAACGCCTGGCTCGACCTGGGCGACGGCCCGCTGGTGATCGACGTGCCCGACACCGCCGGCCGCTACTACGTGCTGGGCCTGCTCGACTTCTTCACCAACCCCTTTGCCCACCTCGGGCAGCGCCTCACGGGCACAGCAGCGCGTTCCTTCGTGGTCACGCCGCCGGGATGGCGCGGCACGCTGCCCGCCGCCTTCGACGCACCGGCCGCGCGCATCGAGGCGCCCACGCGCTGGCTGTGGATCATCGGGCGCCTGCTGGTCGACGGCCCGCAGGACGTGCCGGCCGTCAACGCGCTGCAAGACGGTTTTCTCGTGCGCCCGCTGGCCGACTGGCAGGCCGGCCGCGCTTCGGTGCCGCGCGCATTCGACCCGGCCTGCGATCCGAAGGCGCCGCTCACGGCCGAGCACTTCGCCGCGCAGGTGAACGCGGCGCTGCGCGACAACGCACCGCCGGCGGGCGATGCGGCGCGGCTTGCGCGCTATGCGGCGCTCGGAATCGGCGCTGGCGCAGGCGCGCTCGACGACGGCCAGCGCGCCGCGCTGCAGGCCGCGCTCGACACCGTGCTGCCGCGGCTGCGCGAGGCGCAGTCGGGCCGCACCACGGCCTCGGGCTGGGTGCAGATGCCGCTGGTCGAAGGCTCCTTTGGCGACGATCACCTCGCGCGCGCGCTGGTCGCGCTCAAGTACATCGGCATGCTCGAAAGCCGCGAGGCCACCTACCCGATGGCCTGGCACGACGCCGCAGGCGAGCCGCTCACCGGCCAGCGCCGCTACACGCTGCGCTTCGCCCCCGACGCGCTGCCGCCGGTCGACGCCTTCTGGTCGCTCACGATGTACGACACGCGCGACTACATGCTGGTCGACAACCCGATCGACCGCTACGCCATCGGCGACCGCACGCCGGGGCTGCGGCGCGATGCGGACGGCGGGCTCACGCTGCACATCCAGCATGCGCGACCTGAGGTCCAGGGTGCTGGCGATGCCGCACTCGCCAACTGGCTGCCGGCGCCTGAAGGCAGCTTCTATCTCTGCCTGCGCGCCTACGTGCCGCGCGCCGAACTGCTCGACGGCCGCTATGTGCTGCCGCCCCTCACCGTCACCAAGGATTCCGCATGAGCGCCACCGTTGAAAAACCCCAAGCAGCAGCAGAAGAAAAAGAAAAGCCCTTCCTCATCGTCGGCTCCGGCACCGAGACCGTCGCGCCGGGCCTGCACATCCTGCGCGGACAGGGCCAGTCGTTCGTGGCCGAGACCGACGCGGGCCTGGTCGTGATCGACGCCGGCCCGGGCGGCTCGGTGACGCAGGGCATGATCGATGCGCTGCGCCAGCTCAGCGACGCGCCGGTGCATGCGCTGTGCTTCAGCCACGGCCACATCGGCTACAACGCCGGCGTGCCGATGTGGCTGGCCCATGCCGCCGCGCGCGGCGATGCACCGCCGCGGATCATTGCGCACCGCAACGTGCCGCGCCGCCTGGCGCGCTACGGCGAGACGATGGCCCTGCAGCACCGCATGGCCGAGATCCAATTCAACCGCCCCGCGGGCTTCTTCGACCACCGGCTGGTGACGCACCCGCCCACCGAGACCTTCGACGACGTGCTGCAGATCGGCAGCGGCGAGCGCCGCATCGAGTTGCGCTGGGCGCCCTCGGAAACCGACGACGCGATCGCGCTGTGGAGCCCGGCGCAGCGCGTGCTGTACGGCGGCGCGGCGCTGATCGATTCGATTCCCAACATCGGCACGCCCTTTCGCACGATGCGCGACACGGTGCGCTGGGCCGACACGCTGGAGGCGCTCGCGGCATTGAACCCACGCAAGGCGGTGCGCGAATTCGGCGCCACGCTCGAAGGCGAAGACCAGGTGCAGCACGTGCTCCTGCACACGGCGCGCGCGCTGCGCTGGCTGCGCGCCGAGGTGGTGCGGCTCATGAACGAGGGGCTCAACGAGCGCGACATCCTGGCGCGCATCCGCTTTCCCGACGAGCTGTTCGCGGTCGACTGGATGAAGCCGACCTACGGCGACCCCGGCTACATCGTGCGCGACATCTACCGCTCCGAGAACGGCTGGTGGGACCGCAACCCGACCTCGCTGCATCCGGCCGCGCCCGAGGCCATCGGCCGCGCGGTGGCCGACGCCATCACCGACAAGCGCGGCGTGATCGACCAGGCACGCACGCTGGCTGCCGGCAAGCAGTGGCAGCTCGCGCTGCATGTGATCGACCTGCTGGCCACCGCCGGGGGCGACGCGCCCGAGATCGCCGAGGCGCGCTCGCTCAAGGCCGAATGGCTGCGCGAGCGGGCGCGCGAAGTGCCCAGTTACGTCTCGCGCAACCTGTACCGCGTCGGCGCGGACATGATCGAACAAGGCACGCAGGCGCGCTTCGGCATCCGCTGAGGCCTTTCCATCGGAGACACGCACCATGACAAACACAGAACAACACTTCCGCTTCGGCCTGCGCACGCTGCTGGCCGCCTGCTCCCTGGCCGCACTGGCAACGGCCAGCCACGCACAACAGGCCGACAACTACCCCGACAAGCCCGTGACGCTGGTGGTGCCCACCGCGCCGGCCGGCGGCACCGACACCATGGCGCGGCTCATCGGCGACGGCCTCGGCAAGATCCTGAAGCAGCCCTTCGTGGTCGACAACCGCCCGGGCGCCAACGGCATCCTCGGCAGCGAGGCGGTGGCGCGCGCCACGCCCGACGGCTACCGGCTGCTGTTCACCTACGCCGCGACGATGGTGGTGAACCCCAGCCTCTACAAGAAGCTGCCCTACGACCCGCAGAAAGACTTCGTGCCGATCGCGCAGGTCGGGCGCGGCGGCAACCTGCTGCTGGTGCGCAAGGACCTGCCGGTGAAGACGATCCAGGAGTTCGTCGCCTACGCCAAGGCGCGGCCCGACAAGCTCAGCTACTGCTCGTGGGGCGCCGGCTCGGGCGGCCACCTGGCGATGGAAAGCCTCAAGAAGCAGGCCGGCCTCGTGATGACGCACGTGCCCTACAAGGGCAGCGGCCCCTGCGTGCAGGACCTCGTGGGCGGCCAGGTCGATGCGGCCTTCGCCGACATCTCGTCGACCGTGGAGATCGTGCGCGCCGGCCGCATCCGGGCGCTGGCCAACAGCGGCCCCTCGCGCATCCCGATGCTGCCCGACGTGCCGACCATGACCGAGAGCGGCTACCCCTTCACCACCTACGCCTGGTACGGCCTGATGGCGCCGGCCAAGACGCCGCCGGCGATCGTGAAGAAGCTCAACGAGGCCGTGAACCAGGTGCTGCGCGACCCCGCGGTGGTGCGCCGCATGTACGAGCTGAACTTCAACGACCTGCCGCAGAACACGCCCGAGCAGTTCGCCACCACGATCCGAAACGACCTGCGGGACTGGGGCGCGCTGGTGAAGGACATCGGCCTGACGCTTGAGTAGGCGCCCCGGGCCGGCCTGACCAAGGGTAAGCAACGTGGTCGGCCGGCGGCGCTTCCCACACACTGCGCGCTGACAGGCACGGTTTCTGCTCATCGGTGGAGCGATGGCAACTGCGCCGGCGCGCACCATGACCGAGCTCCTTCATTTCAGCCGACAACTCACCACCGAAGCCCAGGCCCAGGCCTCGGGCGTGGGCACCTGGAAACAGCACTACGAGCAGCTCTCGAACGGCCGCTTCGAGGGGCTGTCCGAAGACCTGCACCTCGACTTCGTGCAGGTGTTCCACGAACACGCCAACCAGACGGTGCTGCAGCACGGCCTCGGCCGTCCGGGCGCGCTGTGCCTGGCCGTGATCGACGTCACGGCCCCGGGCAGCTGGTACTGCGGCCATGACCTCGACGGGCGGCGGCTCATCGCGCTGTCGCCGCAGCGCGAGTTCGAGCTGCTGGCCGGCGCCGGCATGGACCTCATGGCCGTGTGCGTCGACACCGAACCGCTGGCCGACTTGGCCGCCACGCTGTTCGGGCCCGACTTCGCGCTGCGCATGCCGGTGCCCGCGCCAGTCGAACGTTCGGGCTTTGACGAGACCGCGTTCACCCGCCTGCTCGGCGCCGCCCTGTCGCTGGCGCGCGACAACCTCGCGCAGCTGGAGCAGCCGGCCGCGCGCCACATGCTGTCGCTGTCGCTGGCCGACGCGGTGCTGCAGTGCATGGGCTCCGACGCCTTCGAGGCCCGGCTGCCCGCCAGCTCGGCGGCGCGCCGCCACATCGTGGCGAAGGCGCGCGAGTACATGCAGGCGCACGCCGACGAGCCCATCAGCGTGCCCGACCTGTGCGCGGCCACGGGCGTGTCGCGGCGCTCGCTGCAGTACGCCTTCGAGGACGTGCTGCACCTGAGCCCCGTCACCTACCTGCGCGTGATGCGCCTGAACCGCGTGCGCTGCGAGATGCAGGCCTGCCGCGACGACACCATCGGCGACATCGCCGCGCGCTGGGGCTTCTGGCACCTGTCGCGCTTTGCCATCGACTACACACGCCTGTTCGGCGAACTGCCGTCCGCCACGCGCGCGCGGTGGTTTGCCAAATCTTGATAACGCCTGCGCCGGCGGCGCTCTTAACTTCGCGGTTGTCCCACACAACATGCGAAGAAGGATGCAGCCATGCGCAGCAGTTTCCACCGAACGCCGGTCCGCGGGGCCGCGCGGCGTCTCCTGGGCACCGCCCTGGCCACCGCTTTGGCGTTCGCCCTCGGCACACTGAGCCCTGAGCCGGCCCGGGCCCACGGCGGCGCGGCGCACATGGTGCCGCTCAAGAAAACGGTGGAAGACTTCGGCGGCACGCTGCGCTGGGACAGCTTTGCCAACGTGTTCACCGTGGCGCGCAACGGCACGCTGGTGCGCCTGAAGCCCGGCTCGAAGACGGCGCTGGTCAACGGCCAGCCGATGCAGCTCGACGTGCCCGTGACGATGCGCAAGGGCGCGGCCTACGTGCCGCACGATTTCGTGAACCAGGTGTTCCAGTCGAGCCTGGACACCACCTTCGTGGTCGAGCGCGTGCCCAACCCGCTGAACCCGCTCACCGAGGCCGAGATCAAGACCGCACTCGAGGTGCTGAAGGCCTCGGGGCGCTACAAGGCCGGCCTGCGCTTCACCGAGATCAGCGTGAAGCGCCCGCCCAAGGACGAGGTCTGGAACTTCGCGCTCACCGGCCAGCCCGTGCGCGCGCCGCGCCAGGCGGCCTTCGTGGCGCTCGACGGCAAGAAGGTCATCGAAGGCACGGTCGATCTGGCGGCGCGCACGCTCACCGCATGGAAGCCCATCGAGGGCGCGCACGGCATGGTGCTGCTGGACGACTTCGCCACCGTGCAGACCGCCATCGAGGCCAGCGCCGACTACGCCAGGGCGCTCGCCACGCGCGGCATAAATGACGTGAAGAAGGTGGTCGCCACGCCGCTCACCGTGGGCTACTTCGACGGCAAGGATTCGCTGCGCCAGGAAGACCGCCTGCTGAAGGTGGTGAGCTACCTGGACGTGGGCGACGGCAACTACTGGGCGCACCCCATCGAGGGGCTGGTGGCAGTGGTCGACCTGGAGCAGAAGAAGGTCATCAAGATCGAGGACGGCGGCCTCGTGCCCGTGCCGCTCAAGCCCACGCCCTACGACGGGCGCGACCGCGCGGCCACGCCCGCGCCCAAGCCGCTGGAGATCACCGAGCCCGAGGGCAAGAACTACACGATCACCGGCCACACGATGCACTGGCGCAACTGGGACTTCCACGTGCGGCTCGACGCGCGCGTGGGCCTGGTGCTCTCCACCGTCACGTACAACGACAAGGGCACGAAACGCAAGGTGATGTACGAGGGCTCGCTGGGCGGGATGATCGTGCCCTACGGCGACCCCGACACCGGCTGGTACTTCAAGGCCTACCTCGACTCGGGCGAGTACGGCATGGGCACGCTCACCTCGCCCATCGAACCGAACAAGGACGCGCCGCAGAACGCCGTGCTGCTCGATGCCACGCTGGCCGACTACACCGGCGCGCCCACCAAGGTGCCGCGCGCCATCGCGGTCTTCGAGCGCTATGCCGACCCCGAGTTCAAGCACCAGGAAATGGGCAAGCCCAACATCAGCACCGAGCGGCGCGAACTGGTGGTGCGCTGGATCAGCACGGTGGGCAACTACGACTACCTGTTCGACTGGGTGTTCGCCGAGAACGGCACCATCGGCATCCATGCGGGCGCCACTGGCATCGAGGCCGTGAAGGGCGTGAAGGCGCGCACCATGCAGGACCCGACGGCCGCCGAAGACACGCGCTACGGCACGCTGCTGGACCACCACATCGTCGGCACCACGCACCAGCACATCTACAACTTCCGCCTCGACCTCGATGTGGACGGCGAGCAGAACACGCTCACCGAGGTCGACCCCGTGGTGCTGCCCAACACGCGCGGCGGCCCGCGCACCAGCACCATGCAGACGGTGCAGCGCACGGTGCGCACCGAGCAGCAGGCAGCGCAGAAGTTCGACCCCTCGACCATCCGCCTGCTGAGCAATCCGTCGCGCAACAACAAGGTCGGCAACCCGGTGTCGTACCAGCTGGTGCCGTACGCGGGCGGCACGCACCCGATTGCCAAGGGCGCCAACTTCGCGAAGGACGAGTGGATCAACCACCGCCTGAGCTTCATGGACCGCCAGCTCTGGGTGACGCGCTACGACCCCGAGGAGCTGTTCCCCGAAGGCAAGTACCCGAACCGCTCCAACAAGGACACGGGGCTGGGCCAGTTCACGGCCGACAACCAGGAGATCGTGAACACCGACAACGTGGTGTGGCTCACGACCGGCACCACGCACGTCGCGCGCGCCGAGGAGTGGCCGATCATGCCGACCGAGTGGGTGCATGCGCTGCTCAAGCCGTGGAACTTCTTCGACGAGACGCCGACGCTGGGGCTGAACCGGCCTCCCGCGAAATGAGCGCGCCCGACGCGGCCATCGGCCGCTACGAAGACCTGATGACGCTGCCGCCCGCGCTGCAGGCGCCGACCTACCGCCACATGGACCGGCTCTACGCGACGCGCGCGATCCGGCGCGGCACGCACGTGCATCCGCTGCCCGAGGGCGCACCCATCGATGCACAGCGTTTCGGCATCGACGCCTTCATGGCGCGCAACCACACGGCCGGGCTGCTGGTGCTCAAGGACGGCCACGTCGTGCTTGAGCGCTACGCCATGGGCAACGACGCGGCGACGAAGTGGCTGTCGTTCTCGGTCGCGAAATCGCTGACCTCCACGCTGGTCGGTGCGGCTGTGAAAGACGGCCACATCGACAGCCTCGACGACCCGGTGGTGCATTACCTGCCCGCGCTGCGCGGCTCGGCCTACGACGACGTGACAGTGAAGCAGGTGCTGCAGATGAGCTCGGGCGTGGCCTGGAACGAGGACTACCTCGACGCCGACTCCGACCGGCGCCAGCTGCTGCGCGTGCAGCTCACGCAGGAAAAAGGCGCGGTGCTGAAGTTCATGGCGAAGCGCCCGCGCGTGGCGCCGGCGGGCACGCGCTTCAACTACAGCACCGGCGAGACCTGCCTCGTCGGTGAGATCCTGGCCAGCGCGATCCGCCGGCCGATCAGCGACTACCTCTCACAAAAGATCTGGGCGCCCTTCGGCATGGAGGCCGATGCCTACTGGCAGCTCGATGCGGTCGATGGCCAGGAGTTCACCGGCAGCGGCGTGAACGCCACGCTGCGCGACTTCGGGCGCTTCGGCCTGTTCGTGCTCGGCGGCGGCGTGGCCGGCGGCCAGCAGGTGCTGCCCGACGGCTGGGTGGCCGATGCCACGCGCGTCGATGCAGCCAGCCACCTCGCGCCCGGCACGCTCGCGGGCTTCGAACCGATGGGGTATGGCTACCAGTGGTGGACCTTCCCGACCGGCGCGAAGGCACTGCCCGAGCTCGACGGCGGCCTGTTCGCCGCGCTCGGCATCTTCGGCCAGCAGATCTACATCCATCCGAAAGAACGGCTCGTGGTCGCGATCCACAGCACGTGGCCGGCACCGCTGCACACGCCGAGTTTGGTCGAAACCCTTGCGCTGCTCGGCGCACTGACTGCCGCGCTGCGGACGTAGGCAGAGCGCGGCACCCGCCACGCTCTGAGCTTCACTCAGGAGAAGATCACCTGCGCGTCGGTGTACTCCTTCAGCCCTTCTTCCGCGAACTCCACGCCGAGCCCCGAGGCCTTCACGCCGCCGAAGGGCGCGTTGGGCTGGATGGCGCCGTGCTTGTTGATCCACACCGAGCCGCACTCCAGGCGCGACGCGATGCGCTTGGCATGCTCGATGTCCTTTGACCACACGGAACCGCCGAGGCCGTTCTCGCTGTCGTTGGCGGCGCGGATGGCCTCTTCGACATCGGTGTAGCGGATGATGGGCAACGCGGGACCGAACTGTTCTTCGTCGACCAGCGCATCGCCGTTCTTCAGGCCCGCAATGATCGTCGCGGGGAAGAACAGGCCCTCGCCCGGCGCACCGCCGGTGAGCAGCTGGCCCTTGGTCTTCGCATCGGCCACGAGCCGCGCGACCTTGTCGAACTGCATGCGGTTCTGCACCGGGCCGAGCACGTTCTTCTCGTCCATGCCGTCGCCCATCGGCACCTGCTTGGCAAAGGCCGCGAGGTGCTCGCACACGTCGTCGTGAATGCTCGCGTGCACGTACAGGCGCTTCATGGCCGCGCAGGTCTGGCCGTTGTTGAGGAACGCGCCCCAGAACAGACCTTCGGCGATGGCCTTGGGGTCGGCGTCGGGCAGCACGATGCCGGCGTCGTTGCCGCCGAGCTCGAGCGTGAGCCGCTTCATGGTGCTGGCGGCCGACTGCATCACCTTCTTGCCGGTGGCGCAGGAGCCGGTGAACACGATCTTGCGGATGACGGGGTCGCTCGCCATGTCGGCGCCGAGGTTCGACGTGCGGTCGTCGCAGCTCACGCTGTTGACCACGCCTTCGGGCAGCACCTCGTTGAGCAGCTCCACGAAGCGCAGCGTGGCCAGCGGCGTGTACGGCGAGGGCTTGATGACGACCGTGTTGCCCGTGCGCAGCGCCGGCAGCACGTGCCACACGGCGATCAGCACGGGAAAGTTCCACGGCGTGATCGAGCCGACCACGCCCACGGGCTTGCGGAAGATCTCGACGTGGCCCTGCGCGTTGTCCTGCAGCACGCGCGGCGGCAGCGACAGCGCCGCGGTGGCGCCGGCCCACGCCGCGGCGCCGCCCAGCTCCCAGCGCGAGCCGAGGCCGTTGAGCGGCTTGCCCTGCTCCAGCGTGAGCAGGCGCGCCAGCTCTTCGGCGTGCGCGCCGATCTTCTCGGTCACGGCGCGGCAGGCGGCAGCCAGTTCGTCGTCGGACTTGCGCGACCAGCTCGTGAAGGCCTTCTGCGCGGCGGCCACGGCGGCGGCGAGGTCGTCGCGCGAACCGTTCGGCGCCGTGCCGATCACCTGGCCGTTGGCGGGGTTGCGCACTTCGAAGGAAGCCGTGCCTGGCACCGCGCGACCACCGATCGTCATTCTTGTCTCTTGCATTGCTTTGTCCTTGTAGGTTGACGCTGGAACGCGCCGCCGCAGGGCGGGCGCGCCCGATCAATGTAGGAAAAGCAGGGGCCGGCGTCTTGGAGCCAAGCGTCAGCGAATGGACTCAGGCGTCAGTGCGTCAGGGGTCCAAGCGCCAGGCGTCCCGGCGGCACGCCGTAGCGCTTGCGGAACTCGCGGTAGAAGAACGACAGGTCGTTGAAGCCGCAGTCGTAGGCGACCTGTGCGATGGCCGGCGCGGGGCCGCCGCGGCGGACGGCCGCATCGAGTGCGTCGCGCGCCGCCGCCAGCCGCGTGTCGAGGATGTGGCGGCTCGGCGACACGCCCACTGCCTCGAAGGCCCGCTGCAGCAGCCGCGGCGACACGCCCAGGTGCCGCGCCAGTTCGCCCGCATGGAAGGCCGGGTCGTGGAACTGCAGCGCCACATGGTCCATCGCGCGGCGCAGCACACCTTCGCCGGCGTTGCGCGACCGCAGCGCGGGCGACTGTCGCGCGCGCTCGACCAGCACCGAGCCGAACACGCCGAGAAAGGCCTCCACGAGGTGGTCGTCGTCGGACTGCCCGCTGTCGAGCATGCGCGCGAGGATGGCGCGCATCGCAAAGCCCAGCGCATCGCCGCGCCGCACGCACACGCCGCCCTGCAACGTGGGGCCGAAGCGCGCCAGCATGTCGGCGCGCGGCAGGTGCACCGACACCTGCTGCGAGCTGGCGCCGTCGTAGACGAACTCCGAGGGCCGCGCCGAATCGATCAGCACGATGTCGCCGGCCTGCACCGCGATCTGCTGCGCACCATGGCACATGAGCGCGCCGCCGTGGTCCTGGAACACGAGGAAGAAATGTTCGCGGTCGTCGCGCCGGATGGCCTGCGCATCGCGGTGCACGCGCTGCAGGTTCTGGCCGATGAGCGCCACGTCGACCCCGCCGGCGCGCCGCACCTCGATGCCGCCCGACACGGTCTGCTGGCGCGGCATGGGCACGGGGGTGAAGTTGCCGCACACGGCCTGCAGGCGCGGGGCGACGAGCTCGAACGGCATCTCGGCGCGCATCAGCGGCGTGAGGGGGCCGCCGGTCATGCGCGCGGGCGAGTCGAAGAAAGAAGCGCTCACAGAGGGTGTCTCCTTGCAGGGCGCCGGGCCAGCGCTCAGTCCTCGTCCATGACCCGCGAGCGGCCGAACCAGAAGCCGAGCACGAGGCCGACCGTGCCGGTACCGATGCCGCACCACAGGCTCAGGAAAGTGTAGACGTTGTAGCGCCCCGGATGCTGCGCGAGCGCACTCGCCAGTGCGGGTTCGTTCAGGCCGCCGAGCCCGCGCGCGGCGGCGTAGTCGAAGCCGGCAGTGCCCAGGAAGTTCGGCGCCACGAGGATCGGCAGCGCCGCGAAAAACGGAAACCACGCGCCGCGCACCCGGCGCCAGCGCATCAGGATCGCCGCAACGAACAGCACGGCACCGATCACGACGGTGCCGAGCATGAAGGGCTGTCGCGCGAGCGGCAGCAGCCAGGGCCAGATCCACGGCAGCGGGTACAGCGGCCACTCGGCGCGCGGTGCGAGGCCGCCCGGCCGTGCGACGACCGACCAGCCCAGCGTGTCGAGGCCGCTGAACACCAGCGCCGACAGGCAGGCGATGGCCGCGACGCTCAGGCACACGTTGCGAAACGCAGACGCGCTGCCCTGCAGGAAGCCGGGCGACGGCTGCGGCGGCAACGCCGGTGACCGGGGCCAGCCCGACTGCCAGTGCCGCACGACGATCGACGCCGGCACCGGCGGCGGCGCCACGTCGCCGCGCACCAGCCAGTCGATGAACACGATGCCGACCGCGAAAGCCATGACCGCCGTGAGCCATGCGCAGACGCCCGGCATGTCGACGAAGCCGGCCGGCGTCAGCATCGGCAACTGGCCGTAGGCCACGCCCGCGAAACCGTAGAGCCAGATGATCGGCACCGAGAGGACCATCGCCGTGTGCATCAGCACCGCGTCGGTCTCGGTCGACTCGTGGCGCAGCGCCTGCGCGCGCGACCACGCCTCGCGCCAACTCACTTCGCCAGGGCCTTCAGCGCCATCTTGATGCCATCGCTCACGCTCGCATCTTTCGGCAGCGCCTTCAGCGCGAGCGCGGCTTCCTTGTCGCTGTAGCCCAGCGCCACCAGCGCCTGCAGGATGTCGGCCTGCGCATCGGACGCAGCATGCGCCGGCAGGCCGATGTCGGCGCCCAGCTTGCCCTTGAGCTCGAGCAGCAGCCGCTCGGCGGTCTTCTTGCCGATGCCCGGGATCTTCACGAGCCGGCCCAGCTCCTGCGTGGTGATGGCCTGCGCCAGTTCGCCCACGCTCATGCCCGAGAGCAGGCCCAGCGCGGTGCGCGGGCCCACGCCGGTGATCTTGATGAGCTGGCGGAAGGCCGCCCGCTCCTCGGCGGTGCCGAAGCCGTAGAGAATCTGCGCGTCCTCGCGCACGACGAAGTGCGTGAGCAGCGACACCTTCGCGCCGACGTTCGGCAGGTTGTAGAACGTGCTCATCGGCACGTCGACCTCGTAGCCGACGCCGTTGCAGTCCACCACCACCTGCGGGGGATTCCGCTCTGCCAGCGTGCCGGTCAGTTTGCCTATCATGGGTGCCCTTTTTCCTTGAAATGTCCGGCGTGATTCTGCGACACACCTTTACCCCCCTGAACAATTCGCGCCTCGGCCACCTGTGCGGCCCACTGGATGCGCACCTGCGCCGCATCGAGGAGGCCCTGGGCGTGAAGATCGCGCACCGCCACGAGCAGTTCAAGGTCGACGGCCCCAAGGCCACCGCGCAGCGCGCCATGGAGGTGCTGCAGGCGTTGTACGAGATCGCCCAGCGCGCCATCGACCCGGCCGTGGTGCAGCTCACGCTGGCCGGCGACGGCTCGATGAGCGACGAGGACGCGGCCATGCTGGTCACGCGCCGCGCCGACCTGCGCGCCCGCACGCCCACGCAGGCGCTGTACCTGGACAACATCGCCAAGCACGACATCACCTTCGGCATCGGCCCGGCCGGCACCGGCAAGACCTACCTGGCGGTGGCCTGCGCGGTCGATGCGCTGGAGCGGGCGGCGGTGCAGCGCATCGTGCTCACGCGCCCGGCCGTGGAAGCGGGCGAGCGCCTGGGCTTTCTGCCGGGCGACCTGACGCAGAAGGTCGACCCCTACCTGCGCCCGCTGTACGACGCGCTGTACGACCTCATGGGCTACGAGAAGGTGCAGAAGGCCTTCGAGCGCAACGCGCTCGAGATTGCGCCGCTGGCCTTCATGCGCGGGCGCACGCTGAACAACGCCTTCGTGATCCTCGACGAGGCGCAGAACACCTCGGTGGAACAGATGAAGATGTTCCTCACGCGCATCGGCTTCGGCGCCAAGGCGGTGGTGACGGGCGACGTGAGCCAGATCGACCTGCCCAAGCACCAGCTCAGCGGCCTGATCGACGCCGAGCGCGTGCTCAAGCGCGTGGCCGGCATCGCGACCACGCACTTCACGAGTGCCGACGTGGTGCGTCACCCGCTGGTGGCGAAGATCGTTGATGCCTACGACGGCCAGCGCAAGCGCGCGGGAGGCCACTGAGATGGCGGCTTCGCTGCTTCCTGCGCTGTCGCTGTCGCTGCAGTTCGGGCGTTTCAAGGGCGTGGAGCGCCACCGCGCCGCGCTGCCGCGCCACAGCGTGAACCGCTGGATTCGCCACGCGCTGGACATCGACGGCGAGATCACCGTGCGCATCGTCGATGCCGAAGAAGGCCAGCGCCTGAACCGCGAGTTCCGCGGCAAGGACTACGCCACCAACGTGCTCACCTTCGACTACGCGCAGGGCCCGGTCGTGATGGCCGACCTGGTGCTGTGCGCGCCCGTGGTGGCACGCGAGGCCAAAGAAAACCGCAAGACGCTCGCCGCGCACTACGCGCACCTGCTGGTGCATGGCACGCTGCACGCGCAAGGGTGGGACCACGAGACGAGCGACGCCGACGCGGACGAGATGGAAGCGTACGAAATCGAGATCCTCGCGGGCCTGGGCATTCGCAGCCCGTACGGGCGCTGACCGGAGGCCGCAGCAGTGTCCGACACCGATCCCTGGTTGCCGCGCTGGCTGCCGCTGCTGCGTGAATGCGCCGGCGAGGGGCCGGTGCTCGAACTGGGGTGCGCAGCCGGTCGCGATACCGCCACGCTGGTCGAAGCCGGGTTGCGGGTGGTGGCGGTCGAGCTGTCGTCCGAGGCCTTGGCGCAGGCGCGGCAACGCGTGCCGACGGGCGCGGAATTCCACTGCGGCGATTTCCGCGAGGCGTGGCCGCTGGCGGAGGGCACCACGGTCGGCGCCGTGCTCGCGAGCCTGTCGCTGCACTACTTCGCGTGGGACGAGACACTGGCGCTGGTGCGGCGCATCCATCGCGTGCTGCGGCCAAGTGGCATGCTGCTGTGCCGCCTCAACTCGGTCAACGACCTGCACCACGGCGCACGCGGCCCGTCGGCGAGCGGCCACGATGAGGATGTCTTCTACGAGGTGGACGGCATCCACAAGCGCTTCTTCGACCGCGCCGCGGTCAAGCGGCTGTTTGCCGAGGGCTGGCAGCTGCAGCACCTCGAAGAGGTGCGGGTGCTGCGCTACGACGAACCCAAGGTGGCGTGGGAGGCCGTGCTCCGGCCTACGCCGTCATCTGCAGCGGGATCGTGACCGGCCCGTCGTTCAGCAGGTGCACCTGCATGTCGGCGCCGAACTCGCCGGTCGCCACCACGGGATGTGCGCCGCGCGCCTGCGCCACGAAGTAGTCGTAGAGCCGCCGGCCTTCGTCGGGCGGTGCCGCGAGCGTGAAGCTGGGGCGGTTGCCGCCGCTCACGTCGGCGGCCAGCGTGAACTGGCTCACGACCAGCAGGCCGCCGCCGATGTCCTGCACGCTGCGGTTCATCTTGCCGGCCTCGTCCGAGAAGATGCGCAGCTTGAGGATCTTGGCGAGCAGGCGGTCGGCCACGCTGTCGGTGTCGCCGCGTTCGGCGCACAGCAGCACCAGCAGGCCGGTCTCGATGGCGCCGACAGTCTGGCCTGCGATGTCGACGCGTGCGTGCGCCACGCGCTGGAGCACGGCTTTCATGAATGGTGGTCCTCGAGTCGGGTGGCGCGCGCTTCCATGGTGAGCGGCAGCAGTTGAATGGTCACGCGCAGGCCGGGCACGGCGTCCATGAGGGCCTGCTCCAGTTCGTCGCGCAGGTTGGCGGCGCGCTGCAGGGTCCAGTCGCCGGGCACGTGCATGTGCAGGTCGGCAAAGCGGCGCTGGCCGGCGCCGCGCGTCACCATGTCGTCGAAGCGCAGCCGGTCGCCTTCGGCATGGTTTGCGGCGAAGGCGTCGAGCGTGGCGCGCACGGTGGCGATGGTCTCGGCGTCGAGCGCTTCGTCCATCAGGCCCTGAGAGGAGCGCCACACGAGCTTGAAGCCCTCGCGCACGATGTTGAGCGCCACGCCGATGGCGATCAGCGGGTCGAGCCAGAGCCAGCCGCTGAAGTGCACGGCCACGATGCCGACCAGCACGCCGACCGAGGTCCAGACGTCGGTCATCAGGTGGCGCCCGTCGGCCTCCAGGGCAATGGAGCGGTGCGCGCGCGCCGCGCGGAACAGCATGAACGCCAGGGCCGCGTTGAACCCGGAGCTGATTACCGACAGCGCCAGGCCCCAGCCCAGCTGCTCGAGCGGCTGCGGCGCCATCAGCCGCAGCACCGACACCCAGAGGATGGCGCCCGCGGCGGCCACGATCAGCAGGCCCTCGAAGCCGGACGAGAAGTACTCGGCCTTGTGGTGGCCGTAGGGATGGTCCTCGTCGGCCGGGCGCTCGGCGATGGTCACCATGGCCAGCGCGAACATGGCGCTCGCGAGGTTGACGCACGACTCCATGGCGTCCGAGATGAGGCCCATCGAGTTCGTCAGGTAGCCCGCCCAGCCCTTCAGGAGGATGGTGAGCAGGGCCACGGCGACGGAGACGCGAAGCAGCGTTTTAGGGGTCAACGTCATGCAGAAAGAACAAGATCAGGTAAAAAGGGCCTGTGCGGGCGGGCATTACGTCGCAGGAATCGGCTGAATTATCAGCCGCGTGACCATATGTAACGCCTCCGCCTTAATATTTGCGCTCATTGCGAAGCAATCAGTCACAGAGAGGCAAATGATGAAGAACTTTTTGACCGCAGCCCTCGGGCTCGCCATCGTCGGCGCAGCCACCCTGGCCCAGGCCCAGGCACCCGCCGCTGCGGCGCCCGCGGCCGCAGCACCCCAGCAGGCCGGGTTCGTGAAGTCGGTGCGCGGCAGCGTCCAGCTGCTCGACGGCGCCGGTGCCACGCGCAACGCAGCCCCCGGCGACGCACTGGGCGCGGTCGATCGCATCGTGACCGGCCCGGATTCGTCGGCGGCCGTCGTGCTGCGCGACAACACCACGCTGATGGTCGGCCCGTCCTCGCGCATGGACCTCAAGGAATTCCACTTCGACGGCACCACCCGCGACGGCGGCATGCTGGTGTCGCTGCTGCGCGGCTCGATGCGCATGATCACGGGCCTCATCGGCAAGACCAACCCCGACGCCGTGCGCGTCGAAACCCAGACCGCCACCATCGGCATTCGGGGCACGGACTTCATCGTGCAGACCGACGGCCAACCCTGACCAGATGCAGACCCTGTTACGCCGCTCCTCCCTTCTTCTTGCGACCACGGTCGCCCTCTTTTTAGCCGCCTGTTCCACGCCGGGCACGCGCGTGGTGTTGCTGCCCCAGGCCGACGGCACGCCCTCCGCCGTGGTGGTGCGCGCCAAGGACGGCGAAGAAGTGCTTTCCAAGCCCTACCAGCGCGCCACGGCCGCAGTGGGCAAGAGCGGTGCACCGGTGGTCGACCAGGCCGACGCGGCCAAGGTCCAGGCCGAGAACAAGCCCCTGTTCGACATGCGCCCGCCGCCTCCGCAGCGCTACACGGTGTTCTTCGAGGTGGGCACGGCCACGCTCACGGCGGCATCGCAGCAGATCATGACGGAGGCCCTGACCGCCGCGCTGGCCCGCAGCGGCGGCGACATCGTGGTGACCGGCCACACCGACACCAAGGGTGCCGGCGAGCAGAACGACCAGCTGTCGCGCCGCCGCGCCCAGGAAGTGGCCCAGCTGTTCGTGGAGCGCCAGTTCCCGGCGGCTCGCATCGAGGCCGTGGGCCGCGGCGAACGCGACCTGGCCGTGCCGACCGCCGACGAGGTGGACGAGCCGCGCAACCGGCGCGTGACCATCGAGGTCCGCTGATTCCGCGCTGACTGACCCCGCCATTGAAAAAGGCCCGGAAGGGCCTTTTTTGTCGATCAGCTCAGGGTCACCCGCGCGAACTTGCGCTTGCCGACCTGCACCACGTAGCTGCCCGCGGGCAGTTTCAGGCCCTTGTCGGACACCACGACCGAATCGACCCGCACGCCGCCGCCGTCGATCAGGCGGTTGCCTTCCCCGGACGAAGACGCCAGGTTGGCCTGCTTGAGCAACTGGCCGATGCCCAGCGGGGCGCCGCTCAGCGCCACTTCGGGAATTTCGTCGGGCACGCCGCCCTTGCTGCGGTTGATGAAGTCCTGCTCCGCCGCATCGGCCGCGGCCGCGCTGTGGAAACGTGCGGTGATTTCCTTGGCCAGCGCGACCTTGGCGTCCTTCGGGTTGCGGCCGGCCGCGATCTCGGCTTTGAGCGCCTCGATCTGCGCCACCGACTGGAAGCTCAGCAGCGTGTACCAGCGCCACATCAGCGTGTCGGAGATCGACAGCACCTTGGCGAACATGCTATTGGCGTCTTCGCTGATGCCGATGTAGTTGCCCTTGCTCTTGGACATCTTCTCGACGCCATCGAGCCCTTCGAGCAGCGGCATAGTGAGTATGCACTGCGGCTCCTGGCCGTATTCCTGCTGAAGATGACGACCGACGAGCAGGTTGAACTTCTGGTCGGTGCCGCCCAGCTCGAGGTCGCTTTCGAGCGCCACCGAGTCGTAGCCCTGCATCAGCGGGTACAGGAACTCGTGCACCGAGATCGACTGGCCGGCCTTGAAGCGCTTGTTGAAGTCGTCGCGCTCCATCATGCGCGCCACCGTGTACTTGGCCGCCAGCTGGATCATGCCGCGTGCACCCAGGGGGTCGCTCCATTCGGAGTTGTAGCGGATCTCGGTCTTCGACTCGTCCAGCACCAGCTTGGCCTGGGCGAAGTAGGTTTCGGCGTTGGCGCGGATCTGTTCGGCCGTGAGCGGCGGGCGGGTGCTGTTGCGGCCCGAGGGGTCGCCGATCAAGGAGGTGAAGTCGCCGATCAGGAAGATCACGCGGTGCCCCAGGTCCTGGAGCTGGCGCATCTTGTTGAGCACCACCGTGTGTCCGATATGAATATCCGGTGCGGTCGGGTCCAGGCCCAGCTTGATTCGCAGCGGCTTGCCGGAGGCTTCGGCCTTCTGTAGCTTCTTCACCCACTCGTCCTGCGGCAGCAGCTCGTCAGCGCCGCGGAGGGATATTTCGAGGGCTTGTCTTACACCATCCGAGAGGCTGGTGGATGTAACAGATTCGGCGTTCATGGGCTTTTTTGGCGGTTTTTCCGGTGGCCGAAGCTATACTCAGCCCGACTTTCAAGCGCCGGATTCTAAGCGGCGCTTTTTTCCGCACCGTCTCCTGCCGCCCTGAACGCACTGGGCCTTGCAGCACGGACCGGCAGAACCTGAGTTGGAATCCACAGTTTGATCAACGGCATTCTTGCCGCCGAGGAGCTTCTCGCTTCTCGCGTGGCCTATACATTCCGGACGTACCCCAAGCAGATCACCGCGGCGATCGCTGCGATGCTGCTCAGCGCCGGCACCCTCGCGGTCGCCTCGCTCGGTCCCGACGCGTCCGACCTCCCCGTGCAGCAAGTGCTCGAAGCCACCGCGCCGGTGTCTTTCGCCGACCAGTCGACGTCGCTCGAGAACTTCAGCTTCACGCTGTTCCGCACCGACGTCTCGCGTTCGAGCGACACGGCCGAGGGGCTGATGAAGCGCCTGGGCATTTCCGACCCCGCCGCCACCGCCTTCGTGCGCGGCAACGCCGAGGCGCGCATGGCGCTGTTCGCGCGCGTGGGCCGCACCGTGACGGCCGAAGCCACGCAGGAAAACCAGCTCGAAAAGCTCAGCGCCCGCTGGATTCCCGACGCCGACGGCGGCTTCAAGCGCTTCGTCATCGAGCGCACGCCCACGGGCTTCGTGGCCCGCACCGAGCGCGACATGCTGACGCCGGGCACGCGCCTGGCCAGCGGTACGATCCGCAGCTCGCTGTTCGCCGCCACCGACGATTCGCGCATTCCCGATGCCGTGGCGAGCCAGCTGGCCGACATCTTCGCGGGCGACGTCGACGTGCGCTCGCTGCGCAAGGGCGACCGCTTCGCCGTGGTCTACGAGACCTTCGAAGCCGATGGCCAGGCGCTGCGCAGCGGCCGCGTGCTCTCGGCCGAGTTCGAGAACAACGGCAAGGTCCACCAGGCCGTCTGGTTCCAGCCTCCGGGCGCGGGCCAGAAGGGCAGCTACTACCGCCCGAACGGCGACAGCCTGCGCAAGGCCTACCTGGCCACGCCGGTCGAGTTCTCGCGCGTGTCCAGCGGTTTCGCGATGCGCATGCACCCGATCCTGAACAGCTGGCGCCAGCACAACGGCGTCGACTACGCGGCGCCCACGGGCACCGCGGTGCGCACGGTCGGTGACGGCACGGTCGACTTCGCCGGCACGCAAAGCGGCTACGGCAACATCGTCATCATCAACCACCGCAACAACCAGCAAACGGCCTACGCGCACCTGAGCCGCATCAACGTAAAGGCCGGCGACAGCGTGAGCCAGGGCCAGACCATCGGCGCCGTCGGCTCGACCGGCTGGGCCACGGGCCCGCACCTGCACTTCGAATACCGCGTCGGCGGGGCCTACCAGGACCCGACCACGATCGCGCAAGAAGGCGGCGCACCGATCACCGCCGCCCTGCGTCCGGCCTTCGAACGCATCGCCGTGGGCGCCCGCACCGAGCTGGCTGCCGCCTTCTCGGTGATCCAGGCCAGCGCCGACTGAGCCTCGGCGCTCGTCCCGGCATGGCCGCCGCGCTGCAGCCGCAACGCTTCATCGGCCTGATGTCGGGCACCTCGCTCGACGGGGTCGACGGCGTGATCGCCGACTTTTCCGACGGCCGCCTGGCGGTCATCGGCCACGCCAGCGCCGATTTTCCCGCCCTGCTGCGCGCCGAGCTGATGGCGCTCAACACCCCCGGCGACAACGAACTGCACCGCGCGGCCCTGGCCGGCAACGGCCTGGCACGCGTGTATGCCGACGTGGTCGCGCAGCTGCTGGCCCGCACCGGCACGGCACCAAGCGCCGTCACCGCCATCGGCGCCCACGGCCAGACCGTGCGCCACCGGCCCCTCGAGTTCGACGGCACGGGCTACACGCTGCAGATCAACAACCCCTCGCTGCTGGCCGAGCTGAGCGGCATCGACGTGGTGGCCGACTTCCGCAGCCGCGACCTCGCAGCCGGCGGCCAGGGCGCCCCGCTGGTGCCGGCCTTTCACCAGGCGCTGTTCGCCTGGCCCGACGCGCCCGTCGCCGTGCTGAACCTCGGCGGCATCTCCAACCTGAGCTTGCTGCCCGCCACGAACGCACCGGCGGACACTGCGCCCCTGTTGGGCTTCGATTGCGGCCCCGCCAATGCGCTGATGGACCACTGGTGCCAGCGCCACCTCGGCCAGCCCTTCGACCGGGGCGGCCAATGGGCGGCCAGCGGGCACGTCCTGCCCGAGTTGCTCGCGCGGCTGCAGGCCGAACCGTATTTCGCCAAGGCGCCGCCGAAGAGCACGGGGCGCGATTTATTCCATCCGGACTGGCTGGCTGGCCACTTGGGCACGGCCACGTGGGCGCCGGCCGACGTGCAGGCCACGCTGGCCGAACTGACCGCGAGCACCTGTGCGGCGGCCCTGAATAGCTATCAAAAAGAGAGCGAATTGCTGATCGTCTGTGGCGGCGGCGCGCTCAACGACCACCTCATGGCTCGCCTGCGTGCCCTGCTGCCCGGCGTGCGGGTGCAGGCGTCGTCGGAACACGGCCTGCCGCCCCAGCAGGTCGAAGCGGCCGCCTTCGCGTGGCTGGCCCGGCGCACCGTGCGGGGCGAACCCGGCAACCTCGCGAGCGTGACCGGCGCACGCGGGGCGCGGGTGCTCGGCGCGATCTACCCCGCCTGAAACCCGTCAGCCCTGGCCGGAAACTTCCGGCTGCGCAGGCTGCGCCGCTCGCACTTCTGCGGGCAAATGCCAGAAGATCAGCGCCGAAGCCACCGTGATGAGCCCCATGGTCGCGAACGTGGCCTGGAACGCATCGAGCGTCTGCACCGGCGTTGCCGTGCCGAACACGCCGTTGTAGCCCGCCAGCACCGCGCCGGCCGCAGCCACGCCGAGGCTCATCGCCAGCATCTGCACCATCGACAGCAGGCTGTTGCCGCTGCTGGCCATGCCGCCGTCGAGGTCCTTCAGGGTGATGGTGTTCATGGCCGTGAACTGCAGCGAGTTGACCGCGCCGAACACCAGCAGCTGCAGCAGGTGCAGCGCCAGCGGCTGCCCCGGCGCTGTGAGGGCGAAGCTGGCCATGGTGCAGCCGACCAGCACCGTGTTGGCCACCAGCACGCGGCGGTAGCCGTGGCGCGTGATCAGCGGCGTGGCAAACCGCTTCATCGCCATGCCGGCCAGCGCGACCGGCAGCATCATCAGCCCGGCGCGCACCGGCGAATAGCCCATCGACACCTGCAGCAGCAGCGGCACCAGGAAGGGCATGCAGCTGCTGCCCAGGCGCGAGAACAGGTTGCCGAGCAGGCCGATGCTCAGCGTCGGAATGCCGAACAGCGCGGGCGAGAACAGCGGCTCGGGCGTGCGCGCCGCGCGCAGCCAGTAGGCGACCACGGCGGCGAAACCAAAGAGCAGCACCGCCATCACCCCGCCCTGGCGCAGCCCGAGCCCCGACACGCCGTCGACCGCCAGCGAGATCGCCACCATGCCGAAGGCCAGCAGCGCGTAGCCGACGCTGTCGAAGCGCTTCTGGATGGCGCCGCGCAGGTCCGGCATGTAGCGCAGCGTGGCGATGCAGCCCGCCAAGCCCACCGGCACGTTGATCAGGAAGATCCAGTGCCAGGAGGCGTACTGCACCAGCCAGCCGCCCAGCGTGGGCCCCAGCAGCGGCCCGATGAGTCCCGGAATGGCCACGAAGCTCATCGCCTGCAGGAACTCGCCGCGCGGCACCGTGCGCAGCAGCGCCAGACGCCCCACAGGGAGCAGCAACGCCCCGCCCAGGCCCTGCACCACCCGCGCCGCCACGAGCTGCCCCAGCCCCTGCGAGAGCGCGCACAGCACCGAGCCGGCGGCGAACAGCACGATGGCGCAGAAAAAGATGCGCCGCGTGCCGAAGCGGTCGGCGATCCAGCCCGAGGCCGGGATCAGCATCGCCATCGTGAGCGCGTAGGCCACCACCACCGACTGCATGCGCAGCGGGCTCTCACCCAGGCTGGCGGCCATCGCGGGCAGCGCCGTGTTGATGATGGTCGCGTCGAGCGTCTGCATGAAGAAGCCGACGGCCACGAGCCACAGCAGGCTCTTGCGGGACGGATCGACGGGGACGGCGGTTTCGGGGCTCATCGGGAAGGCGCGGATTCAGACGAAAAACCGACAGGCAGCAAAAAGCCGCCCGGAGGCGGCTTTTTCGAGGGGGCTGGTCAGCTGCATCCAGGCATCAGGCCGAGAAGCTGGAGCCGCAGCCGCAGGTGCTGGTGGCGTTCGGGTTCTTGATCACGAACTGGGCGCCCTGCAGATCTTCCTTGTAGTCGATCTCGGCGCCGAGCAGGTACTGGTAGCTCATGGCGTCGATCAGCAGCGACACACCGTTCTTGGTCATGGTGGTGTCGTCTTCGTTGGTGATCTCGTCGAAGGTGAAACCGTACTGGAAGCCCGAGCACCCGCCGCCCTGCACGAACACGCGCAGCTTCAGGTCGGGATTGCCCTCTTCGGCGATCAGGTCGGCGACCTTGGCGGCCGCGCTGTCCGTGAAGACGATCGGCTCGGGCATCTGGGTCTGGATGTTTTCGGCAACAGCGCTCATGGGGTGAAACTCCTTGGGGGGCCGCTTGGGCGGCCAATGGGACGAATGCTACTGCAATGCCGCATTTTCGGCAGGCAGCTTGCGCGAGCACCCATCGCAAGTGGGGTCGAACGCCGCATCCGCCAAGGGCACCTGGGGAACGCGGCCACGAAAAAGCCGCCCGAGGGCGGCTTCTTGTCTCGCAACGAGCAGGGGATCAGCGCTTGCTGAACTGCTTGCGGCGACGGGCGGAGTGCAGACCGACCTTCTTACGTTCGACTTCACGCGCGTCACGCGTCACGAAGCCGGCTTGGCTCAGGACGGGCTTGAGCGTTGCGTCGTAGTCGATCAGGGCACGGGTGATGCCGTGGCGCGTAGCGCCGGCTTGACCCGATTCGCCGCCGCCGTTCACGTTGACCATCACGTCGAAAGCTTCGAGGTTGTTGGTCAGCGCCAGGGGCTGCTTGGCGATCATGATCGAGGTTTCACGGCCGAAGAACGCTTGGATGTCCTTGCCGTTGACCGTGATCTTGCCGGTGCCTTTTTTCAGAAACACACGGGCGACGCTGGATTTGCGACGGCCGGTGCCATTGTTCCATTCACCAATCATTCTCAAGGCTCCTTACAGTTCCAGCACTTTGGGCTGTTGGGCGGTATGCGGGTGCTCAGCGCCACCGTACACCTTGAGTTTCTTGATCATCGCGTAACCAAGCGGGCCCTTGGGCAGCATGCCCTTGACAGCCTTTTCCAGGGCACGGCCCGGGAACTTGTTCTGCATGTCGCGGAAGTTCGTCGCCGTGATACCGCCCGGGTAGCCCGAGTGACGGTAGTACACCTTGTCGATCGACTTGGCGCCGGTGACGCGCAGTTGCGCGGCGTTGATGATGACGATGTAGTCACCGGTATCGACGTGAGGCGTGTAAATGGCCTTGTGTTTGCCGCGCAAACGGAGAGCAACTTCGCTGGCTACTCGTCCGAGGACCTTGTCGGTCGCGTCAATCACAAACCACTCGTGCGTCACGTCAGCGGGCTTGGCGCTGAACGTTTTGGTCATGAGTTTTTCTCTTGAAAGAGGGTTTGGCGAGCCCTTTTCCACGGTCGGCGTTCCTCTGCTGGGAATCTCTTAGGTGGGTTTTCATGCCTGCTCGCCCAGTGATGAGCAGGTGAACATGCCTTCGCCGCGGGGCTACAAAAACGCTGCGAAGCCCGCGATTATATGAAGAAATGGCCAAACGGCCAATTTCCGGGCTTGAGGGGGCCTCAGCGCTGGATGCGGACGAGTTCCAGGCTCTCGTTGGCCCCCGAGGAGACTCCACGCTGGTATTCGCCCTCGAAACGGACGATCCGACCCAGTTCGGGGCTGTACCAGGCGGCGCCCCGAAAGCGCGTACTGGCACCGGTCAGCGGCAGGCTGGTGGTGCTGGAGGCAAAGATCCAACCCTCATAACCGATGCGCATCACGTTCAACTCCATGCCGTCCACGCGCATCGTGTGCTCGCTGCCCACCGAGGCGGTGAGTTCGTGCCGCAGCCGGTCGCCGGTGGTCGCCACGTAGTCGAGGTGCCAGCGCATGCCCGGCTGGAGGTCGTCCTTCGGCGCCCAGCCGCCCGGCGGCGATGCGCTGTCGAACAGGCCGCCGGCGGATGAGGTGAGAGTCACCACCTGCCCATTGGCCTTCTCGACCCGGCTGCCGGCGTTGAACGACAGCTCGTCGCCGTTGACCCGGTCCACTCGGTAGATCACCGGCGTGCGGTTGCCCGTCAACCGGTCGGTGCGCACGTATTCGAGCGCGTCACCGGCGCGCAGCGGCTCCGCCAGCGCCACGCCGACGCGACGGCGGGCGGCGCCTTCGGGTTCGTTGGCCCGTGCCGCCAGCTGCGCCTGGGCGCGGGCCGGCAATTCCGCCAGGAACTCGGCCGGCATCGCGAAATTCAGGTTGCCGCCGTCGCGGGCGGCAAAAGTGGTGATGCCCAGCAGGCGGCCGTCGCTGTCGAACAGCCCGCCGCCGCTCGATCCCGGGGCGATGGCGGCCGTGGTCTGCAGCAGCCGCGCCTCGCCGTCGCCGCCGCGCAGGCCCGACAGCAGGCCTTCGCTCAGCGTGTTTTCCAGCCCGCGCGGATTGCCGATGGCGTACACGCGCTGCCCCACCCGCGCACCGCCGGCGGGCGCCAGCGCCACCGGGGTGGCCGTGAAGTTGGCGACCTTGATCTGGCACAGGTCGCGCCCCGGGTCCGGGTACTCGAGCGTCGCGCCGTAGGTGACGTTGTCGCGCTTGACCACGAAATTGCTGGCCTTGGCGAGCACGTGGCAGGTGGTGACGAGGCGGCCGGGCGCGATCACCACAGCGCTGCCGGCGCGCAGCGGGCGCTCCTGCGCGTCGAAGGTGCGCACGGCCCAGACGCTGCCCGTCAGCTTGGCGAACAGGGCGTCCGGCTCCAGCGCGGCAGCGTGGCCGGTGGCCAGCAAGGCGCCAGTGCACAGCCACCGTGCGGGGTTCATCCAGGTCGGCTTCACGGCTTGGGAGGCAGCAGGCCGCGCAGGTCGTCCATCGAGACGCGGGCATCGGGCGCCGCGGCGGGTGCGGGGCGCACTGGAGCGACGGCCACGGGAGGAGAAGGAGGAAGCGCAGGCAGCAGCACGACGGGCGCTGGCGCGGGCACAGGCGCTGCGGCCGTCTTCGGCGCCGGCGGGGCCGCCATCTCGGTCGTGCCGATCTTCATGCCGGTCGTCGCCTCGTCGCCGGTTTGCGCGCTGCGGTCAAAGCTGCGCACCTCGCCGAAGATCAGCTGGATCCAGCTCGGGTAGTTGAAGCCCGCCCCGGTGCCGGTGTCGATCGCCACGCCGACCAGGCCGCCGATCATCACGTTGCCGACCAGGCCCGCGTTGACGCGCGAAATCGCCTGGCCGCGGGCCGGCGGCAGGCCGGCCTGGGTGCATTCGATGCTCAGGTTCTCGCCCGATCGCCGCACCGGCAAGGTCAGGCCGGAGCGCACCACGGCATCATTGCGGTCGTTGGAGACCCGGCAGCGGGCCCCGTCGACGACCTTGCCGGCGGGCGACAGAGTCTCGATCTTCACGTTCTGCGTGGTCCCGTGGGTCACGGAAGCGCAGCCCGTCAAAATAGACAAAACACCCGCGCCGACGCACAGGCCCCAAAATCGCCATCCGGCTCCTCGCATTGCTGCCCCTCGTTGTGTTTTGTAAATCAATGTAGCGCCGCGCGAGTCTAGCGCTCCCCTTTTCACTTTTTCAGGCCTCATTCCATGTTCAGTTACCGCCACGCGTTCCATGCCGGCAACCACGCCGACGTGCTCAAGCACACGGTCCTGATTGCCACGCTCGACCACCTGCTTGAAAAAGAAGCCGCGCTGACCGTCGTCGACACCCACGCCGGCGCCGGCCTGTATCGGCTCGATGGCGACTACGCCGGCACCAGCGGCGAAGCGGCCGACGGCGTGCTGCGCTTCTTCGCGGAGTCGTCAAAAGCGGCTGAAACGCCTGCGCCCGGCGCCCCGGCCGCGAAATCGGCGGGCAAGAAAGCGGCGGTGCCCGCCGAAGACAAGCCGGTCGCCGAAGCCATCGCCCGCTACCTGAGCGTGATCCACGACTTCAACCCCAAGGGCGGCGCCCGCGTCTACCCCGGCTCGCCGTTCATCGTGCAGCACCTGCTGCGCGACCACGACAAGCTCAAGCTGTTCGAATTGCACCCGACCGATTCGCGCACGCTCGGCGCCAACATCGCGCAGCTCGAAGCCGGCCGGCAGATCGCCGTGCTGACCGAAGACGGCTTCGGCAGCGCCACCAAGTTCCTGCCGCCGCCCTCGCGCCGCGCGCTGGTGCTGATGGACCCGAGCTACGAAATGAAGACCGACTACGGCCGCGTGCTCGACTTCGCGGCCGAGGCGCTCAAGCGCTTCGCCACCGGCACCTACGCCGTCTGGTACCCGATCATTCCGCGCCCCGAGGCGCACGACCTGCCGCGCCGCCTGAAGACGATGGCGACCAAGGCCGGCAAGTCGTGGCTGCACGCCACGCTGACCGTCAAGTCGAGCAAGATCACGAAGGACGCCGCATCGGGCGAAACGCAGCGCCCGGGCCTGCCGGCGAGCGGGATGTTCCTGATCAACCCGCCCTACACGCTGAAGGCGCAACTGGCCGAGGCGCTGCCCCAGCTGGCCGAACGCCTGGCACAAGACCGCAACGCCGCCTACTCGCTCGAGAGCGGCGGCTGAGGCCGGCCGCTCAGCGGCGCTTGCGCGGCGGCACGGCCGCCCGCTTGCGCGCAGGTGCCGGCGCACGCACGCGCGACGTCGGCGCCTCGGGCAACAGCGCGGGCTGCAGATCGCCTGCCGCCACGGCTTCGCCGCCGCAGCGCATGCCCTCGCGGTCGATGACCGACAGCGCCACCTGCTTGATGCCCATGCTCGTGAGGCCGATGCGGTCGGCCGCGGCGCGGCTCAGGTCGATGATGCGGCCCGGCGTGAAGGGCCCGCGGTCGTTGACGCGCACCAGCACCTCGCTGCCATTGACCAGGCTGCGCACGCACAAGCGCGTGTTGAAGGGCAGCGTCTTGTGGGCCGCCGTCATGGCGCCCATGTCGAAGCGCTCGCCGTTGGCGGTCTTGCGCTGGTGGAACTGGATGCCGTACCACGAGGCCCCGCCGCGCTCGAAGATCTCGCGCGGCTCATCGCCGGGCACGCCGTCGTCCAGCGCCTCGCCGGTGCCCGACACCGCGAGGTCGTAGCGCACCGACGGCACGGCCGAGCGCGGCGCCGCACCGGGCGGCACGGCCAGGCCGCGTCCCAGCGGCAGCAGCCGCTTGTCGGACGCCGCCGGCGTGGCGGCGGTGTCCGCATCCTTGTTGTCCTGCGTGGCAGGCGGCATGGTGCAACCTGCGAGCACACAGGAGACCGCGACGGCGACCGCGCGCAGCCCTCTCAATCCAGGCGCTCCAGGATGGCCAGCGTGGCCGCCGACTGGTTCATCGTGTAGAAGTGGATCGCGGGTGCACCGCCCTCTTGCAGGCACGCGCACAGGTCGGTCACCACGTCCAGGCCGAAGGCCTTGATGGACGCCGTGTCGTCGCCGAAGCCCTGCAGCCGCAGGCGGATCCAGCGCGGAATCTCGGCGCCGCAGGCGTCCGAAAAACGCATGAGCTGCGTCGAGCTCGTGATGGGCATGATGCCCGGCACGATCGGCGTGTCGAGGCCCAGCTTGCGCGCGTCGTCGACGAAGCGGAAGTAGGCCTCGGGGCTGAAGAAATACTGCGTGATGGCCGAGTCGGCGCCGGCCTTCACCTTGGCCGCGAAGGCCTGCAGGTCGGCCTCGGGCGAGCGCGCCTGCGGATGGATTTCGGGGTAGCACGCCACCTCGATGTGGAAGTCGCGGCCGGTCTCTTCGCGAATGAAGGCGACCAGGTCGCTCGCGTACTGGAACTCGCCGCCGATGCCGTAGCCACTGGGCAGGTCGCCGCGCAATGCGACGAGGCGCTTCACGCCCATGGCCTTCAGTTCGGCCAGCTGCTCGCGCACAGTGGCGCGCGTGGCGCCGATGCACGAGAAGTGGCTGGCAGCGTCCACGCCCTCGGCCAGGATCTCCTGCACCGCACCGAAAGTGCCCTGGTGCGTGGAGCCGCCCGCGCCGTAGGTGACCGAGCAGAACTGCGGCTTGCGCACATACAGCTGCTGGCGCACGGCGCGCAGCTTGACCGCGCCTTCGGGCGTCTTGGTCGGGAAGAATTCAAAACTCAGCGGAAGGCGCACCTGCGTCTCCTTAGGAACCGTCGCCGGCCTTGGCAGCACGAACGGCGTGAATGAAAAACTCGCGATTGCCGTCGCCCCCGGCGATCGGGCTCTCGAACCAGCGCAGCACCTTCAGCTCGAGCGCCGCGCAAGCGTCGTGCAGGCGCTTCTCGACCACCGCGTACATCGCCTCGTCGCGCACGATGCCACCCTTGCCGACCTGGCCGGGCTGCAGTTCGAACTGCGGCTTGACCAGCATCAGCAACTGGCCGTCGTCGGCCAGGAACTGCACCACGGCCGGCAGCACCAGCGTGAGCGAGATGAACGACAGGTCGCCGACGATGAGGTCGAAGCGCGGCTCGGGCGGGGCTTCGACCACTTCGGCGACCTCGCCCACTTCAGCGTCTTCGTCATCGCCCTCGTCCACCTGCAGATCGGCCGGCGACAACGCCCGCGCATTGACGCCTTCGATGGCGACCACGCGTTCGTCCTCGCGCATGCGCGGATGGAGCTGCCCGTGGCCCACATCGATGCCCACCACCTTGGCGGCGCCGTGCTGCAGCAGGCAGTCGGTGAAGCCGCCAGTCGACTGGCCGACGTCCAGGCAGAGCCTGCCCGTCGGGTCCACGCCGCTGGCCTTCAGCGCGCCTTCGAGCTTGAGGCCGCCGCGCGACACGTAGCGTGCCTCGGCGGCGTCGGCGAGCTCGAGCTCGGCCGACTCGGGCACTTCGTCCTTGTTCTTGACGACAGTGCGCCACGCGTCGCTCGTGCCCGCGTCACGCCAGCGCATGCCGCCGGCGATGAGCCGGACGGCTTGCGAACGCGACGCGGCCATGCCGCGTTCTACCAACAGTTGATCAGCGCGCATGGACGCTTAGTAGCGGTACGTGTCCGGCTTGTACGGGCCGTTCTTGCTCACGCCGATGTAGGCGGCCTGGGCGTCGGTCAGCTCGGTGAGCATGGCGCCGACCTTCTTCAGGTGCAGGCGCGCAACCTTCTCGTCCAGGTGCTTGGGCAGCACGTAGACCTTGCCCACCTGGTAGGCGTCGGGCTTGGTGAAGAGCTCGATCTGGGCGATGGTCTGGTTGGCGAACGACGACGACATCACGAAGCTCGGGTGGCCCGTGCCGCAGCCCAGGTTCACGAGGCGGCCCTTGGCCAGCAGGATGATCTTCTTGCCGTCCGGGAAGGTGATGTGGTCCACCTGCGGCTTGATTTCTTCCCACTCGTACTTCTCGATCGACGCGACGTCGATCTCGTTGTCGAAGTGGCCGATGTTGCAGACGATGGCCTGGTCCTTCATCTTGACCATGGTGTCGTGCGTGATGACGTCCTTGTTGCCCGTGGTGGTCACGAAGATGTCGGCCTTGTCGGCGGCGTACTCCATCGTCACGACCTTGTAGCCTTCCATCGCGGCCTGCAGGGCGTTGATCGGGTCGATTTCAGTCACCCACACCTGCGCCGACAGCGCACGCAGGGCCTGGGCCGAGCCCTTGCCCACGTCGCCGTAGCCGGCCACGCAAGCCACCTTGCCGGCGATCATGACGTCGGTCGCGCGCTTGATGCCGTCGACCAGCGATTCGCGGCAGCCGTACAGGTTGTCGAACTTGCTCTTGGTGACCGAGTCGTTCACGTTGATGGCGCGGAACAGCAGCGTGCCCTTGGCGCTCATCTCGTTCAGGCGGTGCACGCCCGTGGTGGTCTCTTCGGTCACGCCGATGATTTCAGCGGACTTGCGGGTGTACCAGGTGTCGTCGACGGCCAGCTTGGCCTTGATGGCGGCGTAAAGAATGCGTTCTTCTTCGCTGGTCGGGTTGGCGAGCACGCCCAGGTCTTTCTCGGCGCGCTGGCCCAGGTGCATGAGCAGCGTGGCGTCGCCGCCGTCGTCCAGGATCATGTTCGGGCCTTCGCCCTTCGAGCCCTTGGGGCCGAAGTCGAAGATGGCGTGGGTGTAGTCCCAGTAGTCCTTCAGCGACTCGCCCTTGATGGCGAACACCGGCGTGCCGGCGGCGGCGATGGCGGCGGCGGCGTGGTCCTGCGTCGAGAAGATGTTGCACGAGGCCCAGCGCACTTCGGCGCCCAGGGCTTGCAGCGTCTCGATGAGCACGGCCGTCTGGATGGTCATGTGCAGCGAGCCCGTGATGCGCGCGCCCTTGAGGGCCTGGCCCTTGGCGAACTCTTCACGGATGGCCATGAGGCCGGGCATCTCGGTTTCGGCGATGCGGATTTCCTTGCGGCCCCAGGCGGCAAGGGACAGATCGGCAATCGCCTGGTCGGCGGTCGAGACGGGGGTGGGCTTGAGTACAGCGCTCATGAGAACTCCAAAACTGGTTTGAAAGATGCCACTGCGTACGGGGAAGAAAAACTCACCGCGAGAACAGCGGGTGAGCGTGGTTGCGATGTGGTCCGAGCCTCACGCCTGACGGCGCTGCAACGCTCCTCGGAGCGCCGGATTGTAGTCGCGGCCGCCGCACCCGCCAATCGACCGGGGCATCCCACATCACGGAAAGCGCGGGCGCCGCGGCGTCGCACGGGCCACCTCGGGAAACTCCGCAGGCAAATCCGCGCTTCGACCGCCCTCGGCCGCGCCGACGCGGCGTATCGTGGCGGCGGGCCCCGGCCGCCCGGCCGCTGCCTGCATCCACCCGTTCGATTGTTTTCATCACCCGACACAGGAGATTCCGCACCATGGCCACTGCCAAGAAAGCCGCCGCGAAAAAAACCACCGCCAGCAGCGCCGGCGCGAAGCAGGCGGCGCCGTCCGCCGCGGACATGCTCGACCCGATGAAGAACCTCAAGGGCATGGCCGAGCGCCTGCAGAACCTGGACCTGACCGGCAGCGCCGGCAAGCTGCTCGACAGCGGCCGCAAGGACCTGCAGGCGCTGATGCAAGCCAACGAGAAGTCCTACCAGGGCCTGCAGTCCGTGGTGCAGCGACAGACCGAGATGATCAAGAGCGCCATCGCCGAATGGCAGACCGCCGCCAAGGCGATGCCCGGCAAGGACCCGAAGGAAAACCTGGCCAAGCTCGACGAGCTGGGCCGCCAGTCGTTCCAGCGCGCCGTCGACGACATCAAGGAGCTGGCCACCCTGGCCGCCAAGTCGCAGGCCGATGCCTTCGACGTGGTGCGCCAGCGCATCCAGTCCAACGTGGACGAGGTCACGAAGCTGCTGCAGCGCAAGTAAGACAGCAGCCCGCATGACCGCTGTCCCACCCCGCACCGAACGGCGCACCCGCGCCAACGGCATCGACCTGGCCTGGGACAGCTTCGGCGACCCCGAGGCGCCGCCGCTGCTGCTGGTCATGGGCCTCGGCGCCCAGATGGTCGCCTGGGACGACGCGTTCTGCGCCGGCCTGGCGCAGGCCGGCGGGCACCACGTGATCCGCTTCGACAACCGCGACATCGGCCACTCCACCCACCTGTCGCACGCCGGCGTGCCCGACATCCAGGGCCTGATGCTGCAGGCCATGGCGGGCCGGCCGCTGCAGGTGCCCTACACGCTGCGCGACATGGCCGACGATTGCGTCGGCCTGCTCGACGCGCTGGGCATCGCGCGCGCCCACATCGTCGGGGCGTCGATGGGCGGCGCCATCGGGCAGGAGATGGCCATCCATCACCCGGAGCGGATGCGCTCGCTCACCAGCATCATGTCGAGCACCGGCGACCCGGCCCTGCCGCCGCCCACGCCCGAGGCGCTGGCGGTGCTGTTCGCGCCCCCGCCGACGAGCTTCGAGGCCTATCTTCCGCACCACGCGAAGGTGTGGCGCGTGCTGCGCGGGCCCGACGCCTTTCCGCTCGACGAGGCACGCGATGCCGGGCGCGCGCAGCTCGCTTTCTTGCGCGGCCTCAACCCGGGCGGCGTGGCGCGGCAGCTGGCGGCGGTGTTCGCGTCGGGCAACCGCAAGCCGGCGCTGCGTGCGGTGCAGGTGCCCACGCTGGTGATCCACGGCGACGTCGATCCGCTGGTGCCCGTGGCCTGCGGCATCGACGTGGCCGAGGCCATTCCCGGTGCGAAGCTGCTGCGCATTCCGCGCATGGGTCACGCACTGCCGATCGCGATGTGGCCGCAGATCACCGAGGCCATTGCCGCGCACACCGCACGAGCAGCGCGGCGCGACGATCACTGAAGAAAAAAAGAGACAACGACCAACCCAGACGGAGGTGTTTCGATGAGCCAGTTTCCGTCCCTCGATCCCATGGCCATGTGGCGCGAGCTCACGGCCCAGTGGGAAAAAAGCACCAACGAATTCGCCAACGAAACCATGGCGTCGGACCCGTTCCGACAAGGCATGCATGGCGGCATGAACGCCTCGCTCACCGCGCAGAAGGCGCTGGGCGACCTGATGGCGCGCTACCTCACGCTGCTGAACCTGCCGACGCGCGGCGACCTGCAGGCGCTGGGCGAACAGCTGCACCGCATCGACGACCACCTGGCGGGCATTCGCCGCGCGCTGGAAGGCGGGGCCGGACCTGCTGCGCGGACAGCGCGGACCGCCGATGCCGCCACCGCGTCGCCCCGGCCACGTCGCACCAGGCAGCCGCCCGCGGCGGCGCCGATCCCACCTGTCAAAGCCGCCGCCCCAAAGAAACGCCCCACCGGAAAGCACCGCCCATGAGCGCGCTGCCCGACATCCGCGGCGAGATCGAGCGCACCATCCAGCGCAACATCAAGGGGCTCGACTTCCTCACCTCGACCGCACCCGCCGTCGGCCTCACGCCCAAGGACGAGATCTACCGGCGCGGCACGCTGAGCCTGTACCACTACCGCCCGATGGTCGACGAGATCTACCGCGTGCCGGTGCTCATGGTGATGGCCACCACCAACCGCGCCTACATCTTCGACCTCGCGCCGGGCCAGAGCATGGTCGAGTACCTGCTGCTCAAGGGCTACGACGTCTACGTGATGGACTGGAACGCGCCGCGCCCCGACGAGAAGCGCCTGCGCATCGAAGATTACGTGCTCGACTTCATTCCCGATTCGATCCGCCGCGTGCAGGAAGACTCGGGCGAAGAAGACGTGACCCTCGCCGGCTACTGCATGGGCGGCGTGCTCTCCACGCTGTACGCCGCACTGCACCCCGACGGGCCGATGAAGAACCTGGCGCTCTTCACCACGCCGATCGACTTCAGCCGCATGACGCTGTTCCATGCGTGGTCCGATCGGCGCTATTTCGACGTCGACCGCCTCATCGACACCGTCGGCAACGTGCCGCCCGAGATGTTGTTCGCCTCCTTCGACATGCTGCGCCCCGCCGGGCGCGGCGCCGGGCTGGTGCAGCTGTGGGACAACATGGCCAACGACGAGTTCGTCAAGTCGTACCGCATGTTCGACCGCTGGGGCGCCGAGATGCTGCCGCTGGCCGGCGAGTACTTCCGCCAGACCGTGAAGGAGCTCATGTGGGACAACAAGCTGCACAAGGGCGCGCTGGTGCTCGGCGGGCGCAAGGTGCTGCTGAAGAACATCACCGTGCCGGTGCTGCACGCGCTCGCGCAGCACGACCACATCGTGCCCTACGAGGCGGGGCAGCCGCTGATCGCCGGCATCGGCTCCACCGACAAGGAAGAGGTGGTGCTCAAGGGCGGCCACGTCAGCCTGGCGGCCGGCACCAACGCCGTGCGGCGGCTGTGGCCCAAGCTCGACGAATGGCTGGGCGTGCGCTCCATCTGACGAACACAACCCTCACCTCATGCCCATGACCGCCTCTTCTTCCCGCACCTACCCGCGCACCGTCGCCCACGCGGACGGCGACATCGCCCTGCGCCTCATGACCGGCGCCGACGCCCCCGCCGTGCTCGCCTTCGCGCAGGCGCTGCCGGCGCACGACCTGCTCTTTCTGCCGCGCGACATCACCGAGCCCAAGGTGATGGCCGCCTGGGTCCGCGCCATCGAGCGCGGCGACATCGACAGCGTGCTCGCCGTGCGCAATGGCGCCGTGCTGGGCTGCGCCGCCGTCATCCGCGACCCGCACTCGTGGTCGGGCCACGTGGCCGAGCTGCGCGTGCTGGTCTCGCCCACGCTGCGCGGCGGCGGCCTGGGCCAGCAGCTCGCGCAAGAAGGCTGCGCGCTGGCCTTCGCGCACGGGCACGAAAAGATCGTCGCCCAGATGACCGTCGACCAGCGCGGCGCCATCGCCGTCTTCCAGGCCCTGGGCTTCCGGCCCGAGGCCCTGCTGACCCGCCACGTGAAGGACCGCGAGGGCAAGGCGCACGACCTCGTGGTGCTGAGCCAGGACGCGGCGCAGGTCGAGGCGCAGATGCGGGCGTACGGGGTGACGGAGGCGTTTTAGGCCCATCGGCAGGGGATTGAGGAGGATTGCGGGGCGGCCTCCTAAAATCGGGGGATTCCCCTGCAGATTGCCCACCTTGTCTTTTCTCGCCGAAACCCGCCGCCGTCGCACCTTCGCGATCATTTCCCACCCTGACGCCGGCAAGACCACGCTGACCGAAAAACTGCTGCTGTTCTCGGGCGCGATCCAGATCGCCGGCTCGGTGAAGGCTCGCAAGGCCTCGCGCCACGCCACCTCCGACTGGATGGAAATCGAGAAGCAGCGCGGCATCTCGGTGGCCTCGTCGGTGATGCAGATGGTGTACCGCGAGCACGTGATCAACCTGCTCGACACCCCCGGCCACAAGGACTTCTCGGAAGACACCTACCGCGTGCTCACCGCCGTCGACTCGGCGCTGATGGTGATCGACGCGGCCAACGGCGTGGAAGCGCAGACGCGCCGGCTGATCGAGGTCTGCCGCCAGCGCGACACGCCCATCATCACCTTCGTCAACAAGATGGACCGCGAAGTGCGCGAGCCGCTGGACATCCTCGACGAGGTGGAGCGCGAACTCGGCATGCCCTGCGTGCCCATGACCTGGCCCGTGGGCCAGGGCAAGAGCTTCCGCGGCATCATGAACCTGCGCACGCAGGCGATGACGGTGTTCGAGTCGGGCAGCGAGCGGCTGCCGCACGACTTCGAGACCATCCCGCTGAGCGAGCGCGACACGCTCACGAAGCGCTTCGGCGCCGACTTCGAGCACGCCATGGAAAGCATGGAACTCGCCACCGGCGCCTCCCCCACCTGGGACCGCGAGGCCTTCCTGGCCGGCAAGCAGACGCCCGTGTTCTTCGGCTCCGGCGTGAACAACTTCGGCGTGATGGAAGTGCTCGACGCGCTGGTCGACCTGGCGCCGCAACCGCAGTCGCGCACCAGCACCACGCTGGTCAACCGCCAGCCGGTGGTGAAAGAGATCCAGCCCGAGGACAAGGACTTCGCGGGCGTGGTCTTCAAGGTGCAGGCCAACATGGACGCCAACCACCGCGACCGCATCGCCTTCGTGCGCATGGCCTCGGGCAAGTACACGCCGGGCATGAAGCTCAAGGTGCAGCGCACGTCGAAGGAGCTGCGCCCCACCAGCGTCGTGACCTTCATGAGCCAGCGCCGCGAGGCGGTCGAAGAGGCCTACGCCGGCGACATCGTGGGCTTCACCACGCACGGCGGCGTGCAGCTGGGCGACACCATCACCGACGGCGCGAACCTGCAGTTCACCGGACTGCCCTTCTTCGCGCCCGAGCTGTTCATGACCGTCATCCTGAAGAACCCGCTGCGCACCAAGCAGCTGCAGCAGGGGCTGGCCCAGCTCGGCGAGGAAGGCGCGATCCAGGTCTTCCGCCCCGAGGTCGGCGGCCCGATGCTGCTGGGCGCCGTCGGCCAGCTGCAGTTCGAAGTGGTGCAGCACCGCCTGAAGGCCGAGTACGACGCCGACGTGCGGCTCGAAGGTTGCCAGTACACGGGCGCGCGCTGGATCACGGCCGACACCCCGGCCGAGCTGCGCGAGTTCGTCCATGCGTACCCGGTGCGCATGGCCAAGGACGCGGCCGACACGCTGGCCTTTTTGTGCACCTCGCCGTACGACGTGCGATTGGCGCAGGAGCGTTTTCCGAAGATCCACTTCCATCCGCTGCGCGAGCACGCGGGGCTGGCGCTGCAAAGCGCAGGCTGATCAGCTGCCCGACGAGGTGTAGTGGCGCAGCCCGATGCGCCACGCACCGAACGCCGCCGCGAGGAACACGAAGCCCGCGAGCGGCGACACCCACCCCACCCAGGCCGGCGCGCCCAGCGGGTCGGGCTTGCCCAGAATCGCCAGCACCGGGTAGTACGCCACGCAGGCCAGCGGCACGATGAACGTCAGCACACGGCGGAACCACTGCGCATAGAGCGCCAGCGGGTACTGCGCCGCCTGCACACCGCCATAGGTGAGCACGTTGGCAATCTCCAGGCTCTCGACGGTCCAGAACGACAGCGTGCCCTGCAGCACGAGGATGCCGAGGAACAGCGCGATGCCGCCGGCCATGGCGAACAGCGCGACGGCCACGGCGCTTGGCGTCCACGCGATGTCGGCCTGCACGGTCGCGAAGGCCAGCACCAGCAGGCCCTGCAGCAGGCGGCCCAATCGGCTGATGCGCACGTCGTGGCCCATGAGCTGCAACGCGAGCGGACGTGGGCGCAGCAGCAATCGATCAAAAGTGCCGGTGCGCAGGAACTCGGTGCCCAGCACGTCGAAGCCGCGACCCAGCGCGTCGGCAAGGGCGAACATGCAGTTCACCAGCCCATAGAACAGCGCGACCTCGCCGATGCCCCAGCCCTGCACCTCGCCGAAGCGATGGAACAGGGCCCAGACGGCGACCACCTCGATGCCTGTGCCGAGGAACTGGCCGATGGTGAGCAGCAAAGCTGATGCGGGGTATCGCGCCTGGCCGCTGATGGACGCGGCCATGAGGCGGAAGAAAAGGGGAAGCGCGCCCATCTTCAGTGGCTCTCTTGGCTTGGTTTGCCGCTGTTCAGGGCGCGTGCACAGGCCACCGGGTACTTCCCTCCGCGAATGTCCCCCGGGCTTCGCCCTCCTCCTTGATTTCGCTGCGGGAAGCACCCAGTGTCCTGCGCCCGCTGAGCGCGGTCGTTGTGCGGGTCGATCAACGACCGCACTGTCCACCGCTCACGTCGATGGGGTGCCTTGCGCAGCGCAATTAAGGGGGAGCCCGAAGGGCGGAGGACATTCGCGGAGCAAGGCTCCCCGTCGGCGTGAGTGCGCCCTGAACAGCGCTGCACCTTAACCACCCTGCACCTGCAGACTGCGCATCGTGCGCCCCATCGTCACCTTCCCGAACGCCACCAGCGCGACGATCCAGAAGCACTGCAGGCCCAGGCCACCCAGCGCATGCCAGCCGCTCAACTGCCCGAAGTACAGTCGCGCCGGAATGTCGATCAGCCCGGCCAGCGGCTGCACCAGCAGCGCGGTCTGCCAGGCGTCGGGCAGCAGCGCCAGCGGCAGCAGGTTGCCGGAGAACACGATGACCACGGGCGTCGCCACCGCCTGGATGCCGCGCTCGTTGAGCGCGGCCGTGGTCGCCACGTTGAGCAGCATCACCATCGCGGTCGAGAGCAGGAGGCCGAGCACCACCGACAGCAGGAATGCCGCGCCGGCCACGGCATTCACGGGCAGCTGCCAGGCCCAGTCGCCCAGCCCCACCAGCGGCAGCGCGACCGCCGCGAAGGCCGCCATCAGCGCCACGCGCGGCAACAGGCGCGCTGCGATCCAACCCGCCGTGCGCGCGAACCACAGCGCGTACGCATCCACCGGGCGGAGCCGGTCGTAGGCGACCGCGCCGGTGCGCGCGGCCTGCGCCACTTCGGGGTCGCCGAGCCAGGGCATCAGCACCAGCAAACCTTGCGCGAGCCAGGTGTAGGTGATGGCCTGGGCCAGCGACATCGACGAGGCCGCGCCCGCGATGGCGCTGCCGCTGTAGAACGCGGCGAACACCATCACCTTGATGCCGCCCCACCAGCACTGCGTGGCAAAGCCTGCGAGCGCCGCCGTGCGGTACTGCAGCATCTGCAGAAAGCGCGAGACGAACGCCGCGACATACGGCCGGGCGAGGTCGCGCGGGCCCATGGCGGGCCTCACGCCTCGCCCGCTCCGTGCATGGCGTAGAAGCGCGCGATCACGGCTTCGATCGCGAGGCCTTCAAGGCGGATGTCTTCCACGGCGTGCGCGCCGGCGATGCGGGCGATGAGCGCGGGGGCGGGGGTCTGCTTGGGGTCGAAGTCGAGCACCAGCGTCTGGCCGTCGCGCGAATGCACCGTGGCGCCATCGACGTGCGCGGGCAGCGTGGCATCTTGCGCAAAGTCGACCACCAGCCGGCGCTCGGCCAGCACCTGCGCGCGCAGCGCCTCGACCGGGCTGTCGGCCAGCACGCGGCCGTGGCCGATGACGATCACGCGCTGGGCCAACGCTTCGATGTCGTGCATGTCGTGCGTGGTCAGCAGCACGGTGGTGCCGCGCTCGCGGTTGGCGCGCCGCACGAAGTCGCGCACGGCGAGCTTCGAGGGCGCGTCGAGGCCGATGGTCGGCTCGTCGAGGAACAGGAGGTCGGGCTCGTGCAGCAGCGCCGCCGCAATCTCGGCGCGCATGCGCTGGCCCAGCGAGAGCTGGCGCACGGGTTGGTCGAGCACGCGCTCCAGGTGCAGCAGCGCGACCAGCTCGTCGCGCGTTCGGCGGTAGCGCTGCGGATCGACGCGGTAGATGTCGCGCAGCAGATCGAAGCCGTCGCCCACGGGCAGGTCCCACCACAGCTGCGTGCGCTGGCCGAAGACCACGCCGATGCGCGCCACATGCCGCTCGCGGTCGGCAAAGGGGTCGCGGCCGTCGACTTCCACGCGCCCGCCATCGGGCCGCAGGATGCCCGACAGGATCTTGATGGTGGTCGACTTGCCCGCACCGTTCGGCCCGATGAAGCCCAGCAGCTCGCCGCGCTCGAGCGCGAACGACACGTCCGACAGCGCCTCCACCGTGCGGTGGCGGCGCTGCAGCAAGCCGCGCAGCGCCCCGCGCAGACCGGGGTCGCGCTCGGACACCTTGTAGGTCTTGCGGAGGTGGTCGACGAGGATGTGAGGCATGGTGAGAGGAACAGAGCGAGAGCGCCGCGCCGGCCCTGAAAGCGCGGCGGGGGCGGGATGCTACACGAAAGCGCCGGTACGATCACGGGCCCTCCCGAGAATTCCGCCCCATGCCTTCGATGCCTTCGCCTCCCCTGCCCGCTTCGCCCCACCACCTGTTGCCGCTCGCGCGCTGGCCCGCCGACGCGCGCGCGGCGCTCACCGGCGTGTTCACCGACATCGACGACACGCTCACCACCGACGGCGCGATCACGCCCGACGCATTGAAGGCGCTGGCCGACCTCAAGGCCGCGGGCCTCGCGGTGGTTGCGATCACCGGCCGGCCCGTGGGCTGGAGCCTGCCGTTCGTGAACAGCTGGCCGGTCGATGCGATCGTGGCCGAGAACGGCGCGGTGGCGCTGCGGCCCGCCACGGGCGGCAGTGTCGAGAAGCGCTACCAGCAGGACGCCGCCACGCGCGCCGCCAACTTCGCGCGCATGCAGGCCGTGCTGGCACGCATCGAGCGCGAGATTCCCGGCGCCGGCCGCGCCACCGACTCGCCCGGGCGCGAGACCGACATCGCGATCGACCACAGCGAGTTCGTGACGCTCGACGACGACACCATCGCGCGCGTCGTCGCGCTGATGCGCGGCGAAGGCATGCACGCCACCGTGAGCAGCATCCACATCAACGGCTGGTACGGCGACAACGACAAGCTCGAAGGCGCGCGCTGGATCGTGCGCGAACTCTGGGGCCGCACGCTCGACGACGAGAGGGACCGCTGGGCCTACGTGGGCGACTCCACCAACGACCAGCTGATGTTCCGCAGCTTCGCGCACAGCATCGGCGTGGCGAACGTCGCGCGCTTCGTGCCGCAGCTGGAGCACCTGCCGCGCTACGTGACGCAGGGCGAGCGCGGCGCGGGGTTTGCCGAGGCTGCGCACGCGGTGCTGTCGGCGCGCTGAGCCGCGCCTTTTTCCAAGGTCGCAGACGAAAAAAAGGCCCGCACGAGGCGGGCCGAATGGACCGGTTGAACGACCCTTGGAGAAACTTGCAGGGGTGCGGTCGCGCGCTGCGCGACCGCACAGACCATCAGAACGTGTGGCGGATGCCGAACTCGTAGCCCATCGAGCTCTTGGCCTGCAGCGCCGTGCGGTTGAACGTGGTGGCGTACGACGGGCCTGCACCCACCGTGAGGCCGGCGCCGTTCTTGTTGCTGACGCGCGCGACCGTGCCGTACAGCGCGGTGCGCTTGGACAGGTTGTGCACGTAGCCCAGCGCGAGCTTGCTGGCCTTCGGGTCGGCGTTGTTCACGCCGAACACGGGCACGCGGTTGAAGTCGTACTTGACGTGCGAGTACGACGCGCGGATCACGCCCGGGCCGATCGGCACGGTCACGCCCAGCAGGTAGCCCGTGAGGTCCACGTCCTGGCCGGTGGAGAAGATGTTCAGCGCGTTGCGCTCGTCCTTCGAACGCGAGACTTCACCGAACAGCTTGGCCACGCCGAAGTCGTAGGTCGCGCCGAGGTTGAAGGTCTTGATCTTGCCCGGACGTGCCACCGCGGCGGCGCCGCTGCCGGTCGTGAAACTGGTGTCGTTCTGCGCGTAGCTGGCGGCGATGTCGAACGGACCCGTCGTGTAGCCCAGGCGCCCGCCGATGTGGCGGCCGGTGTTGGTGCTGGCGGCGGTGTCGGGCGACAGGCGCGTCTGCTCGGCCAGGCCGTAGGCCACGTTGCCGTACAGGCCGCCCAGGCGCGGCAGGAAGTACTGCACCATGTTGCTGGCGCGCTTGTAGGTGCTGTTGCTGCCGTAGCCGCTGCCCGACAGGCTGGCTTCGTTGGCGTCGATGATCAGCGAGCCGCCGATGCCGGTGTCGCCGAACGGATCGAACTGTTCTTCGTTCATCACCGTCGCGGTCTTGTCGCGGCCCAGGCGCAGTTCGCCGAAGCTGCCTGCCAGGCTCACCGTCGAACGGCGGGTGAAGCTCGACACGCCGGTGGCGCCGTCGTCGTTGGTGATCGGGGCTTCGAGCCAGAAGCTGGCCGACAGGCCGCCGCCCAGGTCTTCCACGCCGCGGAAGCCGAGACGGCTCGAGCTCAGGCCCGAATTTGCCAGCTCGGTGCGGCTGGCCTTCACGCTGTAGGCGGGGCCGAAGGGGTTGGTCGAAACGCTCTTGTTCGCTACGTTGCGGTAGGCGGCATCGACCACGCCGAACAGGGTCACGGTCGATTGCGCCGACGCGGCGCCGCAGGCTGCGATGGCAGCCAGAACAAGCAGGGATTTTTTCATTCGTGTCACTCCAGGGATGGGAAAGTCGCTGCACCGACATCGGGCGCGACAGTGGGACGTCCGGGCGATGCCGCCGCGAGACTGGGTCCGAGTTTTCCTTCGCTGGAAGACAAAGGGATTACATAGGGTTAACGCCTAAATTGCAGAGGGTTTTAGGGGGTGAGTTCGGGACACCGATCGGGGATCGGGGTAGGCGCTGCATGGCGCAGGCCGAAACGTGCATAGAAAAATCGAATTTCTATACACGTCGTCGACGACGTGCATAGAAACCGGCGGAATCCATGTTCAGCAGCGACCGTGGCCGCGGCTGTCGTGTTCCCTCCGCCTCACTTCTCCTTCGCCAACCCCAGCTTGTCGATGATCACCTTCTCGCGCACTACCGTGTCCTGCGCGAACTTGGTGTACGTGGCCGAGCTCATGTAGTTGGGCAGCATGTCGTAGCGGCCGAGCGACGCGACGTAGCTCGGTTCTTCCATCGCCTGCTTGAAGGCGTCGTGCAGCTTCTTCACGACCTCGGGCGGCGTGCCCTTGGGCGCGCCGATGCCGAAGGGCGAGTTCTGCACCACGTCGTAGCCCAGCTCTTTGAGCGTGGGCGCGTCGGGGAACTTGGCCAGGCGCTTGTCGCCCCAGGTGTTGAGCACGCGCAGCTTGCCGGCCTCGACCTGCGGCGCGAAGCCGGTGCTGTCGGCCGCGGCCATGAGCTGGCCGCTGACCACGGCCAGCATCAGGTCGGCGCTGCCCTTGTAGGGCACGTGCTGCAGCGTGATGCCGGCCTTCTGCGCAATGATCTCGGTCGTGAGGTGCGGGCTGGTCAGGTTGCCGGTCGAGCCGTAGGTGAGCTTGCCGGGGTTGGCCTTGGCATAGGCGACGAAGTCGGCCCAGGTCTTGAAGGGGCTGTCGGCCGGCACGACGATGCCGAAGGCATAGCCGGTGACGTTCAGCACGTACGTGATGTCCTTGAGCGGGTCCCAGTTGATCTTGGTGGTGTAGCCCAGGCGGAACACGCCCAGCGGAATCTGCGCGACGGTGTAGCCGTCGGGCTGCGCGGTCTGCAGCGCCTGCGCGGGCAGCGTGCCGCCGGCGCCGGGCTTGTTGTCGACGATCACGGGCTGGCCCAGGATCTTGCTGGCGTTGTCGGCCAGCTGGCGCATGGTGATGTCGGTCGGGCCGCCGGCAGGAAAGGCGATGACCAGCTTGATGGGCTTGGCGGGAAAGGCCTGCTGCGCAAAGGCCGCCAGCGGGGAGACGAGGCCGCACGCGGCAAGCGTGGCGGCACAGAGGAGCGAAGATCGGCGGAGCATGGCTGACGGGTTCCTGAAACTTGGGAAAGCGCCGATTGGGCCCGGCCCGGTGGTCGAAGGCAATCGGGGCTCCCCTGATTTCCCGGGGAAACCAGGGCCTATTCAGGCCGCGCAGTCGCCTGCGCGTCAGCCGCGGCGCCCGAGGGGGCTCCCGCTGCTTCGGTTACTTACTTCTGCGCGAAGCCTTCGAGCACGTTCACCGTGTTCACACCCACTTCGGCCACCGCATAACCGCCTTCGAACACGAACACCGTCGGCAACCCCAGGCGCGCGAGGTCTTCGCCCATGCGCAGGTAGTCGTCGCTCTTCAGCCTGAAGCCCGAGATCGGGTCGCCCTCGAAGGTGTCGACGCCCAGCGACACCACGAGCGCGCCGGCCTTGACCTTCGCGATGCCGTCGATCGCCGTCTTGAGCGCCGCGCGCCAGGCCGCAAAGTCGGTGCCGCGCGGCAGCGGAAGGTTGTGGTTGAAGCCCTCGCCCGCCCCCGCGCCGCGCTCGTCGGCGTGGCCGAGGTAATACGGGTAGTCGGTGAGCGGATCGCCATGCAGGCTGGCGAAGTGCACGTCGCTGCGCTCGTAGAAGATCGCCTGCGTGCCGTTGCCGTGGTGGTAGTCGACGTCGAGCACCGCCACGCGCTCGACACCCGCATCGCGCAGTGCCTGCGCGGCGACGGCGGCGTTGTTGACGAAGCAGTAGCCGCCGAAGAAATCGGCGCCCGCATGGTGGCCCGGCGGGCGCGTGAGCGCGAAGGCGCTGCGCTCGCCGCCGATGACGCGCTGCGCCGCGGTCCACGCGCAGGCGGCGCCCTGTCGCGCCGCGGCCCAGCTGCCGGCCGTGAGCGGTGTCCCCGCATCGAACGAGAAGAGGCCCAGGCGCGCCGGAAAACTCTGCGGCAGCACGTCGGTGCGCATGCCGCGCGTGGGCCAGTAAGAAGGCAAGGCATCGCGCGAGGCATTGGCCGGATCGAGCGCCACCCATTCGTCCCACGCGCCGGCGATGAAGTCCAGGTAGCGCGGCGCATGCACCTTCGCCAGCAGGGCATCGTCGAGCGCGTCGGGCGACTGCAACAGGCCGAGGCCGCGCCGTTCCAGTTCGTGCCTCACATGGTCGACGCGCGCGGGCACCTCGAAGCAGGGCACCAGCTCGCCCCGGAACATTTCGACTTTGCCTTGGTGCAGCGCGTGCTGGTCGTTGTAGATGGTGAGCATGAAGCAGCAAGAAGCGTGACGACAGGGGCTGCCATCATGCCGCACGCCGCAGCACCGCCCGGCGCCGACCCGAGGCGGTGAGACCGAACAGGTCCTTCGGGTCGTCGAGCTCGGGCACCAGCGCGATCTGCCGGCCCACGCCGCGCTCCAGCGCCAGCTGCTGGATGCAGCGCAGCGCCGTGTAGTCCTCCAGCGCGAAGCCGACCGAGTCGAACACCGTCACCTGCTCGGGCCGCTCGCGCCCCGGCACTTCGCCCAGCAGCACGCGCCACAGCTCGTGCACCGGGAAGTCGGGCGGCAGCTGCTGGATCTCCCCCTCGATGCGGGTCTGCGGCTCGTACTCGACGAACACGCGCGCGCCGCGCAGCACATCGGGGTGCAGCTCGGTCTTGCCGGGCGAATCGCCGCCCACGGCGTTGATGTGCATGCCGGGCTCGATCATCTCGGGCGTGAGCACCGTCGCGTGGCCCTGGTAGGCGGTGATGGTGGTCACGATGTCGGCGCCGCGCACCGCCTCGGCGGTGGAGCCGGCGCGCACGATCTCCATCGGCGTGCAGGCCGCGAGGTGGCGCACCAGCTTGTCGGTGGCGTGCGGGTCGGTGTCGAACACGCGCACCTGCCCGATGCCCAGCAGCGCATGGAAGGCCAGCGCCTGGAACTCGCTCTGCGAGCCGTTGCCGATGATGGCCAGGCTGCGCGCGTCGGGCCGCGCCAGCGCCTTGGCGGCCATGGCCGAGGTGGCGGCCGTGCGCAGCGCGGTGGTGAGCGTGAGTTCGGACAGCAGCACGGGGTAGCCCGTGTCGACCTCGGCCAGCACCCCGAAGGCCATGACCGTGGGCAGGCCGACCTGCGTGTTGTGCGGATGGCCGTTGACGTACTTGAAAGCGTAGGCGCCGTCGTCGGCCACGGGCATGAGTTCGATCACGCCCAGGTGCGAATGGCTGGCCACGCGCGCCTTCTTGTCGAACTCGCGCCAGCGCAGAAAATCGTCGCGCAGCGCGTCGGCCAGGGTGACGAGGAATTGCGGGACGCCGGTCTCATCCACCAGGCGAACCAGGCTGTGAACATCGATGAAGCGGGTCATGGCGCGGCTCCTTGCGTAGCCCCCAGTACGGCGCTTCATCCATTCACACGGTCTCCACCATGGCTGATTCAGGATGCGCCTGCGCCAAGGGTTCAAGCCATTGTGCGCCTGCGCACGTCAACGTGCCAACACAGCCTTAAGAGCTACGCCAGTGTGCGTACCCAATCGCACCACCTCCTCCGGCGGCGCCGCCGCGACGATGCGCCCGCCGGCGTTTCCGCCCTCGGGACCGAGGTCGATGATCCAGTCGGCTTCGGCGATCACGTCGAGGTCGTGCTCGATCACCACCACGCTGTGGCCGCCGTTCACCAGCCGGTGCAGCACGTGGATCAGCTTCTCGACGTCGGCCATGTGCAGGCCCACGGTCGGCTCGTCGAGCACGTACAGCGTGTGCGGCGGTTTCTGGCCGCGGCGAGTGATGTCGTCGCGCACCTTGCTGAGTTCGGTCACCAGCTTGATGCGCTGCGCCTCGCCGCCCGACAGCGTGGGCGACGGCTGCCCCAGCGTGAGGTAGCCCAGGCCCACGTCCTTCAGCAACTGCAGCGGATGCGCGATGTTGGGCATGCTGGCGAAGAACTCGACCGCCTCGTCGACCTCCATCTTCAGCACGTCGCCGATGCTCTTGCCGCGCCAGCTCACGGCCAGCGTCTCGGGGTTGAAGCGCGCGCCGTGGCAGACCTCGCAGGGCACCTTCACGTCGGGCAGGAAGCTCATCTCGATGGTGCGCACGCCGGCGCCGTCGCAGCCCGGGCAACGGCCTTCGCCGGTGTTGAAGCTGAAGCGCGCCGGGCCGTAGCCGCGCGCCCTGGCTTCGAGCGTGTCGGCAAAGAGCTTGCGGATGGTGTCCCAGAAGCCGATGTAGGTGGCGGGGCAGCTGCGCGGCGTCTTGCCGATGGGCGTCTGGTCGACCTCGAGCACACGGTCGATGACCGCGTAGCCGTCGACGCCCCGGCAGCCGACCCACGCCGGGCGCTTGCCCGCGGCATCGGCGTCGCGGCCGGCCTTGGTCATGCGCTGCACGACGATGCCCTGCACGCTGGCCAGCAGCACGTCGCGCGCGAGCGTCGATTTGCCCGAGCCGCTGACACCGGTGACCACCACGAGGCGGTGCAGCGGCAGCGTGGCGGTCACGTCCTGCAGGTTGTGCAGGTCGGCGCCGTGCACGGTGAGCCAGTTGCCGCTGTCTTCCGCCTTCGGATCGGGCGAGGGAATCAGGCGGCGCGCCTGCAGCGGGTGCTTGATGGCATCGCGCAGGTAGCGGCCGGTCTGCGAATCGCCCGCCTTCTCGATGTCGGCCACCGTGCCTTCGGCCACGAGGCGGCCGCCGCGCTTGCCGGCGCTGGGGCCGATGTCGATGATGTGGTCGGCGCGGCGGATGGTGTCTTCGTCGTGCTCCACCACCACCAGCGTGTTGCCCTTTTCGCCGAGCTTGTGCAGCGCGTTCAGCAAGATCTGGTTGTCGCGCGCATGCAGGCCGATGGTCGGCTCGTCGAGCACGTAGCACACGCCTTGCAGGTTGCTGCCCAGCTGCGCCGCGAGGCGGATGCGCTGCGCCTCGCCGCCCGAGAGCGTGGGCGCGCCCCGGTCGAGCGTGAGGTAACCCAGGCCCACCTCTTCGAGGAATTCGAGGCGGCTCTTGATCTCGGGCACGAGGTCGCGCGCGATCTCGGCTTCGCGGCCGTTGAGCACCAGCCCTTCGAACCACTGGCGCACCTCGGTCACGCTCATGCGCGCCAGCTGCGTGATGCCGATGCCGCCCGAGCCGTCGGCCGCGGTGCCGAAGCCCACGGCGCGCGCGGTGGCGTTCAGGCGCGTGCCTTCGCAGGTCGGGCACGCCACGTCGGCGAGGTCTTCCACCTCGGGCTCGGCGAAGGTCTGTTCGCGGCCCTTGTTGTCGTCGTCGCGGATCGAATCGTCGAAGACCTTGCGCTGGTCCTTGCTGAGCTTCACGCCCGTGCCCACGCAGTCGGGGCACCAGCCGTGCTTGCTGTTGTAGCTGAACAGGCGCGGATCGAGTTCGGCATAGCTGGTGCTGCACACCGGGCAGGCGCGCAGCGTGGAGAACACGTGCACGCGGCCGATGCCCGCGGCGGACACGCCGGCCATCATCGCGGCGCGCAGGCCGTCGAGTTCGCTCAGCACATGCACGACGCCCTTGCCATGCTCGAGCGCGCGGGTGAGCGCCGCGCGCAGCTCGTTCTCCTGCGAGGGCAGCACGTCGAGGCTGGCCACGGGCAGTTCGATGCTGTGTTCCTTGAAGCGGTCGATGCGCGGAAAGCCCGTGGTCGGCAGAAAGTCGCCGTCCACGCGCAGGTGCGTGAAGCCGCGCGGGCGCGCCCAGTCGGCCAGCTCGGTGTACACGCCCTTGCGGTTGCTCACCAGCGGCGCGAGCAGGCCGATGTGCTGGCCCTTGAAGTTGCGCATGAGCTGCGCGGCGATGCTGTCGGGCGTCTGCGGCTGCACGGCCGCGCCGTCGTGCACGCAGTGCTGGATGCCCAGCTTCACGTACAGCAGGCGCAAAAAGTGCCACACCTCGGTGGTGGTGCCCACCGTGCTCTTGCGACCGCCGCGCGACAGGCGCTGCTCGATGGCCACGGTCGGCGGAATGCCGTACACGGCATCGACCTCGGGCCGGCCCGCGGGCTGCACGATGCTGCGCGCATAGGCGTTGAGCGATTCGAGATACCGGCGCTGGCCTTCGTTGAAAAGAATGTCGAACGCGAGCGTCGACTTGCCCGAGCCGCTCACGCCCGTCACCACGCTGAACTTGCCGCGCGGAATGTCGACGCTGAGGTTCTTCAGGTTGTGCTCGCGCGCGTTGACGATCTCGATGGCGTTGCTGCCCGGCGCTGTCTTCGCGTTGGCGATGTAGCGCCGTGCGGCGCGTTCGGCCACCTTGTAGGCGCCGGGGCCGACGGCGAGTTCGTAGTCGGCCAGCGCCGCGCCGGTGAGCGAGGCGCGGTTCTCGCGCAGCTGCTCGGGCGTGCCCTCGGCCACCACCTCGCCGCCGCCCTCGCCGCCTTCGGGGCCGAGGTCGATGAGCCAGTCGCTGGCGCGGATCACGTCGAGGTTGTGCTCGATGACGATGAGCGAATGGCCCGCGTCGAGCAGCTTGCGCAGCGCGCGCATGAGCCGCGCGATGTCGTCGAAGTGCAGGCCGGTGGTCGGCTCGTCGAACAGGAACAGCGTGCCCTTGCGCGCCACCATCTGGCGGCTCGCGGTCGCGCTCTTGGCGGCCTCGGCCAGGAAGCCCGCAAGCTTCAGGCGCTGCGCCTCGCCGCCCGACAGCGTGGGCACGGGCTGGCCGAGCTTCACGTAGTCCAGGCCCACGTCGACGATGGGTTGCAGCACGCGCAGCACGTCGCGGTCGGTGTCGAACAGCGCCGCGGCCTCGGCCACGGTGAGTTCCAAAATATCGGCCACGTTGTAGCCACGGCCCTTGCGCTCGATCTTCACTTCGAGAATCTCGGGCCGGTAGCGCTTGCCGTCGCAGTCGGGGCAGCGCAGGTACACGTCCGACAGGAACTGCATCTCGACGTGCTCGAAGCCCGAGCCGCCGCAGGTCGGGCAGCGACCGTCGCCCGAGTTGAAGCTGAACTTGCTCGCGGTGTAGCCGCGCTGGCGCGACAGCGCCGCGGTGGCGAAGATCTCGCGGATGGCGTCCCACGCGCCCACGTAGCTCGCGGGGTTGGAGCGCGCGGTCTTGCCGATGGGCGACTGGTCGACGAACACCACGTCGCCCAGATGATCGGCGCCGAGCATGCGGTCGTGCGCGCCCGGCGTTTCGGTGGCCTTGCCGAAGTGGCGCATGAGCGCGGGCGCCAGCACGTCCTGGATCAGCGTCGACTTGCCCGAGCCGCTCACGCCGGTCACGCACACGAGGCGCGCGAGCGGAAAGTCGACCGTGATGTTCTTCAGGTTGTGCTCGCGCACGCCTTCGAGAATGAGCCGGTGCGTGTTCTCGCTCACGAGCCGCTTGAAGCCCATGCCGATCTTCTTGCGCCCGCCCAGGTACTGGCCGGTGAGCGTGTCGGCATCGCGCAGCATGTCGGTGGTGCCGTCGAACACGATCTGCCCGCCGCGCACGCCGGGGCCGGGGCCCATGTCGATCACGCGGTCGGCGGCGAGCATCACGGCCGGGTCGTGCTCGACCACCACCAGCGTGTTGCCCGCATCGCGCAGGCGCAGCATGGCCTCGGTGATGCGGTTCATGTCGCGCGGGTGCAGGCCGATGCTGGGCTCGTCGAGCACGAACAGCGTGTTCACCAGCGAGGTGCCGAGCGCGGTCGTGAGGTTGATGCGTTGCACCTCGCCGCCGCTGAGCGTGCGGCTCTGGCGGTCGAGCGTGAGGTAGCCGATGCCGACGTCGTGCAGGTAGCGCAGGCGGGTGGTGATTTCTTCGTGGAGGAGCTTGAGGGCCTGGGCTTCGCCCTGTCTTGCGCCTTCCCCCGCTGGGGGAAGGTTGGGATGGGGGCTCTCGGCCTCCACCACCGCCACAGCCTTTGCAGAGGCCGCGTGCCCCCACCCTGCCCTCCCCAGCGGGGAGGGAGCCAGACCCATGCGGTCAAAGAACCGCCGCAGCCGCTCGATCGGCAACAGCATCAGGTCATGCAGGCACAACCCCGGCAGCGCCTCCAGCTGCGCCCGCGTCCACTTCACCCCCGTCGGCATGAACCGCTTCTCGGGCGGCAGCACCGCATCCGCGTCTTCCTTGCTGCCGATGCGCCAGATCAGGCTGTCGAGCTTCAGGCGCGCGCCGCTGCAGACGGGGCACGGCGTGTAGCTGCGGTACTTCGACAAGAGCACGCGGATGTGCATCTTGTAGGCCTTGCTCTCCAGGTAACCGAAGAAGCGGCGCACGCCGTACCACTGCTTGTTCCAGTTGCCGTCCTTGTAGTTGGGCGTGCCCTCGATCACCCAGTGCTTCTGCTCCTCGGTGAGCTTGTTCCACGGCGTGTCGCGCGGAATGCCGGCCGCCTCGGCGTGGCGCATGAGGTCGTCCTGCGCCTCTTTCCACGCGGGCGTCTGGATGGTCTTGATGGCGCCGGCGCGCAGCGTGAGCTTGTCGTTCGGGATCACGAGCCCCAGATCGACGCCGATCACGCGGCCGAAGCCGCGGCAGGTGTCGCAGGCGCCGACGGCCGAGTTGAACGAGAACATCGACGGGATCGGGTCGGTGTAGCGGATGTCGCTTTCGGGGCAATGCAGGCCGGTGGAGAACTTCCACACGTCGGTGGGTGCGTTTTCATCGGCGCCCGTGGCGTGCACGGTGACCCGGCCGCTGCCGCGCTTGAGCGCCACCTCGATCGCCTCGACCACGCGCGCGCGCTCGGCGCTCGAGATGCGGAAGCGGTCGGCCACCACGTCGAGCACCTTGCGCGGGCCGGTGGGCGTGGCCACCTCGCGCTCGGCCTGCACGCGCGTGAAGCCGCTGGCCGACAGCCACTGCGTCACTTCTTCGGCCGAGGTGCCGGCCGGCAGCTCGACCGGAAAAGTGATGACGATGCGCGGATCGCCCGCGGCAGCCGCCCGCTCGGCGATCTGCGCATAGATGCTGTCGGGCGAGTCGTGGCGCACCGGCAGCGCGGTCTCGCGGTCGAACAGCTGGGCTGCGCGCGCGTAGAGCAGCTTCAGGTGGTCGTTGAGCTCGGTCATCGTGCCGACCGTGGAGCGCGAGGAGCGCACCGGGTTGGTCTGGTCGATGGCGATGGCGGGCGGCACGCCCTCCACCTTGTCGACGGCGGGCTTGTCCATGCGGTCCAGGAACTGGCGCGCGTAGGCGGAAAAGGTCTCCACGTAGCGGCGCTGGCCTTCGGCGTAGAGGGTGTCGAACACCAGGCTCGACTTGCCCGAGCCGCTCGGCCCGGTGACCACGGTCATCTCGCCGGTGCGGATGTCGAGGTCGAGGTTCTGGAGGTTGTGCTGGCGCGCGCCGCGAATCCGGATGGAGCCCTGTGTCATGAGTGCCTTGAGGGGTGGGGCAAACATTCTAGGGAGCGCATCGTGACGCTTCCGCCCACCCCGCCACATGGGCGGCGCCCGCGCAGGGGTTTGTCCGGATTCGCCTTGAGACACTTTGTGAAACAAATGCGACATTTGTTTTCACAATTGTCCGGCGAGTCTGCAGACGACTCCGAAAGGTTTCCATGACGAAGAAGAAAGTGGCAGGTTCACGGCACGCGCTCAGCGTGGCCGTCCTGCTGGCGCTGTGCGCCATGGGTGCCTCGGCCCAGATCGTGATCGGCCAGACCGCCGGCATGACCGGCTCGGTGGCCGCCAGCGTGAACGAGACCATCGGCGGCGCGCAGCTGGTGATCGACGCGGCCAATGCCCAGGGCGGCATCCACGGCGAGAAGATCGAGGTGATCCGCATGGACGACGCCTTCGACGTGAAACGCGCGGGCGACAACGCACGCGCACTCATCGAAGACAAGAAGGTGCTCGCGCTCTTCATGAGCCGCGGCACGCCGCACTCGCAGGCCATCATTCCGTACCTGGACAAGAACGAGGTGGCGCTCATCGGCCCCTCGACCGGCGCGATGGTGCTGCACAAGCCGCTGCAAAAGCACGTGTTCAACGTGCGCGCCACCTACCAGCGCGAGGCCGAGAAGGCGGTGCAGCACCTGCTGACCATCGGCCTCACGCGCATCGCCGTGGTCCACGTGACCGACTCGTTCGGCGCCGATGCGCTGCAGGGCGCGATGAACGGCTTCACCAAGGGCAAGGCCCAGCCGATCGCCACCGTGCCGGCTGACCGCGAGAAGCCCGACTACCAGACCATCGTGCCCGCCATCCTGAAGGCCGACGCGCAGGCGGTGGTGTGGATCGGCTCGGGCGTGGCGGTGGTCGACGGCATCAAGGCGCTGCGCGCCGCGGGCTCGGCGGCGCAGGTGGTCACGCTGTCGAACAACGCCTCGTCGGGCTTCATCAAGCAGTTGGGCGACGCCAGCCGCGGCGTCATCGTGACGCAGGTGTTCCCCAACGAACGCTCGATGGGCCAGCCGATGGTGAAGGAGGCGCTGACGCTCGCCCGCGCCAAGGGCCAGGGCGAGCTGTCACCGGCCGCGCTCGAGGGCTTCGCCTCGGCCAAGGTGCTGGTGGAAGCCTTGCGCCGCGCCGGCCCCAAGCCCACGCGCGCCAAGGTGCTCGCGGCACTCGAAAGCCTCAAGGGCTACGACCTGGGCGGCGGGCTCGAAGTGAGCTACTCGCCGCAGGACCACAGCGGCATCGACTTCGCGGACCTGGCCATCATCAGCGAAGGCCGCTTCAAGCGCTGACGCGAACCGCGTAGCGTTACTTCGCGGCGGAAGCCGCGGCAGCCGGTGCCGAAGCTCCTGCAGCAGCAGGGGCTGCCGGCGCGTGCGTTGTGTCGCCGCCGTGCTTCTCGCCGGACATGTCGATCTTGTCGCCGCCCATCGAAATCACATACAGGGCAATGGCAGCGAAGATGACGAAGCCGACAACGATTTTCCACATGGGGACTGTCTCCTGAGAAGGTGAGAAAAAGGGGAAGAGAACGTTCAAGAAAAAGGCCTCATGCCGTGGGCATGAAGCCTCTTTGTTGAACGGAGGGCAGCCGCCGCGCGGCTTCCTCCAGGTGCCAACGATCAGTCGTTGGCGTAGATGTCCACGTCCTTGGTCTCGCGGATGAACAGCGTGCCGATCACCAGCGTGATGCCCGCGATGATGATCGGGTACCACAGGCCGTTGTACATGTTGCCGGTCGAGGCCACGATGGCGAAGGCGGTGGTCGGCAGCAGGCCGCCGAACCAGCCGTTGCCGATGTGGTACGGCAGGCTCATCGAGGTGTAGCGGATGCGCGTGGGGAACATCTCGACCAGCATCGCGGCGATCGGGCCATAGACCATGGTCACCAGCAGCACCAGCCAGAACAGCAACACGATGGTCAGCACCTTGTTGATCTTGGCGGGGTCGGCCTTGGACGGGTAGCCGGCGACCTTCAGGTCTTCGGCCACGCCCTTCTTGAAGGCGGCGATGGCCTTGACGCTGGTCTCGTCGAACTTGGAGTTCGCGACCACGCCGGTGGGCGCCTCGATGGTCTTGCTGCCGATCTTCACGACGGCCGCAGAGCCCGGCGCGCCGGCCACGTTCTCGTAGCTCACCGAGTTCTGCACGAGGTAGCGCTTGGCGATGTCGCACGAGCTCTTGAAGTCGATCTCGCGGGCCACCGGGTTGCCCTGGAACGAGCAGGTCTTCGGATCGGCCGTCACGGTGACGCCGGCCGTGGCTTGTGCACGGGCCAGATCAGGGTTGGCGGCTTCGGTCAGCATCTTGAAGACCGGGAAGTACGTGACCACGGCCAGCAGGCAGCCGGCCATGATGATCGGCTTGCGGCCGATCTTGTCGGACAGCGTGCCGAACACCACGAAGAAGGGCGTGCCCAGCAGCAGCGCGGCGGCGATCATCAGGTTGGCCGTGGTCGCATCGACCTTGAGCTGCTGCGTCAGGAAGAACAGCGCATAGAACTGGCCCGAGTACCAGACCACGGCCTGGCCGGCGGTGAGGCCCACCAGCGCCAGGATCACGATCTTCAGGTTCTTCCACTCGCCGAACGATTCGGACAGCGGCGCCTTCGAGGTCTTGCCCTCGGCCTTCATTTTCTGGAAGGCCGGCGATTCGCTCAGCGACAGGCGGATCCACACCGAGACGCCCAGCAGCAGGATCGACACCAGGAACGGAATGCGCCAACCCCAGTCGCCGAATGCCTGCTCACCGAGCCAGGTGCGCACGCCCAGAATGACGATCAGGCTCAGGAACAGGCCGAGCGTGGCCGTGGTCTGGATCCACGAGGTGTAGGCACCGCGCTTGCCGTGCGGCGAGTGCTCGGCCACGTAGGTGGCAGCACCGCCGTACTCGCCGCCGAGCGCCAGGCCCTGCAGCATGCGCAGCGCGATCAGGATCACCGGCGCCGCGACGCCGATGGTCGCGTAGCTGGGCAAGAGGCCGACGATGAACGTCGACAGGCCCATGATCAGGATCGTCACCAGGAAGGTGTACTTGCGGCCGATCATGTCGCCCAGGCGGCCGAACACGATGGCGCCGAACGGACGCACCAGGAAGCCGGCGGCAAACGCCAGCAGCGCGAAGATGAAGGCCGCGCCCGCATCCAGGCCGCTGAAGAACTGCTTCGCGATGATCGCGGCGAGCGAACCGTACAGATAGAAGTCGTACCACTCGAACACGGTGCCGAGCGAGGAGGCGAAGATGACCTTCTTCTCCTCCGCGGACATGGGCCGGGGGGCCGGATGCGGCATTCCCCTTGAATCTAGCGTGGCTGCCATCGTCGTCTCCTGGTGTGTATGTATGCGTTCATCGGTGCCCGGCATTCGGGACCGTGAGGCATTCTTGGAGGCGCGACTGACCCGAGGCTTTCGCGAAACTGAACGGGCGCTTACGGTTTAGGGTGAAACCCGCGCTGCACGTTTCAGCTTGTAAGAAACAAAGACCCTGCGCGGGTTTGTCCTCATCCGGGTTTTTCAGCCCTTGCTGCTGCGCAGCAACGAGGGCCGCTGGTCGGCGCCGGTCCATTGCGGACCGTCGAACCAGGCGTCGCCCTGCAGGTAGGCGCGCAGCATCGCGAGGCCGTCGAAGCCCCAGAACAGGCGCCCGTCGACCACATAGCACGGCACGCCGAACACGCCCTGCGCCACGGCCTCGTCGGTGTTGCGCTTGAGCAGGGCCTTGTTCTCGTCGCCGTTCACATCGCGCTTCGGTTGCAACTGCGCCGTGAGCGCGGCCAGCCGCGTGGCGTCGCCCGCTTCTTCGCCGCCGCGCCACACATGGCGAAAGAGGGTTTCAGCCGCCAGGCGATTGATGCTGCCGTCGTCGCCCGTGGCCACGGCCAGGCGCAGGTGCGGCAGCGGGTTGTAAGGGTGCGAGGCCGGCATCTCGATCGGGATGCCGTGCGCATGGCCCAGCCACAGCACGTGGCGGTAGGTCCAGCTGCGCTTGGAAGGAATCTCGGCCGGGCCGAGCTGGCCGTGGTGCTTGAGCAGCGCACCCAGCAGCACGGGCTTGTAGGCCACGCTCACGCTCAGGCCTTCGAGCGCCTCGGGCAGGTGCTCGAACGCGAGGTGCGCGTAAGGCGAAATGAAGTCGAGATAAAAGTCGATGTGCTTCATGCGTCGGTGTCTCCGGGGGTGGTTTCGGGCACGCGCCAGATGCCCGCCTGGGCGCGCAGTTCGATCGCGCGCCACACCTGGCGGCGTGTGTCGTCTTCCATCTTGCTCCAGCCGGCAATCTCGGGGATGGTGCGCAGGCAGCCTTCGCAGAAGCCGCTCAGGCGGTCCATGCGGCACACCGACGAGCACGGCGACGGCACGTCGCCGGCCATGCGCTGCACGGCAGTGGCGCGGTCGGCGAGCGCGTGCGCTTCGTCGAAGTTCACACCACGTCGGCCACCGGCGCGCCGGTGAGCTTCTCTAAATCGTTCGGGTGCAACTGGAACACGGCGTGCGGGTGGCCCGCGGCGGCCCAGATTTCCTCGAAGCGGAACAGCTCGCGGTCGATGAGCACCACGGGCTTCGTCACATGGCCCACCGGCGAGACGCCGCCGATGGTGAAGCCGGTGCGCGCCTTCACGAAGTCGGCGTCGGCGCGGCCGGTCTTGCCGACGATGGCATCGACCTTCTTCTCGTCGACGCGCTTGTCGCCCGAGGTGATGACCAGCACCGCCGCTTCGTCGCTCTTGCGGCGGAAGATGATGCTCTTGGCGATCTGGCCGACCGAGATGCCGAGCGCGTCGGCAGCCTGCTGCGCGGTGCGGCAGGCGTCGTCGAGCATGCGGGGCGCATGGGGGTGGCCGGCGTCCTGCAGCACGCGGGAGACGCGCTGGACACCTTCAGGGAGGGAATGGAGTTCGGAGCCGCACATGGCAAGTTCTTCGAGGTTCGTGGGGGCGTTCGCCCTGCGTTGCAAGGCCCCGAGCATACGGAAAAGCCCCGCGCACCGACGCCACCGCCTCCGCTCACCCTTCAAGCCCGGCGCACCAATGCGGAGAGCGCCGGCGCACGACGCCCGTGCGCGCCGCGGCCGTCCCGGTCCGATTTCGGTGCGCCACCGGCCGATGAGGCCCGCTGCACGGGCTTTGGCGCGCGGCACGCTTATTGCTGAACACGGTGGCGACCCACCGGCCTCTGCGGCGGGTTCGCAGTGCCTCCGCTAACGACGGCGGGGTTCAAGCGCACCGGTGGCCGCCCGCCGCCGGTTCGTCTGCTCCAACCCATTTCGCATCCGTTCCGTCGCGGGGGCCCCAACGACGCTGTCTGTTCGACAGCGGCCGCGGGGGCGCCTTCCAGGGCCGGTTGCGTGCAGGACCCCCAATGAAGATCGCAGTCATCGGCCACGGCATGGTCGGCCACAAATTCCTCGAGCAACTCCACACGCTCGGCCTTCCCGGCGCACAGGTCACCGTGCTGTGCGAAGAACCGCGCCCGGCCTACGACCGGGTGCACCTGTCCGAATATTTCTCCGGCAAGACGGCCGACGACCTGTCGCTGGTCGAGCCGGGCTTCTTCGAGCGCAGCGGCTTCACGCTGCGCCTGGCGGCCCGCGCGGCGGCCATCGAGCGGCGCAACAACACCGTCACCACGGCCAACGGCGAGGTGATCGCCTACGACAAGCTGGTGCTGGCCACCGGCTCCAACCCCTTCGTGCCGGCCGTGCCGGGCCGCGACCGGCCGAACTGCTTTGTCTACCGCACCATCGAGGACCTGGACGCCATGAAGGCCTGCGGCGCCAAGTCGCGCAGCGGCGTGGTGGTGGGCGGCGGCCTGCTGGGCCTGGAATGCGCCAAGGCGCTGCGCGACATGGGCCTGGAAACGCACGTGGTCGAGTTCGCGCCGCGCCTCATGGCCGTGCAGGTCGACGAAGGCGGCGGCCGTGCATTGCGCGGCAGCATCGAGGCGCTGGGCCTGCACGTGCACACCGGCCGCAACACGGTAGAAATCACCGACGGCGCGAGCGCGCGGCACCGCATGGTGTTCGCCGACGGCACGCACCTGGAGACCGACATGATCGTGTTCTCTGCCGGCATCCGCCCGCGCGACGAGCTCGCACGCCAGAGCCTGCTGGCCGTGGGTCCGCGCGGCGGCGTGGCGATCGACAGCCACTGCCGCACCAGCGACCGCAACGTCTACGCCATCGGCGAATGCGCGTCGTGGAACGAACAGACCTTCGGCCTCGTCGCGCCGGGCTACGACATGGCGCGCGTGGCCGCCCGCCACATCGCCGGCCAGGACGACGCGGCCTTCACCGGCGCCGACCTGAGCACCAAGCTCAAGCTGATGGGCGTGGACGTCGCCAGCATCGGCGACGCGCACGGCAAGACGCCGAAGTCGCGCGCCTACCAGTACATCGACGAGCGCAAGCAGGTCTACAAGAAGATCGTGGTGAGCGAAGACGGCAAGCAGCTGCTGGGCGCGGTGCTGGTCGGCGACGCCACCGAGTACGGCACGCTGCTGCAGCTGGCGCTCAACGGCATCGCGCTGCCCGACGAGCCCGAGTTTTTGATCCTGCCGTCCAGCGACGGCAAGGCCAGGCCGGGCCTGGGCGTCGATGCGCTGCCCGACAGCGCGCAGATCTGTTCGTGCAACAGCGTCACCAAGGGCCAGATCTGCGAGGCCGTGGGCCAGGGCGTGTGCACGCCCGCCGAGATGAAGGCCTGCACCCAGGCCGGCGCCACCTGCGGCGGCTGCGTGCCGCTGGTCACGCAGGTCATGAAGATGGAAATGGCCAAGCGCGGCATGGCCGTGAACAACCACCTGTGCGAGCACTTCCCCTACTCGCGCCAGGAGCTGTACCACCTCATCCGCGTGGGCGAGATCCGCAGCTTCGCCGACCTGCTCACGAAGCACGGCAAGGGCCTGGGCTGCGACATCTGCAAGCCGACCGCCGCGAGCATCTTCGCCTCGTGCTGGAACGAGTTCGTGCTCAAGAAAGACCTGGCCGGCCTGCAGGACAGCAACGACTACTTCCTGGGCAACATCCAGAAGGACGGCACCTACTCCGTCGTGCCGCGCATGCCCGGCGGCGAGGTCACGCCCGACGGGTTGATCGCCGTGGGCCATGTGGCCAAGAAGTACGGCCTGTACACCAAGATCACCGGCGGTGCGCGCGTGGACATGTTCGGCGCGCGCGTCGAGCAGCTGCCGTCCATCTGGGAAGAACTCATCGCCGCCGGCTTCGAGTCGGGCCATGCCTACGGCAAGTCGCTGCGCACGGTGAAGAGCTGCGTGGGCTCCACGTGGTGCCGCTACGGCGTGGACGACAGCGTGGGCCTGGCCGTGGAACTGGAGAACCGCTACAAGGGCCTGCGCGCGCCGCACAAGATCAAGTTCGGCGTGTCGGGCTGCACCCGCGAATGCGCCGAGGCGCAGGGCAAGGACGTCGGCATCATCGCCACCGACAAGGGCTGGAACCTCTACGTGTGCGGCAACGGCGGCATGAAGCCGCGCCACGCCGAGCTGCTGGCGAGCGACCTGACCAAGGCCGACCTCATCCGCATGATCGACCGCTTCCTGATGTTCTACGTGCGCACGGCCGACCGCCTGCAGCGCACCAGCACCTGGCGCGAGAACCTCGAAGGCGGCCTCGACTACCTCAAGGGCGTGCTGCTGCAGGACACGCTGGGCCTGGGCGCCGAGCTCGAGACGCAGATGCAGCACGTGGTCGACACCTACCAGTGCGAATGGAAGACCGCCGTGACCGACCCCGCCACGCGCCAGCGCTTCCGCTCCTTCGTCAACAGCGAGAAGCCCGACGAGCACATCGTCTTCGTGCAGGAACGCGGCCAGAACCGCCCCGCGCGCCCCGAAGAGCGCCGCGAAACCAGCGCCGCCTGAGCGAACAAAAAAGGACAACCCACCATGACCACAGACACCCTGAACTGGACCGCCGTGTGCGCCGCCGGCGACATCCTCCCCGACACCGGCGTGTGCGCGCTGGTCGATGGCGTGCACGTGGCGATCTTCCGCGTCGGCCAGGAGCCGTCGCTCTTCGCCATCGACAACGTCGACCCGAAGGCCGGCGCCAGCGTGCTCTCGCGCGGGCTGGTCGGCAGCCTGGGCGACCGCATCGTCGTGGCCTCGCCGCTCTACAAGAACCACTTCGACCTGCGCAGCGGCGAATGCCTCGAGGCGCCCGAGCACTCGGTGCGCGCACATGCGGTGCGCGTCGAAAACGGCCGCGTGCTCGTCGCGCTCGCCTGACGCCCCTCCCCCTCTTCTCTTTTTTCAGCCTCTCTCCAAGGACTCCGAATGGCCTACCTCGCTCCTGCCGAATTCGTGACCAAGATGGTCGACGCCGGTGAATCCAAGCTGCTGATGTCCACGCGCGACACGCTGATCCGCTCGTACATGGCCGGCGCCATCCTCGCGCTGGCCGCGGCCTTCGCCGTGAGCATCACCGTGAACACCGGCAATGCGCTGGTGGGCGCGATGCTGTTTCCGGTCGGTTTCATCATGCTGTACCTGCTGGGCTTCGACCTGCTCACCGGCGTGTTCACGCTGGCGCCGCTGGCCGTGCTCGACAAGCGCCCCGGCGCCACCTGGGGCGGCGTGATGCGCAACTGGAGCCTGGTGTTCGTGGGCAACTTCGCCGGCGCGCTGACGGTGGCGGTGTTCATGGCGATCATCTTCACCTTCGGCTTCAGCGAGGCGCCCAACGCCATCGGCGAAAAGCTCGGCCACATCGGCGAAGGCCGCACGCTGGGCTACTCCGCACACGGCGCCGCCGGCATGCTCACGCTGTTCATTCGCGGCGTGATGTGCAACTGGATGGTCTCGACCGGCGTGGTCGCGGCCATGATGTCGACCACCGTGTCGGGCAAGGCCATCGGCATGTGGATGCCCGTGATGATCTTCTTCTACATGGGCTTCGAGCATTCCATCGTCAACATGTTCCTGTTCCCCGCCGGCCTGATGCTCGGCGGCAAGTTCACCTTCATGGACTACCTGATCTGGAACGAACTGCCCACCGTGGTCGGCAACCTCGTCGGCGGCCTGACCTTCGTGGGCCTCACGCTGTACGCCACGCACTACAAGACGGCCGCCAAGCGCGTGATCGGCTGAACCGCCGCAACAGCATCAGCAACATCACCGTTCGCATGTCCGCGCCGCCGCGCAAGCAGCTGCGCGTGACGCTCGGCCAGCACTCGCTGGCGGGGAGCCACGCGCCGGTCAACCAGGACTTCCACGGCGCCATGCTGCCCGAGGGCACGCTGCGCGCGTCCAAGGGCATCGCCGTGGCGCTGGCCGACGGCATCGGCTCCAGCCGCGTGAGCCAGGTGGCGAGCGCGGCGGCCGTGCGCGGCTTTCTCGACGACTACTACGCCACCTCCGACACCTGGTCGGTGCAACGCGCCGCGCAACGCGTGCTTGGCGCCACCAACGCCTGGCTGCATGCGCAGACCCAGCGCAGCGACGCGCGCTTCGACAAGGACAGCGGCTACGTCTGCACCTTCAGCGCGCTGATCCTCAAGGGCCGCGACGCGCACCTGCTGCACGTGGGCGACGCGCGCATCCACCGGCTGCACGCCGGCGCGCTCGAACAGCTCACCGAAGACCACCGCGTGCGCGTGTCGTCGGTCGAGTCGTACCTCGGGCGCGCGCTGGGTGCGGGCGCCCATGTCGAGATCGACCACCGCTGCTGGGAGGCCGAGGTCGGCGAGGTCTACCTGCTGGCCACCGACGGCGCCTACACGCGCCTGGACGCCGCCGCCGTGCACGAAGCCTTGGCGCTGCACGCCGACAACTTCGACGACGCAGCGCGCTGGCTCGCGGAGGCTGCGCGCACCAAAGGCAGCACCGACGACATCACCGTGCAGCTGCTGCGCATCGACGAACTGCCCGATGCCGCCGCGCCACCCGCGCAACTGCAGCGCGAAGGCCTGGCAATGCCACCGGCGCTGGCGCCGCGCGCCCGTTTCGAGGGCTTCAGCCTCGTGCGTGAGATCCACATGAGCTCGCGCAGCCACGTCTACCTGGCCACCGACGACGCCACCGGCCAGCCCACCGTGCTGAAGCTGCCGTCGGTCGACCTGCGCGACGACCCCGACTACCTCGACCGCTTCGTGCTCGAGGAGTGGGTGGCGCGGCGCATCGACAGCCCGCACGTGCTCAAGGCCAGCGCCGTCGAGCGCCCGCGCGCGCACCTGTACGTGGCCATGGAGTACGTCGACGGCCACACGCTCGCGCAATGGATGGTCGACCACCCCCGCCCCGACCTGGACAGCGTGCGCGGCATCGTTGCGCAGCTCGCGCGCGGGCTGCAGGCGCTGCACGGCAAGGAGATGCTGCACCAGGACCTGCGGCCCGAGAACGTGATGATCGACCGCACCGGCACCGTGAAGATCATCGACCTGGCCTCGACCCACGTGGCCGGCCTGGCCGACGGCAGCGGCGAAGCCCGCGCGCTCGCCATCGAAGGCACGCTGCAGTACACCGCGCCCGAGTACTTCACCGGCCACGGCGGCACCGCGCGCTCCGACCTGTTCTCGCTGGCCGCGATCGTCTACCAGATGCTGTGCGGCCAGCTGCCTTACGGCCTGCAGGTGTCGCGCGTCCGCACGCCGGCCGACGTGGGCCGGCTGCGCTACGTGCCGGTGCGCCACCTGCGGCCCGAGCTGCCCGCGTGGGTCGACGCTGTGCTGCATAAGGCGCTGCATCCGCAGGCTGCGAAGCGGCAGCAGGCGGTGTCGGAGTTCGTGCACGACCTGCGCACGCCGGGCCCGGAGTTTCTGAGCGCGCGGATGCCGCCGCTGATCGAGCGCCGCCCCGTGCTCTTCTGGCAGTGCACCACCGTGCTGCTGGCCGCGGCGGTGGTCGTGCTGCTGGGGTTGCGCGCCTTCGGACGCTAACTAGATCACGCCAGTGGCATTGAATTCGTAATTCACGGTCGGGGTATGCATCATGGCCGCCCTCCACTCAGTGAGGTATCGCCGATTCAGATCATTGATCTCACCACTGCGGTAGCGTTCCACGACACGGCGCATAGAGCTAACAGCCACGATCAGCACACTCTGAATGAGGTGATTGAAATCCATGATGTGACGGATAGGGATCGCATGGAGTTGGTTATCGATGATTCGAATGTGGTCCTTGTATGTCCCGCTATGCATCGCTTGCGAACCTCTGGAATAGAAGGTCTCATATTCCGCAAAGCTCCCTAGATGTTTCGCCAACTGTCGGATGTTCGAGATGCCATCGAGCGCGTACCAAGCGACGTCCCTCTTGCGTCGCCGTCTTATCGCATCGAATTCGGCGTCTATTGCAAGGAACTCCGGCTGGCCCAGTACACGGGCCGCGTCTTGTAGCATCGCATTTGCCACCGCAGTGTTTTCGGGGTTACCCAAAAACGATTCCAGGTTGATCGATTTACGCAGCTCTTCCAGTCCCTCAGCCTCTGGCGTGCCAGCGATCAGTTTGCGGGCCCAACCCTGCTGCTCTCGAATGTCCGCAACGTAGTAGCGCCTCGCTCGCCGCTCGCTGTCGTTTTCAATCACATAGTGGAGGTACAGGGACGCCTCAAATGCGCTGCGCGCAGGAAGATGACTGGCATAGCCCGCCCCCTCTGAAAGTAAAACGTGCACAGCATCAACCATCGCGACTATCTGCTTGAGAAAAACGTAGCAGGTCACGATGGCAGTCATATCTCGTGGGCTGGATACGAAAGCACGAACGATCAAGTTCGACCCGTAGTTGGCAACATCACGTAGAGTTTCCATCTGTGAGCCAAAATTAGCCGCAATTTGTGCTCGGGCCTCGCTTCGATCAAGCAGTGTTGGATGAGGTTTCTCTGGCATAGATGTCGGATCGTCGGGGCGCGCGAGGAAAAGATCAATCTTTTCAGACTTGGGCTCTCCTCAGGATTAGGTCGCTCGAAACCATCTCGGTCGCACACATCCGATCCGGCCGGATTTCACAGCCGGCTTGCCTATCCAGCTCAATCCGTCGTCACTTACTCTCAGCCCGCGCGCTTGGTGCGGATCGCCTTCGAGGCGCGCGAGTTCGGTTCGCGGCCCAGCGCTTCGCTGATGTACACGCCCGCGTCGATGAGCTTGTCCAGGTCGATGCCGGTGGCGATGCCCATGCCGTGCAGCATGTAGACCACGTCTTCGGTCGCGACGTTGCCCGTCGCGCCCTTGGCATAGGGGCAACCGCCCAGGCCCGCCGACGACGACTGGAAGTTCCACACACCCAGTTCGAGCGCCGCCAGCGTGTTGACCAGCGCCTGCCCGTAGGTGTCGTGGAAGTGGCCGGAGATGGCATCGACATCGAAGTGCGCCAGCGTGGCCTCCATCGCCGCTTGCACCTTGCGCGGCGTGCCCACGCCGATGGTGTCTGCCACGTCCACGCGCTGCACGCCGATGCCCTTCATCAGTTGCGCGAGGTAGCCGACCTTGGACGGATCGATCTCGCCTTCGTAGGGGCAGCCCACGGTGCACGACATCGCGCCACGCACTCGGATGCCCTTGTCGAGCGCCGCTGCCACCACGGGCGCGAAGCGCTCGATGCTCTCGGCGATCGAGCAGTTGATGTTCTTCTGGCTGAAGGCCTCGCTCGCGGCGCCGAACACCACGATCTCGTCGGGCCATTCTTCGCGCGGCGCAGCAATGGCGGCCTCGAAGCCCTTCATGTTGGGCGTGAGCACCGAGTAGAGAACGCCCGGCTTGCGCGTGATGCCGTGCATCACCTCGGCGTTGTCGGCCATCTGCGGCACCCACTTGGGCGAGACGAAGCTGGTGACCTCGATCTCCTTCAGGCCCGCGTCCTGCAGGCGGTGCACGAGGCCGATCTTGACCTCGGCGGACACGGGTTGCTTTTCGTTCTGGAGGCCGTCGCGCGGACCGACGTCGACGAGCTTGACCTGGGTGGGGAGTTTCATGGGATGTCTCTGGTGTCGCTGTCGCGGGAGGATGCTGAAAAACCGGCTTCGATTGTCTGACACATGGGCTTGCGCTGCTTGGTACACAAGTCGCAGAAGGTAGCAATGCGCGCCTGTGGGGTTGCAAATGGTGCCAACCGGGTGGCTGCACGAAAAAACGCCGGATCTAGACGGTTTCGCGTTGCGCGAAGCCGTCGGGCAGATCGTCCGCGGCGTCGGCCTCGTTCACATCGACCGCATCCACGCGCGCACCGGCAGGCCCCTGGCGCGCCCAGTGCACCAGCGCTTCGACCCCATCGGCGGCGCCGGCCACGAGCGCTTCCACGTTGCCATCGCGCCGGTTGCGCACCCAGCCGCGCACGCCGAGCCGCTGCGCCGCCTGCACCATCGACCAGCGGTAGCCCACGCCCTGCACGAGGCCGTGGACGACGAGATGGCGGGTGACGATGGTGTTGGCGTTCATGAGCAGTGGTCAGTACGACTTCGGCAGCCCCAGTGCTTTTTCGGCGATGAAGTTCAGGATCATCTGCGGGCTGACCGGCGCGATGCGCGGAATGTAGCTCTCGCGCAGCAGGCGTTCGACATGGTATTCCTTCGCATAACCCATGCCGCCGAGCGTGAGCACGGCGTTCTGGCAGGCGTCGTGCGCCGCCTCGGCCGCGAGGTACTTGGCGGCGTTGGCCTCGATGCCGCAGGGCTCGTTCGCGTCGTACAGCGTGGCGGCCTTGAAGACCATCAGGTCGGCCGCTTCCAGGTTCGCCCAGGCGCGCGCGAGCGGATGCGCCACGCCCTGGTTCTGGCCGATGGGCCGGCCGAACACCACGCGCTCCTGCGCGTACTGCGCCGCGATGCGCAACGCGGCGCGGCCGATGCCGATGGCTTCGGCCGCAATCAATATGCGCTCGGGGTTCAGCCCGTGCAGGATGTATTCGAAGCCGCGGCCCTCCTCGCCGATGCGGTCTTCTTCGGGCACCTCGAGGCCGTCGATGAAGAGCATGTTGGAGTCGACCGCCGCACGGCCCAGCTTGTGGATCTCTCGCACCTCGACCTTGCTGCGGTCCAGCGCCGTGTAGAACAGCGTGAGGCCCTGCGTGGGCTTCTTCACCTGGTCGATGGGCGTGGTGCGCGTGAGGATCAGCATGCGGTCGGCCACCTGCGCGGTCGAGATCCAGATCTTGCGGCCGTGCAGCAGGTAGCTGCCGTTCGGCTGGCGCACCGCCTGCGTCTTGAGGCTCGTGGTGTCGAGCCCCGCGTCGGGCTCGGTCACGGCGAAGCAGGCTTTCTCGGTGCCCGCGATGAGCGGCGGCAAAAAGCGCTGGCGCTGCGCCTCGGTGCCGAACACCACCACCGGGTTGAGGCCGAAGATGTTCATGTGCACCGACGACGCGCCCGACATGCCCGCGCCCGACGCGCTGATGGCACGCATCATCAGCGCCGCCTCGGTGATGCCGAGCCCCGCGCCGCCCTGCGCTTCGGGCATCGCGATGCCGAGCCAGCCGCTCTCGGCGACGGCGCGGTGGAATTCATGCGGGAACACGGCGCGGTCGTCGTGGTCGCGCCAGTAGTCGATGGGGAAGTCTTCGCACAGGCGCTCGATGGCCGCGACGAGCGAGCGCTGGTCTTCGTTCAGGGAGAAATTCATGGGCTGTCGTCTTTCATGGGGTCCGCCTGCAGCGTGACACCGAGCGCGAGCATGCGGTCGATAGCTTCGTCCGCGTAGCCCGCTTCGCGCAGCAGCTCGACGCTCTGCTCGCCGATGCGCGGCGCGGGCCGGCGGATGGCTGCTGGTGTGGCGCTGTAGCGGCCGACGGGCGCGAGCGTGCGGATGCGGCCTTCGGTCGGATGGTCGAACTCGGGAAAAAAGTCGACGGCGCGCAGGTGCGGGTCGTCGAGCAGGCTCTCGGTCGTGTGCAGGCGCGCGACCGGAATGTCGGCCGCCTCCAACAGCGCCATCCATTCGTCGCTGCCGCGCGTGGCCATCACCTCGGCCACGAACGCATAGACCGCACCGATGTTCGCGGCGCGCGCCGTGTGCGTGCCGAACATCGGCGAGGCGCGCAGCTCGGGCCGGCCGATCACGTCGAAGAAGGCTTGCCAGTGCTTGTCGTTGTAGATGAGCACGCCAAGATAACCGTCGGCCGTGGCGTAGGGCTTGCGGTGCTCCGCGAGCAGGCGCGCATAGCCGGTGGGCCCGAGCGGCGGCTCGAAGCTGTGGCCACCGAGGTGGTCGCCCATGACGAACTGCGAGAGCGCCTCGAACATCGGCACTTCCACCGCCTGGCCCTGGCCGGTGCGCTGCGCGCTGAGCACCGCAGCCAGCAGCGCGATGGCCGCCTGCAGGCCCACGGCGCGGTCGGCGAGCGTGACGGGCGCGTAGCGCGGCGCACCGCCGCTTTGCTGCGCGAAGAGCGAGGCGACACCGGCCGCGCCCTGGATCAGGTCGTCGTAGGCGGGCTTGCCGGCATACGGACCTTCTTCGCCGTAGCCGAACGCGCCGAGGTAGACGATCTTCGGATTGACCGCGGCGACGGCCTCGTAGCCGAGCCCCAGCCGCGCCATCGCCTGCGGGCGCGTGTTGTAGATGAGCGCATCGCAACCCGCCGCGAGCCGCAGGCAGGCCTCGCGGCCTTCGGGCTGCTTGAGGTCGAGCACGATGGAGCGCTTGTTGCGGTTCAGGTGCATCGCCATCGCGCCCATGCCGGCATGGCGCATCGGGCCGACGGCGCGCAGGTTGTCGCCGGAGGGCGGCTCGACCTTGATGATGTCGGCGCCGAGGTCGCCGAGCGTCTGCGTGGCGTACGGGCCCATCACCACGGCCGTGAGGTCGAGGATGCGGATGCCCTGAAGTGGTCCGGTGGTGTTCATGACTTGGTGTTGGCTCCTTCCCCCTCTGGGGGAAGGCTGGGATGGGGGCAGGCAGAGCGCCCGATGGACACGCCGCTTGCCCCCACCCCTGCCCTCCCCCAGCGGGGGAGGGAGAAAGACAGCTGATGCACCCGCATTGCTCCTTCCCCTCTGGGGAAGGTTGGGATGGGGCAGGCAGAGCGCGCGATGGGTACGCCGCTTGCCCCCACCCTGCCCTCCCCAGAGGGGAGGGAGAAATGCAAATGCAGGACGCCTGTCATTCCGGTTGAATGCCCGCAGCCTGAATCAGCTTCTTCCACTTCGCCAGCTCCGACACGGTGAACGCACCCAGCTCTTCCGGCGTGCTGCCGAACGCATCGAAGCCCAGCCTGCTCACGCGCTCGCGAAACACCGCACCGTTCGCCATCTCCGACAGCGCCTTGTTGAGCTTCAGCACGACGTCGCGCGGCGTGCCGGCCGGCGCGAACACGCCGTTCCACGAGGTGATGTCGAAGCCCTTGAGCTCGGGCGTGTCGGCCAGCGGCGGCAGTTCGGGAAAGAGCTTGGTGCGCTCCTGCGTGGTGACCGCAATCGCGCGCATCTTGCCGGCCTTGACCGTGGCGAGCCCCGCCGCGAGGTCGACCACCATCATCGACACCTGACCGCCGATGAGGTCGGCGATGGCCGGCGGTGTGCTCTTGTAGGGCACGTGCAGCATCGGGATGCCGCTCATGCGCGACAGCGTGGCGCCGCTCACGATGCCGGTGCTGTTGCCGCTCGCATAGGTCAGCTTGCCGGGATGCGCACGGCCCCAGGCCAGCAGCTCGGCGACGCTCTTCACGGGCAGGTCGTTGTTCACCACCAGCATGAACGGCAGGTTGCCCATGCGGCTCACGGGCGCGAAGTCTTTCACCGGGTCGTAGGGCAGCGACTTCATCAGGCTCGGGTTGGCCGAGTGCGTGGTGTTGGTCGTCATGAAGAGCGTGTAGCCGTCGGGCGGCGCCTTGGCCACCAGCTCGGCGGCGATCACGCCGCTGGCGCCGGCGCGGTTGTCGACGATCACCGAGCCCTTGAGCGCCTCGCCCAGCATCTGCGCGGTGATGCGCGCCACCGCGTCGGTGCCGCTGCCGGCGGCGAAGGGCACGATCAGCTTGATCGGCTGCTTCGGGTAGCCGCCGTCCTGCGCAAAGGCCCAGGGCGCGGTGCCCGCGAGGCCCGCGGCAGCGCCGATGGAAATGAAACGGCGGCGGCTTTCCACCGCGACTGTTTCTGTCGCGTTCTTCGTCTGCATGGTTGTGTCTCCGGGGGTTGTCGTTCAGGGCCGGATCACGCGCTCCGGCGATTCCTCGTACGGCGGGCTGTAGATCACCAGCACGCGCACCGGCTCGTCGCTCACCACCGTGAAGGTGTGCATCGCGTCGGCCGGAAAAAAGCAGCTGTCGCCAGGATGCAGCTCCTGCCGCTGACCGCCCACCTCGGCGACCGCGCGGCCTTCAAGCACGTAGCAGACCTGTTCGATGCCCGGGTGCGCATGCGGCAGCGCGCCCTTGCCCTTCTGGATGTGACCCACCAGCACCTCGAGCTGCTTGGCGCCCACTGTCTCGGGGCCGATGAGGCGCTTGTTCAGCGTGCCGGTGTGGTTGGCCGGGTGGTAGCCGGTGATCTCGTCTTCGCGGACGAAGTAGCGCGCAGCAGTGGTTGCGGTGGCGGTTGCAGTCATCGGGGGTTCTCCGTCTTGGGTTCGATCGCGAGGCAGGCCGCGCGCAGCATCGCGGCGATGTCGTCGATGCGCGCTTCCATGCGGTAGCGCGGGCCGGCCACCGAGATCGCATAGGCCTCGCCGCCGATGCGCAGCGGCCAGGCCAGGCCGATCAGGTCGGGAATGCTTTCGCCGAGGTTGCCGTACCAGCCGCGCGCGGCGCCGCGCTGCAGCTCGGCCTCGATGGCGTCGGCGGTGGTGAGCGTGGCGTCGGTCAACGGCGCGAGCGTCATGCCGTCGAGCAGTTTGCGGCGCGCCTCGGGTGTGAGCGTGGAGAGCAGCGCGCGGCCCATCGAATTGGCATACGCGGGCCGCGTTTCGCCCGACTCGGCCGTGTAGCGGATGCGCTGCGGCGCGCTCAGCACGTCGAGATAGACGACGTTTTCCGCGTCGCGGAACTTGCCGAACACCACGGTTTCGCCCGCGGCGTCGCGCAGCTCTTCGAGCGTGGCCTTCACCCGGTCGAGCACCGGGTCGTGCGCGGCGATGACCTGCGCCATCGCCAGCAGCCGACCCGTCGGGTAGTAGCCCTGGCGGCGGCCGGTCTCGTACATGTAGCCCTGCTCTTCGAGGGTGCGGATCAGGCCCAGGCAGCTGGACACCGGCATCTCGAGCAGCCGCGCCATCTCGGACAGCGCCAGCGGCTGCTTCTCCCGGGCGAAGAGCTCGACGATCTCGATCACGCGAAACGCTGTTTTCACAACCATGAAGAAATTTTCTCGTATGTGAAAAACAAAAGCGTCGGGGTTTTCCCCCGCCGGCCGCGTTTCAGCCGGTTCGTCGTCGGCGGCGCAGGGGCGTCAGTAGCCCCGGACGGGATCGACGATGCCGGCGATCGGCAGCCCCTGCTCCATCGCGCGGATCTTTCCGGCGATCTGCGCAATGGACTCCTCGCGCAGCGTGCGCGCCGAGCCGTGCGGCGTCACGGTGATCTTCGGGTGGCGCCAGAAGGCATGGTCGGCCGGCAGCGGCTCGACCTGGAACACGTCGAGCGTCGCGCCCGCAAGCTGGCCGGCGTCGAGCATCGGGATCAGGTCGTCTTCGACCAGGTGGCCGCCGCGCGCAATGCTGATGAGGTAGCCCTCGGGCTTGAGCTTGCCCAGCGTCGTGCGGTTCAGGATGCCGCGCGTGGACTCGGTCAGCGGCAGCAGGTTGACCAGCACGCGCGTGGAGGCCAGGAACTCGTCGAACTGCGCCTCGCCGCTGAACACCTGCACGCCGTCGAGCGTCTTGGGCGAACGGCTCCAGCCGAGCACCGGAAATTCAAACTGCGCCACCGCCTTGGCCACGCGCTCGCCGAGCACGCCCAGGCCCATGATGCCGACCGGAAAATCGCGCCGCAGCTTCGGCTTGCGGTAGCTCCACTTGCCCTCGCGCGCATCGGCCTCGTACACGTCGAACTCGCGAAAGTGGCGAATGAGCGTGTGGCACACGTACTCGGCCATCTGCACCGACATGCCCGCGTCGTCGAGCCGCACGATGCGCGTGTTCGCCGGCACCTTGAGCTTGAGCAGCGCATCGACGCCCGCGCCGATGTTGAAGAGGCCGCGCAGGTTCGGCTGCTCGTCGAGAAACTGCTGCGGAGGCGCCCACACCACGCCGTGGTCGGCCTGCGGCGCGCCGGGCGTCCAGGCTTCGATGGTGGCTTCGGGGAGTTCGGCCTTCAGGCCATTGATCCAGGGATCGGGACGGTTGTCGGTGAGGTAGACAGAGATTCGCATGGGCGCCATCTTAGAAGGCACCGGCTTGTTGCGCTGCGCGCCCTCCCCTATGCTCGACCGCATTCAGCCACCCAGGAGACACCTCAAATGATCAAAGTCAGCGTGATGTACCCCCACACCCCCGGCGCGCGGTTCGACCACGACTACTACCGCGACCAGCACATGCCCATGCTCAAGGCCCGCATGGGCGACGCCTGCCTCTCGTACACCATCGACAAGGGCCTGGGCGGCGGCGCACCGGGTTCGCCGCCCACGTATGTCGGCATGTGCCACGTGTTCGCCGAATCGGTCGAGTCCTTCCAGAAGGCCTTCGGCCCGCACATGAAGGAGATCCAGGGCGACATCAAGAACTACACCGACATCGTGCCGGTGATGCAGATCAGCGAAGTGGTGGTGGGCTGACGCACCACTGCGCTTCTGACCGGACTCAGGCCTTGCCCGTCCGGCGACGGCGCCACAGCACCCGCACCAACCATCCCATGGGCAGCACCACCAGCAGCAGCCACGGCAGCGCCGCAGCCACGAAGGTGATGAGCGCGCCCACGCTTTCGGCCAGCACGTCGCCGGCGTTGCGCAGCGCGTGCGCCATCGGGCTGTAGCCGTCGCTGCCGCTCACCAGCGCGCGCTTGGGCGTGAACTGGATCTGGATGTGCTGCTTGCTGGTCTGCTGCGCGAGCACCTTGCGCTGCGTGGCGATGGCGTCGAGTTCGGCTTGCGTGTCCGACAGCGTGCGCTGGATCGCCAGCAGGTCAGCCATGGTGCGCTTGGTGACGGTGTCGCGCAGCATGACGCGCAGGCTGTCGCGGAACTCGGTGCGGTTCTTGATGCGGGCCTCGACGTCGATCACCTCGGAGGTCTTGTCCTCGCTGGTGGTGGTGTGCGAGACCACGTTCGCCACGCCGGCCAGGCCGCCGAGCAGCTTGTCGACGTCGGCAGGTTCGACGCGCATCTCGAGCAGGGCGTTGCCCGGCTGCTGCGGCGTCTCGCGCAGCAGCGACGAAGACAGCAGCTCGCACTTCAGCGTGCCGCACAGGTCGCGCACCTTGCCCCAGGCGTCGGCCAGCTGCTCGGCCGGCACTTCGACATTCAGGTCCTGCCGCACGGCCAGGAAGCGTTGCAACGCGGTCTCGCCGCTGCCGCCCCGCGCCTCGTCGGACTGCGACGCGGCGATTTCGGCTTGCGGCGCGCTCGCCCGCTGCACTTTCATGGCACCGCCATAGCCCATCGGCGGTGCCTGCATGGGCGCAGGCGCTGAGGCCGGCGCGGCCGACTCGGCACTGTGCTGGCGGTCGCAGCCGGCCAGCGACAGGGCGGCCGCCAGGGCCAGCAGGACGGCGCCTGCGCGGTGGCGCATGGCAGCGCGGGGTGTCGACACGGAAAGGGTGCGGCGGGTCATCAGGACTCCTTGAAAAGAATGACTACCACCGCTGATACGGACCAGCGTCCGCAACGGGGTTAAGCCGCCGCAGCCATTCGCAACAATTCGTCGCCTTCCGCCACCTGCTCGCCCGGCGAGAACATCAGTTCTTCCACCGTGCCGTCGGCGGGCGCGGCGATGGTGTGCTCCATCTTCATGGCTTCCATCACGGCCAGCGGCTGGCCGCGGCTGACCTTGTCGCCCGCCTTGACCGCGAAGGACACGACCTTGCCGGGCATCGGCGCCGTGAGGCGGCCGCCTTCGGCGTGGGTGTCGCCCGCGTGGGCGAGGCGGTCGATGGCGGTGAGGCGCGTGGCGCCCTTCGACGCGAACACGTGGGCGGTGGCGCCGTCCAGGTGCACGTCGAGGGTCTGGCGCGTGCCCGCGAATTCGAGCTCGAACTCGCCCGTGGGAAAACGGCCGACCGTCAGCGGGCCATTGACGCCGCCCACTTCGAGGTTCAGGCCGCCGTCGCGGCGGTAGGTCAGCAGCGCGCTGTGCTCGGTGCCGCGGAACTCGAAGTCGAAGCGGCGCTTGTACTCGCCATGCGCGCGCCAGCCGTCGCGGCGCTCGAAGGGGTCGGGCACGCCGACCGGTGCTTCGGTGACCAGCGTGCGCGTGATGGCGGCAGCCGCGGCCAGCGGCAGGCCCAGCGGCTCGCGGTCGAACAGCACGGCGCGCTCGCGCTCGATGAGCGCAGTGTCGAGGTTCGCCTTCGAGAACGACTCGGTCGCCAAAATGCCGCGCAGGAACTGCACGTTGGTCGACACGCCCACGATCTGCACTTGCGCCAGCGCAGCGTCGAGCCGGGCCAGCGCTTCGGCGCGCGTGCTGCCGTGCACGATGAGCTTGGCGATCATCGAGTCGTAGAAGGGCGAGATCTCGCCGCCCTCGCGCACGCCGTCGTCGATGCGCACGCGGCTGCGCTGGAAGGCCGTGGCCTGCGGCTTGCGGTACACGCGCAAGGTGCCGGTGGCGGGCAGGAAGTTGTTGTCGGGGTTCTCGGCGCAGATGCGCGCCTCGATGGCGTGGCCGTGAATCTGCAGCTCCGATTGCTTGGCGGGCAGCGGCTCGCCCGAGGCCACGCGCAGCTGCCATTCGACGAGGTCGAGGCCAGTGATGGCTTCGGTCACCGGGTGCTCCACCTGCAGGCGCGTGTTCATCTCCATGAAGAAGAAGTTCATTTCGCCGCCTTCGCGCTGCTCGACGATGAACTCGACCGTGCCCGCACCGACGTAGTTCACGGCGCGCGCCGCAGCCACGGCCGCATCGCCCATTTCCTTGCGCATCGCCTCGGTCATGCCGGGCGCGGGCGCTTCTTCGAGCACCTTCTGGTGGCGGCGCTGCACCGAGCAGTCGCGCTCGAACAGGTACACGTAGTTGCCCTGCGTGTCGCCGAACACCTGGATCTCGATGTGGCGCGGGCGCTGCACGTACTTCTCGATCAGCACCGCGTCGTCGCCGAAGCTGTTGATGGCCTCGCGCTTGCACGAGGCCAGCGCGGCCTCGAAGTCCGCGGCCTTGTCGACCGCGCGCATGCCCTTGCCACCGCCGCCGGCGCTGGCCTTGATGAGCACCGGGTAGCCGATGCGGTCGGCCTCGCGCTGCAGCAGCGCCGGGTCCTGGTCGTGGCCGTGGTAGCCGGGCACCAGCGGCACGCCGGCCTTTTCCATCAGCTGCTTCGACTCGGCCTTCAGGCCCATGGCCTTGATCGCCGAGGGCGGCGGGCCGATGAAGGCCAGGCCGGCGTCGGCGCAGGCCTGTGCGAACTCTTCGTTCTCGCTGAGGAAGCCGTAGCCCGGGTGCACGGCTTCGGCGCCCGTGGCCTTGGCGGCTTCGAGGATCTTTTCCCAGCGCAGGTAGCTGTCCTTCGGGGCGCTGCCGCCGAGGTACACGGACTCGTCGCAGGCGCGCACATGGTTGGCGTGCGCGTCGGCATCGGAGTACACCGCCACGGTGCGAACGGCCATGCGGCGTGCGGTTGCGGCAACACGGCAGGCAATTTCACCGCGATTCGCAATCAGGATCTTCTTAAACATGGTGGACTTTCGCGGTGAAATTGCCTGAGCACGCTGCGCGTGCCATGCGATTTGGCTTCGCCGCTGCGCCGCTTCGCGGCTGGTCACCACGATTGGCAATCAGGATCTTCTTAAACATTAGGGGTGTCTCCCGGAGGATTCTTTTTCAGTTGAAAAGCGGACGTGACGCCCGGATCGGGCCGGCCACTGAAGATGCGTGCCACGCGGCTGAACAGCGCGCGCAGAAAACGCCAGCTCTTGCGGATGAGCCACACGCTGAGCACGAGCACGAAGACGAACAGCACGAGAAAGACCAGCGGATGCGCCACCGCGAGCCACAGCCCGGCCGGCACCATCGAGTCTTCGACCAGCGACGCCCCGACGTTCGAGAACGGTTCGGGCGAGGTGTTGATGGCCGCGCGCGTGGTGGCCTTGGCCGCATGCGCCGTGGCCGCGAAGCCACCGCCCAGCAGCGCCGCGACGACGGCCATCGCGCCGTGGTCGGCACCGAACACGCTGGCCGCGAGCGCCGCGCCGGCGGGGATGCGGATCGCCGTGTGCACCACGTCCCAGAGCGAGTCGAGGCCGGGGATCTTGTCGGCGAAGAACTCGACGAACACCATGAAGCCGCTGACCGCCAGCACGATCGGATGCGCGAGCATCTGCAGCCCCGAAGGCAGCGGCACCCAGCCGAAGTAGCCAACCAGGCCGGTCAACAGCACGACGAGGTACAGGCGCACGCCGCTGGCCCAGCCGATGGCGGCGGCCAGTGCGAGCAGTTGCGGCATGTCGAGTGCGTTCATGGCGAGTCCTTGCGTGGCTGTCAGCTGGCGGCGAGCCAGGACGGCTTGCGCTTCTGCAGGAAGGCCTGCACGCCCTCGCGGCCTTCGTCGCTCGAACGGATGTCGGCGATGCCTTCGACCGTCTTCGCGATGAGCGCGCCGTCGATTTCGCGGCCGGCCACGTCGGCGATCAGCTGCTTGCAGGCGCGCACGGCCGCGGGGCTGGCGCCGGTGAGCGCCTTGACGAGTTCATCGACCTTGGCGTCGAGCGCATCGGCCGCGACCACTTCATGCACGAAGCCGATGCGGTGCGCCTCGGCGGCGGTGAAGCGTTCGGCCGTGAGGAAGTAGCGCTGCGACGCGCGCGGGCCCATGGCGCGCAGCACGTACGGGCTGATGGTCGCGGGCACGAGGCCGATCTTCACTTCGCTGAGGCAGTACCACGCGGTGTCGACGCTCACGGCCATGTCGCAGGCGGCCACGAGCCCCATGCCACCGGCGTACACATCGCCCTGCACGCGCGCGATGGTGGGCTTGGGGCACTCGGCGATGGTGCGCAGCATGTCGGCCAGCTTGCCCGCGTCGGCGAGGTTCTCGTCCCGCGTGTAGTCGGCCATGCGGCGCATCCAGTTGAGGTTGGCGCCCGCGCAGAAGGCCGGGCCGTTCGCGCCGAGCACGATGGCCTTGACCTGCGGCGCGCCGCCGGCTTCGAGAAAAGCCTGCGTCAGCTCGGCGATCACGACGTCGTCGAAGGCGTTGCGCGCGTCGGGCTGGTCGAGCCAGATGCGCGCGACCGCGCCGTCGATGGCGAGGTTCAGCTTGGTGAAGGTGCTGCTCATGCGGTGGCCCTCGTCACATGCGGAAGATGCCGAACTTGGGCTCGGGGATCGGCGCGTTTCGCGACGCGGCCAGGCCCAGTGCGAGCACGCGGCGCGTGTCGGCCGGATCGATGATGCCGTCGTCCCACAGGCGCGCGGTGGCGTAGTAGGGGTGGCCCTGGTCTTCGTACTGTTGGCGGATCGGCGCCTTGAAGGCTTCTTCTTCGTCGGCGCTCCAGCTGCCGCCCTTCAGTTCGATGCCGTCGCGTTTCACCGTGGCCAGCACGCTCGCGGCCTGCTCGCCGCCCATCACGCTGATGCGCGCGTTGGGCCACATCCAGAGGAAGCGCGGGCTGTACGCGCGGCCGCACATGCCGTAGTTGCCGGCGCCGAAGCTGCCGCCGATGATGATCGTGAACTTGGGCACGTTGGCCGTGGCCACGGCCGTCACCATCTTGGCGCCGTGGCGCGCGATGCCTTCGTTCTCGTACTTGCGGCCCACCATGAAGCCGGTGATGTTCTGCAGGAACACCAGCGGGATCTTGCGCTGGCAGCACAGCTCGATGAAGTGCGCGCCCTTCTGCGCCGACTCGCTGAACAGGATGCCGTTGTTCGCGATGATGCCGACCGGCATGCCCTCGATCTCGGCAAAGCCGCAGACCAGCGTGGCGCCGAATCGGGCCTTGAACTCGTGGAACTCGCTGCCGTCGACGATGCGCGCAATGATCTCGCGCACATCGAAGGGCTTGCGCGTGTCGGTGGGGATCACGCCGTACAGCTCTTCGCGCGGGAACTCGGGCGCGCGCACCGCGGCGCCGTCGGGCTTCTCTGCCGACTTCGCATTCAGGTTGGCCACCGCCGAGCGCGCGAGCGCCAGCGCGTGCAAGTCGTTCTGCGCCAGGTGATCGACCACGCCCGACAGGCGCGTGTGCACGTCGCCGCCGCCCAGGTCTTCGGCCGACACGACCTCGCCCGTCGCGGCCTTCACGAGCGGTGGGCCGCCCAGGAAGATGGTGCCCTGGTTCTTCACGATGATCGATTCGTCGCTCATCGCCGGCACGTACGCGCCGCCGGCCGTGCACGAGCCCATGACCACCGCGATCTGCGGAATGCCCTGGGCGCTCATGTTGGCCTGGTTGTAGAAGATGCGGCCGAAGTGGTCGCGGTCCGGAAACACCTCGTCCTGGTTCGGCAGGTTGGCGCCGCCCGAGTCCACGAGGTAGATGCAGGGCAGGCGGTTCTGCTCGGCGATCTCCTGCGCGCGCAGGTGCTTCTTGACGGTCAACGGGTAGTAGGTGCCGCCCTTCACGGTCGCGTCGTTGCACACGATCATGCAGTCGACACCGTTCACGCGGCCGATGCCGGTGATGATGCCGGCGCCCGGAGCCGACTCGGCCCCCTTGCCGTCGAGGTACATCGCATGCGCGGCCAGCGGCGCGATTTCGAGGAAGGGCGTGCCCGGGTCGAGCAGCTCGGCCACGCGGTCGCGCGGCAGCAGCTTGCCGCGCGCCGTGTGCTTGGCGCGCGCGGCCTCGCCGCCGCCCTGCTCCACTTTGGCGAACTGCTTTTGCAGGTCGTCGACCAGCGCACGCATCGCGGCCGCATTGGCCTGGAAGTCGGCGGACCGAGCGTTGAGTTTGGTTTCGAGTTTGCTCATGCTGTCTTTTCTTGCGTGAGACCGAGTTGCTCGGTCATGGCATCGCGGATCTTGAATTTCTGGATCTTGCCGGTCACCGTCATCGGGAACTCGGAGACGAACTGGATGTACTTCGGCACCTTGTAGTGCGCGATCTGCCCTTTGCAGAAATCGCGGATCTCGGTGTCCGTGGCCGTCTGGCCGGGCTTGACGATGATCCAGGCGCACAGCTCTTCGCCGTACTTCCTGTCGGGCAGGCCGACCACCTGCACGTCCTGCACCTTCGGGTGGCGGTACAAAAATTCTTCGATCTCGCGCGGGTAGATGTTCTCGCCGCCGCGGATCACCAGGTCCTTGATGCGGCCGACGATGTTCACGTAGCCCTCGGCGTCCATCGTGGCGAGGTCGCCGGTGTGCATCCAGCGCTCGGCGTCGATGGCTTCGCGCGTCCGGGGTTCGTCTTCCCAGTAGCCGTGCATCACCGAGTAGCCGCGCGTGCACAGCTCGCCCGACTTGCCGATGGGCATGACCGCGCCGGTCTCGGGGTCGATGATCTTCACCTCGAGGTGCGGCTGCACCGTGCCCACGGTCGACACGCGCTTGTCCAGCGGCGTGTCTGTGCTGCTCTGGCAGCTCACGGGGCTGGTTTCGGTCATGCCGTAGGCGATGGTGATTTCGTTCAGATGCATCTGGTCGACCACGCGCTTCATCACCTCGGTCGGGCACGGCGAGCCGGCCATGATGCCGGTGCGCAAGGTCGACAGATCGAACTCCTTGAAGCGCGGGTGGTCGAGCTCGGCGATGAACATCGTGGGCACGCCATGCAGGCCCGTGCATTTTTCGGCCTGCACGGTTTCGAGCACCGTGAGCGGATCGAAACCGTCGTTCGGGTACACGATGGCCGAGCCGTGCGTGAGGCAGGCCAGGTTGCCCAGCACCATGCCGAAGCAGTGGTACAGCGGCACCGGAATGCACAGGCGGTCATCCGGCGTGAGCTTCATGCACTCGCCGATGAAGAAGCCGTTGTTCAGGATGTTGCGGTGCGTGAGCGTCGCGCCCTTGGGGAAGCCCGTGGTGCCGCTGGTGAACTGGATGTTGATCGGGTCGGTGGCCTTCAGCGTCTTCTGCGTCGCGGCCACGCGCGCATCGGCCGGATCCCCGCTGGCCAGCAGCTCGCTGAAGCGGCGCATGCCGGGCTGCTCGTCACCTTGGCCGGGCTTGGCGTCGATCCAGAAGGTGTGCAGCAGCTGCGGCAGCTTCGCCGGGCCCAGCTCGCGCAGCATGCCCAGGTAGTCGCTGGTCTTGAACTGCGCCATCGTCACCAGCGCCTTGCAACCGACCTTGTTGAGCGCGTACTCGAGCTCCGAGGTGCGGTAGGCGGGGTTGATGTTCACGAGGATCAGGCCGACCTTGGCGGTCGCGATCTGCATCAGCACCCACGGCACGTTGTTGTGCGACCAGATGCCCACGCGGTCGCCGGGCACGAGTCCCAGGTTCAGCAGCGCGCTGGCCAGCTTGTTCGACGCGGTCTGCAGTTCGCGGTAGGTGAAGCGCTGGCCTTCGTGGCGGCTGACGAGGGCTTCGCGCTCGGGCTGCCTGGCGACCATGTCGTCGAAGAAGTCGCCGATGGGGTGTTCGATGAGGGGGACGTTGGTGGCGCCCTTGCCGTAGCTCTCGGTCAACGCAGCAGTCATGCTCATGTTCCTTGTCTCCTTGACTTGCTCCTTCCCCTTCCGGGGGAAGGTTGGGATGGGGGCAAGCGGCGTTTGTTCGGCGCTGTGCTTCATCGGACGCCGCTTGCCCCCACCCCTGCCCTCCCCAGCGGGGAGGGAGAAAAACAGCTCAGGCCGTTTCGCTGAACAGCTCGCGCCCGATCAGCATGCGGCGCACTTCGCTCGTGCCCGCGCCGATCTCGTACAGCTTGGCGTCGCGCCACAGCCGCTCGACCGGGAAGTCCTTGGTGTAGCCCACGCCGCCCAGCGTCTGGACCGCCTCGCCGGCCATCCAGGTCGCCTTCTCGGCCGAGTACAGGATGGCGCCGGCCGCGTCCTTGCGGAAGGTGCGCGCGTGGTCGTTGCGGTCGCAGGCCTTGCCCACGGCGTACACGTAGGCGCGGGTGGCCTGCCAGGTCGAGTACATGTCGGCGATCTTGCCCTGCATCAGCTGGAACTCGCCGATGCTCTGGCCGAACTGCTGGCGCTCGTGGATGTACGGAATCACGGCGTCCATGCAGGCGGCCATGATGCCCAGCGGGCCGCCCGAGAGCACGGCGCGCTCGTAGTCGAGGCCGCTCATCAGCACCTTGGCGCCCATGCCTTCGCCGCCGAGCACGTTCTCTTCGGGCACTTCGCAGTTGTCGAAGAACAGCGGGTACGTGTTGGAGCCGCGCATGCCGAGCTTGTCGAGCTTGGTGCCAGCCGAGAAGCCCTTGAAGTTCTTTTCGACGATGAAGGCGGTCATGCCGCGCGCGCCCATTTCGGGTTCGGTCTTGGCGTAGATGACCAGCGTGTCGGCGTCGCCGCCGTTGGTGATCCACATCTTGCCGCCGTTGAGCACGTAGTAGCCGTCCTTCTTGTCGGCCTTGAGCTTCATGCTCACCACGTCGGAGCCGGCGTTGGGCTCGCTCATGGCCAGCGCGCCCACGTGCTCGCCGCTCACCAGCTTGGGCAGGTACTTCTTCTTTTGCGCGTCGCTGCCGTTGCGGTGGATCTGGTTCACGCACAGGTTGGAGTGCGCGCCGTACGACAGGCCCACCGAGGCCGAGGCGCGCGAGACTTCTTCCATGGCCACGATGTGGGCCAGGTAGCCCAACTCGGTGCCGCCGAACTCTTCCTTCACCGTCATGCCGTGCAGGCCCAGCTCGCCGAGCTTTTGCCACAGGTCGTGCGGGAACAGGTTGTCGCGATCGATCTCGGCGGCGCGGGGCGCGATTTCGTGGGCGGCGAAGTCCTGGATCGCGCTGCGCAGCGCGTCGATGTCCTCGCCCAGGTCGAAGTTGAGGCCGAAATCGTGCATGAGTCTTGTCTCCTCTGAGGGGGTCGGCGCGCAGGGCTGCCCGCGCGGAATGGCGCTTGAAAAGCCGCAGCTTACGCCTCGTCGTGCCGCAATTGGCGCCACAATGGTTGCAAATTGCGCCACGACCGATGCACTCAACCTTGTCGTCTCCCGCCTTCCTGCGACCCGCCCGCGCCGTCACGCCGATGGCCTTCGTGCGAGCCATCGTGCAAGGGTATGCCCGCTATGGCAAGGACCCGGCGCAGGCCCTGCAGGCGGCACAGATCGCGCCGCGCGAACTGAACCGCCCCGGCGCTCGGGTGACGGCCGCGCAGTTCGAGGCGCTGTCGGGCCACGCCATGCAGGAGCTGGACGACGAGGCGCTGGGCTGGTTCTCGCGCCGCCTGCCCTGGGGCAGCTACGGCATGCTGTGCCGCGCCTCGCTGACCTCGCCCGACCTGGGCGTGGCCATCAAGCGCTGGTGCCGCCACCACCGCCTGCTGACCGAAGACATCACGCTCGCGCTGGAAGTGACCGGCGGCGTCGCCACGCTGCGCATCACCGAGAACCGCCCGCTCGATCCGGCGTTCCGCGAGTTCTGCCTGGTGACGAGCCTGCGTTTCATGCACGGCTACGTGTGCTGGGCCATCGACTCGCGCATCTCGCTGCGCCAGGCCACCTTTCCGTTCGCGGCGCCGCCGCACCACGACGCCTACCCACTGATGTTCACGCCCGACGTGCACTTCGACGCGCCGCAGGCCAGCATCAGCTTCGACGAGCGCTACCTGGCGCTGCCGCTGCTGCGCGACGAGCGCGCGCTGCGCACCATGCTCAAGCGCGCCCTGCCACTCACGGTGCTGCAGTACCGCCGCGACCGCCTGCTGGGCCAGCGCGTGCGCGAACTGCTGCGCGCGCGCGCCGGCGAGGCGACCACGGCCGAGGCGCTGGCGGGGCTGCTGAACGTGTCGGGGCGCACGCTGCACCGGCAGCTGCATGAAGAGGGCACCTCGCTGCAGGTGCTGAAGAACGAGGTGCGGCACGAGCTCGCGGTGGAGCAGCTGCGCCGGACCACGCGGCCGATCAAGCAGGTGGCACTGGCGGTCGGGTTTCGCAACGAGAAGAGTTTTTCGCGTGCGTTCCTGCAGTGGACGGGGCACGCGCCGCGGGATTTTCGGCAGTTGGGGTTGTAGGGCGCGCCCTGAACCTCGGCCGCGCCTACGGCCTCCACTGCCTGCGCCATCAGCAGGCGAAACTGGATCAGCGCCGAATTCATCGCCAGCGGCGACATCAGCCTCGAGGCCGAGCTCCTGCGCGGTGAGCAAAGGAAGATTGCTCCGACCTCCCACTTGAGCAAGTTCGGCTACCCGCGCAGCATTTCGTTGAGGATGTGATGCAAAGAAGCGGTCGCTACGCTTGCGAGTTCGAAAAAGGAATAGCGCTTGAGATCCTTTTCCTGTGTCACTCGACCGCTATGCACATATTGAGATCGGAGCGCGTAAAGTGCCGACACCTTTTTCTTGCAGTCGCCCTCGTCGGTGAAAAACTGATGCAATGGATTCTTCGCCTTGCCCGGAGCGCACCAGTTGACGACCAAGTCCCTTACAGCGGCGCCGATGGATTGTTCTTTTGCGCCTCGAATCGCATTCTTCAACCAGTCGACTTGAACCGATGGCGTCTGCGCGTACTTCGCATCGATCTCTTCCCGCAGGAGTTCAATGGCCTGCTTGGTTTTTTCTCCCGCTTGCTGTCGATCCGCAAGCATCTCCAGTCCAGTGACTGCGATCAGAAATCTCCACACGTGCAGTGTCGATCGACTTCCATGTGCAAGAAACGACGCGGCGATCAAGACCTCCCGATCTACCGGTCTTGCTTGCTGCGGTAGCTGTGTGGAAGCATCCTTCAGCTCTTTCGTAATTTGTACGATGTCGGTAAGAAAGGTGGGAACGATGCGGAAGCTCTTTGCCAGAGCAACATACTCATGCTCCGGATAAACCCATGCCCCCTCGTTGTAAATAACAAGGGGATTGGGTAGCTGCGTTGCTGGCCACCCGTGCTCTACGACATCCTCCTGCCCCTCCCAAAAACCAAAGTCAGACACTTTGGTCTCAGAAATCTCTAAAGGCATGTTGACAGCCAACCGCCCATTCACCCCCGCTAAAGCAACCGCTCGTTGCAACACAGGGAAAAAACTCCTTGCGGCATTCGCCGCCGGAAAACCTCTCGCGATCAATACCAACGCGCCGTTGCCATCGATCGAAGCATCTACAAGCCTCCCCACTACGGTAAACCCGAGCGTCTCTCCACTGGGTTGAATGGAGAGTTGCATCGCTGGGGAACAGTAAACACGGAGCGTGAATTCCTCAGGCGGCGTTCCCCTCGATAGAGGCAGGAATGGGCGTTCCATGATGTCCTTACTTTTTGAGAGATCTTGCAGCGACGTCGAAAGGGGGTCACCGTTCACCTGCAGCGCGACTGTGCATATCCATGCATTCGCCTTGCGGAGTCAAGTTGACCGCACCGGTGGGCTTGCACGCGCAGACCGAACGCGGAAATTCTGCGCCCGCGCGGGCGTTTCATGCCCCGCCGAGACTCGGGATCAACCTGCTGGCGCGGCCAGCCCCGACCCGTCTTCGCTCAGCGCGCGGAACGCCGAGACCTGCCACGCGAACTCTTCCGCGAAGGCCTCGGGATCGGTGACCGCGTAGCCTCCGTAGGCGTAGACCGTGGCGTAGGCCGCGTACGCCGCAGCCTGCAGCGCGCGGCCGGCCACCGCCTGGGACACGGCATAGGTCGCAGACACCGCCGCATGGGCCGCCCCATCGAGGGAGCGCGAGCCCGGGTGACTGCCGGCCACCACGGCCATCTGCTGCACGGCCTGCGCCAGCGCCTCCGGGCTGACCCGGCCGTCAAGAAAGGCTTCGAGCGTGTCGAGTCCTTCGATCGCCTCCGGCGACTCCAGCAGGTGCCGCACGCGCCGGACGCAGGCCAGGCCGAACCGCAGACGCAAAGGTGCCTGGGCCTGCGCCTCCAGGTCAGCCCCTCTGGCAAGCCTGTGCAGTTCGGTGTTCATGATTCGCAGCGCCTGTGCGACAGGGCGGATTGGTGCGCAGTCAGGCCGGCCTGTCGATCAACGCCAGCGCATCCACGATCGACTGGCTGTCTTCCGGACGCACCAGCTTCGCGACCTGTTGCCCGTCGCGCATGAACACCAGCGTGGGCCACAGCCGCACGTTGAACGAACGCCCCAGCGGGCGGCCGCTGCCGTCTTCCACCTTGATGCGGCGCACATTCGGAAACTTGGCAAAAGCCTCGGCGATGTTCGGCTGCGCGGCCTTGCAGATGCCGCACCAGTTGGTGCCGAACTCCACCACGGCCGGGCCCTGGAGCGCGTCGATCTCGCTGCGGTCGGGTTGCTCGGTCTGGTATTCGGAGGTCATGGGCGAAGTCCTTGCGAAACGTGAGAAAGCGGTGGAAGAGACGCGTGTGCGCGGCAGGCGCGACACACGCTGACGGCGAACGTCATTGCACCAGAAACTCAGGCCGCCTGCAGGCCGTAGCTGGCCAGCAACGCGGGCAGCTCGGTCATGTCGCTGAACACGGCCACGGCACCCGCGCCGCGCAACGCGCCGGGGCCACTGTGGCCCGACTCGCCCGTGCTGTAGCCGAACACCGTGGCACCCGCGGCCACGCCGGCCGTGGCGCCGGTGACCGTGTCTTCGACCACCGCACAGCGCCTGGGGTCGACACCGAGCGCTTCGGCCGCGGCCAGGTACACGTCGGGATACGGCTTGGAACGCGGCATCTCGTGGCCGCTGAAGATGCGGCCCTCGAAGCAGTCGAGCAGGCCGACCTTGGCCAGTTGCAGCTCGACCTTGTGGCGGTCGGCGCCCGAGGCGCAGGCGATGCGGCCCTTGAGCCGCGTGTGAATCTCGCGGATGGCGGCGGGCGCGTGGGGAATGGCGACGAGGTCGCGGTCGAGCGCCTCGTTGCGGCGGGCGCGGAAGCCGCGCAGCCAGTCGTCGGTGATCCTGAAGCCGGTCTTCGCCTCGATGAGCGCCGTTTCGTCTTTCACGGCCTTGCCGGTGAAGATGTCCATCGACTCCGTCGGCGTCAGGTGCCAGCCGAGTTCGCCGAGCATTTCGGCGAGCACGCGGTTGGTGATGGGCTCGGAATCGACGAGCACGCCGTCGCAATCGAAGAGAACGGCGGAAAAGGGGAAAGGGGTCATTGCGAGGCAGGAGTTCAGGGGTCTGGCCCCATGGTAGCAACGCCCCCTTTCCGCACGGGGAGACTCAAGCTATCAAGCGACGGGTCGGATCGGGATGTAGATCTCGCCGCCGCCGGCCATGAATTCTTTCGACTTCTCTTCCATGCCCTCGGCCACGGCCTCGCGCTCCGCCACGCCCTTCTTGGCCGCGTACTCGCGCACTTCCTGCGTGATCTTCATCGAGCAGAACTTGGGGCCGCACATCGAGCAGAAGTGCGCCACCTTGCTCGAGTCCTTCGGCAGGGTCTCGTCGTGGAATTCGCGCGCCGTGTCGGGGTCCAGGCCCAGGTTGAACTGGTCTTGCCAGCGGAACTCGAAGCGTGCCTTGCTCAGCGCGTCGTCGCGCGAGCGCGCACCCGGGTGGCCCTTGGCCACATCGGCCGCGTGCGCGGCGATCTTGTAGGCAATGATCCCCTGCTTCACGTCGTCGCGGTCGGGCAGGCCCAGGTGCTCCTTGGGCGTCACGTAGCAGAGCATTGCCGTGCCGGCCCAGCCGATCATCGCGGCGCCGATGGCGCTGGAGATGTGGTCGTAGCCCGGCGCGATGTCGATGGTCAGCGGGCCGAGCGTGTAGAACGGCGCCTCGTGGCAGTGCTTGATCTGCTCGTCCATGTTGGCCTGGATCATGTGCATCGGCACGTGGCCCGGGCCTTCGATCATGGTCTGCACGTCGTGCTTCCAGGCGATCTGCGTGAGCTCGCCCAGCGTGCGCAGCTCGGCGAACTGGGCCTCGTCGTTCGCATCGGCGCCCGAGCCAGGGCGCAGGCCGTCGCCGAGCGAGAAGCTCACGTCGTAGGCCTTCATGATGTCGCAGATGTCCTCGAAGTGCGTGTAGAGGAAGCTCTCCTTGTGGTGCGCAATGCACCACTTGGCCATGATCGAGCCGCCGCGCGACACGATGCCCGTCATGCGGTCGGCCGTGAGGTGAATGAACGGCAGGCGCAGGCCCGCGTGGATGGTGAAGTAGTCGACGCCCTGCTCCGCCTGCTCGATGAGCGTGTCGCGGTAGATTTCCCAGGTGAGGTCTTCGGCCACGCCGCCCACTTTTTCGAGCGCCTGGTAGATCGGCACCGTGCCGATGGGCACCGGCGAATTGCGCACGATCCAGTCGCGCGTGGTGTGGATGTTCTTGCCGGTCGACAGGTCCATCACGTTGTCGGCGCCCCAGCGAATGGCCCACACCAGCTTTTCGACTTCTTCCTCGATGCTCGAGGTGACGGCCGAGTTGCCGATGTTGGCGTTGATCTTCACCTTGAAGTTGCGCCCGATGGCCATCGGCTCGACCTCGGGGTGGTTGATGTTCGCGGGAATGATCGCGCGGCCACGGGCCACTTCGTCGCGCACGAACTCGGGCGTGATGATGCGCGGAATGCTCGCGCCCATCGGGTTGCCCGCCACGCGCTTGGCGCGCTCTTCATTGGCCAGGTACTCGGCCATCCACTCGCGCTTGCCGTTCTCGCGCAGCGCCACGTATTCCATTTCGGGCGTGACGACGCCGCGGCGTGCGTAATGCATTTGGGTGACGTTGGCGCCCGACTTGGCGCGACGCGGCGTGCGCTGCAGCGCCGAGGCACCGGCGCGCAGCTCGGCCAGGCGCTGCGCGTCGCGGTCTTCGTTCTTGGCGCCGTCGTCCAGCGCGTGGTGCGTGCGGCCTTCGTAGCTTTCGGTATCGCCGCGCTCGATGACCCAGGCGCTGCGCACGTCGGGCAGGCCGCGGCGCACGTCGATCTCGACCTTCGGGTCGGTGTAGGGGCCCGAGGTGTCGTACAGGGAAACGGTTTCGCCGTTGGTCAGCGCCACGTCGCGCACGGGCACGAACAGGTCGGGCCGGCTGCCCGGAATGACGCACTTGTGCGACGCGGGAAAGGGTTCGCGCGTCAGCGACAGCAGCGAGGTGAATTTATCGGGGGCATTCATCGGGAGGCACTCCTTGTTGAGGGAAAGGGTGCTCCGCAATCGCTCAGTGGACCTCGGGAGGCCCGCCACCAGAAAAGGGAGTGACGGACCGAAGTCAGGGAGTGCAGCTCTTCTTACGCCGGTATGACCCGGATCAAGTTCGCGGGTCGGCAGCTTTGCCATCTCAGCACACCACGTGTGTGCACCCCGGAGCGGGGCCGATTGTGCGGGCCGAAGCCCGGTGCGTCAACCCGGGGGCTGGTGCAGGTCCCCATCGACGTAGAACCAGCGCTCGTTCTCGCGCACGAAGCGGCTGCGCTCGTGCAGGCGGAACGCCACGCCCGTCGCGCTGCGCTGGCGGGCGACGAACTCGACCTCGGCGTGGTCGGCGTCGAGCACTGAGCGCGAGCGGATGTCCAGCCCCAGCCATTTGACGCCCGGCTCGAACTCGATCGAAGCCGGCCGCTTCGACGCATGCCAGGTGGCGAGCAGGTAGTCGGCACGCGCCAGCACGAAGGCCGAATAGCGCGAACGCATCAGCGATTCGGCGTCGGGCGCAGGCGTGTTCTCGAAATCGTCGAGGTAGCGCCCACAGCACAGGGCGTAGCCGATGGGCTTGTCGCGACGGTCGGTGCGGCCGCAGGGGCAGGGGCCGGGAGTGGGGTCGGTGGCGCTCATGAAGGGCTCTATTGGAACACTTGGCGCGGCGGGAGCTGAAGGTGGGTGCGAGACGAGTTTGGGCGTGCCTATTTGGCGTGGTGTGGGATGCGTTGGTGTCGTTCCAACGGACTGAATGGGATCAATCCGCTGATGCTTAGCGCAAGTCAACGCCGGGCAGCGCTTCCGCTCCCGAGGCCAAAGCTGAGTGGGAGAGTGATTCTTCCGCCTCTGTGGCAAGCGACTCTGCCTTTGCGAATAACACCATCTCGGCGCGCGCGAGAGCTAGGCTTCCCTTGAGCGGCATTGACGCATGCTTGAGAAGCGCAAGATAGACAGGGTAAATTTGCGCACGAGGCAAGGCTCGCCAGCCTCGAGCTCGCCCTGCATCTCGCAACATGGGACCTGTACGCTGTATGACCAAGTTTCGGCCATAGAGGTACGGGAACACGACGCCCTCGGAAGAACCACTCAACACTTGAAGCGCGTTCAGTGCGACAGCAACGCGTGCATCAAAGATTGCTGCATTTTTGGAATTCGCTGCTGTCGCAACTTTGGACCATGATGAGATTCCCGTGAAGTGCGGGATTCTCCCGTCAGAGATGGCGCTTACATATTTGGAGATGGTGCCAACGCGATTGCCACCGATTCCGCCCCAGACTCGAACATAGTAGTCAGCGATGGCCTCACGCTGACCTTGGTTCGCGTCCACCCACGCTCTATTTAACTGAGACTTCAGATCGAGATTACGCGCGTATGAGTCTGAGCCTGAGACAGTGATGGCCAAATGAGTGGCGAGCCTGGCTGAGTCGATAGCCCACGTGTACGTCGATGCAAGGAACGGCTCCTCGCGCTCAACGTAGCTAGAGACTGCTTGGATGAGTGTGCTCGGCAAAGGCATGAGAAATGGACATCAAACGGCCCATCGTGGGACTGTCATCATGAAGTTGACCCGCCGCGAAGGGTTTTACCGATCTGCGAGTTGCGTGCCTACACTCGGCCTGCTATGGAGGTAATCCTCGGCTCGAACTACATGCGCCATTTAGTCGAGAACAGGATCTCCGAACTCCTACGTTGCAAAACTTCCTATGGCTAGATCACCTTCAGATGATCTTAGCCTGCTCATTTCAAAATTCGCGACTACGACTCAGGTGTGTGATTTCTGCAGCCTCTCCAAGACTGCATGTGTGATCTGGTACAGCTCTTCGCAATCTTCCATCGTGATATCCGGATTCAGGCTATGCACCGCGATGTTTCGCAAACTCAAAAGCCGCCTTGCAGTTGCATCCTCATCGATCGAAGTGATGCCCTGTGAATAGACCTTATTGAGTAGGCTGAGGTCAGTGAGCCCTTCCGAAGATATTCCTTCGCTATCGGCCAGCAGTCGCAGGGCGGCGACAAAAGCGACCCACAATTGAGGCAGGAGAATTCCCGACACATCAGGCGCATTAAATAAGGATTTCAGTACTTGCAAGCGTTGTCGGATGTTGCCAATCGTCGGCCGATCGGCGTCGCTCACGGTCGGCTCTCGCAGCTCGTCTCCGGTTACTGTGACCAGCTCAAAGCGCCAACCCGGATGCTGCTGAACTTCACGATCAACCGACAAATAGATATCTCGATTTAGTCGTGCGTTTGGGCTCTTCACCTCGATAAGAATGTGCTCATCTCCCTTGGTCGCGAGGATGTCAGGCGTATAGCCTGCTAGTGAGAATGGAATGGACGAAGGCGGTGGCTCCAAGGTCACAACGTAACCCTGCTTTTCATACCGCTTTGCTATGAGCCTTTCCGCTAGGGTGGCAGTCAATATGCTCATCTCAGTTCCTCAGCAAGTTCGTTCGAGTCATGAATAGCTACATAGACGCAGGCCTCGCCATCGATGAGTGCCTGCGCCAACTTTTCAGGCAGTCCGCGTATGCCATTCGGTTCACTTAGAAGACGCATGTGAGCAGAAACATCTCGGATCATTGAATCGTCTCCATAGATCAACGCGCATAGAACGTCCTGCACAGGTTTTACGAAGTTGTTGATGTCCCCGGGCGCGGGATCATCAGACAGATACACCATGGCGAACTTCAATGGAAAACCTGTTAGCGGACGTGCACGCCATGCTTGCATCGCTCGCCCGTACACAAAATCACGCCAAGCATCTTTGTTCGGCCCGCTCTTAGCTTGATGCGAGACTGGCCGACGTGGCAAGAGGAAATCAACGATGAGGCCCATACGGTTAGTTAGAACTGCCATGCCGAAAGCCCGCGACCATTCGAACATTGTCGCCCGCTGGCAGAAAGCAAAAATATCACCAGAGCACTTGGTGCTGCTCGCGGCCGCGAGCGGCCAGCTGAAGAATGCCACATGCTCACGGTTTCTGAAACGGAAAGAGCATCCTGCGCTCATGCCCGTAGATGAACGAACTGCATTCGAATCTCTTTTCGACTGCCCACTCGCTTCAGATGCGGGGACAGCTTTCTCCTTCTAGGAATTCATGCAGTTGCACACGCTGCAACCCCTGCGCCGTCTTGCCACTCGGTCAATGCCTCACACTGCGCCTCAATCCGCGCATGCAGAAGCCCCAGCGATACCGCAAGAAACCGCTGCAGCGAACTCCGCTGGCATGCATCGAAAAGCGGCGCAGGGTCCGTATCGGAAGAAGCAGCATCGCGCCGTTCCTCATCCCATTCGAGCAACTGAACCAACGTCTGCGCACCCTGCACCACATCACGCGCATCGTTGAGAAAGGCTGCATGGCTTTGCAGTGAAGGCGCAAGCCGTTCGCCCTGCACCCATTCAAAGGGCTTGAACAAGGCAGTGGGTCGTTGAGACGCGCAAGAGCAACCTGCGTCGGTGCGAGCGTTTGAAGCATGGGCCATAGGCCTCCAAGGATGTCGATTTGCAACAACCGACGCACCCGCTGCTAAACGAGGGCGGCAGCTCGAACGGGTTAGCAGACCGGGACATCCTTGCGGAAACCGGCAGGGCGCGAGCCCTCCCATTCGAGCCGCCTAAAAAGGAGCACGAACGAAAAAGCCGCAGACCCTGTGCGGTAACTGCGGCTTTCGTCGCAGGATGTCAGCGGGCTGCTAAACCCGGCCCCGCTCATCACGAAGCAAAGGCAATGTAAGCGGTCTCGAAGACGCGAGTCAAGCTCCAGCGATTGGCACGGATCTACCGAAACATCACCCACTCAGGCCGCATGTTGAACCGCACCGGCAGGATGCTCACGCCGAGCCCACTCGTCACGTACATCCGCTTGTTGTCCTTGTGCGCGATCCACCCATAGGCCCACTCGCGCGGCGCACGCCCGGGCACCACCAAGGCGCCGTAGCCCGGCACGCTGATCTGCCCGCCGTGCGTGTGCCCCGCCACCACAAGGCCCTGCGTGCGCGGCATACCGGCGAAGCTGAAGGGGTCGTGCATCATGACCAGCGTGGCGGCGCCGGGCGGCACGCCGGCCAGGGCCTTGTCGGGCTGCGAATGGCCGGTGGAGTCGTCGCCGATGCCGACCACCCAAAGCTCGTGCCCGGGCAGGCGCGCCGAGGCGTTCTCCAGCACGCGGATGCCCTGTGCGGACAAGGCCTTGGCAGTGCGTTCGCCGTCGTGCCACCAGTCGTGGTTGCCGAGCACCGCGTACACGCCCTGCGGCGCCTTCAGTCGGCCGAGCACGGCGGCCATGGCTTCGATGGAAAAGTCTTCGTCGTCGCCGGAGCCCGCAAGAAAGTCACCGGGCAGCAGGATCACATCGGGCTGCGCCGCGTTGATCTGGTCGACGAGGGCCGCGGCGCGGTCGGCGCTGGTCACGCGCCACAGCGAGCGCGTGCTGAGGTGCCAGTCGCTGGCCACCGCGACCTTCAGGCCGGCCGGGGGCTGCCACTGCGCCGAGCCCAAGGGCTCGACACGCGCGGCCACCCAGCGCGGCTCGATGACGAAGCTCCAAATAGACAGCGCCGCGAGCACGAGTGCCGCGGCGATCGAGCCCCAGGGTCGGCCGCGGCGCCGGCTCACGTGATCAAGCAATCACGCCAGCGCGCGTTGAATCAGCAGCTTCTGGATGTCCGACGTGCCTTCGTAGATCTGGCACACGCGCACGTCGCGGTAGATGCGCTCCAGCGGAAAGTCGTTCACGTAGCCATAGCCGCCCAGCGTCTGGATAGCGGCGCTGCACACGCGCTCGGCCATTTCGCTGGCGAAGAGCTTGGCCATGGCGGCTTCTTTCAGGCAGGGCCGGCCGGCGTCGCGCAGGCTGGCGGCGTGCCAGATGAGCTGGCGCGCGGCTTCGATCTGCGTGGCGCAGTCGGCGAGGCGAAAGCCCACGGCCTGCTGGTCGAAGATGGCGCCACCGAAGGCCTGGCGTTCCTTGGCGTAGGCCACGGCCACGTCGAAGGCGCTGCGGGCCATGCCCACGCTCTGCGCGGCGATGCCGATGCGCCCGCCTTCGAGTGCGCCGAGCGCGATCTTGTAGCCCTCGCCTTCGGCGCCGATGAGGTTCTCGGCCGGGATGCGGCAGCTGTCGAAGTTGATCTGCGCGGTGTCGCTGCTGTGCTGGCCGAGCTTGTCTTCGACGCGCGCGACGTTGTAGCCGGGCGCGTCGGTGGGAACGATGAACGCGCTCATGCCACGCTTGCCGGCGCCCTTGTCGGTCACCGCGATGACGATGGCGACCTGGCCGTTCTTGCCGCTGGTGATGAATTGCTTGACGCCGTCGATCACGTAGCCGTCGCCGTCCTTGCGCGCGGTGGTGCGCAGGCTCGAGGCATCGCTGCCGGCCTGCGGCTCGGTGAGGCAGAAGGCGCCGAGCATCTGGCCCTGGGCCAGCGGCTCGAGCCATTTCTTCTTCTGCTGCGCGTTGCCGTAGCGCATGAGGATGGCGTTGACGGGGCAGTTGGTCACGCTGATGGCGGTGCTGGTGCCGCCGTCGCCGGCCGCGATTTCCTCGAGCACAAGTGCGAGCGTGAGGTAGTCGAGGCCCGCGCCGCCATGCTCTTCGGGCACGCAGATGCCGTAGGCGCCCAGTGCGGCGAGGCCCTGGTGCACTTCCTTCGGAAAGCTGTGGTCGCGGTCCCACTGGGGGGCGTGGGGCCAGATCTCGGCCTGCGAAAAATCGCGCACGGCGTCGCGGATGGCTTCCTGGTCTGCGCTGAGCAGCATGGCGTTGTCTCCGGTTCTTTGTTGTCGGTGGGTGCGCGGCTTACTTGCCGGCGCCCAGGTCCATGATCAAGCGCGCGGCCATGTACAGGCGGCGCGGAATGGCGCTGATGTCGACGTACTCGGCCTTGTCGCTGTGGTAGCCGAAGCCGGGCAGGCCCAGGCTTTCGATCACGGGCTTGCCCGAGAGCGCCGCGTAGGCTGCGTCGGTGCCGCCGCCGGTGCGCTCCTCGACGCCCACGCTGCCACCGGCTTCCTTGTAGAAGACCACGGCCTTGTCGACGAGCTTCTTGCCGCCCTCGCCCGCATTGAAGGCCGGACGGCCGCGCGTGACGAGCACCTTGACGTCGGCCTCGGGCAGTTTTTTCTGCTGCGCCTTTTCTTCGAGCGTCTTCATGGCGGCGTCGAAGTCTTCGTTGCGTGCGTAGCGCACGTCGGCGTTCAGCGTGGCGCTGGCCGGGATGATGTTCGACACGTTGCCGGCCTTGGCAATGGTCCAGTTGAAGCGCAGGTTCTTCGACTTGTCGTCGATGCTCATGGTGCGCAGCACGAGGTCAGACGCTTCGACCAATGCGTTCACGCCCAGCTCGGGGGCGGCGCCCGCGTGCGAGGCCTTGCCGGTGATGTTGACCTGCACGTAGGCGATGCCCGAGGTGCCGAGCGACATCTTTTCGTCGCCGGCGCTGGTGGGCTCGAAGGAGAGCACGTAGTCGGCCAGCTTGGCTTCTTCCTGGATCAGGTCGCGCGAGCCGAAGGAGCCTTTTTCCTCGTCGGTGTTGAACAGCACGGTGATGGTGCCGTAGTCGCGCACGCCGTAGTCCTTGAGCAGCTTGAGCGTGTGCAGGATGACGGCGTTGCCGCCCTTGTCGTCGGCGATGCCGGGGCCGTAGGCCTTGTCGCCTTCGACACGGAACGGCGCCTTGGCGAGCGTGCCCTTGGTGTACACGGTGTCCATGTGCGACATGAGCAGCAGGTTCTTGCCGCCGCGACCCTTGAGCTTGCCGACGATGTTGTCGCCGACCACGAGGCCGGCCGACTTGCTGCGCGTGACGGTGAAGCCGAGGCTCTTCAGCTCGCCTTCGAGGTACGCGCCGGCGGCGGCCATGCCTTCGGCGTCACCGGTGCCGGTCTCGATGTTGACGAGTTTCTCGAGCGTCTTGATCACCGCCGGCTGCTCGTCGGTGGCGGCCTGGAACAGCACGTTGTCGCGCTTCTGGGCCCAGGCGCCACCGGCCATGAAGGCGGTAGCGAGCACGGCGGCAACGGCGGAACGGTGAAGGGATGGGCGCATGAAATCTCCTGCTCTACGCATGGTTTTGTTTGAAGTGTCCGGGGTGGAAACCGGCCGGCGCCCTCTCCCGGGCGCCGGCGGCTCCTGGCGTTATAGCAATTCGAGTGCGACCGCGGTGCCTTCGCCGCCGCCGATGCACAGCGTGGCAACACCGCGCTTCTTGCCGCGCGCCTTCAGCGCGTGCAGCAGCGTGACCATGATGCGCGCGCCGCTGGCGCCGATGGGGTGGCCCAGCGCGCAGGCGCCGCCGTTCACGTTGACGATGTCGTGCGACACGTCGAGCTCGTGCATGAGGGCCATGGGCACGACGGCGAAGGCTTCATTCACTTCCCACAGGTCGACGTCCTTCACGGTCCAGCCGGTCTTGGCGAACAGCTTCTGCACGGCGCCGACCGGCGCGGTGGCGAACCACTCGGGCTGCTGCGCGTGGGTGGCGTGACCGACGATGCGCGCCAGCGGCTTGGCGCCGATCTTTTTCGCATGCGACTCGGTCATCATGACCAGCGCGGCGGCGCCGTCGTTGATCGACGAGCTCGAGGCAGCGGTGATGGTGCCGTTTTCTTTCTTGAACGCGGGCTTGAGCGTGGGGATCTTGTCGAGCTTGACCTTGCCCGGGCCTTCGTCGATGGAGATGACGGTGTCGCCGCCGCGGCCCTTCACGGTGACGGGCGTGATCTCGTCCTTGAAGGCGCCCGATTCGGTGGCGGCCTTGGCGCGCTGCACGCTGGCGATGGCGAAGGCGTCTTGCTGTTCGCGCGTGAAGTTGTACTTGGCAGCGCAGTCTTCGCCGAAGGTGCCCATGGAGCGGCCGGGCTGGTAGGCGTCTTCGAGGCCGTCGAGCATCATGTGGTCATAGATCTTGTCGTGGCCCATGCGGTAGCCGCCGCGGCCCTTGAGCATGAGGTAGGGCGCGTTGGTCATGCTTTCCATGCCGCCCGCCACGATGACGTCGTGCGTGCCGGCCAGCAGCAGGTCGTGCGCGAGCATCGCGGCCTTCATGGCCGAGCCGCACATCTTGCTGAGCGTGACGGCGCCCGCGCTGTCGGGCAGGCCGCCCTTGTAGGCCGCCTGGCGCGCCGGAGCCTGGCCCTGGCCGGCCATGAGGCAGTTGCCGAACAGCACTTCACCCACGCTCTCGGGCGCGATGCCGGCGCGCTCGACGGCGGCCTTGATGGCGGCGCCGCCCAGGTCGTGCGCGGAGAGGGACGAAAAGTCGCCCTGGAAGCCGCCCATGGGGGTGCGTGCGGCGCCGACGATGACGATGGATTCGGACATGGAGGTCTCCTTCAGGAATGTGAAAGTGAAATCAAAGACAAAACGAAAACGAAAACGGAATCGGGGAACGGGCGGTCAGAAATGCGTCGCGTGGCCTTCGTGCTGGAAGCGTTGCGACTCTTCGTACGGGAACACATCGAGCATCTGGCCGGCCTGGATGCGTTCCTTGTGGTGCTGCCAGAAGGCGGCGTCGAGCAGGTCGGCATGGTGCGCCATGAAGGCGGCGCGCACATCGCTGTTGCCGAGCAGAAAGGGCTCGAAGGTCTCGGGGAACACGTCTTTCGGGCCCACCGAATACCAGACCTCGCCGCTCATCTCGTCTTCTTCGTTGCGCGGCGTGGGCACCTTGCGGAACTTGCAGTCGGTGACGTATTCGATTTCGTCGTAGTCGTAGAACACGACCTTGCCGCCGCGCGTGACGCCGAAGTTCTTCCACAGCATGTCGCCGGGGAAGATGTTGGCGGCGACCATGTCCTTGATGGCGTTGCCGTACTCGATCACCGCGTGCTCCAGCTGGTCTTTGGCGCGCTTGGCATGGGCCGGGCTCTCGGGATGGGCCAGCGTGTCGAAGGCTTCCTGCAGGTAGATGTTCAGCGGGATCATGCGGCGCTCGATGTAGACGTGCTTGAGCACGACCTCCATCTCCCCGTTGCCGTCACGGTCGCCGATTTCGAGCTGGCTGGGCGCGAACTTGCGGATTTCTTCGATGAGCTCGGGCTCGAAGCGGTCGAGCGGAAAGCCCACGTTGCTGTACTCGAGCGTGTCGGCCATGCGGCCCACGCGGTCGTGCTGTTTCACGAGCATGTACTTGCCCTTGATCTGCTCGCGCGTGGTGTCTTTCTGCGGCGGATAAAAGTCCTTGATGACCTTGAACACGAACGGGAACGACGGCAGGTCGAACACCAGCATGACCATGCCCTTGATGCCGGGCGCGATGCGGAAACGGTCGCTCGAGTAGTTCAGGTGCGACAAAAAGTCGCGGTAGAACAGCGTCTTGCCCTGCTTGGCCAGGCCGAGTGCGTTGTAGATTTCGGCGCGCGGCTTGCGCGGCATGAGCGAGCGCAAAAATTGCACCCAGGCCGAAGGCACTTCCATGTCGACCATGAAGTAGGCGCGCGCAAAGCTGAACAGCATCTGCAGGTCGTCTTCGCCGAACAGCGCCGCATCGATGTAGAACTTGCCGCGGGTGTCGTGCAGGAGGGGCAGCGAAAACGGAATCTCGGTGAAGCCGTTCATGATCCTGCCGACCACGTACGCGCCCTTGTTCCGGTAGAACAGGCCTGACAGCACCTGCAGCTGGAAGTTGGCGCGAAGCTTGACCTGGTGAAAGCGGTTCAGGATGACGTGCGCCACGCGCTCGGCGTCTCGCCGTTTGTTGGCGTAGCTGCCCTGCAGCGCGAAGTCGTCGAGCATCTGCTCGATGATGTCGGGCAGCGTGGCCTGCGACGGGTAGTAGGGCCGGTAGGTGGGTGCGCCGCGCGGCTCGATGTACTCGGTGCTGATGGCCGGGCGCACGAAGATGAAGTCGTTCTGGAAGTACGCGCGGTGCAGGATCTTCGTGGTGACCGAGTTGAAGAAACTCTCGGCCAGCTCGGGCTGGTGGTGGTTCACCAGCAGGCCGATGAAGTGCAGCTTGACCTGGTGCCAGACCTCCATGGGCTGGTCGCCGGCCTTGAACTCTTTTTCGAGCCGGGCCACGGCCTCGTTCACGCGCAGGTCGTAGAACTCGATGCGCTCGCGCTGCGCCCGCTGCTGGCCGTGCCAGTCGGCCGTTTCGAAACGGTGCTTGGCGCGTGCCGATTCGGCGCGGAACAGCCGGTAGTGCCGGTTGAACCCGTCGATCATCGCCTTCGCAATGTCGTAGGCCAGCGGGGAATCGAGGCGCTGCGGGAACATGGCAACGGTACCGGCGATGGCAGCGACGGGTTCGCTCAGGCGGCTGGCGGGGTCTCTGCGCGCTCCACGCCTTCGGTGCCGTCGGCACCTGCCTGCGCCGACGGCGAGACGCCTGCCGGCTTGCTCCACTTGTAGCGGATGCGCTGCACGGCGGCCTTGTAGATGGCGTCGAGCGGCTTGTCGCCGTCGGCGCTCAGGCCGAGGTCTTGCAGCAGGCCGTCGTGCACGCCGAAGGTCCAGCCGTGGATGCGCACCTTCTGACCGCGCGCCCAGGCGTCGACCATGACGGTGCTGACGGCCACGTTGACCACCTGTTCGGCCACGTTGAGCTCGCACAGCGCATCGACGCGCACGTCTTCGGGCAGGCTGTCGAGCATCACGCTGTGGCGGTCGCGCACGTCCTGGATGTGGCGGATCCAGTTGTCGGCCAGGCCGATGCGCTTGCCGCTGAGCGCGGCCTTCACGCCGGCGCAGCCGTAGTGGCCGACGACCATGATGTGCTCGACCTTCAGGTGCTCGACCGCGAACTGGATCGCCGAGAGCGCGTTGAGGTCGGAGTGCACCACGATGTTGGCCACGTTGCGGTGCACGAACACTTCACCCGGCTCCAGGCCGGTGATCTGGTTGGCGGGCACGCGGCTGTCGGAGCAGCCGATCCACATGTAGCGCGGCGTCTGCTGCTTGACGAGGCCGGTGAAGAAGCCGGGCCGGTCACGCTCCATCTGGGCGGACCAGGCACGGTTGTGGGCAAAGAGGTCGTCGAGGTTGTCTGAGGACATGGTGGGCTATTTTGTCAGTGAGTCGTTGTGTCGGGCGTGCGTTCGCCGCCGGGGGCGTCCTTGGTGGCCTTGACGGCCTTCTGCGCCTTGGCCAGCGTGGCGCGGCCCTTTTTCTCGTGCTCTCGCACTTCGGCGAGGTTGGCCTGCAACTCGGCCAGCTGCGCCTCGAGCTGTGCACGGTGCGAGCCGAGCACGCCCAGAAATTTTTCCAGCTGCGGCACGGTGTCGCGCGGGCTGTCGTACATGTCGAGGATGTCTTTCGCCTCGACCAGCGTCAGGCCCAGGCGCTTGGCGCGCAGCGTGAGCGTGAGCCGCGCCCGGTCGCGCGCGCTGTACACGCGCTGCAGGCCGGCCCGCTCCGGCGACAGCAGGCCCATGTCTTCATAGAAGCGGATGGCGCGCGTCGTGAGGTCGAACTCCTTGGCGAGCTGGCTGATGGTGAAGGTCTGCGCGGGCATGGGCGGCAAGGGTTGCGGGGGCGACAGCAGGTTGGCGGCGCATTCTTTACAATGAAGCCTCAACCCATGACGTTTACGTAAACGTCAATCATACATGAACCTCCTCGAACGCGAACTCCACTACCCCCTGGGCGACACCCTGCCCGCCGCTGGCGAAGCACTGGAAGTGGCGCCCGGCGTGCGCTGGATCCGCATGCGGCTGCCTTTTGCGCTGGACCACATCAACCTCTGGCTGCTGCGCGACACGATCGACGGCGTCGAGGGCTGGACGGTGGTCGACTGCTGCATCGCGCACGACGAGGCCCGCGCGCAGTGGGAGCAGATCTTCGAGACCCAGCTGCAGGGCCTGCCGATCCTGCGCGTGATCGTGACCCACATGCACCCCGACCACATCGGCCTGGCCGACTGGCTGTGCAAGCGCTGGAACGTGCCGCTGTGGATCAGCGCCACCGACTACCACGTGGCACGCGTGCTGTGCAGCGCCGGCGACACGCTCGCGGGCGGCGATGCGGCGGCCAACTTCTTTCTCTCGCACGGGCTGAACAATCCCGAGTCGATCGCCAAGATCCGCGCACGCACCAGCTACTACACGAACATGGTGCCCGCCGTGCCCGACCGCTACGTGCGCATGATGGACGGCGACATCGTCACCATCGGCGGGCGCGAGTGGCGCTGCATCAGCGGCTACGGCCACGCGCCCGAGCACATCGCGCTGTACTGCGCCGAGCCGAGGCTGCTGCTGGGCGGCGACATGATGCTGCCACGCATCTCGACCAACGTGAGCGTGCACGCGGGCGAGCCCGAGGCGAATTCGCTGCGCCTGTTCCTGGACAGCATCGACAAGTTCAAGGCCCTGCCGGCCGACACGCTGGGCCTGCCCTCGCACGGCAAGCCCTTCACCGGCATCCACCGCCGCGTCGACCAGCTGCAGGAGCACCACCGCGACCGCCTGGCCGAGCTGCTCGAAGCCTGCCTCGCGCGACCGATCACGGCGTCGGAGGGCCTGCCGATCCTGTTCAAGCGCGAGCTCGACCTGCACCAGATCACCTTCGCGATGGGCGAGACCGTGGCCCACCTGCACCTGCTGTGGTTCTCGGGGCAGGTGAAGCGCACGCTGGCCGCAGACGGCATCTACCGCTTCGGCGCCAGGTAGCTTCGGCTGGGTAGACTTCCCGCATGGACACGCTGGCTGAGCTGCGCGCCGGCCGGCTGGCTGGCGTACGACGATTGGACCTCTCGTGCGGACTCACCGAGTTTCCGCGCGAGATTTTTGCGCTCGCCGACACCCTCGAAACGCTGAACCTCACGGGCAATGCGCTCAGCACATTGCCCGATGATTTGGGCCGCCTGCACCAACTGCGCGTGCTGTTCTGCTCCGACAACCGCTTCACCGAACTGCCGGCGTCCCTCGGCCAGTGCCACCAGCTCGACATCGTGGGCTTCAAGGCCAACCGCATCGCCCACGTGCCGGCCGAGGCCCTACCGCCCTCGCTGCGCTGGCTGATCCTCACCGACAACGCCATCGAGGCGCTGCCCGACACGCTCGGCGACTGCACCCGCATGCAGAAGCTGATGCTGGCCGGCAACCGCCTGCGCGCGCTGCCGGCGTCGGTGGCCCGCTGCCGACAGATCGAACTGCTGCGCCTGTCGGCCAACCGCTTCGACGTGCTGCCCGAGTGGCTGCACACGCTGCCGCGCCTGGCGTGGCTGGCGTGCGCGGGCAATCCGTTCGATGCGCCGACCGAAGACGCGGCCATCGACGCGCCCACCGTGCCGCACGTCGACTGGCGCGACCTCACGCTCGGCCCGAAGCTCGGCGAAGGCGCCTCGGGCGTGATCCACCGCGCCACGCTGGCCACATCGGATGACGCTGCCTTGCCCGTGGCGGTGAAGCTGTTCAAGGGCGCCGTCACCAGCGACGGCTGGCCGCACAGCGAGATGGCGGCCTGCATTGCGGCCGGCGCGCACCCGACGCTGATCGCCGCGCAAGGCCGCATCGACGGCCACCCCGACGGCACCGAAGGCCTGGTGATGGCGCTGGTGCCGCCGTCGTTCATCACCCTGGCCGGTCCGCCGAGCCTGGCCTCGTGCACCCGCGATGTCTATGCCGACGATGCGCGCTGGTCCGCCGGCACCGCGCTGCGCATCGCGCGCGACATCGCGGCGGCCATGGCGCACCTGCATGCGCGCGGCCTGCTGCATGGCGACCTGTACGCCCACAACATCCTGTGGCACGCGCAGGACGGCGGGCGGCTCGGCGACTTCGGTGCGGCCTGGATGACCGGCGCACTCGACCCCGCGCACGCGAAAGCGCTGCAAGGCGTGGAGATGCGCGCCTTCGGTTGTCTGCTCGAAGAGCTGGCCGAGCGCTGCGACGATGCGGCTTCTTCTTCGCCCTTGACCACGCTCGCGGCGCGCTGCCTGCAACCCGAAGTGGCGGCACGGCCGTCGTTCGCCGAGGTGCTGTCGGTGCTGGACGCCGCCGCACCATGACGCGCCCCCGCTTCGTCGTTCCCATGCCCACGCGCGACGGCGTGAGCCCGAGTTGTGTCTCGCTGCCGTACGGCCCCTGGTCCACCATCGCCGACTTTCTCGCCGAGCGTTTTCCCGCCATCTCGCGCGAGGCCTGGCTCTCGCGCATTGAAGCGAACGACGTGTGCGACGAGCACGGCGTGCCCGTCACCGCCACGCGCCGATATGAATCGCCGCTGCGCGTGTACTACTACCGCGCGCTCGACGCCGAGACGCCCATCCCTTTTGAAGAGCAGGTGCTGCACCAGGACGACGACCTCGTCGTGGTCGACAAACCGCCCTTCGTGCCCGTCACGCCCACCGGCAAGTACGTGCAGCAGAGCCTGCTGGTGCGCCTGAAGCGCAAGCTCGGCCTGGACGACCTCGTGCCGCTGCACCGCATCGACCGCAACACCTCGGGCCTGGTGCTGTTCTCGGTGCGCCCTGAGACGCGCGGCATCTACCAGGCGATGTTCCCCGAGCGGCGCATCGACAAACACTACGAGGCTGTCGTGCCGTGGCACGAGGGCGTGTCGTCGGTGCCCGCCGTGTACCGCAGCCGGCTGGTGGACGACGACCATTTCATGCGCATGCGCGAAGCGCACGGCGAGCCGAATTCCGAGACCCGCATCGTGCTGCGCGAGGCCCGCGACGGCCATGCGCTGCTGGAGCTCTCGCCCGTCACCGGCCGCAAGCACCAGCTGCGCGTGCATTGCCAGGCGCTGGGTTTGCCGATCGTGAACGACCCGTTCTATCCCACGCTGCAGCCTGCGGGGAACGACGACTTCGACAAGCCGCTGCAGCTGCTGGCCCGGTCACTGGCGTTCATCGACCCGCTGAGCGGTGCCTTGCGCACCTTCGAGAGCCCTCGCCGGCTGGCGTTGCCTGCCGCCTAGGTGACGCAGCGCGGGCGGATCGCGCACTAAGCTTTCTCCTGACGGGAATTGAACTTCCTCTCTTCCACCACTCAGGAGACAAACGCACATGGACACCACCCAACTCTTCTCGCTGAAGGGCCGCAGCGCATTGATCACCGGCGGCTCGCGCGGCATCGGCCGCATGATTGCCGAGGGCTTTTTGGCGCAAGGTGCGCGTGTGTACATCTCGGCGCGCAAGGCTGCGGCTTGTGATCAGACGGCGAAGGAGCTGTCGGCGTTTGGGCATTGCGTGTCGTTGCCTGCCGATGTTTCGACTTTGGAAGGGGCTCAGGCGCTGGTCGATGCTTATGCGAAGCATGAAGGGGCGCTGGATATCTTGGTCAACAACGCTGGGGCTGCTTGGGGGGCGCCGTATGAGGAGTTTCCTGAGAGTGGCTGGGACAAGGTGGTTGATCTGAATTTGAAGACGCCGTTCTTTTTGACCAAGGCGTTGACGCCGATGCTCAAGAAGGCTGCTACGGATCATTTGTCTAAGGTGATCAACATTGCTTCTATTGACGGGATTTCGGTGAATCCGCAGGAGACTTATTCGTATGCGGCTAGCAAGGCGGGGTTGATTCAGCTGACACGGCGGATGGCGCTGCGGTTGGCGCAGGATCGGATCGTGGTGAGTGCGATTGCTCCTGGGGCGTTTGCTTCGGATATGAACAAGGATGCGCGGGATCACGGGGATGAGGTCAAAGGCCGCATTCCCGCTGGCCGCATTGGTACGCCTGAGGACATGGCTGGGGCGGCTATTTTTCTGGCGTCGCGGGCTGGGGACTATGTGATGGGGTCTACGTTGGTGGTGGACGGTGGGGTCACGCACGCTCGTTGATTTTTTGGCGCTCGGGGCTGGTTGAGTTCCGAGGCCGGGTCTCGGCCCGGCGGCCGACCTACTTTTCTTTGCTTCGCCAAAGAAACGTAGGCAAAAGAAAGGCGACCCTGCTGTCTGCGTCCCTCCGCTTCGCTGCGGGCAACCTGCGGTGCTCACGTTTCGCGGGGTCTCGCCCAAACTCGCTTCGCTCAAACAAGGGCGAGCCCTGATCCGCGAAACGCTGCGCTCCTCGGCGCATACAGAAGGGCTTTGATACCGAGCGGGCCATCGCTTTGCTCGGCAGCTGAATACCTCACGAGCCTTTGCTACGCTCGGCTTGCATTGCTCCCTCTCCCCTTGGGAGAGGGCGGGGGTGAGGGCATCGGCCTTCATGCGCGCGAAGCGGTGTTTCTGTGCCGCGGACCCTCACCCCAACCCTCTCCCCAAGGGGAGAGGGAGCAAGTCCGCCCGCCGAGCGCAGCGAAGGCCCGATCCCAAGCCGAGCGAAGCAAAGGCCCGTCCGGTGTCCAAATCCCCTCTGGCTGCGCCGAGGAGCGCAGCGTTTCGCGGATCAGGGCTCGCAGCTGTTTGAGCGCAGCGAGTTCTGCGAGACCCCGCGAAACGTGAGCACCGCAGGTTGCCCGCAGCGAAGCGAAGGGACGCAGACAGTGGGGTCGCCTTTTCTTTGCTTACTTTCTTTTGGCGAAGCAAAAGAAAGTGAGTCCGCCGCCGGGCGGAACTCCCGGCCTCGGGAAGCAAACGAAAAACATCAGCCCCACCGAGGCACAGCCTCATCCTTCAACTGCTGCCTCAGCACCCCATAGTCAGGCACAACACTCTCAACGGTCTCCCAAAACCGATGCGAATGATCCATCACCCGCAGATGCGCCAGCTCATGCGCCACAACGTAGTCGATCACAGACAACCGAAAGTGAATCAACCGCCAGTTCAACCGAATCGACCCATCCGCACTCGCACTCCCCCACCGCGTAGCGGCGTTAGACAGCGACAGCTTCTGCCATGACACCCCCAGCAGCGGCGCAAAGTGATCCAGCCGCTCGATGAACAGCTTCCTCGCCTGTCGCATCAACCAGGCCTGCGCCGCATCCCGAATCTGCGAAGGCGCCGCGTTCTGCGCCACAGCCAGCCGCAGCGTCCGCGGGCCACCGCCTTCGACAGCGGGGTCGAGCGTGCCGCCGACGCTGGCAAACCCGTGTTTCGGATCGAGCCGGATCACCACCAGCTCGCCAAGAAAAGGAAACTCCGCCCCATCTTCCCAAGCAATCCGCGTCGCCTCGACACGCGCATTGCGCTGCTGCGTCTCCGCCAGCTTGCGCAGAATCCAGTCTGCCTTCTCCCGCACCGCCGCATCGACATCGCGCAGCGTGACCCACCGCGGCGCACGCACCGACAAGCCTTCGGCGCCCACAAGAAAACCGATGGTCTTGCGCTGCCCGCGCTTGAACTCGTAGGCCACGCGCGCCGACCCCAGCACCACTTCACGCGTCGCTTGTGGATGCGCAAACTTCGCCAGCGTCAACGTGTCGGCCAACGGCACCGCAGGACGCGGATCAACGGGCTCGATGGACAAAGGCGTGGCAGCCACCACCGGCACGGGAGCCGCAGGCGGCACAGGCGCTGGCGCCTTCTTCCTCGGCCGCCGCGGCGGAGCAGCAGCAGGCGCTGGCGTGCTCCCCAACCCCTCGAAGAGGTCCATCGTGAACTGCAGCATTCCCCGCATGTCGGGTCCGGTCTGAGGCAGGCGCGTCAGCCCGCTTCGCGCGGCAACGCCTGCTGCGGCTGCACCGCGCTGTCGCTGTAGGCCTCAGGGTCGAGGCGGCGCATCTCGGCCTCGATCCAGGCTTCGACTTCGCGCATCAGCTCGTCGGGCTTGCGGCCCACGCTCGAGATCGCCGGGCCGATCGACACGTCGACCACGCCGGGGCGCTTCACGAAGGCCTTGCGCGGCCAGACCTTGGCCGATGTGACGGCGATCGGGATCACGGGCACGCCGGTTTCGCAGGCCAGGCGCGTGCCGCCGCTCTTGTAGGTGCCCTTCTGGCCCCGCGGAATGCGCGTGCCTTCGGGGAACATGATGATCCAGATGCCCTGCGCGAGCAGCTTGCGGCCCTGGCTCACGACCTTGTTGAAGGCCTGCGCGCGCTGGCTGCGGTCGATGTGGATCATGTCCAGCCGCGCCATCGCCCAGCCGAAGAAGGGCACGTAGATCAGTTCCTTCTTGAACACGTAGGCCAGCGGATGCGGCATCAGCGTGGGCATGAGGAAGGTTTCAAACGTGGACTGGTGCTTGACCAGCAGCACGGCGCCGGCGAGCTGGTCGGTCGGCAGGTTTTCCATGCCGGTCACGCGCGTGCGGATGCCCATGATGACGCGCGCACCGTCGACCGCCCAGCCGAGCCAGCGCGCGGCCATCCAGTACAGCGGAATGCCGCGCTTCCAGAGCGAGCAGACGCACATGATGATGCCCCAGGGCACCACGGTGACAAGCATCCACAGGGCGTGGAGAACGGAACGGATAAACGCCATCAGACAGCCACCTGCAGTGCAGCCCGCGCTTCGCGCGCGAGCAGAAAGTCGACAAAGGCGGCGAGGTCGTCATGCACCCTCGTGTCCGCCGGATATTCGGGAGGCAGCGGGTGAACCCCGCGGCAGGCCGCGCCCATGCCCGTGAGCAGCAAGTGCGGTTCGCAGCCGGCGGACGCGCCGGCCTGCAGGTCGCGCAGGCTGTCGCCCGCGGTCGGCACGCCCTTCAGGTCGATGCCGAAGCGGTCGCCGATCTGAAGGAACAGCCCGTCCTTGGGCTTGCGGCAGTCGCAACCCTCGTCGGGGCTGTGCGGGCAATAGAACACCGCATCCACCTTGCCGCCCACGGCCGCGAGCATCTTGTGCATCTTGGCGTGCATGGCATTGAGCGAGGCCATGTCGAACAGGCCGCGGCCCAGGCCCGACTGGTTCGACGCCACCACCACGTGCCAACCCGCATGGTTGAGCCGCGCCACGGCCTCGAGCGCACCGGGCAGCGGCGTCCACTCGATGTCGCTCTTGACGAAGTCTTCGCGGTGCACGTTGATCGTGCCGTTGCGGTCGAGGATGACGAGCTTCATGGAAGAACCGCTCCTGGTGGAGGGATGGGGCATGGGGTCAGACAGCCAGCCGCTCGAGCTGCGCGACGCGGTTCATCGCGGCGTGCAGCGACATCAGCAGGCCCAGGCGGTTCAGCCGCAGGTCGGCCTGCTCGGCATTCACCATCACGTCCGTGAAGAACGCATCGACCGGTTCGCGCAGCGCGGCCAGCGTCTGCAACGAGCCGGTGTAGTCGCCCGCGTCGAACTGGGCGTTGGCAGCGGGCACGACCTGCGCCATGGCGGCGTGCAGCGCCTTCTCGGCGGGCTCCTGCAGCAGCAACTCGCTGACGTGGGCGTCGGCTTCGGGCGCCTTCTTCAGGATGTTGCCGATGCGCTTGTTGGCGGCGGCGAGTGCAGCGGCGGCGGGCAGTGCGGCGAAGGCGCGCACGGCCGCCAGCAGCTTGGGCACTTCGCCCAGGCGCTGCGGCAGCGGGGCCAGCACGGCGTCGACTTCCTGGGCGCTGGCGCCCTGCTCGCGCAGGCTGCCGGCAAGGCGATCGAGGATGAAGTCGCGCAGCTCGACCGTGGCCTTGCTGCTGTCGAAACCGTCGATGGCGCTGAACTGCGCGGCGGCGTCCTGCAGCAGGGCATCGAGCCCCAGCGCGAGGTCTTTCTCGATCAGCATGCGGATCACGCCCAGCGCATGGCGGCGCAGCGCGAACGGGTCGCGGTCGCCGGTGGGCAGGTTGCCGATGCCGAACATGCCGACCAGCGTCTCGAGCTTGTCGGCCAGCGCGACCGCGAGGCCCACGCTGTTGCGCGGCAGCTCGTCGCCGGCGAAGCGCGGCTTGTAGTGGTCTTCGATGGCGTCGGCCACGGCGGCATCGAGGCCGTCGTGCAGCGCGTAGTAGCGGCCCATGGTGCCCTGCAGCTCGGGGAACTCGCCGACCATGTCGGTCACGAGGTCGGCCTTGGCCAGTTGCGCGGCCTGGGTCGCCTGCGCGGCCAGCGTCGCGTCGCCGAGTTTTTCGGCGATGCCGCGCGCGATGTGCATCACGCGCTGCACGCGTTCGCCCTGCGTGCCCAGCTTGTTGTGATAGACCACCTTGCCCAGCGACTCGACGCGCGAGGCCAGCGATTTCTTGCGGTCCTGGTCGAAGAAGAACTTGGCATCGGCCAGGCGCGGGCGCACGACGCGCTCGTTGCCCTGGATGACCGCGCTCGCGTCGTCGGGCGTGATGTTGCTGACGACGAGGAACTTGTTCGTGAGTTTGCTCGACGCATCGAGCAGCGGAAAGTACTTCTGGTTGGCCTTCATCGTGAGGATGAGGCACTCCTGCGGCACTTCGAGAAACTCGGGCTCGAAGCTGCACACCAGCACGTTGGGACGTTCGACCAGCGCGGTCACTTCGTCGAGCAGCGCGTCGTCGTGGATCGGCACCGAGCCGCCGCCGACCTTGACCGCAGCCGCCGCGAGCTGGCGTGCGATTTCGGCGCGGCGCGCTTCAAAGCTGGCGATGACGGCGCCGTCGTCCTGCAACTGCAGCGCGTAGCTGTTGGCGTCGCGCAGCACCACGGGATCGACCGCTGCTTCGAAGCGGTGGCCGTGCGTTTCGCGGCCGGCCTTCAGGCCCAGCGCCTCGATGGGCACCACGGTGTCGGCATGCAGCGCCACGAGGCCGTGCGCGGGGCGCACGAAGCTCACGCTGCTCCAGCCGGGCATGTCGCAGCCGCTTTCGAGCTGGTAGCTCATGACCTTCGGAATCGGCAGCTTGGCGATGGCTTCGGCCAGCGCCTTCTGCAGGCCTTCGGCCAGCGTGGCGCCCTTGGCGGTGCTTTCGTAGAACAGGGCTTCGGCCTTGCCGTCCATGGCGCGCTTGAGGCCAGGCACGGCCGAGGCGTCGGCGCCGAGGGCGGCCAGGCGCTTGAGCAGCGCGGGCGTCGGTTGGCCCGAGGCATCGAGCCCCACGGCCACGGGCATGAGCTTTTGCGACACGGCCTTGTCGGCGGCGCGCTCAGCCACGTGCGTGAGGTGCGCGGCCAGGCGGCGCGGCGACGCGTAGGGCGTGAGCACCGAGCCGGCTTCGGCCAGGCCTTGCGCCACGAGCTGGTCGCGCAGCACGCCGGCAAAGGCCTCGCCGAGCTTCTTCAGCGCCTTGGGCGGCAGCTCTTCGACAAACAGTTCGACCAGGAGGGAGTTCTTGTTCATGGGGGTCGTCATCGCTCAGGCGGCTTTCTTCGGGGGCATCTGCGCAACCCATTCGCGCGGCGCCATCGGGAAGCCCAGGCGCTCGCGGCTGTCGTAGTAGCTCTGCGCCACGCTGCGCGCGAGGTTGCGGATGCGGCCGATGTAGGCCGCGCGCTCGGTCACGCTGATGGCGCCGCGCGCGTCGAGCAGGTTGAAACTGTGGGCGGCCTTGAGCACCTGCTCGTAGGCCGGCAGCGCGAGCTGCTCGGTCATGAGGTGCTTGGCCTGCTTTTCGTGCGCGTTGAAGGCGGTGAACAGAAACTCGGCGTCGCTGTGCTCGAAGTTGTAGGTCGACTGCTCGACCTCGTTCTGCTTGTAGACATCGCCGTAGCTCAGGCCGTCGGTCCACGTGAGGTTGTAGACGTTGTCCACGCCCTGCAGGTACATGGCCAGGCGCTCCAGGCCGTAAGTGATCTCGCCGGTGATGGGCTTGCAGTCGATGCCGCCGACCTGCTGGAAGTAGGTGAACTGCGTCACTTCCATGCCGTTGAGCCAGACCTCCCAGCCCAGGCCCCAGGCGCCGAGCGTGGGGTTCTCCCAGTCGTCTTCGACGAAGCGGATGTCGTTCTTCTTCAGGTCGAAGCCCAGGGCCTCGAGGCTGCCGAGGTAGAGCTCGAGGATGTTGCTGGGCGCGGGCTTGAGCACGACCTGGTACTGGTAGTAGTGCTGCAGGCGGTTGGGGTTCTCGCCGTAGCGGCCGTCCTTGGGGCGGCGGCTGGGCTGCACGTAGGCGGCCTTCCAGGGCTCGGGGCCGAGCGCGCGCAGGAAGGTGGCGGTGTGCGAGGTGCCTGCGCCCACTTCCATGTCGTACGGTTGCAGCAGCGCGCAGCCCTTGTCGGCCCAGTACGACTGCAGTTTGAGAATGATTTGCTGGAAGGTCAACATGAAGCTGGCCGGCGTCGGGGGCCGGACATTGGACGGGACGGTGGCGCGGCACAGGCCGCGAAAGGCGACGATTTTACGGTCGTGGGAGGGCAACTCTCCCACAGCCGCTCGGGATGCCGGCTGCCGCGGCGGCCCGTGCGGCTGTGGGACAAAGCCGAGCCCCGCGCTCATTTGCGCGTTTCCCGCCGCTTTCGGCACTTTCCCGCGCTTTCCCCCTCTCTCACTGCATGGCACCGCCCCACATCGGCCCCGACGCTCCCTTTTTCATCGTGCTCAATGCCGGCTCCGGCAGCGAGAGCGCCGCACAGGCCCGGCAGGTCATCGACGAAGCCTTCGAGGCAGACGGCCGCCGGCACCGCGTGTTCCTCGTGGACGGCCCCGGCCGCGTGCAGGCACTGGCGCGCGAGGCGGTCGAGCGTGCCCGCGCCGTGGGCGGCGTGGTGGTGGCCGCGGGCGGCGACGGCACCATCAATGCCGTGGCCCAGGCCACGCTCGGCAGCGGCTGCCCTTTCGGCGTGCTGCCGCAGGGCACCTTCAACTATTTCAGCCGCACCCACGGCATTCCGCGCGACACGGCGCAGGCGCTGCAGGTGCTGCTCACGCAGCAGCCCCGGCCCGTGCAGGTGGGGCTGGTGAACGACCGCGTGTTTCTGGTCAACGCCAGCATGGGCCTGTATGCCGATCTGCTGGAAGAGCGCGAAAGCCACAAGGCGCGCTTCGGCCGCCACCGCTGGATCGCCTTCTACTCGGGCCTGCTGACGGTGCTGCGCGGACGCCATCGCCACTGGCAGCTGCGCATTGCCTCGCACGGCCATGAGCGCGACATCCGCACGCCCACGCTGTTCGTGGGCAACAACCCGCTGCAGCTGATGCAGGCGGGCGTCGACCACGCAGAGGCGCCCGAGCAGGGCCAGCTGACCGCCGTGGCGCTCAAGCCGGTCGGCCTGCTGGCGATGCCGGGGCTGCTGGTGCGCGGCGCGCTCGGGCGGCTGGGCGATGCCGACGAGGTGCTGAGCTTTCCGTTCGAGTCGATGACGGTGAAGGCCGGCCGGCTGCGCACGCCGCGCCGCGTGAAGATCGCGACCGACGGCGAGATCGACTGGGTCGACATGCCCCTGCTGTTCCGCGTGGCGCCCGACCCGCTGTGGCTGGTGCGGCCCGACAGCGCGCCCGAGCTGGAGGCGGCGCGGCCATGAGCTGCCTGCTGCAAGTGTCCGACCCGCACTTCGGCACCGAGCAGCCCGAGGTGCTGCAAGCGCTCGAGCGCCTCGCGCACGCGCTGGCACCGCAGGCGGTGCTGCTGTCGGGCGACATCACGCAGCGCGCCACGCGCCGCCAGTTCGCGGCAGCGCGCGCTTTTGCCGACCGGCTCGCGGCGCCGGTGGTCGCGATTCCGGGCAACCACGACATCCCGCTGTTCCAGCTGGCGGCGCGCGCCTTCTCGCCCTACGGTCGCTACACGGAAGCCTTCGGCACCGACCTGGAGCCGGTGTTCGCCTGCGACGACTGGCTGGTGGTCACGGTCAACACGACGCGCTGGTACCGGCACGAAGACGGCGAGGTGTCGCCCGCACAGGTCGAGCGCGTCGCGGCCCGGCTGGCGCACGCCACGCCCCGGCAGGTGCGCGTGGTCGTGACGCACCAGCCGGTGCTGGTGACACGGCCTGAAGACCGCTCGAACCGCCTGCACGGGCGCGACGCGGCGGTCGCTCGCTGGACGGCGGCGGGCGCCGACCTGATCGTCGGCGGCCACATCCACCTGCCCTTCGTTCGTCCGCTCGACGAGCACTTTCAGGGCTGTCCGCCCACCGCCTGGGCGGTGCAGGCCGGCACCGCGGTGTCGACGCGCGTGCGCTCGGACGCGCCCAATTCGGTGAACGTGCTGCGCACGGAAGCGCCCGGCGACGGCGCGCAGCGCGTCTGCGTGGTCGAACGCTGGGACCATTCGGCGGCGGCCAAAGCCTTCAAGCTTGTCGACCTATTGCGGCTTCCGCTTGCCAGCCGCGCGGCAGGCCCTTAGGGTTGCGCCGCATGCCTCCTGCGGACACCCTTCTTCTTTCTTCTTCCCCCTTGGTTCTTCTTGCACAACAGCTGGGCGAGCACGCCCTGGCCTGGTTCGCGCTCGCGCTGACCGTGTCGGTGCTCGGTGCCGGCCTCGGCTGCCGGATGCTGCAACGGCGCCATTCGCTGCCCGACACCGGCGAGCCCGATGAATCGCGCCTGGCGCTCGGTCTGGGCCTGGGCTTCGTGCTGATCCTCGCGGCGGCGGTGCTGGTCGCCTGGATCGCTTCGCACCTCGGCGACGGCCGCACCATGGGCCGCGCCGACCAGGCGCTCGCCGACGCCATCGGCACCCACGTGCCGTGGGGCGCGCTCGTGAGCTTCAGCTGGCTCACGCACCTGGGCGACGCACAACTGCTCGCACCCGTGTGCGGGGTGGTCGCGCTGCTGCTGTGGCGCAACGCACACCGCGGTCTGGCGCTGGGCTGGGTGATCGCGCTCGGCGGCATCGTGGTGCTGAACCCGGCGCTCAAGCACATCTTTGCGCGCGCCCGGCCGGTGCACGACCACGGGCTGGCGCTGGAAACGAGCTTCAGCTTTCCCAGCGGCCACAGCGCGGGCGCGATCGTGAGCTACGGGATGCTGCTGTACCTGGCGCTGCGGCTGCTGCCGGCGCGCTGGCATGTGCCGGCCGCCATGGCCACGGTGGCGGCCATCGTCACCATCGCCTGCAGCCGGGTCTTCCTGCAGGTGCACTTTGCGAGCGATGTCGCGGCCGGCCTGCTGACCGGCCTGGGCTGGCTGCTCGTGTGCGTGAGCAGCCTGGAATACGCGCGGCACCGCAAGCGCCGCACCGCCCGCTGACCGTCGATCAGTATTCCCAGAAGATGCGTTGCAGTTCCTTGGTGTTGTTGGTTTTCGTGAGAGCCACCATCGCCAGGATGCGCGCCTTCTGCGGGCGAAGGTCGTGCGCCACCACCCAGTCGTACTTGTCGTCGGGCTGCTCGGCGTTGCGGATCACGAAGCCGTCGGGCACGCGCGAACTGCGGATGACGATCACGCCGTCGGTGCGCGCCTTCTGCAGGTTCGGCACGATGCGGTCGGCCACCGAGCCATTGCCCGTGCCGCCGTGGATCAGCGCCTTGGCGCCGCTCTTGGCGATCGCGTCGATGGCCACCGACGACACGCCTTCGTAGCCCATGGCGATCTCGACCGGCGGCAGCGCGGTGATGGTGTCGATGTTGAACTCCGAGTTCGTGGTGTGGCGCTTCACCGGCGCGCGGAACCAGTAGTTCTTGCCCTCGACGATCATGCCCAGCGGACCCCACTGGCTGGAGAACGCGCTGGTCTTGATGTTGACGTTCTTGCTCACGTCGCGGCCGGTGTCGATGTTGTCGCCCATCGTCACGAGCACGCCCTTGCCCATCGCGTCCTTGCTGCCCGCCACGTTCACGGCGTCGTACAGGTTGAGCGCACCGTCGGCCGACAGGGCCGTGCCCGGGCGCATCGAGCCGACCACCACGATCGGCTTGTTGGTGTGCACGGTGAGCGTCAGGAAGTAGGCGGTTTCTTCCAGCGTGTCGGTGCCGTGGGTGATCACGATGCCGTCGACGTCCGACTGCTTGGACAGCGCTGAGACGCGCTTGGCCAGCGTCATCAGGTTGTCGTTGGTGAGGCTTTCGGAAGCCACCTGGAACACCTGCTCGCCGCGCACGTTGGCGACCTTGGCCAGCTCGGGCAGGCCGGCGATCAGCTTCTCGACACCGACCTTGGCGGCCGCGTAGGTCGCGCTGTTGACGGCCGAGGCGCCGGCGCCGGCGATGGTGCCGCCGGTCGCCAGGATCACCACGTTGGGCAGTGCCTGCTGGGCCTGCGCGAGCGCGCTGGCCGCGAGCAACGCGGCACCGGTCGCGAAGGCACGGAAATGGGCAGAAAAGTACATTGGGGTTCCTTGGTTTGAGGATGATTTCTGGAGGCGGCGAGGAAGATACATGAACCATGCCCGCGTGCAGGGCCGCTGCATGCCGGCATGGCATGCGGTCATGCGCCGGCCTTACAGGGCCAGCAGCCAGCCGGCGAACGCCGCGAGCCCGACAACCCACACCGGCGAGAGGCGCGCGTAGACCAGCAAGCCGAAGGCGGCCAGCGCGAGGCCGAAGTCGGCCTTCGAGTGGATGGCGCTCGTCCACACCGGGTCGTAGAGCGCGGCGAGCAGCACGCCGACGACCGCCGCGTTCACGCCCGCCATCGCGCGCTGGACCCCATCGCGCTGGCGCAGCGTCTCCCAGAACGGCAGCGCGCCGGCCACCAGCAGGAAGGCGGGCAGGAAGATCGCCAGCAACAGCGCCACGCCGCCCACCCAGCCGCCGAACGGTCCCGGCATGGCGGCGCCAAGGAAGGCCGCGAACGTGAACAAGGGCCCCGGCACGGCCTGGGCCGCGCCGTAGCCGGCCAGGAACACGTCGTTCGAGACCAGTCCTGTAGGCACCACGCCCGCCTGCAGCAAGGGCAGCACGACGTGACCGCCACCGAACACCAGCGCGCCCGAGCGATAGAAGGACGCGAGGACGGACAGCGCCGGCCACTGCGTCGCCTCCGCCAGCATCGGCAGTGCGACGAGCAGGACGGCGAACAGGCCCAGCAGCGCGGCGCCGGTCGACTTGCGCACGCCGTGGTCGCGGTGCTGCGCGGCGGGAAGGGGGCCGAGCTGCAGCGCCCATCGACCGACAACGCCCCCGGCGACGATGGCGACGATCTGCCCCATGGCCGAAGGCACCGCGAGCACCAGCAGCGCCGCGACGATGGCCACACCCGCGCGCAACCGGTCGGGGCACAGCGACTTCGCCATGCCCCACACTGCCTGCGCGACGACGGCCACCGCGACGACCTTCAGCCCGTGCACGGCGCCCGATTGGGCAAGACCCGCCCAATGCGTGACGCCGGCCGCAAAGAGGATAAGCGCCACGGCGGACGGCAGCGTGAACCCGAGCCACGCTGCCAGCGCCCCGCCCCACCCCGCGCGGCCGAGCCCCAGGGCAATGCCGACCTGGCTGCTCGCGGGTCCGGGCAAGAACTGGCACAGCGCCACGAGGTCGGAATAGCTCTTGTCGTCGAGCCACTTGCGACGCTCGACGAACTCCGCGCGGAAGTAGCCGAGGTGCGCCACCGGGCCGCCGAAGGAGGTCAGGCCGAGCGCGAGAAAGGCGAGGAAGACTTCGAGCACCGGGCCTCTCGATCGAGGCGTGCCCCCGCCGTCAGCAGCGGGCGGCGCGGCAGGCTTGGGGCGGTGATGGTGCTTCACGGACGATGACGTCGAACGTGTATCCGCCGGTGGGATTCAGCGCCGCCCAGGCCGGAAGAAGACCGCGCCGAGCGCGACGATCGCAAGCGCCGCGATCCACAACGGCCACAGGCCGAAAGGCGCGACCCAGCGCGCGAAGGGCGTGAGCCCGCGTCGGCCTTCGACCGGCGCTTCGAGCACGCCGCGCGTGAGGCGCGGCAGCTGGTGCGTGACGCGGCCCGCGGCATCGATCACCACGGTGGCGCCGGTGTTGGTGGAACGCACCATCGGCCGCGCGAACTCGAGCGCACGCATGCGCGAGATGGCCAGGTGCTGGTCGATGGCGACCGAGTCGCCGAACCAGGCGATGTTGCTGACGTTGAGCAGGACGGTCGGTGCGGTCGCCTCGTCGCGGAAGTTCGCGCCGATCTCGTCGCCGAACAAATCTTCGTAGCAGATGTTGGGCGCGATGCGCTGGCCCTGCCAGACGAACGGCGCCTGCGCGAGCCCGCCGCGCTCGAAGTCGCCCAGCGGGATGCTCATCATGCGGATGAACCAGCGAAAGCCCGGCGGAATGAACTCGCCGAAGGGCACGAGGTGGTGCTTGCTGTAGGTGAAGGGCTGCGTCGCGCCGGGCTGGAAGCCCAGCACGGCGTTGCGGTACGTGCCGGGCCCGTCGCCGAGCGGCAGGCCGACGATGGCGGCCTGCTGCGCGCCCGGCTGGCCGTAGCGCTCCTGGATCGCGTCGAGGTAGCCGGCGGGCAGCTGGCGCGGCAGCAGCGGCAGCGCGGTTTCAGGCGTGACCACGAGCTGGGCCTTGGCATCGCGCAGCTGTTCGGCATACCAGCGCAGCGCGGTTTCGATGCCGCCGCCCGGAATGAATTTCTCGTCCTGCGGGATGTTGCCCTGGAGCAGCGCGACCTGCAGCGTGCCGGCGGTGCCCTGCGTGCCGCGTGCATCAGCAGGCAGCGGCGAGACGATGTTGGGCAGCACGAAGACCACGGCGAGCAGCACCGCGGCCAGCGCCGTCGGCACCACGCCACGCAGCGGCAGGCGTCGCGCAACCAGCGCCACGGCCAGTGCCGCCGCCGCGCCGATGCCGTACACGCCGACCCACGGCGCCAGCGCAGCCAGCGGGCCATCGACGTGGGCGTAGCCGCCCGCGCCCCAGGGAAAGCCGGTGAACCAACTGCCGCGCACGAGTTCGGCCAGCGTCCACAGCGCCGCGAACACCAAGGCGCCCGCGATGCGCCCCGTCGGCCCGCGCACCACGAACCAGGCACAGGCCACGGCGTAGTAGAGCCCGAGCGCCGCGGCCAGCGCGAGCACGGCGATCACCGCCAGCGGCGCCGGCAGTCCGCCGTAGGTGTGCATCGAGATGAAGAGCCACCAGAAGCTGCCCGTGAGCCACGCGGTTGCGAACACCCAGCCGTGCAGACCGGCGCGGCGCCAGCCCGCGCCCTGCATGCGGAGGCCGTCGAGCAACCACACCAGCCCGGCCAGCGACAGCAGCTGCAGCCACCACAACGGACGGCCGTCGCCGGGCCACGCGATCGACAAGGCTTGCGCCACACCCGCCAGGCCGAAGCCGAGCAGGCGCAGGAACCCGCTGGCAGCGGAGGAAGGGGAAGAGGATGGCGAGACGCGGGCCGGGGCCGCTGCTGCGGGCGCCGGCATCAGTCGGCCGCGTCGCCGCCGCGCGCCGGCGACACCCGGAACCAGCGCACCGCGCCGCCCTTGGTGTGCAGCACGACGAAGTCGAAGCCGCCGATGGCGTGGTGTTCGCCGCGCTTGGGCACGTGGCCCATCTCGTGCGCGATGAGTCCGCCGATGGTGTCGAAGTCTTCGCTCAGCTGTTCTTCGTTGAAGACGATGCCGAAGGCCTCGGCCACGCGCTCGATGGGCGTGTCACCCGAGACGCGGTAGGTGTGGTCGGCCAGGCCGAAGATGTCGCCCTCGTCTTCGGCGATGTCGAACTCGTCTTCGATCTCGCCGACGATCTGCTCGAGCACGTCTTCGATGGTGATGAGGCCGGCCACGCGGCCGAACTCGTCGATGACGATGGCCAGGTGGTTGCGGTTGCCGCGGAATTCGCGCAGCAGGTCGTTCAGGCCCTTGCTCTCGGGCACGAAGGTGGCCGGACGCAGCAGCGCGCGAATGTTCAGACCCGGCGCGCGCTGCAGCTTGAGCAGGTCTTTCGCGAGCAGGATGCCGATGATGTTTTCTTTTTCGCCCTCGTAGACCGGAAAGCGCGAGTGCGCGGTCTGGATCACCGAGTGCAGCAACGCGTCGAAGGGCGCGTCGATGTTCACGAGGTCCATGCGCGGGGCGGCGACCATCACGTCACCGGCCGTCATGTCGGCCATGCGCAGCACGCCTTCGAGCATCACGCGCGATTCGGCGCCGATCACCTCGTTGTCCTCGGCGTCGGCGAGGGTTTCGATCAGCTCGTCGCGTGAATCGGGGCCGGGGTGGATGAATTCGGCGAGCTTCTGGAGAAAGCCACGCTTGTCTTCCCGTTCAACGGGAGCGCGTTCAGGGTGAGGGTCGGCCACTGCGGGAGGGCGGAGTTGAAGAAAGGCAAGGATAACGGATTGCGCATGACAGGCTCTACCGTCCGGCCGGCATAGGCCGCCCTCGCCCGCTCAAGGAGCCGATTTGCTGCGGGCTTCGCGCATGCCGCTGCGCACTTCCTGCAGGCTGCCGAGGAAGGCCCAGAACTGCTTGGCGCGGCTCTTGAGCGCGAAATCGACCGCGGCGTAGTGCTCCAGCGCGATTTCGCTCATGCGGCTGTCGAAGGTGGCGGTGGGCAGCTGCAGGTGCGCTTCCGACTCCGAACCGCTGCGCACCACGGTCGCGCCGGCGTTGCGGGCGATCTTGAGCATGGCGGCGTTTTCGCTCAGCGCATGGATGAAGAGCATGCCCACGCCTTCGTTGCGCGCGGCGACCACGGCGCGCTCAAACAGGCGCGCGCCGTAACCGCGGCCGCGGGCGTGCGCCGACACGGACACGCCGAACTCGGCGCAGTCGCTGTGCTGGTCGTCGGGCGCGTAGGCGACGTGGGCCATCGCGATCAGGTCGAGGCGGCGGTTGTAGATGCCGAACAGTTCGTCGCGATCGAAGTCCAGGCTTTCGACGTAGCGCAATACCTGCTCGTCGGCCGCGGCATAGCCGAAGCGCAGGTAGCGGTCGTGCGGAGTCAGGTCGAGCAGGTGGCGCGCGATGCGTTCGCGTTCGCGCGGGCCGATCGAGCGGATCGGCACCATGACAGGCGGTGGCGCGCTGACGGCGCGCGGCTGCGCTTCAACCATCGGCGCCTTCAGGAAAGAGCCGAGGCCGAGAGACGCTTTGAGGAGGGTCTTGGCGGTAAGCATGGTTCAAATGTAAGGGTTTTCCCTTAATCACCAAGCCCGTCAGGACACTTTCTGGACGCATTCGTGACTCGGTACCAGAGTCCGTGGTCTTTCCGCAACCAATTTGTAGTTAAACGGGCACAGATGTTGTGGCTTTGACACGATCGAGCACAAAGCTGGTCTTGCAGTCCTGGACGCTGGGGTGCTTCAGCAGGGTGTCCATGATGAAGCGGCTGTAGTGCGCCATGTCGGCCACCACGACGCGCAGCAGGTAGTCCATGTCGCCGGTGAGCGCGGCGCACTCGACCACCTCGGGCCAGGTCTGCACGCTGGCGCGGAACAGGTCCATGGGGTTGCGCTTGTGGCTTTCGGTGTGCTTTTCGAGCCGCACGTTCAGGTAGGCCGTGAGGCCCAGGCCGACCGCCTCGGGCTGGACCAAGGCGACGTAGCGGTCGATGACCTTGTGCTCTTCGAGCCGCTTGACCCGCCGCAGCACGGCGCTGGGCGACAGGCTGACCTGCTCCGCGATCTGGTCGTAGGTGGCGCGGCCGTCTGCTTGCAGCATGCGCAAAATGAGTCGATCGATCTTGTCGAGTGCTTCCATTTCGCCATTTTTGCAGTTTTACTGCGTCATGGCCATCAAAGGCGCCCAGAAACGCAGAAAACCTGAAAGGCTTCCGACCTACAGTGCAGCACGGCCCGAATCCGGGCCATTGTTTTCCTTTCTGCACAACTTCCCCACTTTTCGGAGACAGCACCCATGAGCCACGCCGACGCCCCCGCCTTCACGCCCTGGGAGAACCCGATGGGCACCGACGGCTTCGAATTCATCGAATACGCGGCACCCGATCCGGTCGCGATGGGCCAGGTGTTCGAGCGCATGGGCTTCGTGGCCATCGCCAAGCACCGCCACAAGAACGTGCTGCTGTACCGCCAGGGCACGATCAACTTCATCCTGAACGCCGAACCCGATTCGTTCGCCCAGCGTTTCGCGCGCGAGCACGGCCCGAGCGTGTGCGCCATCGCCTTCCGCGTGCAGGACGCCAAGCAGGCCTACGAGCGCGCCACCGCGCTGGGCGCCTGGGGCTTCGCCGACAAGGCCGGCCCGGGCGAGCTGAACATTCCCGCCATCAAGGGCATCGGCGACAGCCTGATCTACCTGGTCGACCGCTGGCCCGGCAAGAACGGCGCGCAGCCGGGCGACATCGGCAACATCGGCTTCTACGACGTGGACTTCGAGGCGCTGCCGGGCGTGTCGTCGCAGGACGCGCTCACGCGCAAGGGCAACGGCCTGACCTACATCGACCACCTGACGCACAACGTGTATCGCGGCCGCATGGACGTGTGGGCCAACTTCTACGAGAAGCTCTTCAACTTCCGCGAAGTGAAGTACTTCGACATCGAAGGCCAGGTGACGGGCGTGAAGAGCAAGGCCATGACCAGCCCCTGCGGCAAGATCCGCATCCCGATCAACGAAGAGGGCAAGGAACAGGCCGGCCAGATCCAGGAGTACCTGGACATGTACAAGGGCGAGGGCATCCAGCACATCGCCATGGGCTCGGACAACCTGTACGAGAGCGTCGACGCGCTGCGCGCCAACGGCGTGACGCTGCTGGACACCATCGACACGTATTACGAGCTGATCGACAAGCGCATTCCCGAGCACGGCGAAAGCGTGGCCGAGCTGAAGAAACGCAAGATCCTGATCGACGGCAAGAAGGACGCGCTGCTGCTGCAGATCTTCAGCGAGAACCAGCTGGGCCCGATCTTCTTCGAGTTCATCCAGCGCAAGGGCGACGACGGCTTCGGCAACGGCAACTTCAAGGCGCTGTTCGAGAGCATCGAGCTCGACCAGATGCGCCGTGGCGTGCTGAGCGCCGCAAAATAAGGCGCTTCACCACTGCCCTGGAGCCCGGCATGCGCCACGCGTCTTCTTCGACTGTCGTCACTTCCCTTGTCGCGGCAGCCGCCGCTGCGGTCGTGCTCTCGGGCTGCGCCTCGGCGCCGCCCGCGGCCGGCCTGGCTGCTTCGCACCTGGACACGGTGCAGAAGGCGGCGGTGCTGCGCATCTGCACGCCGGGCGACTACCGGCCCTTCAGCTTCCAGAAGGCCGACGCCTCGTTCGAAGGCATCGACGTCGACCTGATGGCGGGCTTCAGCGCCAGCCTCGGCGCCCAGCCCGAGTGGGTCAAGACGACCTGGGCCAACCTGCTGCCCGACCTGGCTGCGGGCAAATGCGACATCGCCGTGGGCGGCGTGTCGGTGACCACCGACCGCCAGAAGCGCGCCTTCTTCAGCGCGCCCTACATGGTCAACGGCAAGACGCCCATTGCGCGCTGCGCCGACGTGGCCAAGTACCAGAGCGTGGCGGCCATCGACCAGCCGTCGACGCGCGTGATCTTCAACCCGGGCGGCAGCAACGAACGCTTTGCCCGCACCAACTTCAAGCAAGCCAAGCTCACGCTGCACGGCGAGAACGTCACGATCTTCGACGAGATTCTGGCCAACCGCGCCGACGTGTTCGTCACCGAATCGGCCGAGGCCATCACGCAGCAGAAGCTCAAGCCCGGGCTGTGTGCGGTGAACCCCGACAAGCCGCTGCAGTACGGCGAGATGGCCTGGATGCTGCCGCGCGACGACGTGGCTTTCAAATCGTATGTCGACCAATGGCTGCACCTGCAGCAAGCCGGCGGCGACTTCCAGCGCGTGATGGACCGCTGGCTCAAATAACCCGAGAAATCGAACCGCCCCATGGACACCCTCGCCGCCGTTGTCACTCCCGCCGTCTATGGCGCATCCGATCGCCCGCCGCGCGGCGACTACTCGCGCGGCGGTTCGGTGCAAGCCGACTACACCTGCCCGCAGGACTGGGCCAGCTACACGGCGGCCGACCACGACACCTACAAGCGGCTGTACGAACGCCAGGCCGCGCAGCTGCCGGGCCTGGCCTGCGACGCCTTCATCCAGGCGCTGCCGCTGCTCGGCGTGAAGGACCGCATCCCGCGCTTCGAGGAACTCAACGAGCGCCTGCACCGTGCCACTGGCTGGGAGATCGTCGCGGTGCCGGGGCTGATTCCCGAACTGCCCTTCTTCACGCTGCTGGCGAACCGCAAGTTCCCGGTGACCGACTGGATCCGCAAGCCCGAAGAGTTCGACTACATCGTCGAGCCCGACGTGTTCCACGACCTGTTCGGCCACGTGCCGATGCTGTTCGACCCGACCTTCGCCGACTACGTGCAGCGTTACGGCCAGGGCGGCATGAAGGCGCACGAGCTGGGTGCCGGCGAGAAGCTGGCGCGGCTGTATTGGTACACGGTCGAGTTCGGACTGATCCGCCAACCCGAGGGCCTGCGCGCCTATGGTGCCGGCATCCTGAGTTCGGTCGGCGAACTGCAGCACGCGGTGCGCAGCCCCGAGCCGCACCGCCTGCCGCTTGACCTGCTGCGCACCATGCGCACGCAATACAAGATCGACACCTACCAGGCCAACTACTTCGTGATCGAGAACTTCGCGCAGCTCTTCGATCTCACGGCACCCGACTTCACGCCGCTGTACCGCGCGCTCGAAGTCGAGCCCGACATCCCGGCCGGCGTGCTGCTGCCGGGCGAATCCGGCAACGCCTGATCGGCATCGCAGTGACGCGGGCGCGCACGGCGACTATCGCCTGCGCGACACCCGGCATGCGTCCCTAGGACAAGCCCGCTGGCGGGTGGGAGGCATTGGCTCCCACAATCCGCGCCAAAGGAGCTTGCATGCAGACATCCGCGCAACAGAACTATCCGGCCGGCGTGCCGCACGAGATTCACCCGGAGCAGTACCGCTCCCTGCCTCACATGTTCGATGAGGCTTTCGGCCGCTACAAGGACCGGCCGTTCTCGGTCTGCATGGAGCGGTGGATGTCGTACGGCGAACTCGACACGCTCTCGAAGGCGATGGGTGCTTGGCTGCAGTCGCGGGGCCTTGAGCCCGGCGCGCGGGTGGCGATCATGCTGCCCAACGTGCCGCAGTTCGCGGTCACGATGTGCGCCGTGCTGCGCGCGGGCTACACCTGCGTCAACGTCAATCCGCTGTACACGGCGCGCGAACTGGAGCACCAGCTCAAGGACTCCGGCGCGACGGCCATCGTCATCCTCGAGAACTTTGCCGCCACGCTCGAGCAGGTGATCGAGCGCACGCCGGTCAAGCACGTGGTGATGACCGCGATGGGTGACCTGCTCGGCGGGCTGTACGGCACGTGGATCACGGTGGCCGTGCGCCACTTGGCCAAGATGGTGCCGCCCTACAAGCTGCCGTTGAGCGAAGGCCGCACGGTCACACCGTTCAAGCAGGCGATTGCCGAAGGCCGCGGGCGCACGCTCGGGCCCGATCAGAGCACGCTCGACTCCATCGCCTTCCTGCAGTACACGGGCGGCACCACCGGCTTGTCGAAGGGCGCGGTGCTGACCCATCGCAACATCGTGGCCGCCACGCTGCAGGCCGAAGCCTGGTTCACACCCGCGCTGTCGCGGGCCGGCGACCTGGCGAAGGTCAACAGCATCGCGGCGCTGCCGCTGTATCACATCTTCGCGTTGACGCTGTGCCTGCTCGTGATTCGCCAGGGCTCGCACATGACGCTGATCCCGAACCCTCGCGACTTCAACAAGTTCGTCGCGGTGTTGAAGAAGCGGCCCTTCCACATGCTGCCGGCGGTGAACACCTTGTTCAATGCGCTGCTGATGCACCCGGAGTTCAAGACGGTCGATTTCTCTACGCTCTTCGTATCTCAGGCCGGTGGAATGGCCGCCTCCGAAGGCACGGCGCGCAAGTGGTTCGAGGCCACCGGCTGCCCGATGATCGAAGGCTGGGGCATGAGCGAGACCTGCGCGATCGGCACCAACAACCCGGTGTCGAACACGAAGTTCACGGGCACCATTGGCCTGCCGTTGCCGAGCATTGAGATCGCGATCAAGGACGATGAAGGCCAATCGCTTCCGATCGGCCAGGCGGGCGAGCTCTGCATCAAGGGCCCGAACGTGATGACCGGCTACTACAACCAGCCCGCCGAAACAGCGGCGGCCTTCACAGCCGACGGCTTCATGCGCACCGGAGACATCGCCGTGATGCAGGAAGACGGCTACAGCCGGATCGTCGATCGCAAGAAGGACATGATCCTGGTGAGCGGTTTCAACGTGTTCCCGAACGAGTTGGAGAACGTGATCTCGCTGTGCCCGGGGGTGGTCGAATGCGCGGCCGTCGGCGTGCCGGACGAAAAGCAAGGCGAAGCCATCAAGGTCTTCGTGGTCCGCAGGGACCCGACGTTGACGGAAGACGCCGTGCTCCAGTACTGCAACGGACAACTGACCGGCTATAAGCGGCCGAAGCACATCGAGTTCCGCGAGTCGCTGCCCAAGACCAACGTGGGGAAGATCCTGCGGCGCGAGCTGCGCACCAGCGCCGGTGCCGGTGCCTGAGCCCGTAGCGCATCACGGGGAAGCCAGCGCCGGACTGCCGGCGAATGTCGTCGTGTTCGAGCGGGGCTGGCTGTCGTCGAACAACATCCTGTTCGTCGGGGCAGAGGAAACGGCGCTGGTCGACACGGGGTATGCCACGCATGCCGATCAGACGCTGGCACTGGTGGAATCCGTTCTTGGAGAGCGTCCGCTCGATCGGGTGCTGAACACGCATCTGCACAGCGATCACTGCGGGGGGAACGCGGCTTTGCAGCAGCATTATCCGTCACTGCGAACGGACATTCCACCTGGCGAGGCGCCGTTGGTCGAGCGGTGGGATGCGCAGGGTCTGAGTTTTCTTGCGACAGGGCAGACTTGCCCTCGTTTTGGCTTCACCGGGCTGCTCGAGCCAGGCACCGAATGCCTCTTGGGAGGCAGGGCGTGGCAAGTGCACGGCGCTCCGGGCCACGATTCGCACTCGGTGATTCTGTTCGATCCAGTGTCGCGGACCCTGATTTCTGCGGATTCACTCTGGGAAAACGGCTTTGGCATCGCCTTTCCTGAACTGATGGGCGAGCCCTCGTTCGGAGATATCGCCGCGACGCTCGATTTGATCGAGAAGCTGACGCCTTTGCATGTGATTCCAGGCCATGGAGGAGTCTTTGGCGACGTCGACCGTGCCTTGCAAACTGCGCGCCGGCGTTTAGCTGGCTTGCAGCGAGACCCGGTAAAGCACGCGCGCCATGCGATGAAGGTGCTGATGAAGTTCAAGCTGCTGGAGCTGCATGCGGTGTCGCGAGCGGATTGGGCTGAGTGGGTTGGCGGGACGCTGTATTTCGAGCGGATTCGGGCTCGATTCTTTGCTGGTGAGACGCTGGCAGCCCTGACTGAGGATCTGTTGGCAGAGCTGATTGCCGCTGGCGCAGCACAATCCGATGCTTTAGGAGTTCGGAACGCCTGATTGGCGGTTGTTTGCTCCAATAAAAAAGCGCCATCTCTTTCGAGTTGGCGCTTTTTCTTTGTCCGTCTATTCGCTTGCTCGTGCTTTGCGTGTTCTTTGTCTTTGCGTCGCGCAAAGCAAAAAACCCCAGTCATTGCTGACTGGGGTTTTCTGGGCTGTAAGAGCCTGACGATGACCTACTTTCACACGGGAACCCGCACTATCATCGGCGCTGAGTCGTTTCACTGTCCTGTTCGGGATGGGAAGGAGTGGTACCAACTCGCTATGGTCATCAGGCATAAAGGGTTGTCTGACTGATCACACGATCAATCAAACGAATTCATAGAGTTTGGAATCAGCTTTTGGCGAATTATTTTGAATGCGTCAACTTGGCATAACACCTTGATCAGATTGATCAAAGTTATAGGGTCAAGCCGCACGAGCAATTAGTATCAGTTAGCTTAACGCATTACTGCGCTTCCACACCTGACCTATCAACGTCCTGGTCTTGAACGACTCTTTAGGGGGCTCAAGGCCCCGGCAGATCTCATCTTGAAACGAGTTTCCCGCTTAGATGCTTTCAGCGGTTATCTCTTCCACACTTAGCTACTCGGCAATGCCACTGGCGTGACAACCGATACACCAGAGGTGTGTCCACTCCGGTCCTCTCGTACTAGGAGCAGGCTTCCTCAAATCTGCAGCGCCCACGGAAGATAGGGACCAAACTGTCTCACGACGTTTTAAACCCAGCTCACGTACCTCTTTAAATGGCGAACAGCCATACCCTTGGGACCGGCTACAGCCCCAGGATGAGATGAGCCGACATCGAGGTGCCAAACACCGCCGTCGATATGAACTCTTGGGCGGTATCAGCCTGTTATCCCCAGAGTACCTTTTATCCGTTGAGCGATGGCCCTTCCATACAGAACCACCGGATCACTATGTCCTTTCGCATCTGCTCGACTTGTCAGTCTCGCAGTTAAGCACGCTTATGCCATTGCACTATCGTCACGATGTCCGACCGTAACTAGCGTACCTTCGAACTCCTCCGTTACGCTTTGGGAGGAGACCGCCCCAGTCAAACTGCCTACCATGCACTGTCCCCGATCCAGATAATGGACCTAGGTTAGAACCTCAAACACACCAGGGTGGTATTTCAACGTTGGCTCCACAAGATCTAGCGACCCTGCTTCAAAGCCTCCCACCTATCCTACACAGATCTGTTCAAAGTCCAATACAAAGCTACAGTAAAGGTTCATGGGGTCTTTCCGTCTTTCCGCGGGGAGATTGCATCATCACAAACATTTCAACTTCGCTGAGTCTCAGGAGGAGACAGTGTGGCCATCGTTACGCCATTCGTGCAGGTCGGAACTTACCCGACAAGGAATTTCGCTACCTTAGGACCGTTATAGTTACGGCCGCCGTTTACTGGGACTTCAATCAAGAGCTTGCACCCCATCATTTAATCTTCCAGCACCGGGCAGGCGTCACACCCTATACGTCCACTTTCGTGTTTGCAGAGTGCTGTGTTTTTAATAAACAGTCGCAGCCACCGATTTTTTGCAACCCATTCATGCTTCGTTGTTCACTACACACTAATAGGGCACACCTTCTTCCGAAGTTACGGTGTCAATTTGCCGAGTTCCTTCTCCTGAGTTCTCTCAAGCGCCTTAGAATACTCATCTCGCGCACCAGTGTCGGTTTGCGGTACGGTCGTTGTTAGCTGAAGCTTAGTGGCTTTTCCTGGAACCTCGTTCAGTCACTTCACGGACAAGTCCGCTCGATCGTTGGCCTCGGTATATGTGCACCGGATTTGCCTAATGCACGCCTACATCCAACTAAACCAGAATAATCCAATAACTGGATGACCTATTAAGATCCGTCCCCACATCGCACTAACAATCGGTACAGGAATATTGACCTGTTTCCCATCAGCTACGCATCTCTGCCTCGCCTTAGGGGCCGACTCACTCTACGCCGATGAACGTTGCGTAGAAAACCTTGCGCTTACGGCGAGGGGGCTTTTCACCCCCTTTAACGCTACTCATGTCAGCATTCGCACTTCTGATACCTCCAGCACGCTTTACAACGCACCTTCACAGGCTTACAGAACGCTCTCCTACCACTTGCAATAAATTGCAAATCCGCAGCTTCGGTAACTGGCTTAGCCCCGTTACATCTTCCGCGCAGGACGACTCGATCAGTGAGCTATTACGCTTTCTTTAAATGATGGCTGCTTCTAAGCCAACATCCTGACTGTTTTAGCCTTCCCACTTCGTTTCCCACTTAGCCAATTTTAGGGACCTTAGCTGGCGGTCTGGGTTGTTTCCCTCTTGAGTCCGGACGTTAGCACCCGGTGCTCTGTCTCCCAAGCTGTACTCATCGGTATTCGGAGTTTGCCTTGGTTTGGTAAGTCGCCATGACCCCCTAGCCAAAACAGTGCTCTACCCCCGATGGTAATACTTGAGGCACTACCTAAATAGTTTTCGGAGAGAACCAGCTATTTCCAAGTTTGTTTAGCCTTTCACCCCTATCCACAGCTCATCCGCTAGTTTTGCAACACTAGTCGGTTCGGACCTCCAGTACCTGTTACGGCACCTTCATCCTGGCCATGGATAGATCACTTGGTTTCGGGTCTACACCCAGCGACTGATCGCCCTATTCGGACTCGATTTCTCTACGGCTTCCCTATTCGGTTAACCTTGCCACTGAATGTAAGTCGCTGACCCATTATACAAAAGGTACGCAGTCACCCCTTACGAGGCTCCTACTTTTTGTAAGCACGCGGTTTCAGGATCTATTTCACTCCCCTCCCGGGGTTCTTTTCGCCTTTCCCTCACGGTACTAGTTCACTATCGGTCAATGATGAGTATTTAGCCTTGGAGGATGGTCCCCCCATATTCAGACAGGATTTCTCGTGTCCCGCCCTACTTGTCGTTAGCTCAGTACCACACAGGTCATTTCACGTACGGGGCTATCACCCGCTATGGCCAGCCTTTCCAAGCTGTTCCGTTATGTCTTGTGCTATCACTAACAGGCTCTTCCGATTTCGCTCGCCACTACTTTCGGAATCTCGGTTGATGTCTTTTCCTCGAGCTACTGAGATGTTTCAGTTCACCCGGTTCGCCTCGCATGACTATGTATTCATCATGCGATACCTTTGCAGGTGGGTTTCCCCATTCGGAAATCTCCGGATCAAAGCTAATTTGCCAGCTCCCCGAAGCTTATCGCAGGCTATCACGTCCTTCGTC